>CAZWJE010000075.1:0-15416 GCA_964634395.1 uncultured Gemmatimonas sp. | reverse complement strand
CGAGCTCCCCGATCATCGGAAGGACCTCACCGCTACTCCCCCATGACGCTCGCGTCGTACCCGCCGAGCGCTTCCACCTGCGCGCGTACGCCGGGTCCGCGCAGAAGATCGAGCAACGCGCCGATGACCGGCAGGTCCAGGAAGTGGTTCGGGATCACCAGGTCATAGCGCTCGGTGTCGAGCCGCAGATGATCAAGACCATACGCATGCGCGGCGGCGCGGATTCCCACGCCCACATCGGCCAGCCCGGCGGCGATCGCCTGCGCCACAGCCATGTGCCCTCGCGCGTGTGTCCCGTACCCGGGCACGGTGGCCGACGAGATCCCGGCCTCCGCCAGTCGGTCGTCGATGAGCGTCCGACTCCCCGATCCGGGTTCCCGGTTGAGAAACCGAAGCTGGGGTCTCGGAAGACTCGAGACGTCGGTCACGCCGAGAGGGTTGCCGGGCGCCACGAGGAGGCCCTGGTCCCACCAGGCGAACCCCACCCGTGTGCAGGGGAACGGAACCAGTTCGCGGACCGCCGCTTCATTGAACTCGCCGGTCAGCGGATCGCGCAGGTGGGCGCCCGCGACATGCGCCTCGCCCGCCGCGAGCGCGGAGAGCGCGGCGCGGCTCCCGCGTGGCAGCCAGGTTATCTCCACCCCCCATCCCTGCAGCAGGGCCGCCGACACCAGCCCGATCGCGGGGTCGCAGCCCGCCACCGCCAGCGCCGGCTCCGGCGGCCGGCCCGGGAGGAGCGCGACCTCGACGGACCCGTCGGTCCGCCGAACCACCGTTCCGTCCGCCGGTCTGCTCACGATGTCGCCCTCACCGACGGCGTGGGCGAGCAGGTCCCCGGAGACTCGGTACAATCGAACCGGCTGGCCAGCCGTCGTCGCCTTCCCCGCCCACCGCGCCGTCACGGTGGGTCGCGGCAGGTCAGGCAACCGAAAGAGCGACTCGACGGTCCGCCCGAACGCGTGCGCGAGCCGCAACGCGACTTCCGTTGACGGCACGGATGTCGCCGCCTCGATCGCCGCGTAGCTCTGCCGCGTGATCCCCGCGGCGCGCGCCGTCCGTTCCTGGGTCCATCCGCGCGCCAGGCGCTCGGAATGCAGGGTGTTGAGAATCGGGCTCATGCCGCGAAGGGTAACGCGATCACGACGCGGGCGTCAAGTTTGGCTGCGGGAGTAGGCCCGGGGTCGCCGAGCCGCTCATGGTGCGTATGCCGAAGATGGAAACCGGGGGGCGGCGATCACGATGCCACCCCCGGGTGTTTCGCGGCAGCGGGCGGTCCCACATATCCCGGTCAGCCCGCCCCATGCTCAGGTCGCCGGCGGCAAGGCATCGACGGTTTCGATCATCCGCTGGCGGGTCGCCTCATCCGGCAGACGACCGGCGGCGCCGCCGAGATTGTCGATCATGTTGCGCGCCTGGCTGGTCGCCGGCGTGATGACCGTCACCGCCGGATGTGACACGACGAACTTGAGGAAGAACTGCGCCCAGCTCGTCGCGTCGAACCCGGCGGCATAGTCGGGGACGGGGCGATCGCCGACCCGGTTCCAGAGTCGGGTTCTGCCGAACGGCGCGTAGACGAGGACGCCGATCCCCCGTTCCTGGGCGAGCGGCAGGATCACCTCCTCGACGTCACGATTGTCGATCGCGTAGTCTACGCCGATGAAGTCGAGTTCCTCATTACGCATGTACTCGATGAGGCCTTCGTACTGGTTCTCGAAGGTGGTCGTGATGCCGACGTAGCGGATCCGTCCCTCGGCCTTCATCTCCTGGAGGATGGGGAGTTGGGTGCGGACATCGCCGAGGTTGTGAACCTGAATGAGGTCGACGGGTCGTTTCCCGATCCGCCGGAACGACGTCTCGATCTGGTTCCGCGCCGCCACGGGATCCGCCGCGCCATCCGCTCGCGCGACGTTCACCTTGGTCGCCCACCAGATCTGATCGGTGATGCCGAGTTCCCGCGCGATGAGCCCCGCCACCTCCTCGGAGGCACCGTACTGGGGAGCCGTATCGAAGACGCGACCGCCTCGCTCGACCATCGCCGAGAGCACTTCCCGCAGCGCCGTGACATCCTCGCTTCGGGCGACCTGCGAGAAGGTGGCGGAACTGCCCAGTCCCACGAGGGGGATCCTCTCACCGGTGGACGGAATCGCCCGGGTGAGCAGCGGCTGCTGCCGGATCGCCGCTCCGAGCGACCGGGGATCGAGCGCCAACCCGGCGCCTCCGACGAGCGCCATGGAAAGAAAATCGCGACGGTTCAGCATCGAGGACCTCATGAGCTTGAGTCGGTTGTGGTTGAGGAGGTTCACACCGCCGCCGGGCGGTCGATCCGGACGGTTCCGGGTTCGTCGGGCCGCGTCCGCGCGACCTCCTCCTGTTTCCGGCCCAGCCAGACCCCGAGAACACCCCAGACGATCGCGAGGGGCACGGCGACGGAGGTCAGCGCCACGAGGCTGCCGAGTCGGCTGATCGCTCCTTCCGAGAAAGCGCCCGCCACGTCACCCGCACGATAGACGAAGGTGTCCGTCGCCGCCTTCGCCTTGTACTTGTCCTCGCGGCTGACGACGGTGAAGAGCGTCTCGCGGGCGGGGCGCATGATCGCGCGTTGCACCGCGTTGAACGCCGCCTGGAAGAGGATGAGCGCCGCCAGTGAGCCCATCACGGCCAGGCCGATGAAACCGAGCGCGACGGTCATGGGAAGGATCGCGAGCGTCAAGGCGACGCCGAGCCGCTTCATCAGATGACCCGCGACGATGAGCTGGAGGATGAGCGTCGCCAGCTGGGTGAACATGTCGATCTGGGCGAAGACCGTCGTGCGGAGCTCGGAATCGTCGCCCAGTTCGGCGACCATCTGCAGGCGCGTGAAATAGAGGAACGTGGCGATGATCGCCGTGATGAGCATGTAGACGGCGATCCCGCTCAGATAACGGGAACGGACGATGGCGACTAGACCCTGCCAGGCGCTCCCGCCGATGATCGCGTGCTCATCGGCGGTCGACGGCGTCGGCCCGTCGGTCCCGGTCGGCCGCGCGTGGTCTGGCTGCATGTGGCCGACGGCCCAGGCGGCACCAACCGACGCGACCAGGAAAGTCGCGCCCACCAGCAGGAGGCCCGGCGTGCCGAGCGGCTCCGCCAGCAGGAACGCCAGACCGGGGCCGAAGATCGCCCCGGCCGTCCCGCCGACGGCGATCACCGGAAAGAGTCGCTTCGCCTGCTCAAGGGTGAACCGGTCCGCCATCAGCGCCCAGAACACCATCGTCGAGAAGAGGTTGAAGACGCTGAACCAGACGTAGACGACTCTCCCGGTAATCGATCCGATCGCGTTCGGCGCGAACACGAGCAGCGCCCAGAACCCCAGCAGGCTCGCGGCGAAAAAGAGGTAGGTCGCCGTGATGAACACCAGTCGCCGATACCGGGCGACCATTTTCCCGAACACCGGGTTCACCAGCAACGTGATGATCGCCGTCCCGACGAAGAGCCAGCGGACCGCGTCCAGCCCGCTTTCCATCCCGAGCGTCTCGCGCGCCGGCCGGACCGCCCCCAGCGCCGTCAGCACGAAGAAGAAGTAGAGGGCCGAGAGGAGGATGGGAGTGACCTCGTCCCGACGGACGTTCACGAAGCGCTGGAGGAGTCCTGTCATGCGTTGATCGACCGGTTGGCGAGGCGGATACGGGCGGCGGCATGGTCCCCCGGACTCGCCGCCCCTGACACCTGGAAATCACGGTGAACCCGCATGGGGCTCGATGATGAACGGAAGTCTTAACTATGGCTGGCGGGAAGGTCCCGCGAAAGAAGCGGGGCGCCCGGGCGCCCCTCGCGTTTCACTTCTTACCCATCTACACCCACGGGTGCCGGATCGTTAGCAGACGACCTCCGATCCCGCTTGCAGGATATCCACCAGCTCCACCTCCACGTGCAGTTCCCGGCCAGCGAGCGGGTGGTTGGTATCCAGCAGCACCATATCGCCAGTCGTGGCAACCACGCGGACGATCGTTTCCGCGCGGCCCTCGCGACGCATCCGCAACTGCTGTCCCGTATAGGGGTCGACGTGCCTCGGGAACCGTTCCCGCTCCACGGCCAGCAACAGGTCGTTTCGATGACGGCCATGCGCGCGGTCCGGCGGAATCCGGCCCCATCGCTTCTCTCCCGAACGCATTCCCCGCACGAGTTCCTCCAACCCCGTCATCACTTCACATTGGCCGAGAGTGAACTCGAGCGGGCCCTCCTCTCCGGACGATTCGACGACTGTACCGTCAGCGAGTTTCCCCGTGAAGTGGACTCGCACCCGATCTCCGACGTCCGCTACTCGCATCTGCGCCTCCCGGTTCGGTGCGCCGCGAACCCGACCGCGGCACGGTTGATATGGTCGCCATTGACACTGAACCAGACCTCTGTTCGCTCCCGCGACGCCTGGCGGGAGCCCTCGTCCGACCGGACCGGATCCGCGAGTGCGCTCTATGAGCAACCTGCGTGCTAGCGGCGCCCGACCTCGGTGTTATCATCCGATAAACCGCCTCGCCACCCGGCGATGGCCCCCGGCCGCCAACCAGGCCACGCGGTAGTGACGACGGAGAATGGATCGCCAGCGTCCGCGGGTTTGGGCGGCCCATGACCTCGATTGGTGACACCCGGGTCACGCGAATCCCCTGATCGAAGTGTCGGCACCGAGGGCGTCGCGGGCGCGCGTACCGACGCGTATCGAGACGCGTATCGAGAGGCCAACGATTCTCTCCGGAAGCGCGCCACGCGGGTGCCTCGGTCCTTTTCATTGATCCTCGATCGTGTGAGGAGTAGAATACCCGGATACCCGATGATGACCCTCGCCGAAGGCGCGCTAGTCCGATGTTCGAACGGGATCTCCATTCGAATCCCCGACCCCCATCGACGGTCCAACGTCCGGTTCGATGACACGACGCGAACCGGACGTTTCGTCTTCCGGACGACGCGCGGCCCAATTCGCGGGCAGCGTCGCGGAACTCGCGCGGCTGGTGGCGTGCCAGCGGCGACTGGCCGCGGCGTTGGCGCGATCGGCGGGGGTGGGCCGGTTTCAACTCGAAGTGGTGGAATCGGTGGCCGCGTTGCTGGGGACTGACCGGATATTGCTCGGCCGGCTGGATGAGCGGGAACCGGGATTTCTGCGGGTCGTGGCGACGACCGGCCCGCTGGGTCGGCTGGAGGGAGCGCTTCTTCCGGTGTCGGAGAGTTTCGAAGGGTCGGTGCTCGGTCGTGAAGGTGTGGTGGTCGCACCCGCCGGCCCGGAGTGGGGCGGGTTCTTCCGGACACGCGAGCACGAGAGAAGCGTGGGGCCGGCCATCGCGATCCGACTTCGCGCGTCGGGAGAGGAAGAGAATCGCCCGTTCGGGGTGCTCCTGGCCGCGCGCGCGCCCGAGGGTATCCCCTTCACCGCCGCGGATGGAGGTGTGCTGGAAGAGATCGCGGCACCCGTCGCGGACGGGATCCTGATCGCCGAACAGTTGGTTGCCGGGCGCGGGGACCGGACGGCTCTCGACCATTGGCGTGAAGCGAGATCTCGGCGAACGTGGCTCGAGACGCATCGCGAGATCGCCGTCCAGCGAGAAGAAGCGGTATTCCGTGTCTCCGACGGTGGGGCGATCGAATGGGAGTCGATCATTCCCTCACTGCACGGCGCGGGCCCGCTACCGGCGACGATGAGGGAACTCCTCGACCGCCTGACGGCGGAGGGGCGAGCGGCGGTCGAGGCAGGGCTCCTCCGGCTCGCCTCCCAGACAGCTCCCGCCATGCTCTCCGTGAACTGCGACCTGGAGAATCTTTCCGGGGATCCGCGATCCGTGCGCGTGAGGATCTGGAAACTGCGAGAGGACGATCGATTGTTCGGCCTCCTCGCCGCGGCTGGAGAGACGGTCGCGCGAATCGCCACCACGTATCGCTCCGGCGCACCCGAACGGGCGGATGATCGGGAGTGGCCGGAGGGCGGCGGGCCCCGCCAGCGTCCGGACCACGCCCAACCCCGCGGAGACCGGCATACCGATCAAGGGATCCACGGAGGTGAATCGGAGGATGGGCCAGACCCGGATTCGGTCGACGTCGATTCGGCCCGGCCCGCTCCGGCCCCACCGCTCGTCTGGGGGGGAACCGGGAATGGCGGCGCGGCACGGGTGGCCCTCGAGGCCTGGCTCGCGGCCTTCGCCGGTTCGACCGATCCGTCGGCGGAGAAGATCGAGACGACCGATATCCCCGAGCCGGGCTGGTATCGCGAGCCGCTCCCGGGAGCCACCGGTGCCCTCGAGTCTCCGGTGGCCACCGAGGCCTTCGAATCTTCGACGACCACCGGGGCCGGCGAATCTGACGCGACCCAGACCGCGGAAGGAGCTCCCGATGCCGCGGCACCGGACGCCCCGCCCGGCCCCGACGCCTCCCCGGAGACCGATTTCGATCAGATCGATTCCGAGGTGACCGACGCGGCGCATGGGTCGGCCGGCGATGCGGGATCGCCGGTGGAAGCGGTGGACGCGGTGGAAGCGGTGGAAGCGGTGGACGCGGTGGAAGCGCCCCGCGAACGCTCTTCGAAGAACGGCGTCCCCCCGATCATCCGGCCGGGAACGATCGCCGCGCTCGACGCCATTCGGCCCGCGGCTCGAAAGGCCATGGGTGAAGACCCGTCATCCGCCGTTTCCCAGCGGCTTCTCGACGACATGACGGACCTTCACTGTCATCTCGTACCGGGCATCGAGGATGGAACGGCGAACGAGGCCGACGTCCTCGCGGCGCTCGATCGAGTCCACTCCGCCGGAGTCCGTCACCTGGTCGTGACGCCTCATGTACGGATGTCGACGGCGCGCGTCGCCGAACCGCTCGGAATCGCGCGAAGCTTCGAACGCCTGACCTGGCTCACGGAAGGAGAGTTCTCCGGCCCACGACTTCTCCGCGGAGCGGAAGTGATGCTCGACGAAATGGACCCGACGGTGTTCAGGGCTCCCTGGACCCGGTTGGCTGGAACCCGCTTCGTCCTCGTCGAGTTCGTTCGGCTCTGGGCCCCGACCCAGAGCGCGGAGATGCTGCGATCCATCGTCGACGAGGGATACACGCCGATCGTCGCCCACCCCGAGCGTTACCAGAACGCGAGTGAACGGCAACTCATGGGATGGCGCGACGCGGGCGCTCGATTGCAGGTGAACTGTGGTTCGTTGCTCGGACACCACGGGCCGGGGGCGCGGGACCGGGGCTGGGATCTTCTCGGCGCGGGCGCGGTGGATTGTCTGGCGAGCAACTATCGGGGGCGCGGCGCCTACCCGATCCCAGCGGTCGTCGAACTCCTCGAATCGGTGGATGCCCTGCCCCAGGCGGAGGCGCTCCTGCGAGTGAATCCATCGCGGATCCTGCACGATGACGACCCGCTGGAGGTCGCCCCGCTCGCGGGATCCCGATCCCTCATCCGACGAATCTCCCGCGCGGTCGGATTGCGGTAGCGTCGCCGGAAATCATTCGCGCGAATCCCGCGAGAGCGTCAGACCGCCGCTTCGATCTCCGTCTCCACCCGCTCCCATTCCCGCAGCAGCTCATCCAGCCGGTCGCCGATCCGCGCCCGTTCCCTTTCGAGCGCGCGCACGTCGTCGCCCGGTGTCACATCGAAGAAGCCGGGCGAGGCGAAGATTCCATCGATCTCGGCGATCCGCGATTCGGCCGCCTCGATGCGGGAAGTAAGCTCATCGCGTTCCCTCTCGAGCTTCTGACGGTTCGCCGAGGAGCGCCTCGGCCGGGGGGTGGCGCCGTTCGATCCACTCGTCGACATGGGGTTCGACGCCGCCGCGCCGGGTCGTCGCCCGGGAGCTTCCGCGCCCTCGCGTTTGCGAGCCTCGCGTTCCTCCCGACGAGCCTTGAGGACGACGGTGTCCACGTCGAGGTGGTCGTCCCCCATCGTGTGCACGTACTCCTCGTAACTGCCGCGGAAGTCACGGATCCCGTCCGCCGAGATCTCCACGACCCGCGTCGCCAGCTGCCCGACGAACCACCGGTCGTGCGAGACGAGGATCAGCGTCCCCTCGTAGTCACGCAGCCCCGCGACGAGTGCCTCGATCGATTCGAGATCGAGATGGTTGGTCGGCTCGTCCAGGACCAGCACGTTCGGTTGTTCGAGCATCAATCTGGCAAAGACGAGGCGCGCCGCTTCGCCACCGGAGAGCGCGCTGATCTTCTTGTCGCCGTCGCCGCCCGTGAAGAGCATCAGCCCGAGCTGGCCCCGGACGAACCCGCGATCACGGCCGGGACAGAAATCCCAGAGCCACTCCTCGACGGTACGGTCAGGACCCGCGATCTGCTCATGATGGTCCTGGGCGAAATAGCCGGGCCGCGTTTCGTATCCCCAGGTGACCTCGCCGGCGTCCGCCGGGACATCGCCCATGACGATGCGCAGCAGCGTCGACTTCCCGATCCCGTTCGGCCCCATGATCACCAGCCGGTCGCCGCGCTCGACGCGCAGGTCGACCCCGTGCAGGACCTGTCGGTCGCCGTACGCCTTCCGGATCGCCGCGATCTTCAGCACTTCCTTCCCGCTCGGCCGCTTCTGGGCGAACCGGAAACGCGGATAGCGCCGCGAACTGCCCGGGAGTTCCTCCAGTTCCTCGGACTTCTTCTCGATCATCCGCAGCTTGCTCTGCGCCTGCCTGGCCTTGCTGGCCTTTGCCTTGAACCGGTCGACGAACAGCTGGTGGTGCGCGATCTCCTTCTTTCGACCCTCGATCTCCTTCTCCCGCCGCTCGCGGTCCGACCGCTTCTGCTCCAGGAACGCCGTGTAGTTCCCCTTGTAGAGCGTGATCGTCTGATAATCAACGTCCAGGATGTTCGTCGAGACGTTGTCGAGGAACCGGTGATCGTGTGAGATCACCGCGACGGGCCCCGGGAAGGTCTGCAGGAACTTCTCGAGCCAGCGGATCGAGAGGATGTCGAGATGGTTCGTGGGCTCGTCGAGGAGGAGCACGTCGGGGCTGCCCGCGAGCGTCTGGGCGAGAAGTACGCGCAGCTTGAATCCGCCCGAGAGTGTGGAGAGCGGTTCGCGATGGACCTCGGCGGGCAGACCGAGCCCCTCGAGGATCGTCGCCGCGCGAGACTCCGCGGTGTATCCGTCCAGCCGTTGAAACGTCTCTTCCAGCTCCGAGAACCTGTCTCCGTCGAAGTTCTCGTGCGCGTTGGCGAGCACTTCTTCCCGACCGACGATCACCTCCCAGAGTTCGGGATGTCCCATCAGGGCAACCTCGAGGATCTGGTGGTTCTCGTAGAGGAAATGGTCCTGCTTCAGGACGCCGAGCCGCGCGGACTTCGGTACCGAGACGACGCCTTCGGTCGGTTCGGAGTCACCGCTCAGGATCCCGAGAAGCGTGGTCTTCCCCGAGCCGTTGGCGCCGACGATCCCGTAGCGCTCGCCCGGGTTGAGCTGGAACGACGCTCCCTCGAAAAGGACGCGGTCGCCGAACTCCCTGGATAGGTTGGAGACGGAAATCATCCTTCCAATATACCGGCGGAAGGCGGCTTCCGGTACGGCCGAGGTGGATCTCTCGCCGACCCGGGAGTCACGCGGAAAACCACCGCGCGCGGCACCCGACGCTCCACTGGCAGGCGGATTGCTCCTCCTCACTCTCCACTTCCTCCAGAAGATCCGGGCGACGCGCATCGAACATCACGGCGGAAGGAGCGATCCATGGCGGCGCGAGCGATCTGGAAGGCGCGGATCGGAATGGGCTCGACCGAACTCCCGGTGAAGCTCTACTCCGCCGCGCGCGACCGCGCGATTCATTTCCGGCTCCTCGACGAGAAACACCAGGAACCCGTCCGTCAGAAGATGGTGGATCCGAAGACGGGGAAGGTCGTCGAGAAGGCGGAGATCCGCCGGGCGCTGGAAATGGATGACGGCACGCTCGTAATCCTCACCGACGAGGAACTCGAAAAGCTGGAGCCGGAGGAATCCCGTGAAATCGAGATCACCCGCTTCGTGAAGACGGGTTCGGTCTCCCCCGAATGGTACGACCGCCCGTACTGGCTCGGACCCGACGGTGACGAAGCCGCCTACTTCTCGCTGGTCGAAGCACTCCGGGAGCGTGACCGGGAAGGGATCGCGAGATGGGTGATGCGCGGCAAGGAATACGTGGGCGTGCTTCGGGTCCACGGTGACTACCTCACCCTCATCACCATCCATTACGCGGGCGAAGTGGTGACCGCCGGCTCACTCGATCCACCGGGCGGCCGTGATCTCGCCGCCAAAGAGGTCGCGATGGCGAAGCAGATCATCGAGGCCATGGTGGACGAGTTCGACCTTGCCAGCTTCCGCGACGAGTATCGGGATCGGGTGATGGAATTGATCGACGCGAAGGCCGAAGGAAAGGTCATTCGCTTTCCGAAAGCATCGCGACGACCCGCCGAGAAACCGCTCGCGGACGTGCTCGCGAAGAGTCTCGAGGCGGTGAAGAACGGCCGGGACACCGAATCCGACACCCGATCGACGAAGAAGCCGGCCGGGAAGCGCGGCGCGAAGAAGGCCCCGGCAGGCCGATCGGAGAAGACTCGCTCGGCGGGTGCCGGCGGCAGGAAAGGCGCCGCGAACACCTCGCCGGCGGCGAAGGAAGCGAAGAAGCGGCGCCGGAGCGCGTGACCTCCGCGAAGAACGCTCGGAGCTCGTCCGCCCGAGCCAGATCGAAAACGTGGGAAGCGAGGAGAAAGTGCCTGAACGCGACGAAGTCGAGGACGATGATTCCGCCGATCTCCGCCCGTTCTGGTCGGGTACGATCACCTTCGGACTGGTGACCGTGCCGGTGAACCTGATGCCGGCCGCGCGTACGAACCGGACCAGCCTGCGCATGGTCTCCGAGCAGGGAACCCCACTCAAACGACGATTCTTCACCACGCGCGACGACAGGCCGTTGGAGTGGGACGATCTCGTCCGCGGGTACGAGGTCTCGAAGGACAGGTTCGTGATCGTCGAGGACGACGAACTGGAGAAACTCGCTCCCGACCGATCGCGAGACATCGACCTGCGCCTTTTCGTCGCCGCGTCCGAACTCGATCCGATGAACTTCGATCGCGCCTACTATCTCACGCCCGACGGAGATTCGACCAAGGCGTACCGTCTTCTCGCGAAGGTGATGGAGGAATCCGCTCGCGCCGGCATCGCCACCTTCGTCATGCGCGGCAGGGAGTACCTGGTCGCGATCACCGCCGAGAACGGCATCCTCCGGGCGGAGACGCTTCGCTTCGTCGACGAGATCCGTCCCGCCGACGAGATCGGCCTGCCGGTTCCGGCGAAGCCCGACGCCTCCGACGTCAAACGGTTCAAACGCCGGATCGACGCGATGAAGGCCGCCCGACTCGACACCCGTGAACTGAAAAGCCGATCCGCCGAGAAACTCCTGGCCCTCGCCAGACGGAAGAAGAAATCTGGCCGGGACGTACGCAAACAGAAGGCGGTGGCCAACAAGGGTGGAGTGATCGATCTCATGGAGATGCTGCAACGGAGCCTGGAAGGGAAGTGATCATCCGTCCGGCCGCATCGACAACCGACATGCAGGCACACTTGACTTACCCGCAACCCACGGATTACTTGCATCATCATGTTGAAACGAACGAAGCTGTGGGCGCTGGTGGCGGCGATCGCCATCGGCC
This sequence comes from uncultured Gemmatimonas sp., assembly GCA_964634395.1. Taxonomy (GTDB): domain Bacteria; phylum Gemmatimonadota; class Gemmatimonadetes; order Longimicrobiales; family Longimicrobiaceae; genus WHSP01. The sequence continues at coordinate 3,794 of CAZWJE010000075.1, read as the reverse complement.
TGACGGGGTGCGGAGGAGCGCCGGACGCGGATGAGGGCGATGGACCCCTCCTCGTGCTGATGGCCGCGAGCCTGAGCGAAGCGCTGCCCGAGGTGGTTGAGCGATTCGAGGAGGAGACGGGGCAGGAGGTCACGCTGGTGCCGGGGGCGACGGGAACGCTGGCCGCCCAGATCGAGAATGGCGCTCCGGCGGACGTTTTCTTTTCGGCCGATGAATCGACCGTCGCGCGACTCGCCGACGCCGGGAGGATCCGGCGTGAGACGATGAAGCCATACGCGGAGGGACGGCTCGCGATCGTGTGGCGGGAAGGAATTGAGCCGCCCGTGTCGCTCGTCGCCCTTTCGGAGGGTCCGTATGAAGTGATCTCGATCGCCAATCCCGAGGTCGCGCCGTACGGACTGGCCGCGCAACAGGCGCTCGAGAGCGCGGCCGTATGGGAGTCCGTCGAAGGTGTGATCGTGCGTGGCGGGAACGTGGCGGACGCCTACCAGTACGTGAGGACGGGCAACGCGGACGCCGGGATCGTGGCGCTCAGCGTCGTGGACACGGACTCGGAGCCCTATCTGCTGGTCGATCCGGCGCTCCACGAACCGATCCGCCAGGTCGCGGGGGTTGTCGAAAGTTCAACGAACCCCGCCGCCGAGCGGTTTCTGGATTTCGTTACGGGAGCCGAAGGTCAGGAGATCCTGGGACGCCACGGGTTCGCGGCGCCGCGATGAGGACGCGGAGCGCGAGGGCGTTGACGCGGGAGGTTCAGGCGTTCCGCTTTCGGGCGGCCGAGGGCTCGTCCGCCTCCGTCCATTCGCCCGAGCCGTAGCGCTCGACGACCTCGGCGCGGCTACCATACCAGACGACGCCGATAAGGATGGCGAAGAGGAGGAACACGATGACGGCGCCGGCGTCGCGGGGGATGTCCGCGATGATGTCTCCCAACGTGAGGCTACCGAACTGAGCGGCGACGACGAATGCGATCACGGACTGTCTCCGGTGACGATGGGAGAGAAGGTCAGAGCGGCCGGCGACGCACCGGCAAGGCATTCTCTCCCGCGAAGTTACACGGCTTCAAGCGGAAGCGCGAAAGATAGCGGCACGACGGCCCCGAATCAACGGGAACGACGTCCGGACCCGCGCTTCCCGCCCCGATCGCGTCGCCGCGACGCCTCGCTGGACGCGCGGTTCACGCCGGGCTGACCGCCGGCGCCCGTCCGCCCGGGGCCGCCTCCGCTCCCGCCGGTCCGGATCGTCCCCCCGCCCAGCCTGGGTGCCACCACCCGGCTCCAGACGATGTATCCGCCGAGCAGCACGAGAACGGTCGAACCCGCCGAGACGATCCGGCTCTTCGGGAACGGACCCATTGGCAGTGCCTCGTAGACCACCCCGCCGAGCCACGCACCCCCGAGCAGGAGCGCGAACAGCAGGACCGTGCTCACCAGCGCGGCGATCGCCGCCCGGCGCTGGGCGTCCGAGGGTCGCGGGCCCGCCGTACTCCCCATCCGGTTTTCCGTCTCCCGCTTTCGAGTCATCGCCGATCCCGGTACGATCAGGTGTCCATTCACGAGTCGCCGCAAGATAATCGAATGACTCGTCTCTCGCTGATTTCGTGGAAACTACGGAAATTCGTTCCTCATGAGTATGGAAGATCGATTCGAGGGGTCCGGCGCGCGTGCGGTATTCCGGACCGAGATCGCGGTGATCGGCGCGGGCCAGGCGGGCCTTTCATCCGCGTACCACCTCTCGAAGCTCGACCTACCGCCATATCGAGGGTTCGTGGTGCTCGACCAGGCGGAGGGACCGGGCGGCGCGTGGCGCGACCGTTGGCCGTCGCTCACCCTCAGCACCGTCAACCGGATTCACGATCTGCCCGGGATGAGGTTCACCGAAGCCATTGGCGACAACGCCGGGGAGGTGCGAGCCAACGTCGCGGTGCCGCGCTATTACGCGGCATACGAAGAGGCCTTCTCTCTCCCCGTCTACCGACCGGTGAAGGTCACGGTCGTATGTGACCGCGGCGATCGATTCGTGATCGAAACGGAACGCGGCGCCTTTTCCGCGCGTGGAGTCATCAACGCGACCGGGACGTGGGAATCACCGTACATTCCCGAGTATCCGGGCGCCGATCGGTTCCGCGGGCGGCAGCTCCATACGCGCGACTACGATTCCGCGGACGAGTTCGCGGGGCTGCACGTCGTGGTCGTGGGCGCGGGAATCTCAGCGATCCAGTTGCTGGACGAGATCTCGCGTGTGACCTCGACAACCTGGGTCACCCGGAGTCCCCCGGAGTTTCGCGCCGGACCCTTCGACGAGGAGGCGGGCCGGAAAGCCGTCAGGATCGTCGAGGAGCGGGTCCGACAGGGGCTCCCGCCCGGTTCGGTCGTTTCGGTCACCGGCCTGCCGATCACCCCGGCGATCGAAGAGATGCGCGAGCGCGGTGTCCTCCGGCGGGTCGCGATGTTCAGCGAGATCACCGCCGATGGCGTCCGCTGGCCGGACGGAACCGAGCAACGGGCCGACGTCATTCTCTGGTGCACCGGCTTTCGCGGCTCCCTCGACCATCTCGCGCCGCTCATGCTCGGCGAGCCCGGTGGTGGGATCGTGATGTCGGGCCGGCTCGCCACCCGGGTCGCCAGGGAGCCGAGGGTGCACCTGGTGGGATACGGACCGTCGGCGTCGACGATCGGCGCGAACCGCGCCGGCCGAGCGGCGGCGGAGGAACTGATGGGTGAGCTGGGGCTCCGGGCGTAGCGACGAGGGCAGACGCCGCGGCCCGCGGCCGGCAGCCATTCTTCCGCACCGTGCCGATCCAGTTCCACGGCCGTTCCGGACACCGGTCCCGTCGCACCTGCCTCAGCGTCCGCAATCGGTGCCGGTTCGAGATGGGCCGAGCCGATCCTCAACAGCCGCCGCGACGCGTGGGGATCTTCAGCGCGCTGGGAGAGTGAGGACTCACCCCTCGGCGGTCGTGGAACGCCGAGGATGATGAGCCGAATTCGAGGAGGACAGCCGGAAACAGCGCTTACGCCGGAGTCTCGAACGTTCCCGGGCTCCGGTCGGTCGCGATGAACTTCTCGGGACGCTCGGGACTCGCGGCGGCCAGTCCCCGCCGAACCCCATCGCGATCCTCGTCCGCCGTATAGACGGGCGTCCCCGCCTGCTGGCGCCACGACTCGTCGATCCCACCGGCGTCGACGGCGTCGAAACCCAGTTCGTCGATGAGGGCCATCACCCGGTCTTTCGCCGCCCGGTCGTCGCCCGCGACCGGTAACGCGATCCGGCCGGGCGTGCCCGGCGGCTGCCCGCGCTCGCCCAGGCTCCGGAACCAGATGGTGTTGAACGCCTTGATCACCGGGTGACCCAGCTGGCGCTCGACCCACCGGCTCTCCGGCAGGCCCGCCTCGATCTCTTCGATTCGTCCGTCTCGCTCGCGAGGGTAATAGTTGCCGGTGTCGACGACCACCGGATCCGGCGACGCCCCGACGAAGAGATCAGCGGGAAGCTCGCGGACACGACCCTGGTGAATCGCCACGACCACCATCTCCGCGCCTCGGACCGCGTCGCGGACCGTCGCCGGTGTCGCGCCCGTTTCCGCGGCGATCTCCGCCAGTGTGCCGGGCCCTCGGGAGTTGGCGACCTTCACCTCATGACCCAGCTCGGTGAGCCGCCGTGCCAGCGTCCCGCCGATCATCCCCGCGCCAATGATCCCGATCTTCATCCACCCTCCACGAGTTCATGGAAAGACCACGCCCGACGACCATCTTTCGGATGGTGAAGGCGTCCACGGGATTCACATCGCGCAG
>CAZWJE010000074.1:7923-15430 GCA_964634395.1 uncultured Gemmatimonas sp. | reverse complement strand
CTTCACCATGATCCCCATCGTACGCTTCCACCGCGGCCAGGTGAGGGCCTGTCGCGGACCCGCGGTCGCCATGATGATGGGGTACATCAGCCAGGGGTCGATGAGCGTCGAGTAGAGCACCCCCAGGTCGTCGTCCGGACATGCCCAGGTCATCGGTGGATCGTGGCCGATCCCCGCGCCGCGGCCCGTTCCGTATATCATGACGGTCGTGTCCATGGTCATACCACGCCCCGCCGCGTCGAAGCCGCTCCGCCGCAGGAGGATCGCCGTTCCAATGCCGCCCGCGGCGACGATCACCCGATCCGCCTCGACACGAAAAGCCTTTCCTCTCCGGGAGCCGGCGACGCCAGCCACCGCCCCTCCCTCGATCAGTACACGATCGACGCGCGCACCCGTCCACAGCTCCGCCCCGGCCGCCACCGCGTCGTCCACCCATTCGGCGGCGCTCCACTTGGCGCCACACCGGCACCCGAGCATGCACGTCGCCCCGCAATCGAACTTCTTCGCGCGCGCCGGTAGCATGAACTTGTCCTGCGGGTGCCAGGGCATGCCGAGCCCGATTCCCGCCTCAGCGATTCGCGTCGACGCTTCTCCGCGCAACTCCGCCGGCAGAACCGCGACGCCCAACTCCGCCGCCGCGGCCGCCGCGTATTCATCCAGGTCGATCCCGTATTTCGACTTGAACCATGGCCGCGGCGGTGCCGAGCATCCGCAGTACATGCTCGTGGCACCACCCACCATCATCGGTCGGATGATGCTCAGGCCGTCACTCGTGAAATGCAGCGCGTGCCGGTCCGCCCAGAGCAGGGGCCCGGCATAGGTTCCATAAACGGGCGATTCCCGCCAGTCCCGGCCACGTTCGAGCACCAGCACCGAACGGCCCGCCCGGGCCAGCTCCCTGGCCACGGTGGCCCCGCCCGGGCCCGAACCGACGACCACCATTTCATATCGACGCGATTCCATCGGATTCTCCTCGCCACCAACCCGGGATCCCGGAGCACCCCCGCCGGCGTGTACCTACTTCGATCACCCGGTTCCCGACAACGGAAAAACGCTCAGGCGTCACCTTCATGATCCTGCTACACCCATCGTCGTCCCGAGACCCCTTTCCGGACACGAAGCGTCACTTCAACACCGCCACCGGCACCCGCCGGGAGCATCATGCCTGCCCGAACCGATCGGTCGCTCAGGAACCTGCGGAGTCCCGGGCGGTACTGCCCGAAAGTCTGTCGGTTCCACCCGAACATGTGTTATGCGGGCGATCTCGAGACGGCTCCTGACCCTGAGCGGGGCGCTGATGGCGCTGGCTGTCTTTCCAGGCGCGATATCCGCCCAGCGGCCCGCCGAGGAGGGATGGAATACCCCGGGCGTACTCGACCTCGTCCGCCGCGGCACCGAGCGACGCGCCACCGAGTTCGCGGACAGTTCGCTCCGGACGTATTCCGCCCGCGGCGATGGATACGTCTACTTCCTCATAGACGCCACCGATCTCTCGCGGGAGAGCCTCGTCCGCACCGACCAGGTCGCCGTCGACTTCCACTGGCGCGCCCCGAGCGATGTCCGTCAACGAATCGTCGGGCTCCGGGATCAGCGTGAACTCCCGATCACCGGACTCTATTATTACCTCGACAGGCTGACCATCGTCCACGACGACTACGGTCAGTCCATCGTCATCGCGGATGGCGACAACGTTCGCGATGTACCACACCCGATCGGTCTCGCCGGTGAAGAACGGTATGACTATCGGCTGGTCGACTCCCTGACGATACGCCTCCCCGGTCTGGACTCACCGGTCCGCGTCCAGGAGATCCGGGTCCGTCCGAAGGATCCCGACACTCCCGCCGTGATCGGGTCGGTCTTTCTGGAAGTCGATTCCGGCGCCGTCGTGCGGATGACGTTCACCTTCACGCCTTCTTCCTACATCGACCCGCGACTCGACCACATCAATGTGACGCTGGAGAACGGTCTCTGGCGGGGCCGATACTGGTTGCCGCATGAACAGAGGCTCGAGGTCCGCCGCGAGATGCCCGAACTCGAGCTGCCGTTCGGGACGGTCATCCGCACGAGAATGCGGATCGGCGGCTACGTGTTCAATGAACCGGTTCCCGAGGATCTCTTCCGCAGCTCGCTGCCGATCACCATGGCCCCCGAGGCCGAACGAAAGAACTTCGCCTTCGATCGACCGATCGACGCGGAATGGCGGGATGAAGGATTCGGTGCACCCGCGACCGTCGAAGAGATTCAGCGGGCCGCCCGCGAAGTCGCCCGCGAGATGGCGCGAGCACGAGTGACGAGTGGCCTTCCGGGAACGAGGCTGGCGCTGGGGTCGATCTCCGACGTCTTCCGCTTCAACCGCGCCGAGGGAGCGACGGCCGGACTCGGCCTGGCGGTTCGACCCGGTGGATGGTTGACCGGCCGGATCCACGGTGGGTGGGCGTTCGGGGCCGGGCATCCCGTCGCGCGACTCGATCTTTCCAGCGTCGATCATCCAACCATCCGGGCGAGCGCGTATCTCAACCGCCCGCGCGAGATGGGCGGTACCCGCACGCTTTCCGGCACCGCGAATACACTCTCGACACTCTTTGCCGGCCGCGACTGGCTGGATCCGTTCTATGCGTCGGGCGGATCCGTAACCGTCAGTCGGCCACTCGCGCCAGGTTGGTCAGCGGGGTTGACGGGCCGCGCCGAACAGCAGAAATCGGCGCGCGTGACGACCGAGTTTTCGTTCGGGAAGCCGGACGCCGAAGTCCGCGCCGTGCGACCAGTCGACCGGGGCACACACCTTTCCGCCACGGCCACGTTGGGCCGTGATTCCTCGGTCAGCGGCGGCGCCTGGGGTCGGCTGGCGGCCACCATCGGCAATCTCGACGCGACCGACCGCTCCTTTTCCTTTGGCCATGCCGAAGTGACGGCCGGATACACTCGATCATGGTCCTGGCGCCGGGCCCGGGCTGAAGTGGCGGGTCGGCTCGGGACTTCGCTGGGAACGCTGCCCCGACAGGAGCTTACCCTTCTAGGCGGACGTGGTACCCTGCCCGGCTACGAGTATCGCGCGTTCGGAGGCACCGAGTACGCGACTCTCGGGCTCCACGCGAGCGGTGACCTTCTCCACCCCTGGTTTCGGTTGCGGCTGTTCGCCGGCGCGGGATGGACGCATCTCGGAGACACGGGCCGCGAGGCCGGAGAACGACTTCAGATCACCGCTACCGACGGCGTTCTTCCCACGCTCGGCGCGGGCCTCGGTCTTTTCTATGATCTCTTCCGGATCGACTTCGCCCGCGGTGTCGGCGAGGCCGGGGAAGCCCAGATCATCATCGAGTTCCCGGCGAATTTCTGGGATTTTCTGTGAGGCGGGCGGACGGAAAACGCTCGACGGCGGACAGCGTTTCCTCAGACCGGGTCGACGCGGGTCGCGGCGGCGGGAGTCGCCGGCGACACGGGCGGCGATGTCGCGATTCCATCGCGGCGGCGGCCGAGCAGTCCCGGCGAGCCCGGCGCGCCGGATACGGGAGCCGCCGGCTCTATTCCGTTCGTCGACATCAGGATCGCGACCCACCGCAGATCCGTCGAGTTCTCGAACCCGATCTTCATCGCCACGGTCAACGGGACGGAGAGGAACATGCCGATGGGTCCCCACACCCACCCCCAGAAGACGAGGCCGAGAATCACCACCAGCGTCGAGATCCCGAACTGCCTCCCCATGAGCATCGGATCGAGGAAGTTGCCGAACAGCGCGTTGACCGCGATGTAGACGACGGTCGTGAGTACCGCCGCACCGGGACCGACCTGGAGCAGCGCGACCAGGATGGCGGGGAGCGCGGCGAGAATGGACCCCACGTTGGGGATATAGTTCAGCGCGAAGGCCAACAGTCCCCAGAGGAGCGCGAAATCGATCCCCATCGCCCAGAGCGCGACGCCGATCGTCAATCCCGTCGCGGCGCTGATCAACGTCTTGATCGCCAGGTAATGCTGGATCTCGCTGACGATCTTCGCCGACCGTATCACCCGCTCCCGTCCCCCGATCAGGCGCAGTTTGGTTTCGAACTGCGTGGATTCGGCCAGGATGAAGATGAAGATCAGCACCACGATGAACACCGTGGTGACGAGATCGGTGGCCCACCGAGCGAACGAGCTGGCGGCGGTGAGGATCCAGTTGAGGTTCGGGCTGGTGGATGACGCGATCACCTCGCCCGTTGCACTGATCGTCTGACTCGGGAACCAGACTTCGCTGGGGGGGACCAACTCCAGGCCGCGGTCGGCGAACCACGCGATCACACTCGATTCGAGTTCGAGCAGCCGCTGCAGGTAGAACGGATACGCGCCGGCGACTTCCAGGGAAGTGAGGCGGATGAGCGAACCGAGGATGAAGAGCGCGAGCGCGTCAAAGAGGACGATGACCAGGATCGCGGGGCCGGTCGGCATCCCCATGCGCCGGAAGCCGCGCAGAAGCGGCAGGCTGGCCACGGCCACGAAGAGGGCGAGCGCCATCGGCACCAGGATCGGGCTTCCCGCCCGCAAGCCGGCGATCACGATGACCAGGCCAGCGGCCGTGAGCAGGAACCGTTGCCCCGGAGATATGTACGATTGCGTGGTCATCGCTCGTCGGATCAGAACGGTTCCGCCCCTGCCTCACCCGTGTGGAACCCGGTTCGAAATACACGCCCGGAGCGCCGGGATCCACTGCATGATGGGTACCCGAAGACGGGTCCCGGGATCCTTCTCCGGTCGGCCTGATCGCCCCAACTCAGGAACACCTATGCTCTTGCGCTTCAATGGGGTGGGGATGGCATGCCCCCGCCCCCGACAGCTCGCGGTCCTCGCCTTCACGGCCGCCGCGATTACGTCCTCCGGCTGCGCTCGAAACCCGGTTACGGGCGACTTGCAGCTCGCGCTCATCTCGGAGCAGCAGGAAATCCAGATGGGCCAGGAATCGGCCGTACAGGTCGAGCAATCGATGGGCCTGGTCGATGACCCGGCGCTACAGGCATACGTCCAGGATCTGGGGCGTCGGCTCGCCGCCAGTTCGGAGCGTCCGCATCTGCCCTGGTCGTTCGCCGTCGTCGACGACCCGACCCCCAACGCGTTCGCCCTGCCCGGCGGTTACATCTTCGTCACCCGCGGACTGATGAGCCTGATGGGCACCGAGGCCCAGCTCGCCACGGTGCTGGGGCACGAGATCGGTCACGTCACCGCGCGGCACCATGTTTCGCAGCTTACGCGGACTCAGCTGGCCTCGCTCGGGGTCGGTATCGGCGGCGCGCTGTTCCCGAACCTCGAAACCCTCACGGGCCTGGCCGGCGCGGGGCTCCAGCTCGTTTTCCTTCGCCACAGCCGCGACGCGGAACGACAGGCCGACGAACTCGGCTTCCGTTACTCGCTCGAGAACGGGTTCGACGTGCGCGAGATGGCGCTCGTCTTCGAGTCGCTCCAGCGAGTGGGGGATAGGGCGAACCAGAGCGCGATTCCATCCTGGCTGCTGACGCACCCCGAACCCGGCGATCGAATCGCGACGGTGCGGCAACGTGTCGCCGCCACGACACTCCCGCCTTCCCTGAGGATCGGCACGGAACAGTATCTGGAACGGATCGACGGCATGGTCTATGGCATCAACCCGCGCAACGGTTTCTTCGAGAACGGCGTGTTCCTGCACCCGGACCTGCGTTTCCGTCTTTCGTTCCCTTCAGGATGGGAGGCACAGAACCTCGCGCAGGCGGTGGTCGCCATGAAGCCGGACCAGACCGCGGCGATCCAGCTGACGATCGCGCCGCAGTCCACGATCGACGCCGCCGCTCAGGCATTCCTCCGTCAACAGGGGCTGCAGGCCGGCGTCGCGGAGCGCGCCACGGTCAACGGACTCTCGACGATCCAGGCGCCTTTCGCCGCCCAGACCGAGGCCGGGGCACTCCAGGGGCTCGCCGCCTTCATTGCATACGGCGGGACCGTATACCAGATTATCGGCTACTCTACCCTGGCCGCGATGCCGAACAACCAGGCGGCCCTCCAGAGCACCGTTCGCGGGTTCGCGCCTCTCACGGATTCGCGGGCCCTGAATGTGCAACCTTCCGTCCTCAGGATCGCCCGAACCACCTCGACGACGACGCTCGCTCAGTTCCAGCAGCGTTCGCCGTCTTCGATTTCTCTCGACGACCTCGCGATCCTGAATCAGGTCGAAGGCGGGAGCACGCCGATCCCCGCCGGAACGTCATTGAAGCGGGTGACCAACTGACCCGGGAGAGGACATCGCCATGCTCCGAGCCCCGCCACGCATCCGTCGGCTCGCAGGATTCGCCGCCGCGATCCTCGTGGCGGCCGGGCTCCTCCCTTCCCGCCTCTCCGGACAGTCCGTCGTTCGTGGCATCGTCATGGAGGACGGGAATGGGCGCCCGATCGGTGTCGTCGACCTTCGCCTGCTCGACACCGAGGGGCAGCTGGCCGCTCGTGCCTTCACCGAAGACGACGGTCGCTTCCGGATGGAAGTGGCCGATACCGGTTCGTTTACTCTCGCGGTCACCCGGGTCGGCTATCGACCCGTCACGGCGGACAGTATCCGGATCTATGAGGACGACGACCTGCAACTCGAAATCCGGCTCGACCCGGTCGCCGTGGCGCTCGAGGCGGTCACCGTCGTCGCTCAGCGCCGAGCGATTCCAAACCGCATCGTCCGCTTTCGCGAACGTGCCGCCTACAACCAGCGCACGGGAATCGGCCGCGTCTGGACCCGCGAAGACCTCGCGCGGCTGAGACCGGTCAACGCGCAGGAAATCCTCAACCGCGTACTCTGGACCAATCGCTGCCAACCGCACGTGATGCTGGACGGACTTCCGTTCGATGGGCCGATGACGATGATCGCGGGTGACGACGTCGAGGGGATCGAAATCTATCGCGGCGTCACCCAGATCCCGGCCGAGTACTACCGTTACGGCATGTGCGGCCTCACGATGGTCTGGTCCCGTCATGATCCGCCCGGAATGAGGCCGCTGACCTGGAAACGCGCGGGGGTCGCCGGCGCCCTGATCGTGCTCCTCGGTTGGCTCGCTCGGTGAAATGACCCACCGTGCCGGACTCGACGCGTACCGCGCGGCCGGCCGGCATGAGCCCAACGTCACCGTGGATGCTTAACGCACGGAGGCCGTCCCATGGGACGGCCTCCGTCGTTTCATTTCAGCCTCCCGGCGTCCACGACGGCGCTCGTGTCTTACCGAACATCTTCCGCCAGTGCCCGCCGAAGTGTATCCCCGTCGGTCGCGCGTGACGCCCGGGCGGGCGCTCACGCGCGAACCGACGCGGCGACGATCAGAAGTTCATCGCGGCGAACACACCGAACGTGGTCTCCGCGAAATCCGCGAAGAGACGCTCGATCACCACGCCGAACGCCAGGTTGTTCACGATCAGGTTGGCACCGCCCTCGAAGCCGAAGTTGGTGTGGCTCTCGCCGCTGTCGCGCCGCCAGTTAAGCTGTGGGATCACGAACGGATTGACGGAAAGGCCGGGGCCGACCTCGAACCCG
>CAZWJE010000074.1:0-7823 GCA_964634395.1 uncultured Gemmatimonas sp. | reverse complement strand
AAGCTGTGGGATCACGAACGGATTGACGGAAAGGCCGGGGCCGACCTCGAACCCGCCACCGAGCGCGACACCGACGGGAACGTCGATGACTCGCGGATCGTCCGAAAGTGAAACGGAACCGCCCGCCACGGCGCAGACGCCGACCGTGGGGGTGCCGAGCGGCAGCTCGAACGCGACGTCAGCCCCGAGGTTGTGACGCGAATCTCCTCCGTCGGGGCTCAGGAGGCTATACGAGCCCGCGACCGTCAGCGGACCCGAGAGGTGGTTCGCCGCCCGCAGCCGATAGATGTTCGCGCCGTCCGGAAGATCAGCGCGAAAGGAAAGCGACGTCTGACCGACGCCGAGCGGCACCCCCACGCAGACCTGCGCGAATGCCGGTGTCGCGACGAGCGACAGAAGAGTGACCGCGATGGCGCCAAATCCAGACCGCTTGCTTTTCATTGAGTCTCTCCATTCAAGGTTTTTTGGCCCGGCCTCCGCCATCGGGGGCCGGGGTCCTGGTTCCAGACCAAGTCACCATTGCGCGACTCGGTCACGATCGGATCCTCGATCCGTGGAACACGCGCCACCTCCGTGCGCCTTCCGTCGCGGGAGATGGTTGACGAACGATCTCTCACCGCCGGATCGCCGATCGTCGAGCCTTTTACCTCGGCCCGGCTTCCGTTGATCCATCGCGAGATGCTTTTCATCGTCACATCCCGTCGCCCGAGGAAGCCGCCGTTGGACGCGCGGAGTGTCGCCCGCCGTCGAAGCCGGGCGACACTCTCTCAACTATCGGCGTAGAGCTCGTCGAGCATGAAGAGGAACGCGCCGCGCTTCGCCAATAGCGCACGGGTGGCTTCGTTCGGCGGCCTTCCCCCGCAAAACAGGGCGAAATGCACGGAACGAACACCGGGCAACCGCGGAAGAACGAGATCGCTTCGCCGTTCGAGCGTTTCGAGGTCCATCTCATTGATTGAACCCCACTTCACCTCACCGAAAAGTACTTCCCCACCCGTTCCGAGCGCGACGACATCGATCTCGTCCTGGCCGTCGTCGGACCACCACCTCCCCACATGAATCGGCCTGAACGGAAGTCTCGCCCCGTTCGCTTTCGAGACGAACCCGCGGCACGCTTCCTCGAACACCATGCCCATGTAGGAGTCCAACCGAGGCTCGACGTACGCCTCCCAGAGGGCGCCGGCTTCGTGTAGCGTCGTCAATCCACGCGCACGGATGTCGGCGATGAACCGATGCCAGAAGACCAGGTACGGATCCGTCAGTACATAGCGCATCTTGCTTCGCGCGGGGTTCGGATACTCCGTAACCGGCGCTTCCTGACGTATCACCTCCATATCCATCAGCCAGTTGAGCGGATTGAGGAGGCTCGAACTGTTCCGTCCCACCCGGTTCGAGATCTTGCTCCATCTCGTCTCTCCACGGGCGACCGCGTCGACGATCGAGTAGTGTACCTCCGCGTCGCCCAGAAACGCGTCGAACATATGGACCGCCTCGTCATGCAAACGCGCGGTCGGGTCGAGGAGAAGACGGGCAGCGTTCTGCTTCAACGTTCGTCGTGGGTCCACGAGCGCGAGCTGTCCGGGCAACCCGCCCAGCATCCCGTACAGACGGAGCCTGTCCCGAGACCCGTAGGCGGGCGCGAACCGCGCGGCGTCCGCGTAGTCGAACGGCGAGATCTCGACCCGGGCCGTCCGTCGCCCGAAGAGTGGTTCATCCCCCGCGGAAAGCCGACGCATGGCGGTGATATGCGACCCGCTCAGCACCAGCTTGATCCGCGTCCCGGGTAGTCGATGATCCCATTCATGCTGGATGATGGACGTCAGCGCCGGAGCGGCGTCGGCCAGGTACGGGAACTCATCGAGGACGAGCAACAGAGGCTCTCCGGAAGCCTTCTCGACCAGGTAGCTGAAGAAGTGCTCCCATTCCTCGAACGCGACCCTCGTGAACGCCGGGTCGCCAAACCGTTCTCCCACGACCCGACTCAACGCGGCGAGTTGCTCTTTCTCCGTCATCCGCGTCGCCTGGTAATAGATACCTCCGTGCACGGCCGCGAAGCGCGTCAGGAGATGGCTCTTCCCCGCGCGACGGCGACCCAGGACGACGCAGAGCTCCGGACCCTCGCTCTCGACGAGTTCCGCCAGTCGCGCCCACTCTTTCTCCCGATCATGCAGATCGGGCGGCTTGCCGTTCATCCGTTCCTCCCGCTTCTTCCGTGACGTTCGTGACGGTGAAGTTCGTGACGATGAAGTTCATTATCATGAAGTTCACCATAACGGAGTTCGTACAGAACTACTTGAAAATAATTAGCCAGACATCGGCTTTCAAGGTTTTCGAATGGAACGAACGACCGCTGGACGGTCCCTGGGGGACGGGACGCGGAGAAGGGGAAACGAGGAGGGGCGGAGCCGGATATCCGGTCCTCAGCGGTTCCGGACGGCCGGAGGGCGGCCACGAGGCCCCGATCTCGGTCGGTCTCGCGCCCGCCCCATCGGGCGATTCAAGTACGCGCCGGTCGACGGAGCCGGCGACTACCGGGCCGTCGTTTCGGCCGGGTCGTAGACGCGGGGCACCGCCACCTTCCGGCCGTTCATCACCGAAAGCAGTTCGGCCGCCTCGGCCGCCGAGAGAGTCTCCCATCCCGGGTGATATCCGAAGACATCCCGCATCGGCCGACTGCCGAACGAACCGTCGAGAATCTCCATCTTGTCGGTCTCGATCAGCGCCGGATGTTCGACGCCGCAGGCGTGGCTCAAACGCGTGAGTTCATGGCGGAGGGTCACGATGTAGTTCGCCAGTCGCGCGGCCTTGTCGGTCGGATCGAGTCCACGCATCAGCCACGGGTTCTGCGTGGTGATCCCCGCGGGACAGTGCCCCGTGTGGCACCGTTGCGCCTGGATACAGCCGATCGCCAGCAGCGCCTCACGGCCGACGTTGATGATGTCGGCGCCGAGTCCGAAAGCCATCAGTGAGCGTTCGGGGAATCCGAGCTTCCCCGCGCCCATCCAGACGACGGTCCGTTGCATTCCGCGCTCGGCGAAGACCCGGTAGACGCGGCTGAAGCCGATCAGGTAGGGCAACGCGACGTGGTCGGCGAAGGCGTACGGGGCGGCGCCGGTGCCTCCTTCCCCTCCGTCGATGTTGACGAAGTCGACACCCCTTTCATCCCTGTCCATGAGCTCGGCCAGCTGGACCCACGTATCGAGCTCGCCGACCGCCGCCTTGATCCCGACCGGCAGGCCCGTCACCTCGGCGAGGTCTTCGACGAAGTCGAGCATTTCGTCGATATCGCGAAAGGCCGTGTGGCTGGCCGGGCTGACGATCGTCTGGCCTCGGGGAACGCCGCGGACCCGGGCGATCTCGGCGGAAACCTTGGCCGCGGGCAGAACGCCGCCGAGCCCCGGCTTCGCGCCCTGACTGAGCTTGATCTCGATGGCGCGGACCGGAGTCGTCTCCACCCGGTCGATGAACGCGGCGCGGTCGAACCCGCCATCCGGAGTGCGACACCCGAAATAGCCGGTGCCGATCTGCCAGATCAGCTCACCGCCACGCAGGTGGGGATCCGCGATCCCGCCTTCTCCGGTGTTGTGCAGGCAACCCGAGATCGCCGCGCCTTCATTCAGCGCCTGGACCGCCGCCGAGGAGAGCGAGCCGAAGCTCATTCCGCTGATGTTGACCACCGATTCGGGACGGAACGCCTTCCGGCGGCGACGATGCTCGCCCAGAACCCGTGCGCTCGGCAGACGATGGAGCGGATCGGCGCTCTCCGGGTGCGCTTCCCGACTCTGTGGTCCGCCCAGCATGACGTGCTTGACGACGAGGTAGTTGCTCGACCGCTCCAGGTCGTTGTCCGTGCCGAAACCCAGGTAGTTGTTCTGCCGCTTCGCCGAGGCATATACCCATCGCCGCTGGTCACGCGAGAAGGGCAGTTCCTCGTCGTTCGAGGTAACGATGTACTGACGCAACTCCGGCCCGATCGACTCCAGCAAGTAGCGAAAGTGGCCGATGATCGGAAAATTTCTCAGGATCGCGTGCTTCTTCTGCACGAGATCGTACACGACAATGGCGACGAGCGCCGCAACCCCGATCCAGATCCACACGACGAGACCCATCCCGTTGAAGTGACGGAAATTGGCCGGCGCCGCCGGCACCCGATGACTCGTGACGGGAAGATACCCCGAGCGGCGGCGCTTCGCTCCCCGATCCCTCGCCACCCGGGGATCGTTGATTCCGCGACCACGCGGGGGCTCCGTCCGCCCGAGCTTCGTGGCGAACGCGAGGGACATCGAAAGGAACGCAACCTGCACCTTGCTCCTCGCTGAAGTCCCAGTCGCGAGCCGACGAGGGTCGGCCATCGAAGCCCAGAATCGGGGGACGGGAATCGACCATGAGAGAGAAGCCTCACGGGGATCAGGAATTCGATCCCGAAGAAATCGAGGAAGCGGATCCTCTCGGTGAGCAGGGGTTCGCCGAGACCGGCTTCGCCGACGCGCCTGGGGGAGGACCCGACTTCCGCGCCGACGAACTCGTCGATGACAGCTTCGAAAAGCCGAACGCCCCCGGCGCGGGGCAGAAAGTCGCGGGCATCCCTCCGGAGCGACAGCACGAACCCAATTCCGCGAGCGAGGCCCGACCGGACTCCGAAGGCGTCGTGGTGAGGGTGCGCGCGAGCGACCTGAAAGGAGATCCGGCGGTCGGCGGGACCCGGCCCCGGGATCAGCCATAGCCCCGGGACCGGCGGCCCCTGGCCGGGCGCGCCCGAATGCTCGCCCGGCCTCGCCGCTTTACTCCGCCACCCGGCTCAATGCTCTCCGCAGGCGCTCCTTGACCTCCTTCGCCACCTCGCCCACCTCGGCGTTTCCGGTCAGTCCGAGCGCCGCTTCCGGGTCCATCGCGGCAATCACGCTCCGGCCCGGCTCATCCGCGGCGTAGATGACCACGTTGCAGGGCAAGAGCAGGCCGAGGTCCCGCTCAGCGGTGAGCGCGCGATGGGCCAGCGGTGGATTGCACGCGCCCAGGATCACGTAGGGACGGAAGTCGACATCCAGCTTCTTCTTCAACGTGGCGGCGATATCGATCTCCGAGAGCACGCCGAATCCCTCCTTCGCCAGTTCCTCCCGGGTGCGCTCCACCGCGCGTTCGTACTCCAGATCGACGGTCGCGCCAATGCCGTAATCGGTCGTCTGTTCGATCATTTCCCCCTCCCTGGTTTCCGCGTCATGAAATCCGCTTCAATCTCTTCCGGTGATCCGACGTCGATATGACGCCAGCGGAGCGATCACCACCCCGCCTTGCCATACTATATGTTTTTATAGTTATAAAGTCAACAAGAGGAGGCCTGGGTGCGATTCGCCTTCTCGCCCGGGCTGTTCGAACTCGTCGCGGAACGGTTCAGTGGGCTCGGCGAGCCGGTCCGCCCGCGGATCTATCGAGGAACTCCGGCCCTGGCGGCGGGCCCGCCCGCTGACCGGCATTGAGAGCGCGCGTCGCCGTGAAGCAGGGATGTGTCCAGTACGCGGAACCCATCGGCATCGACAAGTTTCAGCGGGTCCGCGAGGGGATCAATTTCGGTCAAGCATGCCATCGGGCACGGAGGTCATGCCCTCTGAAATGTCCAATGCCGACTCAGACTATTCAACGCGATCAGGTCAAGAGGCGGGTGGCCGGCGCAGTCCCCGGCGATCCAGTTCGGCGGCTACCGCGTCGATCCAGGAGTTCTCGACGCCCGCGTCCGAGGCCTCCTCCTCCCAATCCCGGAAGGCCTCGCGAACCTGGTCCTGGATGGCTCGCGTTCGTCGTATCCCGAACTTCCGGCCGAGGGCCTCCAGGTCGTCAGGCACGAAGTTGTCGGCTTTGCCACCGAGGGTCATCTGGTGTGTGCGCGTCCAGCCATGGCCCCGGGCGAACGTCAGGTCGTACGCCGGCGAGAGATGCCACCCGCCGGTTCCATCCATCAGGAAGGTCAGGTTCTTCACATGATCGTCCTGGTTGACGCCGACGATGTTGAACGCCGCGCGCCGGAAAGCCTCCTCGAGCTCGCCCGCACCCATCCCGAGCGTCATCACCGTACGCAGATATTCTTCGTACGACGATGCCTGCGGGATGTTGTAGTCCAGATGGAGCATGCCGCCGAGCGAGTGCTGGTGCAGGCGTTCCGTCCCGAGGCGATCGAACCGCCGGACCATGAAGTGTGCGTAGCCGCGCTCGCGGAGCAACCGGGTTTCGGGCACAGAGAGTCCGGCCTTCCGGGCAATTCGAGAATAGGTGTACTCGATTCTCATGAACGGTTGTGGCGCCTCCGGCGAGGTGCTAGTGCCGACGTCTCCGCCAGCGGGGGGAACGCCGTCGAACTTGATGAGCCAGTGCTGGTCGCCTTCGGACATGGGGGCGCTTCCCGAACGCACCACCTCCGTTCCAGGGTTCCAGAGAATGAGCGCCTTGGGGCGCATACCGCCCGCGGATGCGCCGACCCGCATGATCTCCGGGACAGCGATTTCCGTCTTGCCCTGGATGATGCCGCGCGCCTGATCGACCAGGTTCGCGATCTCCAGCGGGACCTGTTCCCCCGGGCCGTTATCGTCTTGCAGAGGGGGGAGGAATTCGAGGGCTCCCATGGCCCGACGCCCAACATACAGGAGTCGTTGAACTGGGCTCAGCGCCTTATCCGGAGTGCCTTTCTCCTCGAAATAACGTTGGATGACGGCGTTGCCGAATCGGTCAGGAAGAGAGTCCGCGAGGACGCCCGGAAGCCCGAGAAAGGACTCCGACTTCCGAAGATCGGGGAACTGAACGGGACCGAGGGTGGATAGCGGGAGCCGGAGCGGGGATATCTCCAGCCCCGACGAACGAAAGTCAGCGTCGTACTCGAACGTGATCGTACCGGACGGGTCCTCGAGGACGGCTCCTACGCGCATTCCCCACAGGCGGACCTCCGCGAGCACGCGATCAGCCATGTGAATCCTTGTCGGGCCGCTCTCTCTTCTGGTCCTCGATGACCTCGCGCATCCCGCCCGCCGGAATCACCGGTGCTCCCGGCGGAGGCGAGTGAGCGAAACGACCTACCCGCGCCTTTCTTGTACTTGTGACCCTGCTCGCCTTGGCGAGCGCCTGGATGGGAGACTCGGCCGGAGGAGGCAGGAATGCGTCGAGCGCGTCCAGCCGGCGCAGGACGCGGAGGATGCGGATGATCGTATCCAGGCGGGGGGTTCTGCCGGCCTCGGCATTGGCCACGGTCGTCCTGCTCAGGCCCGCTCGCTCCGCCAGGTCCGCCGCGGCGATGTTCTGCTGAAGACGGTATCCCCTGAGTCTTCGGCCAAACTCCTCCATGATCTCGGCATCGGTGCGATTGACCAATGCATTAGTCATAGTACCTCCTATTCGGAGTGTTTGACCATTATATTGCGCAGTTGGCCCGTTCTGCAAGTCACAGACCCCTGACATGGTGACGCCGAAAAGGAGTTCGGCCCGATCGGCGGCGAAGGCGACAGATGGAACTCACTCCGTACGGACCTGGATCGCAAAGCCGTCTTCCGGGGCGAGAACGCGTTCCGAGGCCTCCAAGTGACAGACACGGTGACAGACACGACAAAGCCCCACAGGCGCGAAGCGTCTGCGGGGCTTTGTCTTACACCATCAACAACCGAAGCGGAGGCGGAGGGACTCGAACCCCCAAGCGGTTGCCCGCGTCGCATTTCGAGTGCGATGCCTTACCAGTTAGACTACGCCTCCGGTTTCCCGCTATTTCGTTCAGTCGGGACGGGCGGATTTGAACCGCCGACCCCTCGCTCCCGAAGCGAGTGCTCTACCGGGCTGAGCCACGTCCCGAA
>CAZWJE010000073.1:0-15743 GCA_964634395.1 uncultured Gemmatimonas sp. | reverse complement strand
AACGACGTCGACGACGACGCCCTGATCCAGGGCGCCATCACCGGCATGCTCGCGTCGCTCGACGACCCGTACACGAGTTACCTGTTGCCCAAGGACGCGGCGCGCGAGAACCAGGACCTCACCGGCTCCTTCGAGGGCATCGGCGCGGTGCTCACACCGCACGACCGCCAGTCCGGCAAGGGCGTCGAGATTCTCACCGTCTACGCGGGCGGGCCCGCCGCCAACGCGGGGCTGCTGCGCGGCGACATCTTCGTGACCGTCGACGGCGTCGAGGTGTCCGACCTGACCACCAGCGAGGTCGCGGACCTGGTGCGGGGCCCCAAGGGCACCGACGTCACGCTCGTCATGACGCGCCCGGGCGAGCCGGACAACCTCACCTTCACCATCAAGCGCTCCACCATCCAGATCGTCGACGTCTCCAGCGCGCTGCTGCCCGGCGGCGTGGGCTACCTGGCCCTCAGCTCCTTCAACAACCAGCGGCTGCACGAGCAGATGGTCGAGCACCTCGACAAGCTGATCGCCGACGGCGCCACCTCGCTCGTCCTCGACCTGCGCGACAACTCGGGTGGCCTGCTCAACCAGGCGGTGCTCATCGCCGACGACTTCCTGAGCAGCGGGGACATCGTGTTCCAGCGCTCCCGCGGCGTGACGCAGCGCTTCGCGTCGGCCGACCCGAAGGCCTACGACCTGCCGATGGTGGTCCTCGTCAACGAGAACTCCGCTTCGGCATCCGAGATCGTGGCGGGCGCCCTGCAGGAGAACCACCGCGCCCTGGTCGTCGGTGAGCAGACGTTCGGCAAGGGCGTGGCGCAGTCCGTCCTGTCGCTGTCCGACGGGGGTCAGCTCCGCTACGTGTCCTTCGAGTGGCTCACGCCCGACAGGCGCTCCATCGCCGAGAAGGGCATCACCCCCGACGTGAAGGCCCCCGACACGCGCTACCCGCGCACCATCGTGGCCGACGGCCAGGGCCTCCACGAGGGCCAGACGGTGGAGCTGGTCGTGGACGGCCAGGTGGTCGGGTCGGCGGTGGCCGGCGACGACGGCAAGTTCAACATCCTGGCCCTCGGCGGCGTGCGCGAGGTGAGCGAGGTTCAGGGCGAGGCCATCGTGCACCTCGACACCGACACGGCGCTGCAGACGGCCGTGGCGACGCTCAAGGCGAGCATGGCCGGCACCAACTGACGTCCCGGGCCGTGCCCCCGTGACCGGGCCCGCGCGTCTAGTCAGGCGCGCGGGCCCGCTGCTATCACGTCGGCCGGCGCCGAGGAGGCGAAGCGCTCGAAGTTGCGCCTGAACATGGCGGCGAGGTGCGCCGCGGCCGCGTCGTAATCGGCCGGTTCGGCCCAGGTCCCCCGTGGGTGGAGCAGCGAGGTGGGCACGCCCGGAACGAGGGTGGGGACGTGCAGACCGAAGTAGGGGTCGACGTAGGTCTCCACGTCGTCGAGGTCGCCGCGCAGCGCGGCGCGAACCATGGTGCGGGTGAAACGCAGCTTGATGCGTTCGCCGACCCCGTGGCCGCCGCCGGTCCAACCCGTGTTGAGGAGCCACACGCGCGAGCCGTGCTCCTCCAGGCGCGCCCTGAGCATCTCGGCGTACGCCACGGGCGGCAACGGCATGAACGGCGCCCCGAAGCAGGCGCTGAAGGTGGCGCTCGGCTCGGTCACGCCGCGCTCCGTGCCCGCCACCTTGGCGGTGTAGCCGCTGAGGAAGTGGTACAGCGCCTGCGGCACAGTGAGCCGCGCGAGGGGTGGCAGCACCCCGAAGGCGTCTGCGCTGAGGAACACCACGTCCGACGCCGGCCAGCCGAGGCCCGACTCCGAGGCGTTGGGGATGAAGGAGAGCGGGTAGGCCGAGCGGGTGTTCTCGGTCTTGCTGGTGTCGGCGTAGTCGGGTTCGCGGGCGCCGTCCAGCTTCACGTTCTCGAGCACCGCCCCGAAGCGCGTGGTGGCCGAGAAGATCTCGGGCTCGGCCTCCTCGGATAGGTTAACTACCTTGGCGTAGCAGCCGCCCTCGAAGTTGAAGATGCCCTCGTGCGACCAGCCGTGCTCGTCGTCGCCGATGAGGCGCCGCTCCGGGTCGGCCGACAGGGTGGTCTTGCCCGTGCCCGACAGGCCGAAGAAGAGCGCAACGCGGCCCGTGTCGGTCTCGTTGGCGGCGCAGTGCATGGGGAAGACCTCCCGGCTGGGGAGGGCCAGGTTGAGGACGCTGAAGATCGACTTCTTGATCTCGCCCGCGTACTCCGTGTTGGCGATCAGCACGAGCCGCCGCTCGAAGTCGAGCATTATCGCGGTGGTGCTACGGCAGCCGTGCCGGGCCGGGTCGGCCTCGAAGCTCGGCAGGTCGAGCACCACCCAGTCGGGCGTGCGGCCGGGCCGGTCCGGACGCCTGAACAGGTTGCCGGCGAACAGGCCGTGCCAGGCGTACTCCGCCACCACGCGCACGTTCAGCTGGTAGGCGGGGTCGGCGCCGGCCGCCAGGTCCTGGACGTAGAGGTCCATGCCGGCCAGGTGCGCCGTCATGTCGGCCAGCAACCGGTCGAACTGCTCCTGCGCCACGGGTTGGTTGACCTTGCCCCAGTCGACGCCCCCGCTGGCGCCGTTCCTGGCGATGTACTTGTCCTCGGGCGAGCGGCCCGTGAACTGCCCGGTGTCGGCCACCAGCGCGCCGGTGCTTGCCAGCACGGCCTCGCCCCGCCTGAGCGCGTGCTCGACGAGCTCTGCCGGGCTCAGGTCGACGTGCAGGGTGCGGGCGGCGCCCAGGTCGACGCCGTTGGCCCCTCCCGGTGGCCGCGTGGCGCTGCTGTTGTCCGTCATCGGCTGGTTACCTCCGCGGCTCGCGCTGGCTGGCGGGCGGGCCCCTCCGACCTTATACCAGCGGGGCCGCGCCGCTCCTGGGCCACCCGGCCCGGGCGGTACACCTTCCGGCCCGGCCTCACCAGCGCAGCGTGACGCCCACCTGGAAGGCGCTGCGGTCCGTGCTCAACGTCACCCCGGCGTCGAGCGCGAAGGTGGGGCTGAAGGCGTACGACAGCGACACGCCAAGCTCCGGCCTTGGCGGGTCGGGCACCCCGGCGGCCGGGAAGTCGATCCTGCCCGACACGTCCAGGTCCAGCGGCCCCAGTCCGTAGGAGAGGAGCACCTCGTTGGTGATCGAGTAGGTGCGGTCGGGGCCGTCGTACGTGCCGATCCGGTAGCTGGCGAAGAGGTCGGGGTTGAGGTAGCCGCCCAACCGCAGCGACACGCCGAACGGCTGGTCGGCGGAGTCGAGCAGGGTCGACAGCGCCGAGGTGCGGATCTCGACAACGTCGAGGCCGAGCGCCTGGCGGATGGCGTTGGCCAGCTCGCTCACCACGAGCAGGTCGACGGCCGTGTCGAGGGCGCCCTGGGCGACCGCAGCGCCCAGGCCGCCGCTGCCGATGATGCCTGCGTTGAGCTCGAACCGCCCCAGGGTCAGGAGGCTCATGAGCTCCGCGTCCGTGAAGGAGCGCACCCCGCTGCCCGGTCCCTCGCCGGACACCTCGATGCGGGCGTCCGACGAGACGCGCGGCTCGACGTCGAAGCGGAACCCGCCGGCGCCGTCCGGCGCCGCCTCGACCTGGCCCGTGAAGGCGAGGTTGACGATGAAGGTCTGGCCCTCGCGGGGCACGACGAAGCTGACGCGGCTGTCGGCGGCCGTGACGCGCGACTTGTCGAGCTCCGTGTGGGCTGCCACGTCGAGGGCGGGGTAGAGGCCGGTGCTGGGGCCGAAGGTGGCTATGGCGCGGTCGATGGTGAACTCGCGCCCCGAGAAGCGCAGGTTGCCGCGCAGGGTGCTCGCGGTGCCGACCAGGCGGGGCGCGGCGGCCGTGCCGCTCAGCACCAGGTCGAGGGCGGCCTCGCCCGAGCCGAGGTTCGTGGTGAGCAGGACCCGCTGGGGGGCCCGCACGGCCAGGTCGTCGAAGCGCAGGGCCGAGAGCCCCGACGCCGCCTGCTCGGGTGCGGGCGCCGCCGTCTCGGTCGCGACGGGCGCGGGCTGGCGCACGCCCGGGTCGACGATCACCTCCGTGGCGGTGATGCCGCCCCCTAGGGTCACGCCGCCCGCCTCGCCCCGGAGGGTGAGGTCGGCGTCGACCACGGCGGTGGCGACCATGAGGGCGGGGAAGGCGACGGTCAGGCCCTCGCCGGTGGCGCGGAGGTCGAGCGGCAGCAGGCCGCCCGCCAGGCGCGCCGTGCCCGTTCCCAGCCGGCCCGTGACCCCCAGCGCGAGCTCCCCCGCGGCGTCCTGGGTGAGGCTGCCGGTCACGTCCTCCACCACCCCGATGCCGGGCAGCGCCAGGCTGCCGTCGAACCCGACCTCCACGGCCCCGAACGCGAACGGGGCCAGGTCGACGCGGGCGCCGCCCGACACCACGAGGCTGCCCGCCAGGGGCGAGACGCCGTCTAGCTGAGCGGCGACGGTGAGGTCGCTGCCCTCCAGGGCCAGCTCCGTGCCGCCGAGGCGGTAGCGGCTGCCGGCAACCTCCACGTCGAGCCCGTCGCTCGCGATCACGGCCGACGGGCGCGCCAGGTCGCCCTTCACGTCGATCGTGAGCGAGCCCTCGGCGCCCATGCCGAGCCTGGCGAGCGAGGGGAACAACCCCAGGAGGGGGGTGAAGTCGGCGTCCACGGCCTCGAGGTGGAAGTCGAGGTCGTCGGGGCGCAGCACCCCGGCGGCGTCCCAGCGGCCGAGGCCGACGAACTCCGCGCGGTCGACCTGGACGGTGCGGGCGTCGAGCGTGATGGTGACGTTGCCGATGGTGGGCACACCGGTGCGCTCGAGGCGCACCTCCTCGGTCGCCAGCCGCAGGTAGCCGGCCAGCGGGTCGCCGAGCGGCATGTCGAAGCGCAGCACGCCCGTCACGTCGGCCGTGACGTCGGATGGTCCCACGACGGCGTGAGCCAGGAACTGCGCCGGGAACCTCTCGAAGCGCCCCGATCCGCTGAGGCGGTCGCCGGCCAGGTTGGCCGTGACGGTGGCGCCGCGCGTGCGGAGGCTGACGTCGACCGAGGAGAGCCCGCCGCTGACGGCGACCTCGACGGCGGAGCTGGTGCCGCCCGCCGTGAGCTCGGGGCTGAGGAACTGGCCGAAGACCACGCCGTCGCGGAGCTGCAACGCGCCGGTGACCGTGCCGGCGAGGTAGGGGACGTTCTCGCGCAGGAACGGCACCTCGGCCAGCTCGAGGTTGCGCAGGCGCGCGTCCACCCGACCTCCCCTGGGAGCGCCGACGGCCATGCCCGTCGGCAGCAGGTCCGCCAGGCCCCAGTTGCCGCTGACGGTGAGCCGGCCGGCGTCAGACACGAGCTCGGCGCTCCCCCCCACGCGGCCGTCGGCGACGGTGCCGGTGGCGTCTACCACCACGCCTCCCAGTCCGGGCGCCAGAAGGTGGAGGTCGTCCACCTGGAGGCTACCGGTCAGTTGCCCGTCGCGGTGGTCGAGCGCGGCGGTGACGGCGCCCCCGCTGAGGCGCAGGTCGACGTCGAGCTTCAGCGCGTCGGGCGCGGTGCCCGGCGCGTAGGTGCCGGTGAGCCGGCCGAGCTGGCCGGCGTACGCCAGGCGCCACTCGCCACCCTCGGTGATCAGTGTCCACGGTAGCGTGTACTCGGTGATGCCGCCGGCGCCGGCCGCGGTGGGCGCGCCCGCCTCCGGTGCGAGGGGGAGGTCGGTGGCGAGGGTCACCTCGCCCTCCAGGCGAGCCTCCTGGAGGCTCACCACGCCGTCGGCCTTCACCGTCACCCCGGGCAACCTGACCTCGAGGTCGTGCAGGGCGGCCGTGGGGGTCGGGGTGAGGGCCAGCGTGAAGGCGCCGTTGGTGGACTCGCTCCCCTCGAAGCGCAGGCCCTCCCTGGTGGCGGTGGTGAGCAACCCGGCGAGGTCCGGTGCGTCCAACGTGGCGGCGGCGCGGAGCTGAGGCAGGCCGGCGAGTTGGACGCTGAGCCGCGGGGCCGAGTCCTGCCCGGTCAGCACCAGCCGTGCCGGACCGACGTCGACCCGGACCGCGCCCGCGGCCAGCAGCCCGAGCCCCGGCACGGAGCGCAGCCGCACCTGCGAGATGACGGGGAGGTCGACGCGGGAGTCGGGGCCGGGCGGTTCGGCCAGGGTGGCGAGGGTCACGTCGGCGTCGGGCGCCAGGCGGCCCTGGAGGCGCACCGGCACCGACGCCGGGCCGCCGCTGACGACCTGGTCGACGGTGATGCCCGCCGTGCTCGCGGTTGCGCGACCCGCCACGCGCAGGTCGCCGGCGGGGTCGGTAAGGGCGGTGCTCAACACCAGCTGGGGCAGGGCGCCCTCGCCGATCACCGTGCCCGTGGCGGCCAGCCGCAAGCCGGCCAGCTGGCCGCCGGAGTAGGACAGTCCGCCGGTCCACGGTCCACCCTCGCGCCGGGCGTTGGCCTCGAGCGCGCCGCCGTAGGCGGTGCCGCTGAGGGTGGCGCTCACGGCGGTGGGCGCGGCGGTCGCTGCGAAGTCCAGGCCCAGGTCGGGACCGGTGGCGGTGCCGGCGAGCCGGACCTCGCTGAAGGTGCCGTCCGCGCCGGCCTCGAGGGTGACGCCGCCCCCGACCTCGAGCGGGGCGAGCGCGGCCGTCCACGACCGGCCCGTCACGTCGAGGCGGCCGCTGAGCCGGTCCCCCGTGACGGTGATGGGGGAGAGAGGTGTGACGGCCTCGGCGGTGACGTTCCCGATGGTCACGTCGCCGAGCGCGGTGCCCTGCACGGTGGCGGTCAGCCAGCGGTCGCCGCCGGCGTCCAGCGCCACGGTGACGGCGCCGCTCAGGCCGTTCGCCAGGGCAGCGAGGTCGCCGGTGAGCCGGGCGGAGCCGAGGTCGGCGCTCACGTCGGCCGCCCACCCTGCCAGGCGGCCCGCGCCGGTGAGCACGATGCCGCCCGCGCCGGAGCCGTTCGAGAGGAGGAGCACCGCGTCGCCGTAGCGCGCCGTGCCGGCCGCGGCAGCCACGCCCTGCCGCAGGCTGGCGCGCAGGTCCGTGACGAGCTGGCCGTACGCGAGGTCGCTCGCGAGCGTGAGCTCGCCGCCGGTGGGTCTGGCGCTGGCGGTGAGGCTCCCGCGCACGCGGCCGGCGCCGGTCAGGTCGGCGGTGACGAGCGGGTCGGCCAGGGTGCCGCCCAGGGTGAGACCGCCGCCGACGGTGCCGTCCACCGCCGCCACCCCCACCCCGGTGGCGGCGAGCGAGGCCGACAGGGAGTAGGAGGCGGGGTCCGCGAGGTCGCCGGCAGAGAGCGCGAGCGGGCCGCGCAGCGCGCCAGTGAGGCCGGCACCGCCCTGGTCCAGGTCGGCGAGGTCGAGGTCGGCGTCGAGCGCCACCCGGAGGCCCCCGGCGGCGTGCTCCGGATCCGCGAACGTGAGCTCGCCGCTTCCCGTGATGCGCGAGCTACCGGCGGCGAGCTGCAGGTCGCTGAGGGTGGCGCCGCCGGGACCGGCGCGGAGGGTTAGGCCGAGTCGCGGCTCGATCACCTGGGGCAGCCACGGTCCGAGGTCGAGGTCTGCCAGCGTGGCGTCGGCCGACCAGGTCGTGGCGGAGCCCAGGGAGAGGAGCGCCTCCGCCGCGACCGCCTCGCCCGTCAGCTCGACGCGGGCGGCGCGGGCCTCGCCGTCGTAGCTGGCGGGGCCGGTCGCCGCGAGCGGACCCGAGAGGTTGACGACCCCGGCGGCGCTCGGCGCCGTGAGGCTGCCGCTCAGGTTCAGGTCGGCCGTGAGCACCGTCGGGTCGACGCCGTCCGGCGCGAGGTAGCCGGTCAGCCCCAGCCGGCCGGCGGCTGCGAGCTGATCGACGCCCAGCCGCAACGTGGCGTGGCCGCCGAGGGCCGGGTCGGAGAGCGGATCGGCGCTGAGGCGCAGGTCGACGGTGGCGAGCGCGGGGTCCGGCGCGCCGCTCGCGGCCGCGGTGCCGCGCACGGTCAGGCCGCCATCGCCGCGCGCCTCGGCCTCCAGCACGAGCGGGCCGCCCAGCGCGGGAACGTCGGCCGTGGCACGCGCGCTCAGGCTCCCGGTGAAGCCGCCGGTGGCGGTCCAGCTCAGGTCGGCGACCAGTTCGGGCCGGAGGGCGTCGACGGCACCCTGGACCTCGGGGAAGAGGGCCGCCAGTTCGACCAGGTCGGCGGGATCGGCCGCGCCGCTCAACCGGCAGCGGGCGAGGTCGAGACCGCAGTCGGCGCTCAGTCCGCGCCACCCGGCTGTGGCGGCCTGCCCGTTGAGCTCGAAGGTGGCGGCGCCCTTCAGGGTCGGGGTGCTCAGCGTGCCGGTGAGCGCCAGGCCGTCGGGCCCGGTCACGGGGCCGGCGGCCGCCAGGGTGAGCGGCGCGCCGGCGGGCAGGAGCCCCGTCAGGGTTGCCGTGAGGGAGGCGACGCTCAACCCTGACTCGCCGAGCTCCAGGGTGCCCTCGGCGCTGGCGCCGTAGGCGAGGGCGGTGCCGGGGGGCGCGTCCAGCTGGAGGGTCACCTGGCGCGGTCCGGCGCCATCCGGCGCGGGGCCCAGGCGGGCCGCGAGGCTCGCCTCGCCGTAGCGCGCCCGCAGGTCCACCTGGTCCTCGCCCGGCGCCTCGACCACGACCTCGACGGGCACGCCGCCGAACGCGCCGGTCAGGCGCGCCTGCGGTCCCGACCCGGGGGCGCCGTCGGGACCGGCGGGCGCGGTGGTCCAGGCCAGCAGGCCGTCCAGCCGGCCGGCCGGGCCCGCCACCGAGAGGCGCAGGTCGTCGGGGGCGGTGCCGTGGAGCCGCGCCTCGTTGCCGGCCACGTCGGCCGTGAGGTCGACGGTCAGGCCGGCGGCCGGCGGGTCGGTGCTGAAGGTGAGGAGGCCCGTGCCGCTCACGTCCAGCTGCACGCCGAGCGCGTCGCCGAGCGCCGCCCAGTCGACGGCGCCCAGGTCTACGCTGCCCCCCAGGACGGTGCCGCTACCGTCGACCGTGGCGCTGGCCAGCGGCACGCCGCCACTCGACAGCACGGCGCCTCCCGAGTAGTCGAGGCCGGTGCCGGCGAGCTCGACGCCTAGCCCGGCCCGGACCCCGCCGGCCTCCACGCCGCCGGCGGCCGTGGCCGTCCAGCTGCCGTCCTGCGCCAGGTCGAGCCGTGCTGACAACGGTTGGTTGATGGCCCCGCCGAGGGCGGCGAGCTCGGGTAGGGCGGCGACCAGGCTGGCGGGGGGCACGTTCAGGTCGGCCCGCACCCCGGCGCCGAGCGACGCCACGGCGTTTCCCATCACGGCGCCCTCGAACGTCAGCGAGGCGGTGGCGCTCTCCAGGGGGCCGCTGAGGCCGAGGCGCACCAGCACGTCGCCGGCGCGGGTGGTTGCCGGCACCTCGATCTCGCCCGCGAGCGCGCCGGCGCTGAGGGTCAGTGCGCCCAGGTCCTGTGCGGGGGCGGCGCCGTCGTCGGCGGGATCGATGGGCGCCTGGGCGAGCCTCAGTGAGCCGGTGGCGGGATCGAAGGCGAGGTCGAACGCCAGCGCGGGCACCTCGGCGACGCCCTCCAGGCTCGTGCCTTCCGTCACGAGCCGCCCGCTCAGACCGTCGGCGTACTCGAGGGTGGTGCTGGCCCACCCGTCCAGCGCCTGCGCCTGCCCCGTGAGGCGCAGCTCGGGGAGCAGGTTGCCGCGGGCCGTGAGGCTGGTCCCCGCCGGGCCCGTCGCCGCGGCCGTAACGCGCAGTCGCTCGTCGCCGTCGCCCACCAACGTCACGCTCGCCTCCAGCGGCGCGGTCGCCGACCCCTCCAGGGTGGCCGTGAGCGCGCCGCGCCAGGTGCCGCCCTCCGAGATCATGCTGCCCACGAGCGTGCCGCCGAAGCCGGCGGGCAGGTAGCGGTCGAGCGCGGCGTCGGTGGCGCGGAGGCGCAGGCGCGGCCCCTCGGTGCCGGCCTCGCTGTTCAGGTACAGGCCCGTGCCCTCGAGGGTCAGGTCGGCGGCCGCGCCCACGCCGCTCAGGCGGCCCGTGACCGGCGTGGGGTCGAGGGCGCCCGGCCCGGGCTCGAGGGTGAGGGTGGCCCGGTAGCTCGGCCCGGCCAGC
This sequence comes from uncultured Gemmatimonas sp., assembly GCA_964634395.1. Lineage (GTDB taxonomy): Bacteria > Gemmatimonadota > Gemmatimonadetes > Longimicrobiales > Longimicrobiaceae > WHSP01. The sequence goes on along the minus strand of CAZWJE010000073.1, from coordinate 5,713 downwards.
ACGTTGGCCGTGCCGCTACCCGCCACGCGCCAGTCGGGGCGGTACGCCTCGGGCAGCGGCGCCAGCAGCGTGGTCGCGTCCACGCCCAGCGCGAACCCGAGGTCGGTGAGGGGCCCGGTGGCGCTCGCCACCTCCAGCCCGCCGTGGCGGTCGGCCAGGGCGGCGCTGATCGGCAGCGCGGCCGGGTCGGTGAACACGGCGCGACGCGCGCCCGGGGCGCCGGGAGCGACGGTGAGGTCGTAGGTCGCGCCGCCGTATTGGACCTCGGCGGCCACCGCCCCCTCCAACAGCCAGCCGGCCGCCGCTCGAGCGGCGGTGAGGCGCTCGCCGCCCACCTCGAGGGTGGCGGCCGGCCCCGCCCAGGTGGCGGCGAGCGCCCAGGGCGTGGGCGCTATCCCGCCGGTCGGCAGCGCCACGCCCCCGAGCACCCCGCTACCGCTCACGCCCTCCGTGGTGATGACGAGCCCGTCGAGCGGTCCGAGTTGGGCGGTCATGGACGCGGCGGCGGGGTCCGCCAGCGTGATGTGGCCGCGCCCGGAGAGTGCCAGCCCCGCCGCCTCACCGGCGAGCGTCAGCTCGGCGCGGTCGCCCGCCGCCTGCGCCGTCAGCGTGGCCGCCACCGGGCTGGTGACGGTGAGGCTGGCCGGCCCCGTCGCAGCGGCGCCCTGACCCGTGAGGTCCAGGGCGACGGTCCCTGCCACGTCACCGAGCGAGAGGCCGAGGCCGCGCGCCAGGGCGGCGGCGTCGGCGCTGCCGGTCGCGCTCCACGCTCCCGTCTGGAGCGCGTAGTCGAGCCTCAGCCCGGCCGCCGTCAGGTCGGCCGTGCCCGCGTCGGCCCAGTCGACGGCTAGGTCCAGCGGCAGCTCGCCGAGCCGCCCCGAGGCCGCCAGCGAGCCGAGGTCGGACGCGACCGTGCCAGCCAGCCCGAGGGGCGCTGGCAGCGCCAGGCCGGCGAGGTCGCTGCCGCTGGGCAGGTGGGCGTCCACGTCGTAGCCGCCGCCCTGGCGGGCGGCGACGGACCCGCTGAGCGGGGCCCAGTCTGCCGAGCCGGCGAGCCGCACGGGCAGCGCTGCGCTCGTGGCTGCAAGCGGCGTGGCCGAGCCCACGGCGAGCGCCACGTGCTCGCCGCGGGCGTGTAGCTCCCACTCCGCTCCCGGCGCCAGCTCGAGGTCGAGGGTCAGGTCGGTGGGGCCGACCTCCACAGGCCCGACGACGAGGTCGCTCGCCGTCGCGGCCGCCGCGACCGCCAGGCCGGCCGTTCCCCACTCGAGCCGCCCGCCCGAGGCCGCCACGGTGCCCTGCCAACCGCCCGGGCCGGTCACGGCCACCGCGGCCAAGGTCCAGGTTGCGTTCACGTCGGCTCCGGCGACCCTTGCCTCGAACGCGAGCGGGCCGAGGGTCCCCGTCACGGGGCCGAGCGCGCCGTCCTTGAGTCGCGCGGTCGCCCGGCCCCTGAGGTCGGCGGCCACGTCGACACCGCCGAGGATGGCCGGGTCGGGCCGCAGGGGTTCGGCGCCGGCCACGTCGAGGGTGAGCGCCACGTCCGTGGTGGGTCCGGCGCCCTTGAGCGCGAGCGCGACGGGACCGGCGACGCCCGGGACCGCCACGTTGGTCAGGTTGAGGCCGCCGTCCAGCCGGTCACCCGCGAACACAACTGCGCCCGACAGCTCCACGCCCTCCCCTGAGTGCGCGTACGCGTCGGTGGCCCCCTCGACGAACACCTGCCAGCCGTCGGGGTCGAGGCGAGCGTCGAGGCTCAACCGGGCGGGCGCTCCGGCCGGGGCCGCGTCGGGAGCCGGGACCGTGCCCTCCCACGCCGCGGTCAGCGCGGCTCGCTGGGTGGCGCCCAGGTCCATCTCGAGCGCGGCTTCCGTGAGCGTGCCGCCGGGCGCCACGCCCTGGTACTCGAGGCCGGCCAGGCCGACCGAGGTCGCCGTGACCCGCAGGGTGGGCGCGCCCACCCCGGGGCCGATGGTCAGGCGCAGCGGACCGCCGCCCAGCGCGGCGGAGGAGTCGACGCGCAACTCGCCGGTCGAGCCGTAGGCGAACGTGACGTCGAGGTCGGTGAGCGGCAGCCCGCCGACGGTGCCGGCCCCGCGCGCGCTGCCCCGCGCCTCCACGCCCGTCCAGCCGCTCACGCTCATGTCTAGCTGGGTGGCGCCCGTGACCGGCAGCGGCAGCCCGCCGGGCAGGGCACCCCTCAGCAGCCAAGCCGCGGCCTCCTCCAGCCCGGGCGCCGCTTGGCCGCGCGCCTCGAAGCGCATGGCGGCCACGTTGACCGTGCCGGTGGCCGTTATCGGCCCGCCCATCGCTCTCCCGGTCAGCTCGGCGCTGATCACGGGGTAGGCGAGGCGCACGGGGCCCGTGAGCCCGCTGGCGGTGAGGCCCAGGTCGTCGATGCTGCCGTCCGTCAGCTCGAAGTCGCCCGTTACCTGGCCGCGCTTCACGGTGAGGGTTCCGCTCGCCACCCCGCCCCGCGCGCCGAGCCACCACTGGCGGGCGATGGTCACGTCGGCGCGCTCCACCTGGGCGGTGAGGTCGAGCGTGGCGAGGTCCAGTTCGCCGCTCGCCGTCAGCGACCCCTCCGGGGTGGTGACGGTGGCGGCCAGCAACAGCATCCCGCCCTCGTCCTCGACGCTGGCGTCCGTGACCGTCATGTCGGGGAGCGTGAACGGCACCTGGCTGGCCAGCAGCTCGATGTCTGCCAGCCTCACGTGGCCAAGGCGCACGCGCGGCCCCGTGGAGGTCGGCGCGGGGGCCTGCCCGGACGGCGCCACGCTGGTGACGAGCCGCCCGAGATCGAGCTCGCCGCGGGCGCCCGTCACGTCGACGTCCAGCGGCAGCTCGCCTCCCAGCAGGGCCGGCAGGAAGTAGTCGAGGCGCACCCGGTCGACCTCGGCGTCCACGCCGGGGCCGGTGACCGTCACGCCCTGGAGGGTCACGCCGCGCCACAGGTTGCCGGCGCCGGTCGCGTAGCCGACCTGGAAGCCCTGCGCGGCGGCGGCACGCAGCGCCACGCCCAGCAGGTAACCGCGCACGAACGGGACCTGTGGCGCCAGCGTGACGACCCCGAGCAGCAGGGTGACTATGGCGGCGGTGAGCAGGGTTTTCCGCGGCATTGCGCTTGGGCGTTGGGTCCAGTTCCGTGAGGGGGCCGGGGTGGGCGTCGGTGCGGCGCTTACCTGCGCGGCGACCTCGGAGCGGCCTGGGCGCCGACCGGCAGCGCTAGCGGCAGGAACCCCGTGCCCTACGCGCTCCAGACGCAAGGCAGACTACCACGGCCTCGGTGAGAAAGTCTCGTCGTCGCCGTGCCTGACGGCGAGGCGCGGGGCCGTGGGGTCGGTCCTTGTTAGCATGCGCCACCATGACGGCCGGAGCACCCACCCGCCGCTTCACCGCCCTCGTGTCCGGGCGCGTCCAGGGCGTCGGTTACCGTCAGTTCGTGCGGCGCCACGCCACGGACCTGGGCGTCCGCGGCAGCGTCGAGAACCTCGCCGACGGGCGCGTGGAGGTGATCGCCGAGGGCGACCAGGACGCGCTCGACGTGTTGCTCGTGCGCCTGCGGCGCGGCCCGACCCACGCCGAGGTGGCCGACGTGCAGGTGGAGTGGGCAAACGGGGGCGGAGCGCTGCCCGGGTTCCATGTCTACTGAGGCGCAACGGCCGCCCGCCCCCCTACCACCGGAGAGGCTGAGCGCCATAGAGGGCGTGCTCGGCGTCATCTGCCGGGAGCGCGCCGCCGACTACGCGGCGGCGCCCCGGTACGGCGCGGCGCCGCGGGCCCCCACGCGCGCCGGTTTCGGCGCGGCCCTGCGCGGCGCGGCGGAGCCGGCGGACGGCGGCCTGCCGCTGGCCGTGATAGCCGAGATCAAGCGCTCGAGCCCGTCGCAGGGCGCCATCGCCCCGCTCGACCCGGTGGCCGCAGCCCGCGCCTACCTGGCGGGCGGCGCGGCCGCGCTGAGCGTGCTCACGGAGCCGCGCCATTTCGGGGGAGAGCTGGGCTTCCTGACGGATGTGGCGGCCGCCGTCCACCTGCCGCTACTGCGCAAGGAGTTCGTGGTGCACCCGGAGCAGGTGCGCGAGGCCGCGAGCGCCGGTGCCAGTGCCGTGCTGCTCATGGTCAGCGTGCTGGGCGGCGCCACGGCCGACTACCTGCGCTACACCGGCGCGCTCGGGCTGGAGGCCCTCGTGGAGGTGCACGACCTGGCCGAGCTGGAGGTGGCCCTGGCCGCCGGGGCGAGCGTGCTGGGGGTGAACAACCGCGACCTGAGGAGCCTGGAGGTGAAGCTGGAGACGGCGCCGCGCCTCATCGAGGCCGCGCGGGCTGCGGGGTTCACCGGCCTCGCCGTGGCCGAGTCGGGCTACCGGGACCACACCGAGGTGGCCGACCTCGTCGGGGTGGCCGACGCCCTGCTGGTGGGCACCAGCCTGGCGGGCAGCGGCGACCTGACCGCCAGCCTGCGGCGTCTCAGGGGCGTCTGAACCGCCGCCGGCCGGCGCTATACTCGCCCCCTATGCCTTCAGAACCGGCGCCGCCAGGCGCGATCAGAGAACTGACGCTCGCGAACGGCCTGCGCGTCGTGTACGCGCCCATGCCGTGGTTGCCCACCTTGAGCGCCGCGCTCTCGTTGCCCCTCGGCTCGGCCACCGACCCGACCGGCCGCGAGGGCTCGGCCAACGTGCTGCACGAGTGGCTCCAGCGGGGCGCCGGTGCGCTCGGCTCGCGCGAGTACTCGGACGCGCTCCTCGACCTGGGCGCCCGTCGCGGCGGCGGCAGCGGCCGCGAGGCGAGCAGCCTGAGCCTCGCCTTCCTGGGATCCGTGGCGGAGCCCGCCCTCGACCTGCTGGCCGCCGGCGTGAGGGAACCGCGCTTCGACGACGCCGAGTTCGAGGCCAGCCGCGAGCTGGCGCTGCAGGAGCTCCAGTCGCTCCAGGACGCCCCCACCCAGCGCCTGTTCGAGGCGTTGCAGGAGCGACTCTTCGCCACGCCGCAACGCCGCAGCGGTTACGGCACGGCCGAGGGCCTGGCCGCGCTCGACCCCAACGGCGTGCGCGCCGACGCCGCCGCCCGCCTCGGCCCCGACGGCGCCGTGCTCGGCCTGGCCGGCGGCGGCGACTGGGACCGCCTCGCCGCCGCGGTGGAGCGCGCGTTCGGGGCGTGGCGGGGCGCCAGCGTGGCCGTGCCGCCCGCCGAGTTCGCGCCCGTGGGGCGCCACCACGTGGACGCAGACTCGACCCAAGTGCAGATCGGCCTGGCCTTCCCGAGCCCGGCCCCCGGCACCGACGACATGTACGTCTACCTCGTCGCCCTCGAGGTCCTCTCCGGCAGCATGGGCGCCCGCCTCTTCACCGAGGTGCGCGAGAAGCGCGGCCTCGTCTACTCGGTGAGCGCCTTCTACCGCGCCGTGCGCGGCCAAGGCTTCACCCTCGGTTACGCCGGCACCACCACGGAGCGCGCCGGCGAGACGCTGGAGGTCTACCTCGCCGAGCTGGCGCGGCTCGCCGACGGCGTCAGCGCCGACGAGCTCGAGCGGGCCCGCACGGGGCTACTCTCGAACGTCGTGATGGCGGGCGAATCGACCGGCGGCACGGCGAGCCGCCTGGCCAACGACGTGGTTCTCTTCGGACGGCCGCGCACGCTGCAAGAGATCGCCGCGCACATCGAAGGAGTGACGCTAGAGGGCGTGAACGACTACCTGGCCGCCAACCCCATC
>CAZWJE010000072.1:0-15758 GCA_964634395.1 uncultured Gemmatimonas sp. | reverse complement strand
GCCTGATGAGCGGGACCTCGCTGGACGGCGTGGACGCCGCCCTCGTCGAGGTTTCAGGCGACTCGGTCGACACGCTCGAGTGGAAGCTGATCGGGTCTGCCACGACTCCGTATGACCTGGAGCGGCGCGCGCGCGTCCTGAACGCGATCGGAGTAGGCACGGCGCCCGAACTGTCGGCGCTGAACGTCGAGATCGGGGAGTGGCTGGCCGAGGCCGCGATCGGGGTATGCGCGGCGACGCGGACCGAGCTGACGGACGTGGAGGTGATCGGGTCGCACGGGCAGACGATCTGGCATGAACCGCCGACGCCCGGGAGGCGGGGTTCGACACTTCAACTCGGGTGCCCCGCCACGATCGCCGAACGTACCGGCGTCGCGGTCGTTTCCGACTTCCGCTCTCGCGACGTGGCGGCGGGTGGGCACGGGGCCCCGCTGGTGCCATGGGTCGATCGCGCGCTGTTCGCGACGACGGACAGGATTCGGGCGCTCCAGAACATCGGCGGGATCGGGAACGTGACGCGGGTGCCGCGGCGCGGGTCCGGGGAGTCGATTCTGGCGTTCGATACCGGCCCGGGAAACGCGCTGATCGACGGGGCGGTGATGCTCGCGACCGAAGGCCGCGTCGCCTATGATCGGGACGGCATGCTCGCCGCGAAAGGCGTCGTCGATGAGGTGTTGCTCGCGGAACTGCTTCGCCACCCCTACTTCGAGCTGACGCCGCCGAAGACGACGGGCCGCGAACTCTTCGGGCAGGAGCTGGTTGAGAGACTCGTGGAGGTCGTGCGCCCCGAAGGTGATCAGGACTGGCTGGATCTGGTGGCGACATTGACGGAGCTCACGGCGCGCTCCATCGCGGATGCGTACGGCAGATGGGTGCTGCCGTTGGGGCTCGACGAAGTGGTGATTACGGGTGGTGGAGCACTGAATCCCGTGCTGGTGGCGCGAATCACGCAACTGGTATCCCCGGTATCAGTTATCGATTGCCGGGAGTTGGGGATCGAACCCCACGAGAAGGAAGCGCTGGCCTTCGCGATTCTGGCCTGGGCATATCTCCGCGGGATCCCGGCGAACGAACCGACCGCGACGGGCGCGAGAGGTCCGAGGGTTCTCGGTTCGATGACGCCGGGGGCGATCGGTTCGGGAAGGAGGGAATGACGGATGAGGTCGACAAACGATTGGCGAAGACTGGGCGATAAGGGGCGGCCGGCGGCGCTCGCCGCGCTCGCCTTCCTCGTCGCGTGCACGCCGCGGCAGACGGTCGAGGTGCCGCTCGCCCAGCAGCTCTCCACACAGGTTCGGAGCGTTCTGGGGTCGAGGCAGCCCTCGGCGGAGTACTACCGGGAACGCAGCCGGCTTCGCGACATGGGCCCCGATCTGGACGTCATCCTCATCGGGTTGATCGGAGATACACGGGCGCGCACGGAGGCGCGGGCCGACGCCCTGATCCTGCTCGCTGACCGGGGTTCACCGCTCGCGCTCCCGACACTTTCGAGCGCCCTCCAGTACGACAATGAGCGTCTTCGGTCCGCGGCCGTTCTGGGCCTGAACCGCCTGGCCACGACCGATCCCGTGGCTTCGGAACTCATCCGCCGCGCGACCTACGACCGTTCCCGGACGGTCCGCCTCAACGCGCTGCAGAGTCTCGACATCCAGGACGTCGAGACGATCCGCCAGGTTCTGCTGCGAGAGACGGACCGCGAGGTACGTCTCGTCGGGATGCAGCTGATCGCTCTCGCGGAAGCCCGCGGCGCCCCGCTCGCCCCTGATTTCCGCGGGTCGTTGCGCACTGTCGCCGGCGAGAGCGAACCGCAGATCGTCTTCCGACCGTTCATGACGGACTCGCTCGATGGTATCTCCCGCGGAGACCTCCGCATCGAACTCCCCGAGTTGCCCGACATTCCGCTCGCCGCGGCGGCGGTCGCCGTTGCCAACGTGGTGCCCGCGTTCTTCTCGCCCAGCCGCGCGCACGTGGTTTTCGAGTCGAACGGCCAGATCGGAGTGGCCAACATCGACGACCGAACGGTGCATTGGGTGGGCGCGGGAATCGCCCCGCGGCCGATTCCTTTCACGAACAAGTTCGTGTTTCTCCGTGAGCGTGAGATCCCGCCCGCGTTCGAACCGCGGGGCCGCCGACTGGTGTACGACGTCCAACTCGCGTCGTTCGAGGCGGCGGAGTATGAACGGATCGGTGAGCTGAACGCGTGGGCCCGTGTCGATGTCCACGGGAATCAGTCGCCGGTTCGGTGGATGGTGGTGGACGAAGTCACCGATGGCGTGCTCCTCCGCGGTGACAACGTCGAGACGTTCAGCCTGCCGGCCACCGTCTGGACACCGGCACAGGCGAGCTGGTCTCCATCTCCCCGCGCCGCCCTGCGCTGATCGATGGCGCGGGGCCACGCGGGGCGACCGGTCTCACGCCGGGCTGGGTCGCCTCACTCACGGACCAACCCCTGAACTTCGCGCGCCACGTCCTCCTCCTCTCGGGTGGGGGATGTCGGTCGCGGCCTGGAGTCGATGACGAAGATCCAACTCCCCCACCCCCGGCGGATCCCGTGGGCTGGGATCCGGACGTCCCGCGCCCTCGTGATCGTCGGAGGGCTGCTCGGGGCGTGCGCGCCCGCCCTGGGACCGCCGGTTGGCGGAACGGGGGACGGCGCGGTGGCGACCCCAACGCTTCCCCCGGTTCCGGAAGTGATCGGTGACCTGCGAGTCGATGTCGTCCATCCGCCCGCCGGCGCGCTCGTGGCGGCGGCCGAGAGCACCTTCATCTTCGGCGATGTGGGCCGCGGTGACGCGGTGCTGACGATCGACGGTGCCTCGGTCGAAGTCGCCCCGAACGGAGCGTGGCTGGCGTTCCTGCCGATTCCGGTGGATGGCACGTACCGGATCGAGGCGGCCGCGGCGGACCAACGGGTGGTCGTGGAGCATACGATCCGGCGACCCACGCCTGCATCGATCGAGGATGGCCGACCGCGGATCGTCGAAGGCAGCGCGTCACCGACCGGCGCGATTTCCGGGGTGAGGGGCGAACGGATCGAGTTTCGCGTTCGGGGCACGGCCGGTGGGCTCGCCAGGCTCCTCCTGCCGAACGGTACCGAGGTTCCTCTCCTCGAGCGGGCCGCGCTCGACCGCGCGATCGGCTTCATGCTCGACGAGACCCGCCAGGCGGAGGAGCTTTCCGAATACTTCGGATCCTTCAGGCTGGAGGACGTGATCGCGACGCGCGATCCGTCATTGCCGGTTCCGACGCTCCTCGACCCGGGTCGCTACGAAGCGGCCCGCGCGGCCCTGACGGTTGGCGGCCCGGTGGTCGAACTGACTCGGGGCGAGGAGACCGTGGTGTTTCCCGTGAACCTTTCCATCGGTGTGCTCGCCGAAGGGACGCCACGGGTCGCGGTCGCCGCCACCGCGCGAGCTGACAGCACCGTCATCGGGCGTCGCGCGCTCGGCGCCGACCAGGCGTGGGACTTCTTCTGGCCGAACGGGACGCTGTTCGCCGTCGACGGCGAGGCGCAGGGCTTCTACCGCGTCCGACTTGGCCGCGACCTCACGGCATGGGTCGCGAGTTCGGACGTGCGGCTCCTTCCCGAGGGTGCACCCCCGCCGGCCGGTGTCGTCGGGCCGTCGATCCAGCTCTCGCGTAACGACGAGGGCGTCGATGTCCGGTTCTCGCTGCTGACGCCTATCCCGTTCCGGATCGTCCCGAGCGAGTATGGACTGAGCATCGAGTTCTATGGGGCGACCGGGCAACCGGCCTATGTGGGAAACGCGCCGGGCGACGATTTTGTTCGGGAGATCGCCTGGGACCAGCCGAGCGACGGGCTCTTCCGTTTTGACGTTCACCTGAACGATCCGCTCTGGGGCTTCCATTCCTATCGGGAGGGGAGCGCGCTCGTCGTCCGGGTTCGTCAGCCACCCTCGATCGATCCCGCGAACCCGCTGCGCGGCCTGCGTATCGGTGTGGATGCCGGCCACGCCGCGTCAGCCACGGATACCGGCGCCACCGGCCCGACCCGGCTCACCGAGGCCGAGGCAACGGCGAACATCGCCGAACGCCTGATCGAGCAGCTCCGCGCCCTTGGGGCGGAGCCGATCGAGGTGCGACCGCGCGGCGACTACGTGCCGCTCATCGACCGGCCGATCCTCGCGCTGCGAGAGAACTTCGACTTGATGGTGTCCATTCACTTCAACGCCTTTCCGGATGGAGTGAACCCCTTCAGGAGCCACGGCACCACGATGTTCTACTACTGGCCCCAGTCACTGGGCCTCGCGCGTCGGTTGCAGGAGGAGATCGTGGGGACGTTGGGGCTGCCGGATCGTGGCGTCCGATTCCAGAACCTGGGGATGCCCAGGACCACATGGATGCCATCGGTACTGACGGAGTCGGCGTATCTGATGCTTCCCGAGCAGGAGTCCGCGCTTCGTGACCCGGAAGTCCAGGACCGGCTGGCGGGGGCCCATCTCCGGGCGATCGCGGCCTTCGTGCGCGACGTCGCCGCGCACGGCTCCGTCGGCGCCGGGGCCGCCGGCCCGTGACGTGATGATCGCGTGATCGTGGCTGGACTCGTGGTGGATTCGGTGCGGTGGGGGCGAGGGGCGCGTCCGAACGGGGCTCGCCCCTCGTTGCTGGGGCGCATCCTACGCTGCCTCCCGCTCGTCGTCATTCTCGGAAGCGCGTGCCCGTCGCCCGTCGAGGGACAGCGAATCCCCGCCGACGCGTCGTGGAAAACATTCGAGACGACCCACTTCCGCGTATCCTTCACTTCCGGCATCGAAGATGTCGCCCGGCGCGCCGCCGTCCGCGCTGAGCGAGCGTGGGAACTGCTCGCCGCGAGCGGATTCACCCGGACGCCCGGGCTTCCGATCGATCTGCTTGTCACCGACAACGTCGACTACGCGAACGGAAACGCGATCACCACTCCGTGGAACCGGATCGTGGTGCACGCCCACCCGCCGGCCGGCGATCCGGAGCTCGGGTTTCACGATGACTGGATGGAATTGCTCGTCCTGCATGAACTCGCGCACATCTTTCATCTGGAGAGCGGGGGAGGGATCTGGCCCGTTCTGCGCGCCGTCCTGGGACGGAATCCCGGACTTTTCCCCCAGTACCTGGCGCCCGACTGGTTGATCGAGGGGCTCGCCATCCATTTCGAGTCGGCGGGAACCGGGGCCGGACGCGCGCGGAGCACCGTCTTCGAGATGATGATCCGGACCGCGGCGGCCGAGGGTACCTTCTTCGGGATCGACCGCGCGACATTCGGTCCCGCGCGATGGCCGGGTGGAGCGACCGGGTACGTGTACGGGGCCGGTTTCGTGGAAGCCCTGGTACGGCGGTCGGGCGCGGAGTCCCTCATCGATACCGTCGATCGGTATGGACGGCGCGTGATTCCCTGGCGGCTGGACGCATCCGCGCGTCAGGTGCTCGGGTCAACCTTCACCGCCGCGTGGCGTGAGTGGTTGGACGATGTGGAGGCGGACGCGGACCGGGTCGCGAAGCGGGTGGAGGCGGCTGGACGCACGGTGCCGGAGATGCTCACCGAACACGGCAGGTACGCGCACTACCCTCGGTATTCTCCCGCCGATGGTTCGCTCGCCTACGCGCGGTCGACCGGTCGCGACGAGCCGACGATCGCGGTGATCATGCCGGATGGCCGACATGTCGGCGGGGCCTGGACGGTGGATCTCGGCCCGCCCTCCTGGACTCCGGATGGACGGGAGTTCGTTTACGCCTCTCTCGAGTTCGCCGGTCCGAACGAGCTGTACGCGGATCTCTACCGGGCCGCGCCCGGCTCCGGTCCGCGTCGTCTGACCCATGGCGCGCGACTCCGGGATCCCGACGTGAACCCGCGCGATGGGTCGATCGTGGCGGTGAGCGCGGCGGGGGGGACCAACGTGCTCGCGCTCGTGAATCCGGAGACCGGCGAGATCCGCCCGCTCTCCGCGCCGGATCCCGATCTCTACTGGTCGACGCCGCGATGGTCGCCACGGGGTGATCGGATCGCGGTCGGCCGGTGGCGATCCGGCAACGCCGACATCGTGGTACTCGATTCGACCGGGGTCCTCGTCGGGGAGGTCACGCGGGACCGGGCGGTCGATATCGACCCGACCTGGTCGCCGAATGGTCGCTACATCGTCTTCGGTTCGGATCGGACGGGAATCCACAATCTCTTCGCGTGGGACACCGTCGAGGGCGAGTTGAGACAGGTCACCAACGTCCTGACCGGCGCGTTCCAGCCCGACGTCTCCCCACGCGGGGACTGGATCGCGTTCTCCTACTACGGCCCGAACGGGTACGACATCGCGCGAATCCCGTTTGATCCGCCGACGTGGCGGACGCCGGAGGCGGAGGCGGCGAGATCGCCGGCCGGGTTGGGAAACCGGTACACCGCGGTCGACGAGGGTGGAGAACTTCGCCCCTACTCGGCATGGAGCACCGTGCTTCCCCGGTTCTGGACGCCGCGCCTCAGGCGCTACGACGACCTCGGGACAGGCGTCGGGCTGTACACACGAGGCGAGGATGTGGCCGAGCGGCACCGCTGGTCCGCCGACCTCCTCGTCTTTCCAGAGGGCCGCAATGTCGATGGGGGCTTTTCGTACTCCTATCGGGGTCGGGCGAATCCGGTGGTGGGCGTCTCGACACGGCAGGAGTGGCTCGTCCAGGTCGGGTCGGGAGAGGTCGCGGGAAACCGGATGCTGGCGCTTCTGCGACGGGAACGGGTGACGGGACTGTCGTTCCTCTGGCGACGGCCGCGAGTGCGGTCGGCCATGTCGATCGCCACGGGCGCGGAGGTTCGGGAAACCGCGCTCTCCTGGTCGGGCGAGGGAAGCGCGGAGGCTCCCGCGCCGGCCGACTTTCCGCGGGAGGAGGCGATCTGGTTGGCGGCGGGAGTCGCGACGACCCGCGCGTATGAGCTTACCCTTGGCGTCCAGTCGGGTGTCTCGGCCTCCGCGCGGCTCGACGCCAGACGTCGTGACGCAAGCGCGATCGCTGAGGGTTCGACCTACTGGCGACTTCTCACGCGCGGACGCGCCTACCGCGCCGCCGACTGGTTCGGGTTTGCCCCTTCCGTCTTCGCGTTCCGGCTCGATGGAGGGGTGGAGGCTTCTCGCGCCACGATCGGTCTTACGGTGGGAGACGACGTCGTTCGCGCTCCGGACGACGCCGGGGCGGGCACCCCTCTGCTCAGCGGTGGGACCCGACTCGCGGTTCGTGGTTACCCGGCCGGGAGTCAGGGTGGAACCCGCGCCGTCGCGGGATCATTCGAGTATCGCTTCCCGATCGCGCTGGTCGAACGCGGGTTTCGTCTCGCGCCCATCGCCGTCGATCGCTTCTGGGGTGACCTCTTCGTCGACGCCGGGGCGGCGTGGTGCCCGGAAACATGTACCGCCGTCGCCGCCCGGGTCCCGACATCACCGCGTCCTCTCCTGTCGGTGGGGGGAGAACTCATCGGCCGCCTCCGGCTCGGCTTCTCCGCCGATCTTACCTTCCGCGCCGGCGCGGCCATTCCCCTGAGAGAAACGCCGGACAGCGCGCCGGTGTTGTATTTCCGTACCGGCACCTCTTTCTGAGAACGTTTCGATCGAACCATGAGGGCGCGCGGTTCGCGCCCCGCGTCACACTGCTTCCATACCAGGCGTTCTCCAGTTGAGAGACCGAAAGGTCACGAAGGACGGATCGCATTCATCTGGCGTACGGACCGACGTGAGCGCAGGTCAACGAATCACCGAGGGCGAGTTCAATGCTCTCCATGAACGGTTGCGTCCGTCGCTCTGGCGTTACGTCCATCGGCTCGTGGGCGACGCCGACGCGGCGGACGACATCGCGCAGGAAGCGTTCGTCCGGCTCCTCGACCGGCCGGATCTGCGCGGGGACTCCGCGCGGCTGTGGCTGTTCACGGTCGCGACGAACCTCGTGCGTGATCGAGGACGTACGGCCACGCGCAGGAAGCGCCTGTTGAGCGCGACGCCCTTCGTTCCCGAGGCCTCGCCACCGGCCTCCGACCGGGCTGAACGCGCGGAGCGGATCGCCGCCGTCCGTGACGCGCTCCGCGAACTTCCCGAGCGGGACCGTCATCTCCTGCTCATGCGGGAGGAAGGTTTCAGTTACCGCGAGATCGCCGCGGTCGTCGGCGTGGCACCGGGTTCGGTGGGGACGCTTATCGCACGGGCGATCCGGCGATTCACATCGGTTTACAGGCCAGCGGAAGGATGAAGGATCGAGCATGACCGACCATCTCGACGAGGGCAGACTGCAGGCGCTGCTCGATGGAGAGCTGTCCGAAGGAGAAGTGAAGACGGCGCAAGCACACCTGGCCTCGTGTGAACGCTGCGGGGTGGAACTGGCCGCGCTGCGGGAAGGATCGCTCGTGCTCACCGCCGCGTTGTCCCTCCTGGACGATCCTCGGGGCGAAGCGCGGGTGGGGGCATTCGTTCCGCCCGCCGCCCGGCGGTCCGGGCGAAACGCCGCGCTCGCGCTACCCAGGGCCGCCGCGATACTCCTGATCGGCGTCGCGGCCGCCGCGGCCGCGATGCCGGGATCGCCGGTTCGGGAATGGATCGAGCGCCGGGACGAGGTCACGGCCGTCCCCGTCGATTCCGGGAGCGGAGAGGAGTTCGAGGTGTCCGGATCCGGTACGGGGGATTCTCCCCGCGCCGGGGTCAGCGTGGAACCCGCCGCCGGCCATCTCCGTATCGTACTCATCCGACCGTCGCCGGATCTGAGGATCCGCGCGACGATTACGGATTCACCGCGCGGCGGCGCCTACGCCACCGGTCGATCCGTGAATGCCCGTTTCTCGACCGGACTCGGCGTCGTGGAGGTGATCGACGCTTCGGGCGGCGAGTTGCTCCTTGAAATCCCCGCGCGGGCGACTTCGGCGACGGTCGAACTCGATGGGGAAACCTATCTGGAGAAGGACGGCGACCAGCTTCGGCTCCTCGTCGCGTCGGGAGATTCATCGGGGACTGAAGTGATCTTCCAGCCGCGGTGATGCCCCGGCGAGGTTGCCGCCCTCGTCCGATGTTCATGACGTCATGAGAGATTATCCTCGACGGGAAGTGCGTCACGGGGTCCGGCGCGGGTTCTTCCTCGCGGCCGTGGTTCCGCTGCTCACGTTGGCGGCGACCTCGGCGATCGCGCAGGACCCGGCCGCCGTCGTGCTGGGCGCGGTGCGCGATCAGGGTACCGGCGCCGTGCTTCCCGGCGCGATCGTCGAGATTCATCCCCTGGCGGGGCGCTCCCAGGTTGTGGTCGCGGATTCGGCGGGCGGATACCGCCTCGCCGACGTGGCCGCCGGGCGGAGTCTGATTCGCGCCCGTCATCTCGGGCATACGGTCGTGGAACTCGAGTTGGTGATCGCGGCGGGCCAGGTCATGGAACTCGATATCGCGCTCCCGATGCACCCCGTGCCACTCGCCCCCGTCACCGTCGCCGCCGAGCGCGGCGCGGGCATGGCTCCCGATTCCTCGTCCGCGGGACCGGGCCAGCTACGGATCGCTGGCACCCGCGCGCTCGAGACGACGCCCGGACTGACGGAACTGGGTATCGCGGACGCCGTTCGCGGGGGGCCGGGAACGGATCCGGGAGCACCAGGCGGCGTTCTCTACGTGCGTGGCGCTCCCGCCGATCTGAAACTCGTCTATCTCGATGGCGCCCCCATCTACGCCCCCTTTCCGCTCGGCGGGTTGATGGAGCCGTTCGCGCCGGGACTGCTCAATCGCGCGGACATCTACCTCGGGGGAGCGCCCGCCAGATACGACGGCGGCCTCTCCTACGTCATGGACCTGAGGACTCGCGCGGCGCCCGGTGAAGGCATCGAGTTCAACGCGGCGGCGGACCTGCTCACCGCGCGTGCTTCCGCGGCGGCGGGGCTCGCCGACCGGATCGGCGTGGTCGGTGCCGCCCGCGGGATCCATCCGGGCGCGACGTCGGGAGCGCTCGGGGTGGTGCTTCCCTACTCGTATCGTGAAGGCCTGATTCGCGGCGACGCTCGACTTGGATCCACGGTCACGTTCAGCGTGACCGGATTCGACAACAGCGAGTCGGTCATCATGGGTGAGGGCGCGAGTGTGGATAGCGTGATCCGCTGGGGAAATCGCACCGGCTCGGCACGTCTCGCCGGCGTGTTCGGCCGAACCGGGGTGGAAGTGATCGCGGCCCGCGGAGACTATTCGGCGAGGTTGCCGTTCGTCGGGTCCCGGCGGATGGTGGCCGAAGCGACGGCCCGGCGGACACGCTTGTCAGCCGACTTCGTTCGGCAGGGAACCGTCCGGCTGCGCTATGGCGGGTCTCTCGATCGTCAGCGGTATGGCGCCACCGCCACCGCCACCGCGCCAGGCGACGGCCAGGATTCACCGACTGGTCCGGCCGCGATCGAGGGATCGGGGAGCGTTCTCGGGGCGTATCTCGAGGCGACCGGTCCGATCGGATCACGAGTCCGGGTTCGCGGCGGCGCCCGCGCCGACCGATTCTCCACGACGAGCGACGTCGCCGTCGCCCCGCGTGTCGCGGTCACCTGGTATGTCACCGATCGCGTCGAACTGAGAATCGCCGCCGGTCGATATCACCAGTTCCTCCGTCCCCCCGACGAGATACTCCTCTCGAATCCGGAGTCGTCTCTCGAGGGAACGATGCCTCTCGCCGTGGCGCGATCGACTCACCTCACGGTCGCGCTCGACCAGGATCTGGGCGGCGGCACACGTTTGGGGATCGAAGGCTTCTACAAGCAGTTCGCGGATGTACCCGGCGATCTGGGAATCGAGGCGAATGCCTCGGGCATGGACTTCTGGGTGCGCCGGACAGGGGATCGGGTCAGCGGGTGGCTCGGCTATTCGCTCGCCTGGGTGTGGTCCGACACGGCGTCGGTAGGGGAGGGCAGGGCGAGTTTCCGGGGGAGGCACCTGCTCAACTCGGGGTTGGAAATCGGGATACGAGAGAGTACCCGTATCACCCTGGGCTTCGCGTACGGCGCCGGGCTGCCCTACTCGGGGATTCCCCTCGCGGCGTTCACCAACCCCGAACTCGCGCCAGACGGCACCCTCGGCGCCCAACTCCGGTCGCTGGGCCCCTCCCTGAACTCAGTCGATCCGGGGGGTACCGAGACGGCGCCGCTTCTCTATGCTCCCGACGAGCCGTTCCTCCGACTCGACGCGTCGGTGTCCAGCCAGTGGCTGCCTCGAGTGGGCGGGCACGAAGTGCGCGTCGAGCCGTATCTCAAGGTGCTGAACGGACTCGCCCGTCGCGACGCCCTTTTCTACTTCGTCAACGCCAAGGACGATGCCCCTCGCGCGATCGGGACTCTGCCGGTCCTGCCGGTCGCGGGCGTGAACATCGGCTTCTGATCAGTACAGCCGATACCGTTCCACCAGCGCCTCCCATTCCGC
Organism: uncultured Gemmatimonas sp.; assembly: GCA_964634395.1. Lineage (GTDB taxonomy): Bacteria > Gemmatimonadota > Gemmatimonadetes > Longimicrobiales > Longimicrobiaceae > WHSP01. The sequence goes on along the minus strand of CAZWJE010000072.1, from coordinate 4,377 downwards.
GTTCCGCGCATTCCAGCGATCGTTGATCGAACGCGGGTCATCGCCCCGATCGAACGCTTCCCGGGCCCAGCGCGAGCCCAGCATCTGGGTGAACCCCGAGTTGCTGATCGAGAAGTCGTCCGGATGCTGGCGTTTGATCTCGGTCAGCAGGACCAGGCTGAGCCATACCGGGTCGTAGACGTCCCGGTCGGTGACCGTGATATGGACCATCCGGGTGGTTTCGCCGTTGAACGGGATCCACCCGTCGCCGCTCGGCGTGAGTGTCACCGCATCGAGCGTGACCCCGGGCAGGTCATAGCCGGCGAGCCGCTGGAGGAGACGGTCGGTATCGAGCCAGGGCGCGCCGACGTACGAGAACGGCGCATCGGTGCCGCGGCCGACCGAGAGGTTGGTGGCTTCCAGCAGCACGAGCCCCGAGTAGTTGAGCGCGGCCTCGAGCGAGCGGATGTTCGGAGAGGGGTCGATCCACGGCAACCCGGTTTCGTCGAACCATTCCTCCGATCTCCAGCCATCCACCGGGATCACGGTGAGGTCGACACCCAGGTCATATTCGGCGTTGATGTACCGCGCGACCTCGCCGACCGTCAGTCCATGGCGAAGCGGGACGGGGAAGTAGCCGGTGATCGCCTGCGCGACCGTGCGCATCTCGAAATCCATCAGCCCGCCCGCGACGGTGCCGGTGATGGGGTTCGGCCGATCGAGCACGATGAAGGGGATTCCCTGCGCGGCGGCGGCCTCCATCGCCATCGCCATCGTCCAGACGAAGGTGTACGGGCGGGCGCCGATGTCCTGCATGTCGAAGAGGAGCACGTCGACCCCGCGCAGCATTTCCGGGGTGGGCCGCTGGGTCTGGCCGTAGAGGGAGAAGACGGGAAGGCCGGTGGCCGCGTCGCGGTCGTTCTCGATCCTGACGCCGCCCTCGATGCCGCCGCGAAGTCCGTGTTCCGGGCCGTAGAGCGCGACGAGTTGAACGTCGGGCGAGGCATGCAGGAGGTCGATCCCACTGGTGCCCGTGCTCGTTACCGCCGTCTGATTGGTGAGGAAGCCGACGCGCTTGCCGCGGACGAGGTGAGCCGAGTCACGGAGGAGGACCTCGAGGCCGGGCACCGCCTGGCGCGCCGGGGGCGACTCGACCGTCGCGACGGGCAACTCGGCGCCCGGTTCGGCGTCGGGCGCGGCCGCGCAGGCGACGAGCCCGGGAGCGGCCGCCAGAAGCCCCGCGACGACGATCGCCGCCTTCCTTGAATGGCGTTGGATCATGACCGTTTCTATCTTGAGGATGGTGCGCGTGGGTGCCGGAGCGGCGAGTGATCGGCGCGAAGAGCGGGGATTCTTCAAGATCGATTTTTCGATGGGAGGAAGCAAAGGTTGAGCCTCGTCTTTCGAGCCGGAGAGATGGCGGACCTGCCTCGGGTCGCGGAGATCGGCGCGCACAGCTTCCCGGGCGTGGGGCTGACGATTCCCCAGTGGGAGCGGATGCTCGTCGATTTCGCGCATGGCGGGATCGAATCGCTGCGGGTCGCGGAAGAAGATGGCCGGATCGTCGCCGCGTGCCGGCTCTTCCGGTTCCGCCAGTGGATCGCCGGTGCCGCGATTCCCGTCATGGGGCTGAGTACCGTCGCGATCTCCGCGACCGACCGCCGGCGCGGTCTCGCCGGGCTCCTCGTCGAGGACGGTCTGATCGAGAGCCGCCGTCGCGGCGATCTCGCCTCGTCCCTCTATCCGTTCCGGGATTCGTTCTATCGCAAGCTCGGCTATGGTATGGCCGGAGAGGTCCAACAGTTCCTCATCCCGCCGGGCGAGTTCCCTGACCACCCGGCTCGTGCCCGGGTCGAGATCCTTCCCCTGCCCGATGGCCGCGACGTGATCTCCCCGATCTACGACCGTTGGGCGCCGACCCAGACGGGTCAGTTCGAGCGACCACGCCGCGCCTGGGAACGGCTCTGGGAAGAGCAGGGTCGTTACGCGGCGGTACATCGTGATGAAGGCGGTGAACCCACCGGTTACGCGGTCTATCATTATGGAACCGCCGGCCCCGAATCGCGTCCGGCGCTCGACATCGAAGAGATCGTCTGGCTCGACCGCGAAGCGCGGCTCGGCCTCTACGGATGGATCTCGTCGCTTTCCGACCAGTGGAGCCAGGTCATCTATCGGGCCCATCCGGAAGAAGCGTTTCCCGAGCATCTGCGCACACTGCGCCAGCCCGTCCCGAGTTTCCCGCGCTGGCACCACTACTTCCCGGTTTCGACCACCCTGGCCGGTCCCATGTTCCGGATCGTGGACGTCGACCGCGCATGGTCGGCGCGTCGCGTGCGGCGCGGGCCCCCGCTGTCGGTGGAATTCGAGGTCTCGGACGCACGGATCCCCGAGAACCGGGGTACACGAGTACTCACGTTCGTCGACGGCGCGGTCTCCGTCGTGCGGGGATCCGGACCCGCCGACACGCGAATCTCGATCGACATCGAGCCGCTCTCGCGAATCTTTATCGGCGCGCTCACGCCCTCGACGGCCGTCCTCGCGGGCCTCGCGGTGATCGATCGGCCCGAAACGCTGGCCGCGCTGGACGCGTTACTCGCCGTTCCCAGGCCCTGGACCTTCGACCGGTTCTGAGTCCCCGGTCGGTCCCCGAACCCGCCCATCATGCGATCTCCGAGCCCTCGAGCAGCTCCTCCGCCCGCAACGTCGCCGAGCCACCCGACCGCCCTCCGCGACCGCCGCGAGCGAAGCCCGCGATCGTCCCGCCTCGGGCCGCTGCTTCTCGGCCTTCTGGTCGCCGCGGCGTGCGGTGGCGGCGGAGACGGGAGCGACGGCGCGACCGACCAGTCGGGTGTCGCGACCTTCAGCGGCGGCCCCGCCGGAGGTGTGCTCGTCATCCTCATGGACGGCGAGCCGGACGACCTGAACCCGATCACCTATACGGCATCCCCGTCGTATCAGGCGATCCATCTGATGTTCCGCGCCCTCGCCAGACGCGATTCGACGCTCAGCGGCTATCAGCCCGATCTCGCGACATCATGGGAGGTGGTCGCCGACTCGACGGTCGTGCTTCACCTGCGTGATGACGTCTACTGGCACGACGGGCGGAAGGTGACGGCCGAGGATGTCGCGTTCTCGATCGATCTCCAGCGGGATCCGGTCGTGGCGTCACCGCGTAACGCGGACGTGGCGGGCGTTCGCGAAGTCACGGTCGTCGACAGCACCACGGTCGAGGTCCGGCTGAATCGGGACGGTCAGTATACCGTAAATGGAGTTCTCGAGGTGGTTCCGGTCCCGAAACACCTGCTGGAAGACATGGACCGGTCGCGCCTCCGGCTCGCGCCGTTCAGCCGTCAGCCGGTGGGGAACGGCTTCTATCGATTCGGCCGCTGGGATCCCGGACAGCAGTTGATCCTCGAGGTGAACCCCGAAATGCCCGAGGGGCGCGCGGCGCTCGACCGGATCGTCATCCGGGTCGTTCCCGACATCAACGTGGCGTTGACCGAACTCCTGTCGGGGCAGGGCGACGTGCTGAAGGTTCCGCCGAGCCTGGTGAGAGAAGTCGAGTCGTCGTCGGCCGTGGAACTCCATGGAGCTCCCCGTATCCGGCCGGCGTGGATCGCGTGGAATACCGACCGCGCGCCGGTCAACGATGAACGGGTTCGCCGGGCGCTGCTCATGGCGGTGGACCGCGAACGACTCGTGGCCGGGCTGTTCGGCGACGTGGGCGAGGTGAGCTGGTCGCCGATCCCTCTCGCGCTCTGGGAGCACACGCCTTCGACGCGGCCGCTCCCGTTCGATCCGGAGGGCGCGGGGCGGCTCCTCGACGAGGCGGGCTGGCGAGACACGGACGCGGACGGGATCCGTGACCGCGACGGCCAACCGCTCCGCCTGGAGGTGGACTATATTTCCGCCGACCAGACGCGGGCGGATGTACTCGTCGCCATGCAGAGCATGATGCGGGGTGTGGGCGTCGATCTCGTTCCGCGGGCCTATGAGCGAACCGCGTGGGTCGAGCGGCTCCGCGCTCGTCAGTTCCAGGGGTCATCCTGGGGTTGGGGGTGGGGTCCGGGCGTGGTCGGGCCGAACGCCGAAGCGGTGTTCCATTCACGGTCCCTTCCTCCGGGCGGCGTGAATTTCGCCGGGCTCGACAATCCCCGGGTCGATTCACTCATCGACGCCACTCTCGTCACGCGCGACACGGTCGAACTGCGGCGAGCCTGGTCGGCGTTCGAACAGGCAGTGGTCGACGACCCGGTTTACGCGCCGATCTACCTGGATCCGGAGTTGTATGGCGTGAACGCACGGTTCGACAACGTCGAGTTCCGCGGCCTCGAACTCTGGGAGGACGTGATCCACTGGTCGATCCCGGTGAATGAACGACTACCGCGGGATCGGTCG
>CAZWJE010000071.1:0-15778 GCA_964634395.1 uncultured Gemmatimonas sp. | reverse complement strand
CGGCGAGTCGGTTCGTGGCGTTGGAGTTCGAGCCCGAGCCCGAGCTGTTCGACGGAGACGAGGAGGATCGACCCGCGCCGCGAACTCAGTTCCTGCGTGACACGACACGCACGGTGATCGCCCGCAATGACAGTCCCGACGTGGGTTTCGATTTTTCGGTGAACCCGTACCGCGGGTGTGAGCACGGGTGCGTCTATTGTTACGCGCGGCCGACCCACGAGTACTTCGGGCTCTCCGGCGGGCTGGATTTCGAGACGCGGATCTTCGTGAAGGAGGATGCGCCGACCCTGCTCGAGCGTGAGCTTTCCTCGCCGAAGTGGCGTCCCGCGACGATCGCGCTTTCGGGCGTCACGGATCCCTACCAGCCGATCGAGCGGCGGCTCGAGTTGACGCGCCGATGCCTGCGCGTGCTGGCCGAGTTCGGGAACCCGGTCGGCGTCATCAGCAAGAACCATCTGATCTCGCGGGACGCGGACATCCTGAGCGAGTTGGCGGCGGAGGGCGCGGCGGCGGCGACGCTGTCGGTGACCACGCTCGATCCGGCGCTCCAGCGGTTGATGGAGCCGCGCGCTTCGACCCCGGCGCGCCGACTGGTGGCGATCGAGAAGCTCGCGACGGCGGGGGTGCCGGTCGGGGTGATGGTCGCGCCGGTCATTCCGGGGCTGACGGACCACGAGATCCCCGCGATCCTGAAGGCGGCGACGGACGCGGGCGCGAGTTCAGCGGGTTTCCTGCCCGTCCGTCTCCCGTTCGGCGTCGCGGACCTCTTCGAGGCATGGCTCGAGACCCACTTCCCGGATCGGAAGGAGAAGATCCTGGGACGAATCCGGGAAGTGAGGGGCGGGCGACTGAACGATCCGCGCTTCGGGTCGCGGATGCGCGGCGAGGGTCAGTATGTCGAGCAGCTCGGAGCGCTCTTTCGGACTTCATGCGATCGCCTGGGTCTCAATCGTGACCGGCGAAAACTCTCGATTCGCGCCTGGCGGGGCCCGACTCGTCTCACGGCGGCGGATCCCCCGGCCCAGCTCAATCTCTTCGGGTGAGTGGACGAGCGGAATGTCGGGATCATGGCGGGTCCACGCCGGGTAGATGCGGTGGGCGGAGGGGGTCGAAATCGCGGCGCTCCCCCGCTAGCTTGATCACACGCCGGGAAGAGACACACCGCAACCGGCCCTCCCGAACCCCTGGCCGCAATGACGAAAGCGAGAGGAGTCGCGCCCGGTCTCGCGCTGATGACGTTGCTGACGGCGACCGCGTGCGCCACCCGCGCCGCCGGCCCCGCTCCGACGCCGGCCCCCCCTCCTGATTACGCGATATTGCCGGACACGCTCGTTTGCGTGGTTGACCGCGCCGCCGCGAGCGGCCTTCGTGAAATCACCGCCAAGAAGCGCGACGCGGGGATCGTACTTTTCCTCGACGGCGCGATTCGTCCTCTCGAGTCGGTGCATCCCGTGGATTACATCGCCGGGTACGCCGGCCGCGAACAATGGTTGCGGGACGGCGAAGGCATCCAGCTTCGGGGGGATACCTATGAACGAACGGGTGGCGAACGGCGGATCGGGCTCGAGCTGCTCTGGCGTGTCGGCGAGTTCCGGGGCATCACCGTCTTCGCCGGCCGCGATGAAGGATCGCGCCCTGACGCGGTGTACGTTCCGACGGCACCCGGCTGCATCTTCCAGGCGTTCGTCCGCGCGGACCTGACCCAGTAGAAGGATGATCCCGACCTCGCTGAACCCGTGCTTCGAATCCGGCACGAAGGTGTGAAACGGGGAAGCGCGAGGGGGCGACGAGATCCGCGTGATCCCGTCGCCCCCTCGTCGTTCCCGTCCCCTCCGACCTATTTCAGTTCGTCGGACGACGAGATGATCTGTCCGACGAGCCCGTACTCGCGAGCCTCCGTCGCGGAGAGCCAGAAATTCCGTCGTGTATCGTCCTCGATCTTCTCGAGTGACTGGCCCGTCTGCTCCGCGAAGACGCGGTTCAGCCGCTCGCGCATCTTGATGATCTCGCGAGCCTCGATGTCGATGTCGGCCGCCGTGCCGCCGACCCCGCCCGCCGGCTGGTGCAGAAGAAAGCGTGTGTGCGGCAGGCAGTAGCGGTCCTCCCTGGGAACCGACACATAGATCAGCGCCCCGGCGCTCGCCACCCAGCCGGTACCGACGATCCGGACCCGGGGCTTCACGAACCGGATCATGTCATGGATCGTATCACCCGACTCGACGTGGCCGCCCTGGGAGTTGATGAACACCGTGATCGCATCGTCGCTGTCGGACGCGAGCGCGAGGAGCTGCGCCGTCACGCTCGAGGCGAGCTTCTGGTTCACTTCACCCGCGATGACGAGCGTGCGGGATTTGAACAGTCGCTCCCGCAGTGGATCCGTCAGCGGGGTCGTGGGCATCTCCGGCGCCTGGACTTCCGGCTCGGGGCGATCGTCGTCGTCTTCCTGGCGCATTGGTCTCCTCTGAGTCCTCACGTTTGAGCCTGTTGCCGCGCGAGACGAAGGGCGCCTCACTCTAGCCGCCGCCCGGTGGTCCGCTCGATCCTGGCTACAGGCGGGTTGATGTAGCCGATTATCCGCGCTTTGTCCACTCCGTTCACGTTCGCGGAGGGCTGCTCGCCGCCGCGTCCCGTCGTGCGCGCATCGGGGCATGAGCGGAGACGTCTTGCGAAAGGGGCCCCCCGCAACGATGCTATCGTGTTGCGCCTTCGAAGGGTCCGCGAAAACTGCCGCGCGCGCCTCTCGATACCGTCCGCCACGATGCGCGGACCGTGCCCATGGCCGCATGGCCGGGGCCGAAGGCGCCATACAATCTATGGAATCCTTACTCGGGAGTGGATATCGTGGCCGCAGAAAAGGTCGTCCTGGCGTATAGTGGCGGGCTCGACACCGCCACCATTCTGAAGGTCCTGCAGCAGCGCGGCTATGACGTCATCGCGTACGTCGCGAACGTGGGTCAGCAGGAAAACTTCGAGGCCGTCGCCGAGCGCGCGCTGGAAACCGGCGCGGTGGACGTCTTCATCGAGGACCTCCGCCACGAGTTCGTCACCGACTTCATCTTCCCGGCGATCGCGGGAAACGCCGTCTACGAGAACCGCTACCTGCTCGGGACCTCGCTGGCCCGGCCGGTGATCGCCAAACGGCAGGTGGAGATCGCGATCCGCGAAAACGCGCGTCACGTTGCCCACGGCGCGACCGGGAAGGGTAACGACCAGGTCCGGTTCGAGCTGGCGTACGCGGCGCTCGCGCCGCAACTCCAGGTCATCGCCCCCTGGAAGGACCGGGAGTTCCTGCAGCGGTTCAAGGGCCGGAGCGACCTTCTCGCCTTCGCGAAGGCGAACGAGATCCCCGTGGAGGCGTCGGTCGAGAAGCCATACTCCAGCGACGAGAACCTCATGCACCGTTCCTACGAGGCGGGCATGCTCGAGGATCCGGCGCTGACACCGGACGAGGACATGTTCCGCCTCACCCGGTCGCCGGAGAACGCGCCCGATGAGGCGGAGATCATCGAGATCGGCTTCCAGGACGCGATCCCGGTCTCGGTCAGCAACCCGGCGACCGGAGCCCGTTACACCGACCCTCTCGAACTTTTTGAGTATCTCAACGAGATCGGCGGGAAGCACGGGATCGGGCGTGTGGACATGGTCGAGAATCGGTTCGTGGGAATCAAGTCGCGTGGGGTATACGAGACACCGGGCGGCACGATCCTGCACAACGCGCTGCGGGATCTGGAGGGGATCGCGATGGACCGCGAGGTGCTCCGCCTTCGGGATTCGCTCTCGCCGCGTTTCGCGGAACTCATCTACAACGGCTTCTGGTACTCGCCGGAGATGGATTTCATTCGCGCGGCGTTCCATCAGTCGGAACGGTTGATCGACGGCGAGGTGAAGCTGAAGCTCTACAAGGGCGGGGTGTGGAGTCTCGGGCGGAAGTCACCGAGTTCGCTCTACGATCGAGAGCTCTCGTCGATGGACGTGGCGGGTGGATACGACCAGGAGGACGCGCGAGGTTTCATCCGCATCAACACGCTGCGTCTGCGGGCCCACAAGCTGATCGTCGGCCGTACCGGGGACGAAGGTTCTTCCGTCTCCGTCGTGCCATAGCGGTCAGGATCTTCGACGCGAAGAACCACCGCGATTCAACGCGAAGGCGCGAAGGATCACGGAAAGACGCGAAGGACCACTGACGGCATATCGTGGTCCTTCGCTCTTCCGGCGGTTCCTCGCGCCTTCGCGTTGAATCGCGGTTCCGCTACAGGAGGTCCACGTCGGTGACGTGCCAGACCTCGTGTCGTGAAATTCCCGGCTGGGCACGGGCGGCTTCACGGAGTGCGTCCAGTTCCGTCCGGGTGATCGCGCCTCGTTCGACGAGGAGTTCGGAGAGTCGCTCGACGAGGTTCGCGTAGTAGCCGAGTGAGGAGCGATTATTGGCTTCCTGGATCCTGCCCAGTTCGGCGCGCATTCCTTCGCCGATCTCGTGGTCGACCAGGACGAGGCGGTACTTGATCCGGTCCTCGTATTCCGACCATTCGGCGACGCCGAGGCGCATCTCGCGCGCCGTGTTCTGGATCCCCCGCCGGATGACGGGAAAGCTCGCGCGTGTCCGGATCAGTCGGTTGATCCGTGTCACGTCCGCGTGGGTACCGACCATCTTCGCCCAGATCGTCAGCCCTTCTTCGAGATATTCCTCGCGGTACTCGTAGGGATGAAGTTCCATCCCGTCGATCAGCAGGGCTTCGAGAGAGAGCTCTTCGGCCTCCCTGAGGATCAGCCCGTAGGTGAAGACTCCGCCCGTCTCGCCGTACGAGTTCCAGGAGAGCTGCCAGCGAACGGAGGGTTCACCCATCGCGTCGATGGAACGAACGACACCGTCACCGAGTCCGCGGAGCGCGACGGATAACCAGCGTTGCGTCTCCTGGTCGGTGGTCCTGACCAGTCCGTGCAACTCCTGCAACTGCCGCCCCGTGTGCGGGGATCGATCCGAGGATCTTCTCCGGATGGTGACTGGCACGGAGCGGCCGTGACTGAGCTGCAGCTCGATCGTCTCGAAGGCGGTCACTACCGTCATCGCTGACACTCCGCATGATTCGGGTCGGGTTCTCAGGGGTCCGGAAAGCTAACCGCAACGGGGGGATCCGTCCATCGCGGGACGGGTTCAGCCGGAGGCATCGCGTCCGCGAGTCACATCCGGGACGGGCACCGATTCGCTCATGCGCTCGAGGTACTCCGGCGTGCAGTAGAGGTGGATCTCGCCACGTTCGCCGGCCCGGGCCATCGGGCGGGTGAAGCGGACCAGACGACCGGCGGAGGAGAGGCGCTCGAGGGCGAGAGTTGCGCGCAGCGTATCGACGAGCGGCGGATCGCCTGACTCCGGGATCACCCAGCGCAGATCGAGCGCGGCCTGGCTGGCGGAAATGGCGTCGTTCGCCGCGTCCGAGAGCCAGGCGTCACCCGCTTCGCGGCCGAGGAGATGCTCGCGATCGTCGAGATATCGAAGGAGCACGGCCTCGTCAGCGCCATCGAGCGAACTCGCGCCGCTCTCCATCACGCGAACCCGGGCCAGATCGGCCCCTTCGAGGCTCGCCATATCGCTCACTTCGCCTCGGCTCCAGCGCCGAAGCGCGATGCGACGTGCTCCCTCGATATCTCTCCGGAGCGAACGGCGTATACCGTGCGGACCCGAGTGATCAGTTCGACGTGAAACTCCCTGCCTTCCATCTTCTCGCCCCATTCTGGTCTCCGGATGATGCGCGCGTCCGGAAAATGGGGGCAAGTGGCGTGCAAGGAATCAATTCAGAGTGCCGTCTGCGCCCATCCCAGCAACCGCAGGAACACCGGCAGCGCGATGACGAACCAGGCGCCGCGAAAACCCAGATTGTTCCAGGCGGATCGCAGGGTAAAACGGTCCGATGAAAAGGCTTCGGGCAGGCGGCGCGGATCCGGGATCAGCCGCCACGGATACTCGCGACCGGCGGCGATGGCTGGGAACTTCAGCGCGAGATACTCCTCTTCAGCGAGCATCGTCGGGTAATAGACCAAGCCGACCAGGATCGCGAAGAGCGTCGCGCCGACCGACGGGGTGGTGGTCGTCAGGAAGAACGCGAGAAAGAACGCCAGGCTGCCCACGTAGAGCGGGTGCCGCACCATCCTGTAGACGCCCGTGCGGGTGATCTCCTGGTTCTTTCGCAGGTTGCCGGAACCCCACAGGCGGATGATCAGTCCCAGGACGATCAGCGACCAGGGTACGAAGAACCGCCAGGAACGGTCCTCCCCGAGCAGATCGTGCACCGACGCCTCGGTAAGCAGCGCGTGCAGCGGCGCGGCGGTCACCAGGACCGCCGTCAGAAACGGTCGTCGGCTCCGGATCGCGCGGATGGCGGGCCAGACGCCTCCGCGTCGCGCGCGCAGCTCATCGATCTCGTCCCGAGTCCGGACATCCCCGGCGGCGGGCGCGTAATGCGTGGACATCAGTCGAGCAGGCGCAGCGGCATCACGAGGCAGAGAAAATCGGGCACGTCCTCATTGCCCAGCGGCTCCAGCGTGGCCGCCCGCTCCGGCGTCTTGAACGTCAACTTCACCTCGTCCGTCGTTATGTAGCGCAACAACTCGAGGAGGTAGTTCGCGTTGAAACCGATCTCGATCGGATCGCCCGTATACTCGACGGGGAGTTCCTCCGATCCCTCACCCAGGTCCGGCGTCTGCACGGAGAACTTCATCATGGGCCCGCCCACGGACATGCGGATCCGATGCGTCTGGTCCGACGCGACGATCGCCATCCTCCGGATCGCGCCATTCAACGCGGCCCGGTCAGCGATCAGGATCTTGTCGTTGTCCTTCGGAATCACCTGGTCATAGTTCGGGTATGGCCCCTCGATCAGCCGGGTGAAGACCTGTACACCGCCGCCCTGGAAACCGATATGGTTGTCGGTCCAGGCGATCTCGACTTCCTGGTCGGGCTTGAAGAGCTTCTGGACTTGGCCGAGCGCTTTGGGAGGCACGATGAGCTGGCCGTCCGATCCGGTCCCCGAGCGCGGAACCGTCATCCGCGCGAGCCGGTGTCCGTTCGTCGCCACCATCCTCATCTCCGTCGGATGCAGTTCCCAGAGCACCCCGTTCAGAATCGGTCGCGTCTCTTCGGTCGAGACCGCGAAGGAAACATGCGAGATGAGGTCGTTCAGCTCCGCCCCGGTCACCTTCCACCCGCCCTCGAACGAGACCACCGGATACTCGGGGAACTCTTCGCGGGAGAGACCGTTCAGTCGGAACCGGGAACGTCCGCCGCTGATGGTGATCGCGTCTCCCTGAGCGGCGAGGGCCACCGGCGCCGGCGGCAGCTCGCGCGCGATCTCCTGGAGCTTCCGCGCGGGCGCCGTGATCGAACCCCCGGCCTCCACCTCCGCCGGTACCCGGATCGACACCGACGTGTCCAGGTCCGTCCCACTGAATCGCAGGCCGTCCGCTTCCGTCTCGAGCAGGATGTTCGAGAGAATCGGCAGCGTCGTGCGCGTCGGGATGCTCCCGGCCACCGCGGACAGGCCCTCCTGAAGCTTCTCGCGCGTGATGCTGACTTTCATGTTTTCCGATCGGATTCAGAGTTTTCGACCGAGGAAGTTCTTTCTAAGCCGATACATCTTTAATGCGTGATCGTAGTAGAAAGGCGGAAATGTTCAAACCCTCCCCTTCCCGACCCGATAAGCGTTCCAGTCACAAGAGGTTGCCGCTCGTGACACGTAGTGGAAAGATGCGTGGAAAGGCCGCCGGTTCTCCACTCGTTTCCACCGATCCCGGAGTTTTCCTGACTTTCAACACGGGCTCCACGATTACTCCACAACGATCTCCACATCCCGGGATCCGGGAAAATCGGAGCGTGTTCGCCGCCGCTCATCCGCCGAGTGAGCGGAGGAGAGTCTGCATGCGGCGGGCGAGGGCCGGATCGTTCGTCATGTCTTCCTGAACCTTCGCGATGGAATGTATCACCGTTGAGTGATCCCTGCCCCCGAAGAGTCTTCCCACGTCCACGAGCGAGAGACCGAAGAGATCCTTGATCAGGTACATGGCGACCTGGCGAGGAACGGTGAGGTCTTTCGTTCGTTTCTGGGAGGTGAGCGCTTCGACCGAGACATTCCATTCACTGGCGACCGCCGCGCGAACGGCCTCCGGGGTGAGTCGTTGGGCGAGCGAGTCGTCGTGAGCCCGGATCGTGGCGCCCAGCGCCTCCCGCGCCATCTCCACATTGATCTCCCGCTGGGTGAGCGAAGAGACGGCGAGGAGCTTGATGATGGCGCCCTCCAGTTGGCGAATCGACGAGGTGCAGTGTGTCGCGACGAAGTCGAGCACTTCATCCATCCCCGCGATCTCGATTCCCACGTCCGTCACGCGCTTGCGGAGGATAGCGACACGGGTTTCGAAATCGGGAAGTTGAATATCGGTCACGAGGCCCCACTCGAAGCGTGAGACGAGCCGGTCCTCGAGGCCGGTTTCCTTGGGCGGCCGGTCGGAGGTCAGCACGATTTGCCGCTGGGCATCATGGAGCGAGTTGAACGTGTGGAAGAACTCCTCCTGCGTTCCGCTCTTGTTTTCGAGGAACTGGATATCGTCGACGAGGAGGAGGTCGATCTGTCGGTACCGCTGTCTGAACTCGTCCATCCTGCGGTTCTGAATCGAACCGATGAGATCGTTGGTGAATCGTTCGGACGAGAGGTAGAGGACGCGCTTGCCGGGGTCACGACTGAGAACGACATGACCGATGGCGTGCATCAGATGCGTCTTCCCCAGACCCACGCCACCATAGATGAAGAGCGGGTTATAGAGCCGCGCGGGTGTCTGGGATACCGCGTTCGCGGCGGCGGCGGCCAGCTGGTTGCTGTTGCCGATCACGAAGCGATCGAACGTATACAGGTCGTTCAGCGGCGTCCGCGGATGAGGCGCGGTATCCCCGTCTCCCCACGAAGTCACCGACGTCGTCGGGCTCTCGGCGGGTGACAGTTCCAGGACGGGCGGCCGTTCCACGGACGTGCCGTCGGGGGTATACTGTACGCTGATCCGATATCTGCGGCCGAAGAGCCGCTCGCTGATCGCCGCGAAGAGATCCGTGTACTTGTGATCGACCCAGTTCGCCGCGAACGGGTTCGGCGTCGAGACGATCAGTGCGTCGCTGGATATGGAGATCGCCTGGGTCGGGGCGAGCCAGGTTCGGTATGCCTGCTCACTGAGCGTCTCCCGCGCCTCGGCAAGGATTCGGGACCATACTTCGGAGGCGCTCAGCTCCATTGACTCGGCAAGAATGCAGCGAACGGGCGGTGCGGGAGGCGAGGGGCCAAGCTAGGTGAGAAATGTGGATAAGTCAAGCCGAAAACCGACCGGAACGGGCCGGTTCATTCACCATCCGCCGCCGTTCCGAAACGGCGTTTGGCGAGGTGGTCACGCGGTCCGTCCCGCGCGCGCGGGACGTGCACGGAGTTGACGACGAACGCGTCCGCCTCTATTTTTCACGGTCTGTCTCTGAAAGTCGAAACGAGATCCGAACACTGAAGCGCCGTCAGCCGAGGGGAAGCGATGAAGCCGAGTTACCGTCCACGCAACCGGAAGCGAATCAACAAGCACGGGTTTCGCTCCCGCATGGCGACCGGCGGTGGCCGGAAAGTGCTGAACGCGCGGCGCAAGCGGGGCCGCAAGCGGCTGGTGGTCACCATCGGGGGCAAGCACGGCCGCCAGTAGACGGCGGCCGCTCGCCGCACCGCGACGATGACGGAAGGACCGCCATCGAAGCCGGGTGGGAGCCGATTTCCGAGGGAAGCCCGGATCACCCGGTCGGATGAGATCCGGGCGCTCTTTCGACGGGGGAAGAGGAGAAAGACGATCAGCTTCGACGTCTTTGTCTCCGCTTCCCCCGCCGCGCGTTCACGGGTCGGGTTCGTGGTTCCGAAACCGCGGCGGCGGCGGGGCGAGGCGAAGTCCCGGATCCGCGGCGCGGCGGTGCGCCGGAACCGGCTTAAGCGGCGCCTGAAGGAGATCGCGCGGATCGACCTGTTGCCGGTCCTTCCGGTCGGTCCGACGAGTCTGGACGTGCTCGTCCGCGCGCGCCCGGAAGCGTATGACGCGAGTTTCGAGGAGATGCGGGCGGAACTTCTCGAGGTAAGGGAGTCACTGTGCTCGCGAAGGTCCTGATCGGGGGTATTCGTTTCTACCAGCGGGCGATCTCCCCGCTCAAACCACCGGTCTGCCGCTATTACCCAACCTGCTCGGCGTACGCCCTGGAGGCGGTGCGGAAGTACGGCGCGGGGCGAGGCTCCTGGCTCGCCGTGCGGCGTATTCTGCGATGCCACCCATTCCGGCCGGGTGGATACGATCCGGTTCCGTGAGGGATCCGCCGCCGCCCGCCCGAACGCGGTCGGGTTCATGAAGCGCCGGATCGTATGGGGGCAGGCTCCCCCGGCGAGCGCGACCGGATTGATGGAGTTTTCAGAGTAGGGGAATGGAGAAACGACTCGTGCTGGCGGTCGTCCTGATGACGCTCGCCATGGTGATAACGAACCGACTCGTGGTGCCGTCGGAAACGCCGGAAGCGGGACAGGTACCCGCCGATTCGGCGATGGTGTCGACGACGCCGGGCGACGCGGCCACACCCCGGATTCCCTTGACGGCCGGCACCGCCGCGACGGATTCGGTCGTGGTGACGTCGGAGCGGTATCGGTACGTCTTCTCCACCCGCGGCGCGGCCCTGCGAGCCGCCTGGCTCACGTCCTATCCTTCCTACAGCATGGCCGGTTCGACCGTCCAGCTGGTGCCCGAAGGAGTCACGGACTTCCTCACCTATCGGCTCGTTGTCGGCGGCGACACGCTGTCGCTCGCGGAACTGCCGTTCGAAGCGAGCGCGCGGGAACTGAGTATCCCCGCCGGTTCGCCCGGTGAGGGAGTGGAGTTCGTCTGGCGCGGGGAAGACGGGCTCGGCGTCGTCCTGGACTACCGGTTCGATCCGGATGGATACCTGGTCGACGCGACCGGACGGATCGAGGGGCTCGGCGGGCGTACCGCTTCGCTGCTCGCGCGACTGGGTCCCGGGCTGGCGGTGCACGAGAACCCCGACCATCACAGCGAGCGAGACTTCGCGTTCGTCTCGCGAGGTGGCGACGGGATCCAGCGGCGGCCTTTCCGGCAGATCGACGAGCCGGAATCGAGGATCGGGCCACTCAGCTGGGTGGGCATCAAGGACAAGTATTTCTTCGTCGCGATCATAGGAGGCGATGAGCGGCCCGTGGGTGGGGCGGTCGCGGAACCGCTGCCCGCCGGTCGTCGCGAACTTCCGGACGGTGGTGAGGTCGTTCTCCCTCGCGCTCGCGTCGAGGCCGCCGTTCCGGTGGCGGCGAATGGTGATTTCGCCTTTGACGTCTACCTCGGCCCCCAGGATTATCGTACCCTGCGGGCGCTGGGACACGACCTCGAGAACGTGACACCCTACGGGTATCGGTGGCTGCAGCCGGTCATCGGCCCCCTCTCGGCCGCCGTGCTCTGGGTGCTCAACACCCTGCACGACACGCTTGGCATCTCGTACGGCTGGGTGCTGGTGATCTTCGGGGTGATGATGCGGATCGTCCTCTGGCCGTTGAACGCCAAGGCGATGCGGTCACAGATGAAGACGATGGCCGTCCAGCCCCTGCTCCAGGAGATTCGCGAACAGTATCGTGACGATCCCGAGAAGCAGCAGCAGGCGATTCTGGAACTGTACAAGGAACACGGGTTCAACCCGTTCGGGGGATGTCTGCCGTTGCTCGTCCCCTTCCCCGTGCTGATCACGCTCTTCTTCGTCTTCCAGAACACGATCGCGTTCCGCGGCGCCCGGTTCCTCTGGCTGCCTGACCTGTCGTTGCCTGATCCCTTTTACATCCTGCCCGTCCTTCTGGTCGTCTCGATGTTCACGTTGCAGTGGGTGATGGCCCACCTCAGCGGCATGGAACAGAACGCCCAGATGAAGATGATGATGTACGTGATGCCGTTGATGATGGGGATCTTCTTCTTCTCGCTGCCGTCGGGCCTGAACCTGTATTATACGGTCACGCAGCTGGCGAGCATTCCGCAGCAGGTGTTGATCTCGAAGGAGCGGCGAAAGGCGGCGGAGGAGCTGAAGCGTACGGGACCTCCGAAGCTCTCCGTTGCTCCGGCGTCGCGGTCGAAGGCGGCGAAGCCGCGGACCAGGCCGAAACGCTGAGGTTCTCAGGCAGCGCGAACCGCTTCCCGTGAAGCATGGGCACAACAGGGCTGGACGAGACGATCGCCGCGATCGCGACCCCGGAGGGTCGTGGAGCGCTGGCGATCGTTCGCGTTTCCGGCCCACGCGCGGATGACCTGCTGCTCCGCCTCGTCCCTTCGCTGGGGGGCGCGCTCCCGCCCGAACGACGCCAGGTACTCCTCACGTTGATCCATCCGACTACCGGCGAGACGATCGACCGGGCGCTCTGCACACGCTTCGTCGCGCCGTCGAGCTTCACCGGCGAGGATTCCGTCGAGTTCAGCTGTCACGGGGGTGAGTTGACGCCGCGATTGCTCCTGGACGCGCTGCGCGCGGGAGGCGCGCGGGACGCGCTGCCGGGTGAGTTCACGCGTCGGGCGTATCTCAACGGTCAGATCGACCTGGTTCAGGCCGAGGCGATCGGAGACCTGATCGAGAGCCGGTCGCCGGCGATGCGTCGGGCCGCGATCCACCAGGTAGAGCGCGGCCTCTCGGAACGATTGGCCGAACTCCGTGACGGAGTGCTGCGCGCGGAGGCACTCGCGGCCTATTCGATCGACTTCCCGGAAGAAGACGAGCCTCCGGTGCCGATGGCGCGCATCGTCGAGGCGGTGGAGGAGGTACGCGCCCGAATCGACCGGATCCTGCGTACCGTGCCGGATGGACGGAGACTCCGACGGGGTCCCCTCGTGGTTCTGGCGGGCCGGCCCAATGCCGGGAAATCGTCGCTCTTCAACGCACTCCTCGGCATAGAGCGCGCCATCGTCACCGAGCTGCCGGGGACGACCCGTGACGCGGTGGAGGCCGAAACGGTCATCGATGGGTACCCATTCCGACTGGTCGATACCGCGGGGATCAGAGAGACGGCGGACCGGATCGAGACGATCGGGATCGAGGTCGCGCGACAGTACGTCGGCGCCGCGGACATCCTGCTGTTCTGCACTGATTCTGACGAGTTCGAGGACGACGAGAAGCGTTTCCTCCTGGCCCATGTAGACAGACCGACGATCGTCGCGCGTACCAAGTCGGATCGGCGGGGGACGGGATCGCGGCCCGGTCAGGGTTCCCCGATTGAAGCCGGGCTGGCGCGCCGCGCTGATCAAGAGGGCCTGAGCCGACTCGGGAGTCTGGAGGAATCAGGGCCGCTATCGATCGCGGTGTCGATAGTCACTGGCGACGGGCTCGCCGAGCTGCGGACGCGGCTGGTTTCGATGGCGTTTGGGGGAATCGGCCCGGACGGAGACGGCGACGCGGAGCCGATCATCACGCGTGAGCGACATGCGCACGCGCTGACGTCCGCGATCGGAGAGCTCGACCTGTTTCTGACCGGAGTCCGTTCGGAACTGCCACTGGACGTCGCCGCCACCCATCTGAGAGGCGCGGCCGCCGCGATCGAACAAGTCATCGGTATCATCACGCCGGACGACCTGCTGGGCGCGATTTTCTCGACATTCTGCGTGGGGAAATAGCGCGCCCTGAATGCCCGTGACATGGCCGCCTATTCGGTTGCGAATGACAACGACAATTCGCGCGGAAGCGAGCCAGGCGCGTCCGCGGGGCTGCTCCATGGTGGAATGGGTTGCTTCGAGGGAGATCGCGGCTGAGAGGCGCGGTTGCGGAGGCCGTTTTGTTCGGGAAATTTTCGGAAAAATCGGTGGCGCGAACGAAGACCGCGCGTTGATCGGAACTTCAGATGCCGGGCCGCTGGTTGAAGGTGCCCGCAGTGACGACGCGATGATTTCTCATCCCGTTCGTTGTTTCGGGCCTTCGGTGGGGTGAACCTTCGGCGGTGTGAGTCGACAGAGCGAGCCGGCGGTGTGAGCCGGATCAGTACAGGATCGTGAACTCGGTGGTCGTGGGGAGCTCGATGCGAGCGGGTGAGACGGACGTGACATGGGCCCTCGAAGGACCGGACAGCAGTTCCCGCCGGAACGTCTCGAGGGTCTCCGCGTCGCCGACGGCGTCGATTCGTACGCTGCCGTCGGGGAGGTTCCGGACGGTGCCGAAGATCCCGTGGCTCGATGCTCTTCGTACCGTCCAGGCCCGATATCCGACGCCTTGGACACGCCCGGTCACGATGTAGCGGACACCTTCGACGGTTGAGGGTCGAGTCTCAGGCACGGAAATCAGGGCTCGTGGAAGTCCTCGTACTCATCATCCTGATCGTCGTAGTCATGGTCGTCGTCGAACCCGGACGAGCCGCCGATGAGCGACTGAACGAGCCCCGCGAGATCACCGTCGCCGAGAAGGGTGCGCACTTCGCGCGCGGCGAGGGCGGTGAGGCCACTGAGGATGGCGGTTCGCAATTGCAGGCGGGCGCGCTCCACCACCCAGCGGCGGTCCGGCGGTCGCGAGATCGCGGCGATCGCGAGGCCGGCGGCGAACGCGATCCCCACAGCCGCGAGGGGGTTCCCACGCACCAGGGTAACCGCGCCGGTATGTTCGTCGACGAAGTCGGCGGCATCGCGGGCCCGGTCACCCAGGCTGTCGAACGTCTCGCCGAGGAGGCCGCTCGCGCGGTCGGCGAATTCCGAGAGTCGACCATCCCGGTCGATCTCCCACCCGTCGGAGTTGCCAGTACTCATCGTCATACGCGACTCGATTCGTCCGTGGGCCGAGTGCATGGCCGTTTCGCCATGGGTATGGGTCTTGTCCATAGTTCTACCTTCGGTTCCTTCCGGTCGCCGAGCGTTCCGCCCGGTCGGTCTGTCTGGCCGCCCAGGCCACCGTCTCGCGAAGCGTGTCGATCGTGCGTTCCGGTCGCGGCGTGTTTGCCGCGAGTCGCGCCCTCCCGCGTCGGACGATCAGGCCGCCGGCGAGCATGAAGAGGACGGCCGCGATGAGTGAGCTCAGCCAGTACCTCCCGTCGAGAAGCATTCCAAGGGTGATCACGAGGAACGCGAGCAGAACCAGGACACCCACCGACGCCACGAGCACTCCTCCCGCAACCGTCGCGCCGGCTACGGAATATACCCGTACGGTTTCGAAGGTCTCGCTCTTCGCGAGGTCGATCTCCTGCCGGACGAGGCTGCGTCCGTCGTCGATGAGCCGGGTGGTGAGATCACGAAGTGACGGCTCCGGGTCGTTGTCGGTCCGTTGCCGCGGGCGCTCTCGGGTACGAGCGGAAGACGGGGCGCCGACCATCTCGGTCTCCGCGGGTTCGCGCATGGCGGCCGTCAGCGCAGAATCCGGCCGACCATCCATCCGGCCCCCGCGGCGAGGAGGATCGAGCGCAGTGGCTTCGCTCGCACCTGGTGTTCGAGATCGGCCCGAACGGCGTCGATATCGGCCTGGCGCAGATACTCCGAGATCTCGGTGATCCAACCGGCGGTCAGGTGGGCGGCGTCACCGGCGCGTTCACCGGGACCGTCGTCGAGCTGCTCGCTGGCGAGGCGATCGATGCGTTCGGCGACCTCGTCGAGTCGATCGGCGAAGGACGCGAAGTTCCTCTGTACCGAGCCCGAGGCGCGGCGTTTGACCTCACGGGCGGCACGGCGGGCAAAGGGGTTGGCGTCTGGTTCCTCGTCCGGCGGAAGACGTCGCTTCTCGGGCGGG
>CAZWJE010000070.1:0-15986 GCA_964634395.1 uncultured Gemmatimonas sp. | reverse complement strand
CCCCTGAGTCAGGCCACGACGGTGGCTGATGAGTTCGAGGTGGTCAATCTGTATCTCGACGTCATGCGCGCGCGTTTCGGCACCGGGATCGATGCCGTTCTCACCGCGACGGACGACGCGCTCCCGGCCATACTTCCACCGCTGGTGCTCCAACCCCTGGTCGAGAACGCGGTGCGCCACGGCGCACCCGCGGGTGGAGGCGTAACGCGTATTCACGTCGGCGCGCGCCTGGAGGGAACCGCCGATGAGTCTTCGCTCGTTCTCGAGGTGCGGGATTCGGGACCGGGTATCATGGGCGATTGGCGAGCGCGCGACCGCGGCGGCATCGGACTGAGCCATACCGCCGCCCGGCTGGAACGGATTTATGGCGCGCGTCACCTCATGGAGTTGCGCAACGCGGACGAGGGGGGAATGCTCGCTCGCATCGTCCTGCCATACGAGGTCGCCGTAGCGGACGACCCTACCACAGAGCCAGTATGCGGCGATTGACGGTGCTCATTGTTGATGACGAACCCCCCGCCCGACAAAAAGCGCGGCGGTTTCTCGAAGCGGAGGCCGACGTCGAAGTCGTGGGGGAGGCGGCGAACGGGTTCGAGGCGGTGAAGGCGATCCGCGCTCTCGCGCCTGATGTGGTCCTGTTGGACGTGCAGATGCCAGGGTTGGACGGCTTCGGCGTCCTCGCCGAGCTCAATGACGAGCTGCCCGTCGTCATTTTCGCGACCGCCCACGATGAGTTCGCGCTACGCGCGTTCGAAGTCGCGGCGGTCGATTATCTGCTCAAGCCGTTCGACACCGCGCGCTTCAGTGACGCGCTCGCCCGCGCCCGCGACAAGATCACCGGTGGCAAGTCCGATGTCGAATCGCGACTACGGTCGTTGCTCGCGAAGGTCGACGTCGCTTCTCGCCCGATTGAGCGAATCTACGTTCGCTCTGGTGAGCGCGCCTACTTCGTGTCCGTCACCGACATCGATTGGATCGAGGCCGCGCAGAACTACCTGATTCTGCACACCGGTCGCACGACGCACATGGTGCGCGGCACGGTCGCCGGTCTCCTGGCGCAACTCGACCCCCATCGCTTCGCCCGAATCCACCGCAGCCGCATCGTGAACCTGGATAGCATTCGCGAGTTACGCCCGTGGTCGCACGGCGACTACACCGTCGTGCTGCGGGACGGGATGGAGCTACTCCTGAGCAGAAGATTTCGCGAACGTCGTCCGGAGCTGTTCGACCAGAACTTCTAGATCGAACGAAATCATTCGCGCCCATCAAGATTTCTTCTCCTCGCCCGCTATCGGTGCGGGGCGCATTCCGCCCGTTCGGCCCGTCCAGCGCGCCGGCCAGGTCGAATCCCGCGGACATTCACTTGTCTACGCCAGCAGGAGCCCGTCCGCTGGGTGGGTTGGTCCGGACGTGAGTGGCCGGCCTCTGGGACCTACGCGGCCGGCCACCCTTGACCCCATTGGCGCGCGCCGCGCGGGCCTTTGCCTCGCTTCTCGTCTGGCCCATGATCCGAGGAGCCCACTCCTGAAGATTGAGCGCCTCGGCCATCAGACCCGTTAGAGATGCATGCGCATCCAGTTCGGCCCAATGCAGCCCATCCCCACTGGG
Source organism: uncultured Gemmatimonas sp. (assembly GCA_964634395.1). GTDB lineage: Bacteria > Gemmatimonadota > Gemmatimonadetes > Longimicrobiales > Longimicrobiaceae > WHSP01. The sequence continues at coordinate 14,378 of CAZWJE010000070.1, read as the reverse complement.
CGAAACCCGTATCAGGTCGAGTTGGGCGGGACTCGCGTTCTCGAGGCCGGGGACAAGTTCCGGCGGGAAGCCAAATGCGCAGCCACCGCGCAGCCCACCGCCACCCTCGGCGATGGGCATACCACGAGGAGCGCGGTGCCGATCCGTATCGCGCCGGACACGGAGTTCGCCGTCGAGGCGGCGCTGGTGGCGGCGCGGCGACGGTAGACGAGGCGCGTTTACGCATCGGCGTCGGGCTGGCGCGTACCGGGTCTGGTGCTGGAGCATTGGCGCGCCGGCGCCTGACTCTGGCCTGCAGGGGACGCGGGGCCGTCCAAGTTTTCCGAACGCCGAAGGTCTGGCGCACGGCCCTTTCCCTTTAGTCAGGCACTCCCGAGTCGTTATCGGTTCATACTTCACTTTCCGGCGACACCGTCTGCGTTGCCTTCCGTGCGTCAACACCGCATTCCTTCCTCTTTCGATCATGGAACACGCGAGTATGGGTTTCGAGGAACTCGATATGGACTACGATCACGACAAGGTCGACGAAGTGGTACTGGCGCTCATGTTCTTGACGCTTCATGACGATGGGCGTGCCTGGAAAGGCTTCGATTGGGATGCACTGAACCGGCTCTACGAGAAGGGCTATATCGGCAATCCGGTTTCGAAGGCAAAATCGGTGAGTCTCACCGAGGAGGGCGAGACCGAGGCGAAGCGCCTGTTCATGAAGTACTTCTCGACGCCTCCAGCTTGACATGGCGTTCACGGAGCTTGAGCGGCGGCGTTCCGAACGTGCGCTCGACCGGTTTCTGGAGAAGCGACGACCTCCACCCGAGATTCGCTCCCAGGTTGACCTCGGCTACCGGATCGTGGGGCAAAGCATCGAGCTCTTCTTGATTCGACCGCATTGGCGAGATCCGCGAACCCAGATCGAAGAGTCGATCGCGAAGGCGACGTACATCCGATCCCGAGACCTGTGGCGGATCTACTGGAAGCGTCGGGATCTCAAATGGCACGGGTACGAGCCAGATCTCGAGGTGCGGAGCATCGGGAAGTTTCTGGCCGTTGTCGACACCGACGAGTATGGTTGCTTTTGGGGATAGCCGCCCGTGCCTGACAATGGTGAGAGGGACGCAGGGCCGTCCACACCTTCCGAACGCCAAAGATCCCGCGCACGGCCCCGCGCCCTTTATTCCTGTCCGTCAGGCGCAACCCGGATGCGTTGATGCGAGAATTTCCGGAGTATATACTTTTGTTGTACCCCTGTCCTCCGGAAACAGTATGATCAAAGAAGTCACCTTTCGCCGCTACGGCGGCTCGCTCGGGACCACCCTGCCCAAGGCAATGACCGACCGGCTCAATCTCGAGGCGGGCGACAAGGCCTATGCGGTCGAGACCGAGCACGGGATTCTCCTCACCCCCTATGATCCCGACTTCTTTCGCGTCATGGAGGCGGAGGCCCGGATCAGCAAGAAGTACGCGAACGCGCTGCGAGAACTCGCGAAGTGAACGAGCCGCTCGGGCTGAGGCGCGAGTGGGTGAATGCGCTTCATTTCCAGCAGCTGAAACGATTTGGCGGGTTGTATGGCGTGCGTGATGAAGGCGCGGTCGAATCGGCACTGGCCCGTCCCCGAAACCAGTGGGCGTACGCGCAGGCCGAGGACATCGCGGCGTTGGCTGCCGCCTATGGATTCGACCTTTGCCGCGGACACGGATATTCGGATGGCAACAAGCGCATTGGCTTCATGGCGATGGCGGTCTTTCTCGAGGTGAACGGTTGGGTGCTGGAGGCGCCGGAACCGGAGGTCGTCGTCACCATGCTGGGCGTGGCGGCGGGCGAGATCAGCGAAACGGATCTCGCCGCCTGGCTGCGGAAGCATATCCACGTTGCACCAAACGCCTCAGATCAACCCTGAAGGGCAATGCGGGCCTCGTGCCGGCGTGCGCGGCATCCAAGTACGATGTGCACCGAGTACGAGCCGTGCATGAACGCGTCACCGTTCCGCGGCTCCTGATGCGTGCATCGCGATCCAGAACTAGAACGCCTGATCGGCCGCCAGAGCCCTGACCGGGTCGATCTTCGCCGCGCGCCTGGCCGGCAGGTACAGTCCGAGCGTGCACACGAGCGCGAGCGTAAGAGTCACGCCGCCGAACACGGCAGGGTCGCGGGGTCCAACGTCGATGAGGATCGCGGACAGGCCGCTTCCGGCCGCGCTCGCGAACAGGAGGCCGATGAGTAGGCCGAGCCCGGCCCGCCGTGCGCCATGTGCGACGACCATGCGGAGCACCTGAGGGCGCTCGGCGCCGAGAGCGAGTCGGAGGCCGATCTCCCCCGTCCGCCGATTCGTGGCGTGGGCGGTGACGCCATAGATCCCGACGGCCCCGAGCGCCAACGAGATGAGCGCGAACACCATCATCAGGCGGCCAATGAACGCGTAGCCGCCCACACGGCGGTCGACCAGCGTCTCCATGGTCTCGATGCCGTAGATCGGCAGGTCGGCGTCAACCGAGCGAACGGTGCTTTCCAACGGACGCACCTGGTCGGCGGGGTCGCCGATCGTGCGCAGCACGAGCGAGCGGGTACGGATGTCTATGGAAGAGATCGGCAGGTACACCGCCGGTTCCGGACGGACGTCGACATTTCGTTCGACGACGTTGTGGACGACACCGACGACCGCCGCGGACCAGACACCGCCCGACAGCAGGGTGGTCGCGAGCGGATCCGCGTCCGCGCCCAGATAGCGCTCCACGAACGCCTGGTTGACAATCGCCACCGTGGTCGCGTTGTCAGTGTCGGTCTCCGCGAACATCCTGCCCCGGACCATCCGCAAGCCGAGCGCTTCGAAGAGGCCGGGGGACGCATACGTCGAACGCACGGCGCGGGGAAGGTCCTGTCCGGCGATCTGGAGGGTGAATCCCCAATTGTCTCCTTCCAGTGGGTGGCTCTGCGTCGTTCCTGCCACGACCACCCCCGGGAGCGACGTGAGGCGCTCAGTCACGTCATGCCAGAATGCGTCGGAGGAGGCCTTGTCCGCGTATCGGGTCTCGGGCAGCGTCACTCGCGCGATCAGCACGTTGGACGCGTCGAAGCCGAAATCCTGGTTGCGCATGCCCGCGACGCTCTTCATGAGGAGCCCGCCTCCTGAGAGTAGTACCATGGCCATCGACGTCTGCAGGACGATGAGCGTGCCGGCGAACCGGCTTTCCTTCCGCGTCGGTCCGCTTCGGCCCGCGACCCTCATCCTGGCGAACGCGGAAACCCGCAGCGCCGGCAGGACGCCGAACAGGAGCGCGGAGGAGATTGTCACGATCGTGGTAAACGCGAGCACGCCGCCGTCGATCGTGACATCGTCGAAGGCGGGTGAGATGTCGGCGGGGAGCCCCGCCCGCATGGCGCGGTAGCCCCAGTTGGCCAGTAGCAGTCCGAGCGCGCCGCCAGCCACGGCCAGTGCAAGGCTCTCGGTGAGGAGTTGGCGTACGATACGGCCGCGGCTCGCGCCGAGCGCGACACGAACGGCGATTTCGTGAGCGCGCCCGTCCCCCCGCGCAAGCAACAGATTCGCGACGTTGACGCAGGCCATGAGCAGGATGAAGCCAACGGCGCCCATCAGCACGACCAGCATCCGCGTCGTGACCTCACCGACCGCATACTCGTGCAGGGGATGGACACTGACCGACCAGCCGCGGCTCTCCACGTACTCGTCTTCAAGCGCCCGGGCAATACCGAGCAACTCCGCTCGCGCATCGTCGATTTCGAAGCCGTCGGCCAAGCGGGCCACGGCGTTGGTATAGTGGTTGCCCATGGGCGCCGTGGCCAGGTCGAAATCCCACGGGCGCAGCACGTCGGGCCTCGCGTCGTAGAAAACCAGATCCGGCGGGAGGATGCCCACTACCGTGACCGGATCGCCGTCGAGGATCAGGGTGGCGCCGAGCAGCGCGGGGTCTCGGCCGAAGCGCCGCCGCCAGAAACCGTCCGTGACGAGGACCACGTCGTCGCGTCCGTCGCCCAACTCGTCAGGAAGAAAATCGCGTCCGAGGACGGGCTCGCGCCCGAGCACGGAGAGGAAGTTCGGCGTGACGCGTAGCCCGTTGATGCGCTCCGGCGCGTCGTCACCAGTCCAGTTGTAGCTGTACTCATTGAAGACAGTCAGGTCGGTCAGCGTCCGTGCTCGCGCACGCCACGCCCACGCGGCCGCGGGGTCGACGTCGCTATCCGTCCAGCCGAGCGACGGGTTCTCGGCGGTGATCGTGATGAGTCGATGCGGCTCGGCGTACGGAAGCGGGGTCAGCAGTACGCCGTTGGCGACCGTGAAGATTGACGCATTCGCGCCGATGCCGATCGCGATTGTAACGATGGCGGTGACGGCGAAGGACGGCCCTCGCGCGAGCGAGCGGAGACCCGAACGTAGGTCCCTCACGAATGTTCCCATCACATCGCCCCCACCGTTCGCGTGTTCGTGGGCACGACCGCGGGGCCGTGGGTATGCGGGTTTCGATGTACTCGAGGTACCTCAAGGAATTAGTGTGCCGGCCTTTCAATATTTTCCAACCCAAAGAATCTCAACTATATACGGGGACTCACAGCAACGTGCTTCCGTCGCGGACATGTTCGGAATTGGAATCGCGCGTGCCAGAACCGAACACCGATCTGAAGACAGGCGACGGGCGGAGGAGGAGGAGCCTACACAGAACGCACTTTGCCTGATTGTCTTTCCGGAGCAGCGGTGACTTCTGGAGCACCTCGCGCGTTGCCCGCTAACCTATTCCCCTCGCAGCGCTTCCATGGGCTGGATTCGCAGAGCCCGCCGCGTAGGGCCCATGGTCGCGAGCAGTCCCGAAAGAAGCATGGTGATCGCGACGAACGCGAGTATCGGAACCACCTGCCCGCGCAACAGTTCCTGGCCCGCCAGCCGGTCCAGAAGAGCTGACCCGGCGATACCGATCAGGAGTCCTGTCCCGAGTTGACCAGCGGATCGTGAGAAGATGGACGTGACGATCTCGCGGCGTGATGCGCCAAGCGCGGCGCGAATCCCGATTTCACGTCGCCGCTGGGTCACCGCGAATGACATCATCGCTGATATTCCACCGGCCGAGAGCAGCAGGAGGCTGAGAGTGATCAGGCCCACGGGGAGAAGGAAGAAGTCCCCGGCGGCCGCGTCCCTCACGTAGCGCTCGTCCATCGAAGACGCCTCCAGGCTGATACCCGGGGCGATCTCCAAGGCGATTTCGCGGACATGCGGGACGATCGTCTCGGCGCCGATCCCTCTCGTGCGGGCCGCGAGGCCAAGCGGAGTGGCCGCCAGAGCCGTTGCGTGGAAGGTCTGCGGTGAAGGCCTGCTTCGAGAGGGCCGCAGCATATCCTCGACCACTCCCACAACTTCGAACCAGGGCTCACCTCCTCGCACCTCGTAATCGGCGCCGTTGATCTCGCGGAACCGCTGACCCAATGCGCTTCCACCCGCGAAGTGTTGGTCCGCGAACGCGCGGTTCACGATCACCGCGGCCGCCCCCTCCACGGCATCGGCCCGGTCGAACGTCCGGCCCGCCAACAATGACACCCCCAGGACCTCGAAGTACTCGGTGTCGACGCGCTCGGATCGGATGACGGACGGGCCTTCCCCACTTGCGGTCTCGGAGCTTTCCGTCTCGATGCGGACGAGGGATCCGCCGGAGGTGAAAGTTACTCCGCTGACCTCCGGGATCGCCTCGACCCGGCGAAGCAGTTCGGCCTGGAGGCCACCATAGTCCGTGCGTGGTCCTTGCTGGTCGGGGTCCGTCGAGCCGGTCACGGAAGACTCCGCCAGCCGGAACGACAGGATTTCGGACGCGGGGAAAGTGGGGGTCGGCGGCGGCTCATAATTCCACGAGATACCGACGACGGCTGGCAGTATCCCGACCGCGATGGCGACCTGCACACAGATCAGCACGGTCCAGGTCCTTCCCATGCGCAATCTCGTCCCGCCGCTCATTTCTCTCAGCGTCGTTTGCGTGTCCCGGGCCGTTATCTGAAGTGCCGGTATGACTCCGACGACGAAGGCGGCGAGAGTGGCGAGCCCGATCGCGTAGAGGACAGTCTCGGGCGGCAGGCCAACCAGTAACCAGTACGGAAGAATGTCGCGAATTTCCTCGCGCGACAACAGCTGACTCCAACCGGTCCGCGCGATCAGCAAGCCAAGCGTCGCGGCGACGGCGGAGATCGCGAGCGCCTCCAGGAACAGCTGTGTGACGATCCTGCTCCGCGACGCTCCGAGAGCGGATCGGACCGTGAGCTCAGCACGGCGCTGAACCGCGCGAGCGTAGAAGAGAACCGCGACGTTCGCCGCGACGACAACGAGAACCAGGCACCCGAAGAGCTGCAGGAGCCAGACCATCCAGCCGGGAACTTCCTGCAGATCCAGTATATGGCGAATGTATGGCCGGATCGCCGCCTCTGATCTCCCGTAGATCTGGGGGTACTCCGCAATCATCCTCGCTCCGATCACGCCTGCCTCCGCCTGCGCGGCGCCCGCCTCGACACCGGGTGCAAGGCGACCGAAGACGTGAATCGCCGGTCCCTCCGCTGGTTCGAACGGGATCCCCGTCGCGATCGCGGTCCAGAAGCCATGGTTCACCGGCAGGCGGAAGTCCTCGGGCATCACGCCGACGACCGTGTGCGAGACACCGTCGAGGCGTACCTCTCTTCCGACCACGGCCGGATCGGCCGCGAACCGCCGCCGCCACTCGCGGTGGCCGATCACGATCACCGGCGGCGCACCTTCGACCTCGTCAGAGTCCAGCAGCGGTCGACCCAGAAGTGGAGGGATCCGGGCAAGCCGGAAGACCGATCCAGTCACCTCCGCGACGTCAACCAGTCCGGCTCCCGAAACCTGACTCTCGAGGTTGCGACTCACGGTGCGGTACGCGGCAAGATCCTCCAACGAACCCAGCTCGTCCTTCCACAACTGGTAGTCAAAGAGTGTCGACCGCGAGTCGGCGACACCGTCGAGGTAATCCACGGTGACCACACGATCGCCGTCCTCGACAGGAGGATCGGAGTAGTAGAACGTCATGAAAACGAAGCAGGTCGCACCGATGGCGACCGCCACCGCCATCCCGAATCCTCCGATCAGGGAGAGCGCCAGGTGCTTGCGGAACATCCGCAGCCCGAGCTTGAAGTCGAGAGAGAACCCACCGAGCCACGCGAACCCGCGCCCGTCGCGCAGCGTCTCTTTGTGCTGGTCCACACCGCCAAAGGCAACGCGCGCGAGTCGCCGTGCCTCGGCGGGATCGAGGCCCTTCTCACGCACCAGCCGCTCCGTCTCCATGTCAAGGTGGAAGCGGAACTCCTCGTCCATGCGTGACTCGACGGTGCGGCGTCCGAAGAGCAGGCCGAGCCGTACGCGTACCGCGTCGAGCCATCTCATGACAACCTCGAATGATGGACCAGGTGGGCGGGGAAACGTCGCATGATCAGGAGGTCCTCAATACGGCTTCGAGGCCGGCGGAGAACCGCCGCCAACTCTCGATCTCGGTGTTCAGCGTGCGGCGGCCGGCCCTCGTGAGGCTGTAGTAGCGCGCGCGACGGTTGTTGTCCGTCGTGCCCCATTCACTCGAGATCAGGCCGTCCTTCTCCAGACGCTGCAGGGCGGGGTAGAGCGAACCCTGGTTCACCTCGAGAACACCATCCGAGATCCGCTGAACACGCTGGCCGATTCCCCACCCGTGCATCGGCGCGAGAGAAAGCGTCTTGAGCACCAGGAGGTCGAGTGAGCCACGCAGGGCGTCGCTGTTCAGTCGTGCGTTCAATGTCAGACTCGAGATCAGGTTCCTGTAGTCGTCTACAGTAACATGCGGCTTCCTTCTGTAGGCGTCAAGAGGAAGGTGGCGAAGCTGGCGGAGTGAGGGTGACGGGGTATTGCTTCGGGGTCGGCTCGCTTCGCGACATCGACCCGGAGTGTGCTCGAAGCCGTGATCCGGGGATGGGGTCGCGCGGATCAATGCGGCAGGTCCGCTTGCCCGAACGCTGTCGCGCCCTGGCGCCGCGACCGCGTCAGTTGCATCCGTCGGGACTGACATTAATATGTTGAATACTATCCCGCGTGAGGTAACCGACGCGGTGTTCCGCGCGCACATTCCCCCGGAGAGGCCGGATCATGTCCGACGAATGGCTGACATCCCTGGTCACCGCTACACCACAGGAAGGCTTCGAACTCGCGATCACGCTCAGCCGACGCGGCGTGAAGTACACCCAGCCGGATACCGATGTGCTCCATGAGCTTCGGCCATCGTACGCTCATTCAGCGGACTCCCTTACCGCCGCATCCCAGGTCGTGGCGATCAACTTTCAGACGGTGGCCGCCGCGAACAATTACTGGCGGGATTGACGCTATCGGACGGCTCGGGTCTGGCCGGCGCCCGGGCGTTCTCCGTTGTTCGGTACCACGGCCCCGGGGGCCCACGACCGTCGTGTCGCCGTGCTCACGCATGGAAACTCAATGGACGTGGGGGCGGGGCATCGTCCAGCGTAGCGATCCGCTTGTCCCTGTCCTGTCCGGCCCCGTCTCCTGGGGCGATCAAGCCACCATCGAGGCACCCGATAACGACGGCGAGACCATTCCTCATGTTCCAGGGCGGCATTGCACAGGCCGCGTTGGACCTGTGCATCAGACGCTCACGGGTTTTGTCTCTTCGCGCGTGAGAGGAGTCGGTCGAGGGTGTTCGCGAAGGTCTGCTTCTCCCTGGCGCCATAGGGTCGCGCACCGGGAGTCTGGACGCCTGACCCTCTGAGGCCATCCATCCAGTCCCGGACCGCCAGACGCTCGCCGATGTTCTCGGCGGAGTACTCCTCTCCCCGCGGATCGATCACGAGTATTCCCTTCTCGACCAGGATCGAAGCCAGTGGGATATCGGCCGTCACCGCCAGGTCGCCCCGGCTGGCGTGCTCAGCGATGTATCGATCGGCCTCATCCGGTCCGCCCGAGACGACGATGGACACGGCGAAGGTGCTATCCGCTGGCAGTTGGAGGCGCCGGTTCGCGACGAACAGGGTCTCCATCTCCAGTCTGCGGCTCGCGCGCAGGATGATCTGCTTGACGTCGCCGGGCGCGGCGTCGGCATCGATCCAGATCTTCATACAGAAAAGGTATCACGTACGCGGTGGGTTCGAGAGGGCTTTCCGGCATCCTTTGGGTAGGCTGGCGAGCGGGTTCTTCGCCCGAGGTGTCGTTTTCGCGTCTTCTCGTTCGACAACATTCCGGAAGCCGGACCGACCCTTTTCGAGGAGCCACGGATGAAAGAGAAACTGCATTTCGAGGTCGAGATCGAGGCGCCGCGCGCGGTCGTGTGGGACGCGATGCTCGGGGATGACACCTACCGCGACTGGACGTCGGCGTTCGGAGAGGGCGGCTACTACGAAGGCTCGTGGGAGAAGGGAAAACGCATCCGCTTCCTCGGCCCCGGAGGGAGCGGCGGGATGGTCTCCGAGATCGCGGAGAACCGGGCGCACGAATACCTTTCGATCCATCATCTCGGGATCATCAACGAAGGCCTGGAAGACACCACGAGCGATGCGGCGCGCGACTGGGCCCAGGTGTACGAGAACTACACGTTCCGCGATGCCGGCACGGGGTTCACCAGAGTCGAGGTTGACACGGAGACGCCATCGGACCACGCCGAGGCGTTTCGGGAGATGTGGCCGCGTGGCCTGGCCCGACTCAAGGAGATCGCCGAGCGGGCGGCCGTCGGCGGATGACCGAGGCCCGGGGCCACGCCTCGCTTCGCCTTTCGGATCGACACCGCGCCCGATCACCTTCATCTACGACCCCGACGATCCGGCCTTCCATCTGGATCATCTCAGACGTGGGCTCGCGCACGAACTCCACCACGCGAGCCGCCAGTTCCACTTCTTCGGAGATCGGGAGGAAGCCATCCGCTGGCCGGAATCCGACGTTTTCTGAATGATGGCGAGTGGACTCATGTCGCGGGACGACAACGACGGGTCGAACGGCTACGAGGCCATCGCGCCGGAGTATATCGCGCGCCGTGAGCTCACGATGATCGGGGTCCCCATCGTCCGAGCGTGGGCCCGGTCACTTCCTCCGGGCGCTTCGATCCTCGATCTCGGGTGCGGCCACGGCGTGCCGGTGTCCTCCGCGTTGCTGGACGATGGGTTCGAGATCTACGGAGTGGATGCTTCCCCAGCCATGATCGCGGCCTTTCGCGCGCGTTTTCCCGGGACGATCGTCGCGTGCGAGACCGTCGAGGAGTCGGACTTCTTCGGCCGAACGTTCGATGCCGCCGTGGCGGTGGGTCTGGTGTTTCTCCTCTCGCCTGAAGCGCAGCGGAATCTCATCCGCCGAATCGCGCGAATACTCGACCCTGACGGCCACTTCCTGTTTACCTCACCCGCGCGGCGTTGCACCTGGACGGACGTATTGACCGGTCGGCGATCGGCCTCCCTCGGAGCCGCGACCTACCGGACGGAACTCGCCGAGGCCGGTTTCACGTTGGTGGGTGAGCATGTGGATGAGGGAGGCAACCATTACTATGCCGCGCGTAAGGAGCCGACCTCCAGTCGCGCGGACCCGGCATGAAGACGACCGGGGTCCGATTACGGTTTCCCGGCATCCAGGAGGGGCGTTCGGAGTGGCGGGCGTCGAGGACTGGACGCCTCGGGAAGCTCGCGATAACGACGGGCCGCGGCGATCGCCTCACGCGACTGGTGGCACTCGAAAATGTTGCTGACGACCCCCGTCCGGTCGATTGACGAGAAGGGACCGCCGACGCGTGAGCACTGGCGGAAGCGCTCCCGATTGTCCACCATGACGGGGGCGGGGGGGCATCAGTCGTGGCGAAATCGCGAACGCGCGCCTTCCCTCCGTCTCGAACCGACCTGAGGAACCAGGAGGATGAGGTGGGCGTCGCCGTTGAAGCGCCTCAACGATCTGGGCGGACCGTGGCGGTGCGGGGGAGCGTCGTCGACGTCCATTTCGAGGGGAATCTGCCCGGCGTGGGGACGAGACTCGAGGCGGGACCCGAAGGCGAGACGGTGCTCGAGGTCTTCGGCCACCTCGATGAGCGTACCGTCCGCACCGTCGCCATGACGCCAACGCGGGGGTTGGCGCGGGGAGAGCCGGTGATGGATACCGGTCGGGTTTTCGAGGTCCCCGTCGGGACGGAGCTTCTCGGCCGGGTGCTGAACGTCTTCGGTGAGACGATCGACAACGCCCCGCCGCTCGGCGAGATCGAGCGTCGTCCGATGTACCAGACACCGGCCCCGCTGACCGAGCTGCGGGCGACCTCGGAGATGCTCGTCACCGGGATCAAGGCGATCGACCTCCTCGCGCCGATGGAGCGTGGCGGAAAGGCCGGGCTGTTTGGCGGCGCCGGGGTCGGCAAGACGGTGGTGATCACCGAGCTGATCCACAACATGGTCGGTCAGCACGAAGGGGTGAGCATCTTCTGCGGGATCGGCGAGCGATGTCGCGAGGCCGAGGAGCTGTACCGGGAAATGCGCGACGCCGGCGTGCTGGGAAGCACCGTGATGGTTCTGGGACAGATGAACGAACCGTCCGGGGCCCGGTTGCGCGTCGGTCACACCGCCGTTTCGATCGCCGAGCACTTCCGGGATCGCGAGAAGCAGGACGTCCTGCTTCTCATCGACAACATCTTCCGCTTCGTGCAAGCGGGAGCGGAGGTTTCCGGTCTGCTCGGTCGGATTCCCTCGCGGGTGGGATACCAGCCGACGCTGGCCGGAGAACTCGCCGAGCTCCAGGAGCGGATCAGCAACACGGAGAACGGCGCCATCACCTCGGTGCAGGCCGTCTACGTCCCCGCCGACGATTTCACTGACCCGGCCGCGGTCCATACCTTCGCCCATCTGTCGGCCTCCATCGTCCTGTCGCGCCGGCGGGCGGGGGAAGGGTTGTATCCGGCGGTCGACCCTCTCCAGTCCACCTCGAGCATCCTCAGCCCCGCCACCGTCGGGGTTCGCCACTTCGACACGGCTCGGGAGGTGCGGCGCACCCTGGCGCTGTACGAAGACCTGAAGGACATCATCGCCATGCTCGGTCTCGAGGAGCTTTCCCGGGACGACCGCCGGATCGTGCACCGAGCCCGCCGCCTGGAGCGGTTCCTGACGCAGCCCTTCCACACCACCGAGCAGTTCACCGGTCACGGCGGGCGCACGGTTTCCCTCGAGGACACGCTCGATGGCTGCGAGCGGATCCTCAACGACGAGTTCTCCGAGCTCCCCGAGCGGGCGCTCTACATGATCGGACCGGTTTCCGAGGCGAGGTCGGAGTGAGCGCGATGCGCCTCCGGATCGTGATCCCCACGAAAATCCTGCTCGATGAAGCCGTAACGGCGATCTCGGCCGACGGGACGCACGGGAACTTCACCATACTCCCGCTGCACGTGGACTTCCTCGCGGCGCTCGTGCCGAGCCTGCTTTCCTTCCGGCTTCCCGACGATACGGAGCGTTTCGCGGCCGTGGACGGTGGTCTTCTGCTGAAGCACGGCCCGGAGGTCCTCGTGCCGACGCGCCGCGCGGTGATCGGGGACGACCTCGATCGGCTGCGCTCCACCGTGGAGCGGGAGTTCCACGCCGAGGACGAGCGGGAGCGTCACGCGCGCAGAGCCGTGGCACGGCTCGAGGCGGATTTCATCCGTCGCTTCATCGAACTGGAAAAACGTGGCGGGGCCTGATATGAATCCGCGGGACGATCCGCTGGCGCGGAACATCGGGCTGCGTGCCGAGCGCAGGCGCCGCGCCCGGCGGCACCGCGAACGGAGTACCTGGTTCGGGCTCGGAATGTACGGCATGGTCGGGTGGTCGATCGCCGTCCCGACGGTGCTGGGCGTCGCCGCCGGGATCTGGGTCGACTCGCGGTGGCCCAGCCGGTATTCCTGGACGCTGACCCTGATGGCGGCCGGACTGCTGCTCGGCTGCTGGAACGCGTGGTACTGGATCTCCCTCGAACAGCGCGCGATCCGGTCCGAGGACGACGATCCGTCGGAGGGCGAGCATGAGGGCGAAGATGACCGTGGCTGAGTCGGCATGATCGGGCTCGGGCTGGCGGTCGCCAGCGGAGTTCTGATCGGGCTCGCGTATTTCGGCATGCTATGGTGGACGGTGCGCCGGATGTCTTCCGCGCGCCACCCGGCCGCGCTCGTCGCGGGGAGCTTCCTGATCCGTACGGTCGCCGCGGCGGCCGCGATCGTCCTCGTCTCGGGCGGCGAGTGGATTCCTCTGCTGGCGGTGGTGGCCGGCTTCCTCGTCGCCCGTACGATCCTGATTCGCGTCGTCGGGAAGCCGCTTGAGGTCGAGACGGGGGAAGGACGCACCATGGCGGTGGGGGAAGCACGTGTCGGCGGGGATGGGACGGTACGCGCCGCCGGGGACGGGACAGGGCGCTCCGCCCGACTCATCGGTGAGGACGAGAGACCAGGGCCTTGATCAGGGGATGAGATGGAGATTACGCCGGACCAGCTGATCTACTGGCAATGGGGCCCCGTCCAGGTGAGCGCGACACTGGTGTGGACGTGGGTCGTGATGGCGGTGCTCGTCGCGGCTTCGTGGGCTTTGTCGCGTGGCTTGAGGGCCGACGGCGAACTCACCCACGGACAGAACGTGCTGGAGGCGGTGGTTTCGATGATTCTGACCCAGATCCGCGAGGTGAGCGGACAGCGGGCGGAACCGGTGCTTCCGTTCGTCGGCACGCTCTTCCTCTTCATCCTCATGTCGAACGTGCTCACGATCGTCCCGGGATTTCGGGCCCCGACCAGTTCGCTGTCTACGACGGCCGCGCTCGCGATCTCCGTTTTCGTGGCGGTGCCCGCGTTCGGGATCGCGAGTCACGGACTGCGGGGATACCTCGCGCAGTACGCCCAGCCGTCTCTCCTGATCCTCCCGTTCACGGTGATGGGGGAGCTCTCGCGGACCCTGGCGCTGGCGCTTCGGCTCTTCGGCAACATGATGAGCGGCACGGTCGCGGCGGCGCTGCTGCTGAGCCTGGCGCCGCTCTTCTTTCCCGCGATCATGCAGGCGTTCGGACTCATCATCGGGGTCATTCAGGCCTACATCTTCGCCGTTCTCGCGACGGTCTACATCGCGTCGGCGACACGCGCGCACGAGGCGGCCGCGCCGCCGAAACCCGAACCGGTAGAAAGATGACTGAATTGAGCGGTCTCGACTGGATAGGAATCGTCTCCATCGTAATGGCTTCGGTCGCCGTCAGCGTGGGCTCCATCGCGCCGGCCCTCGCCGAGGGCCGCGCCATCGCGCAGGCGCTGGCCTCGATCGCTCAGCAACCGGACGAGGCGAACGCAATCAGCCGCACGCTCTTCATCGGCCTCGCCATCATCGAATCATCCGGGATCTACTGCTTCGTGATCGCCATCGTCCTCATCTTCGCGAACCC
>CAZWJE010000069.1:0-16631 GCA_964634395.1 uncultured Gemmatimonas sp. | reverse complement strand
CATCCGCTCGTTCCCGTTCCCCCACCGCGGCCCGCCTCATCCGCTCGTTCCCGTTTCCCCACCGCGGCTCGCCACGGCTTCATCAGCGGAACGTCTCCATCAGCTTCGCCATCTCGGCGGATCCCGGACAAAGGTCGCCGAAGGGCAACGATGCCAGAGGCGTGTCCACCGTACCGAGAGTTTCGTGCAGGTCGGCGGATGTCGGATCCACGTACAGGAGGCCGGTGACCACTTCCTTCCGGGCGGCGCGTTCGCGGATCCAGGCGTCGACCGCGTCCCGGTCCGTGGGATCATAATCCTCCGGGACCTTTCGGAAACGGACCATACCCCCATCGTGCAGGCGAACCTCACGGAGTGACCCGGGCTCATAGCGTGTCGTGATCTCCGACGCGATGGGGATGAAATCCGTCACCACCGCCGGCTCCGCGTGCTCCCTCGTGTAGGCGTAGCTCTTCGTCGAACCCTCATGGTCGTTGAACGCCACGCAGGGCGAGATGACATCCACGATCGCCAGGCCGCGGTGCTGGAGACCCGCCTTCAGGATCGGGACGAGTTGCTCCTTGTCGCCCGAGAACCCGCGGGCGACGAATGTCGCGCCGAGGGTCAGGCCGAGGAGCACCGGGTCGATTGGCGGCTGCCGGTTGATTTCGCCGCGCTTCGACCGCGTGCCGATATCGGCGGACGCGGAGAACTGCCCCTTCGTAAGCCCGTACACCCCGTTGTTCTCGATGATGTACAGCATGTCGATGTTGCGACGGATCGCCTGGCAGAGATGTCCGAGGCCGATCGACAGCGAGTCCCCGTCACCGGAGACGCCCAGGTAGATGAGGTTCCGGTTCGCGGCGATGGCGCCGGTCGCGATGGCGGGCATCCGGCCATGGACGGCGTTGAACCCGTGTGCCTGGCTGACGAAATAGAAGGGGGTCTTGGATGAGCAGCCGATCCCGCTGAGCTTCGCGAGCGTGTGCGGGGCGATGTTCAGCTCGAAGACGGCCTGGATGATCGCGGCGGTGATCGAATCGTGGCCGCACCCCGCGCACAACGTCGACATCGAACCCTCGTAATCCCGTGGCGTGAGGCCCAGGGCGTTGCGGGGGAGCGCGGGGTGACGCACGCGTGGTTTCGTGATGTAGCTCATGCGTCGGTCCTTCTCGCGAAGGCGGGTAACGAGGGGGATACTGATTCGAGGCCACCGATGACTTCATCCACGATATCGCGAGCGCTCAGCGGGGTGCCGCCCCAGTGACCGATCCGGCGGAGCTGGTGACGGGGGATGCCCGTTTCCAGGCAGAGCAGCGAGCAGAGCTGTCCGTCCCGGTTCTGCTCGACGACGAAGATCTCGTCGTGCGCACGAAGGAAATCCCCGACCGCGGCGGGAAACGGGAACGCCCTGACCCGCATGTAGTCCGCGAGGACCCCGCGCGTGGCGAGGTGATCGATCGCCTCGAGCACCGGCAGGTGACAGGAACCGAGCGAGACGATGGCGACCGACGTCGCGCCCGCCGCCGCGCGGAACTCGGGCTGGGGAAGCTGCTCGGCGGCCAGCTCGAGCTTCCGTTCCAGCCGCTCCATCAACTCCACATACTCAGCGGGGTCTTCCGTGTACTCCCCGTATTTGTTGTGCCCCGATCCACGGGTGAAGAACGAGCCCTTCGGGTGTACGCCTGGCAGCGTGCGCGCGGCGATCCCGTCACCGTCGACGTCGAGATAACGGTGGAATCGAGTGATCTTCTCCAGCTCCTCCGCGCCGAGCACCTTGCCGCGATCCGGAACGAAGTCGTCTTCCCATTCGATAGTGGGGACGAGCCAGTCGTTCATCGCCACATCGAGGTCGGAAAGGACGAACACCGGCGTCTGGTAGCGTTCGGCGATATCGAACGAGGCCACCGCGAAGTCGAACGCCTCCCGCGGATCAGCGGGGAAGAGGAGGATGTGCCGTGTGTCCCCATGCGAGGCATAGGCGCAGAGAAGCAGATCCGATTGCTGCGTGCGGGTCGGCATCCCGGTCGACGGGCCGGTCCGCTGCACGTCGAAGATGACCGTCGGTACTTCCGCGTAATAGGCGAGGCCGATGAACTCGTTCATCAGCGACACCCCGGGCCCGCTCGTCGCGGTGAACGCGCGCGCGCCCATCCAGTTCGCGCCGACCACCATGCCGATCGAGGCCAGTTCGTCTTCGGCCTGCAGAATCGCGACCCGGGCGCCTTCCGGTTTCCCGAGGCCGCGAAACCGCTTCGCGAAGCTCGTGAAGGCGTCGATCAGCGAGGTCGATGGAGTGATCGGATACCAGGCCGCGACGGTGGCGCCCGCGTAGATGCATCCGAGGGCGGCGGCGGTGTTCCCGTCGATCAGGATGGAGTCGGAAGTCTCGTCCATCGCGCGGACGTGGATGGGGAGCGGGCAATCGAAATGCTCCCGGGCGTGGTCGTGGCCGAGTCGCAGCGCGAGCTGGTTGGACTCGAGCAGCGCCTTCTTCCTTCCGTACGACTCACCGAGCAGCGCCTCGAGAATGGAGACGTCGAGGTCGAGCAGAGCCGCGAGCGCGCCCGCGTAGGCGATGTTCTTCATCAGGATCCGCTCGCGAGCGCCACGAAAATGCTCGTTGCAGAGCGCGGCGAGCGGCACTCCGAGGAACTCGACGTCCTCTCGTTCGAGCTCCCGGGGGAGGGGCCATGTCGAATCATGGACGATCCACCCGCCGGGTCGGACCTCGGCGATGTCGCGAGCGAAAGTCGCCGGGTTCATGGCGACGAGCAGATCGAAATCGGGCGTGCGCGCCAGATAGCCGTCCCGGTTCACCCGGATCTCGTACCAGGTCGGCAACCCCTGGATGTTCGAGGGAAAGATGTTCTTCCCTGAACACGGGATGCCCATCCGGAAGATCGCCTTGCGCAGGAGATCATTGGCGCTCGCGGAGCCGGTGCCGTTGACGGTGGCGATCTTGAACGCGAAATCGTTCGTGCGGTCGCGCTCCTTCGCCGTCATCGCGCCCCTCCGGCGAGGGGCGGAGACCCGCCGAGGACCGGGAGCGCGGGCCCCCGAGGCTGGTATCCACCGCTTCCTCCGGCCGGCACCCCGGCGTAGGGGATGAGCAGGTCGAATCGTCTCATGTCCCACGCGGCGGTCGGGCAGCGCTCCGCGCAGAGCCCGCAGTGCAGGCAGAGGTCTTCGTCCTTCACCATCAGCCGGGCGGTCTGAGGAAGCGGGCCGGAGGCGAAGATCGGCTGGTCGAGGTTGAGGGCGGGAACGGTGAGGTCGCGTCGGAGTTCCGCCTCGTCATCATCCGGCAGGATCGTCAGACAGTTCGTCGGGCAGATATCGACGCAGGCGTCGCACTCGATGCAGAGCGAGTCGGTGAACCAGGTCTGAACGTCGCAGTTGAGGCACCGTTCGGCCTCCCGCATCGTCTGTTCATAATCGAAGCCCAGTTCGACCTCGACGTCCAATGTCGCGAGACGATCGGCGAGCTCCACGTGCCGCATCCGCGCGCGCCTCGCGGCGTCGTAGTCATTGCTGTAGCTCCACTGGTGAAGCCCCATCTTCTGGCTGACCAGGTTCATCCCATACGGTGGCCGTTCCGTGAGCGACTCGCCCTGACAGTAACGATGGATCGAGATCGCCGCCTGGTGTCCATGCTCGACGGCCCAGATGATGTTGCGGGGTCCCCACGCCGCGTCTCCGCCCATGAAGACACCGGGCCGAGTGGTCTCGAACGTGACCGGATCGACGATCGGCACGTCCGATTCGTCGAAGCGGACCCCGATATCGCGTTCGATCCACGGAAACGCCGACTCCTGGCCGATCGCGATGATGACTTCGTCACAGGGAACGCGCACCGTACGCGAGACCCGGATGACGCGGCCTCCGTTCTCCTCCGTCCATTCGACCAGATCAAACTCCATCCCCGTCAGCACGCCGTCATCGACGATGAACCGTTTCGGGACGTGGTTCTCGACCACTTCGACCCGTTCCTCCTCGGCGTCCTCCAGTTCCCAGGGCGATGCCTTGAAATCTCGTCTCGTTCCGCGCGCCATCACCTTGACTTCTTCGGCCCCGAGCCGGAGCGCGGAGCGGCAGCAATCCATCGCGGTGTTTCCGGCGCCGATCACGAGCACCCTCCGGCCGACGGTTTCGACGTGGCCGAAGGCGATCGACTGGAGCCACGCGATCCCGATGTGGATCCGCTCCGAATCGTGGCGACCCGGGAGTTCCAGCTCTCGCCCCCTGGGCGCTCCCGAGCCGACGAAGACCGCGTCCCAGCCCTCATCCAGTATGGTGGCGAGGCTGGTGACGGCGTGACCGGTACGCAGATCGACGCCGGTGTCGAGAATGATCGAGATCTCTTCGTCCAGTACCTCGGGAGGGAGACGGAAACGGGGGATGTTGTTCCACATGAGGCCGCCCGCCCGACCCAGCTTCTCGTGGATCGTGACTTCGTAACCGAGCGGCATGAGGTCGTTGGCGACGGTGAGCGAGGACGGGCCGGCGCCGATCAGCAGGACCCGTCGTCCGTTCTTCTCGGTGGGGATCGCCGGGAGCCTGGCCCGCATCTCCTCGTCATCGCGCAGGTCCGCCGCGACCCGTTTGAGCCGGCAGATGGCGA
Organism: uncultured Gemmatimonas sp.; assembly: GCA_964634395.1. Lineage (GTDB taxonomy): Bacteria > Gemmatimonadota > Gemmatimonadetes > Longimicrobiales > Longimicrobiaceae > WHSP01. The sequence goes on along the minus strand of CAZWJE010000069.1, from coordinate 12,028 downwards.
CGGGCTCTCCATCCACCCTGCCGCGGCGGCAGGCGGGCTCGCACGGGCGGTCGCACGTTCTTCCGAGGATCCCCGGGAAGACGTTCGACTGGCGATTCAGAAGGTATGCGTCGGTGTACCGACCCTGCGCGATGAGACGAATGTACTCGGGAACGTTCGTGTGGGCGGGACACGCCCACTGGCAGTCGACCACTCGATGGTAGTAACCCGGGTCGGAAACATTCGTGGGACGCATACCTTCCGGGATCGCGGGACGAGTTCAGTTGGAGGCCGGGTCCGGCATCCGGCCGGTCGGCCAGCGGGTGTCGCCGACGGCTTCGGCGGCGAAGGGGCAGAGGACTCCGGTGCAGAACTGATCGAGGCAGGCCACCCCGCCAGCGGGACGGCTGTCCAGGATGATTCGGCACATCCAGTCGGAGGAGCCGGGGACCAGCGAAACGTTTCGATCCCTGGCCGAGCAGAATACCGTGTGTGCGTTCATGGTATGCGCTCCACGCTGGCGGGAGTGCGGAGGCGGCCGGATCGACCGGCGCGCCGACGGGGTCGCCCCGAGGGACGGGACATGGGGGGCAACGCGCAATATGCCGGCTTCCCGCGATAGAAGAAAGGAACTTCGCTTCCGGGGCCGGTTCACGACGGCGAAGCGGAGTCCCCCGCATCGCCGTCGGCGGCCACTTGCGCCGCCATGACCGGCGCGGCTAGTTACATTTCGGATTTGGCGTGTTCCATCGCGCATCCCGCGTGATGCCTGCCTCGCTCTCCGTCTACCGCGAACTGAAGTTGGTCACGAGTATCGAATCCGGCGGTCGTCGACTTCTCCATGACGTCGAGCGGTCCGTTCATCGAAGGGTGGTCGGCCAGGATGAAGCGGTACGCGGCCTCCTGATCGCCCTGCTGACCGGTGGTCACATCCTCCTCGAGGGGTTGCCCGGGCTGGCGAAAACGTTGCTCGTTCGCTCCTTGGCCGAGGCACTGAACACCTCCTTCCGACGGATCCAGTTCACCCCGGATCTCCTCCCCGGCGATATCGTGGGGACGCCCGTGTACGAGCCGGCGACCGGCCGATTCCGGGTTCACGAAGGACCCATCTTCGCGAATATCGTGCTCGCCGACGAGGTCAACCGGGCCCCGCCGAAGGTGCAGTCCGCTCTTCTGGAAGCGATGGAGGAGGAACAGGTCACGATCGACGGTACTCCCTATCCGTTGCCGAAACCGTTTCTCGTCCTCGCCACGCAGAACCCGATCGAGCAACAGGGAACCTATCCGCTGGCGGAGGCGCAACTCGATCGGTTCATGATGAAGTTGCGGGTCCGGCATCCGGATCGGTCCGAGGAGAAGGAGATCCTGCGTCGTGTCGCGCTCCGGCCGGACCCCGGGGGCGTCGTCCCCGCGGACGGTTCGGACGGAGTGGCGACCACGGGCGGGGCGGGGGAAATGGTGATCGACGAAGGGTTTCCGGCCCCGGCGAGCCCGGAAGCGATATTCGCGGCGCGGCGGGAACTCGGGAATGTCCACGTCGACGAGCGGATCCAGGACTATATCGTCGAGCTCGCGTTCGCGACGCGCGAGCCCGCCCGAGCCGGATTGCGCGAACTGGAGCCGCTGCTCGAATTCGGCGTTTCACCTCGCGCCACGATCTTTCTCACTCGCGGCGCACGAGCTCTCGCCTATCTGAACGGGCGCGATTTCGTTCTCCCCGACGACGTGAAAACGATCGCGCCGGGGGTCTTCCGGCACCGCCTTCGCACCTCCTATGAGGCCGAATTGAAAGGGATCGACTCGGACTGGATCGTCGACCTGCTGCTGCGCACGGTGAAGGCTCCGTGATTCCTTTCCGAGCCGACGCCGGATGAGCCTGTTCCGTCGCCGGGCGAGGAACGCGGTCGGGTCGACGGATTCGTTCGAGTCCGCGACGGCCGCGGAATCGCTGGCCCACGTGCGCCGGCTCGAGCTTCGCACACGCTGGCTCGTCGATTCCCTCCTTGCCGGCGAGTATCGTTCGGTCTTCACCGGACAGGGTATGGAATTTTCGCACGTCCGCGAGTACCAGCCCGGTGACGATGTCCGTCGGATCGACTGGAAGGTGACCGCGCGAAGCGGCGGGACGCCCTATGTCCGCCGCTTCGTGGAAGAGCGCGACCTGGTGGTCATGTTGGTGGTCGACGTTTCCGGGTCGGGCGAGTTCGGGCCGGGGGAGCGTGGGGTTTCCGAGGTGACGGCCGAGATCACCGCCGCGCTCGCGTTCGCGGCCGCCCGCAACAATGACCGGGTCGGGCTGCTCCTGGTCAGTGACCGGGAGGAGTTGTACGTGGCGCCGGCCTCCGGTCGGGCCCATGTCGCGCGGTTGCTGCTGCGGATGGTTTCGCATCGGCCCCGTCGTTCCGGCACGGACTTGACCGTCGGGTTGGAACGGGCCGGCCGATCGATCCCCGGCCGCGGGATGGTGTTCGTGGTCAGTGATTTCATCCAGGATCCGGGGGATGAGAAGTACCGGACCGCGATCGCCCGCGTGGCCCGTCGGCATGACCTGATCGCGGTACGCCTCGGGAATATGGCGTCTTCCGAGCTGCCGGACGCGGGTTGGGTGGACTTCCTGGATCCCGAAAGCGGACGAAGAATCACGGTCGACACCGGAAGCCGGCGGGTCCGCGAGCGGTATCGGCGATCGCTGGTTGCGGCGCATGGGGAGCTGGTCGGGCTCCTCACCGAGGTCGGCGCGGGGCTCATCGAGGTCGATACGGCAACCGACCCGCTCGCGCCGATCGCGGGTTTTTTCCGTCGTCGACGGGGGTGAGGATGCTCGGTGGACGAAGCCCGCGCGAGCGGCGCGATCTCCGGTTTTCCGCCGTCCTCGCCCTGGTGGCCGCGTGCCTTGGGGCGGGACCGGCCGATTTGGTCGCGCAGGTCGCTCGCCCGCCGCGGATCGTGGAGGTCGTGACGGTGCCGGAAGTCCCCGCCTTTGGGGAAACGTTCAGGATCGAGCTGGTCCTCCGCGTTCCGCCCGGCACATCCCTGGAGATGCCCGATACGCTGACCGCGGCGACCGATGCGCGTGGGGTGGGGCGGGGCGGTTGGCGCCCGGTCCCGGCGACGGGCGATTCGCTCGACATCGTGGCGAGCTATCCGGCGATCGGGTTTCTCGCGGGGCCGGTGGTGCTCCCCGAGTTGGAGGTCCGGCTGCGCGCTATCGATGGGCCGGGAACGGTCACCCTTCCGGGAGATCGTACGGTGGCCGCCAGGCCGGCGGAGGTCCGATCGCTCTCGCTCGGCGCGGTCGAGGTCGCGCCCTACGGGCCGCTGGAGGTTTCGGATTCCGGGGCCGACTTCATGCCACGGCCCGCGGCGGACGTGCTCGGTCGTGACTGGGGCGTCGGATTCCGGCTGGCGCTGACGCTGACGCTGATCGTCGCGGCGGCGGTGGCGGGTTCGGCGGCGCGGCGCGTCTGGGCCGAACGCGGCGCGAGGATCACGAGCCGGGCGCGCGCGCGGAACGCGCGGGAGGAGGCCGTGCGTGAACTCGAGCGCGTTCGTGCCAGTGGGTGGCATCGTGAGGGGCGGATCGACGCGTTCTACGACGCCACGACCGCCGCGCTCCGCACCTTCGCCAGCCGGGTCGATCCGGCCTGGGTGCCGGCGCTCACGAGTGGAGAGCTCTTCGCCCGTATCGAGGGGCGCTGGGGAGCACGCGCGGAATCCCTTCGGTCCGTGATCGTCACGGCCGAGCAAGTCAAGTTCGGCCATCTGCGGCCAACGGCGGACGAGGCCGAGGCCGACTGGCGAATGGTCCGTGACTGGATCCGCGATCTGCCCGGATTCTGATGGACATCGAATTCGCTCGCCCCGCGGCCTTTTCGCTCCTTCTCGTCCTGCCGATCTGGGCGATTCTGGTCTGGCCGTGGCCGGGGACCGGAGTGGTATTTTCGAGAGGGGAGTCGGCCCGTCGCGTGGCGGGTCGTTGGGGAGTGCGCGCGACGATCGTCCTTCTGCTCCCGAAAGTCGTCCGTGGTGCCATCTTCGCGTGCCTGGTGATCGCTCTCGCCGGGCCGGAACGCGTCGAGCTGGTCGAGACGCATGAGCTCGAAGGCAAGGCGATCGGCCTGGCGGTGGATCTTTCGAGTTCAATGCTCGCCGTCGACATGGACGGAGGACGGAGCCGGATCGATGTGGCGCGTGAGGCGGCGACTCGGTTCGCGGCGACACGCGAGTACGACGAGTTGAGCCTCGTCGGCTTCGCGCGCGGCGCGCTTACCCGCGTACCGCCGACGCGAGACAACGCGATCGTGGTCTCGGGGGTCCGCACGCTGGAAGTTCAACTCGTCGGAGACGGCACGGACATCTCGGGTGCCGTGCTCACTTCGGTCGCGCGTCTGATGCTGTCGGATCGGGAGCCGCGAGTCGTGATCCTGCTCACTGACGGTGCGCACAACGGGACCGATGTCCAGCCGCTGGCGGCGGCACGGGCGGCCGCCGCGCTTGACGTTCGCGTCCACGCGATCAGCATTCTGCCACCCGAGACCGGGGACGAGGCCGCCGCGCGACGAGCCATGTTCGTCGGCCGCGACGTCCGCGAGGAGATGAGAACGGTCCTGGGCGGGATCGCCGAGATCACCGGCGGCCAGTATTTCCATGCTTCCTCCGCTTCGGCGCTCGACTCGATCTATCGCGAGATCGATCGCATCGAGGCCCCGGTCGAGATCATCACGACGGACGAGACCCGCCATCCGTTGCGTCAGTGGTTCATTCTCGCGGGACTCCTGCTCCTCGCCGGCGACGCGATCCTGCGGGGGACGAGATGGACGGTGATTCCGTGAGCTTCGGGAGGCCCGAGTTCGTCTGGGTCGGCGTCGCCGTCGCGTTGCTCGCGGGTCTGGGTCTCGCGGCGATCACCCGGCGGCGTGCCCGCCTGGCCCGGTTCCTCGGCGGTCGGGCGGCGGCGCGGAGGCTTTCCTCGAAGAACCTCTATCGTTACCCCTGGGTGCGACTCGTCCTGCTGGCGGTGGCCGGACTCGCGCTCGGCTCGGCCGCTGGCGACCCGAAATGGCCGACCGCGGTCGAGGAACCGCCGCCACCACCGGATCACCAGTTGATGATCGCGATCGACGTTTCGGCCTCGATGCAGGCGGTCGACGCCGGCCGTACTCGCCTCGCCGCCGCCGTCGAGGCCGCCCGCTCCGTCGCGCTCGCCGATCACGGCCGCGGGACGGGATTGATCCTCTTCGCGGGAGTACCCTATCTCCTCTCGCCTCCGACCGAGGATCGAGCCGTTCTCGAGTATCTTCTTTCCGGGATCGCTCCGACGGTCGCGAGCGCCTACGACCCCGGAACGCGACTGACCGTCGCGCTGGACGCCGCGCGGGCCGCTTTCCAGGACGCGACGACGCTCGATGACGAGGCCTTCGCCGCACCGGCCTCGAACCTGACGCGAACGATCGTGCTGATCACCGATGGTGACTCGAACGAGACGGAGGCCGAGATCGCGACGTCCGTCGAGTCACTGCGTGACGCGGGAGTCACGGTCCACTTCGCGTCGGTCGGTTCGGGCCGGGGCGGTTCGATGATCATGCCTCGTGGGCAATATCAGATCGGCGGGCAGGTCATGACGCCGGGTGGCGCTCCGGCGATCTCGCGCCCGCGGCCCGAGCTTCTGGCGAACGCGGCGGCGATGGGAGAGGGATCGCATGTCGAGTTCAACGTCGACGATCCGGAGGCGCTCGTCGCGGCCATCTTCGGATCATCGACGGGGGAATGGACGCGAACGGGTTCCGAAGCGGTTCGAGCGCTCGAGTCGGCCGTATCGGGCGATCGAGCGTCGGGGTCGGCGCCGGATTCCGGACCCGAGACCGCCGCCCGTGCGCTGTCGGCCCGCGTCGCGACGGTGGTACGCATGGTGACCGGCCTGGATCCGGTTGGCCGGCTGGTGACGGTGGCGCTCGCCGCGCTCCTGATCGAGAGCCTGCTCGACGTCCGGCGGCCCCGGTTGGGCAGGATTCCCCGGAGGCGAGCGGCATGAACGGCAGACCATCCGGGGGTGATTCGGGGTCCGTCACGGAGATGAACCACCGGGGCACCGACCGAAGCGGTTGGCGGTGGGTCGTGGCGCTCATCGTCGTCGCGGGTCTGGCCATGAGCACGATGGCGCTCGACCGGATCAGCGTCGAGAGGGCGAATCGTCTCCACCGCGCCGGCGACATGGAAGGGGCCGCGGAAGGGTATCTGCGGCGCGCGGGCGGAGCGGCCGGCGGAACGGTCGCGTACAACCTGGGCACGACGATGCTCGCGCTGGGAGACGTCGGCGCGGATTCGCTGCTCCTGGCGGCGACGCTCGATGAAGACGCGACCGCCCGCCAACGGGCGTTCCGGAATCTCGGTCTTTCCCGGCTCCAGCGCGTGGTGCCGATGCTGGACGCCGACTCCGCCACCACGATTCTCGACGAATCGATCGGTTTCGGCCGGGAAGCGCTGTGGCTGGACCCCACGGATGAGGATGTCCGATGGAACCTGGCCCTCGCCCAGCGGATGCTCGATTCGATCGCCCGACTCCAGGTGAACCCCGAGAACCAGCGGAGTTCGGGCAACGACGACACGCGCGTGGATCTGGTCGCGATGACCCGGGGCCCGGACGGTCAGGGTGAATCGGGCGAGGAACCGCCGGAACCCGAGGAAGGTGAGAGCCCCGGGAACCGGATGGGCGCTCCGGAGGGCGCCCGTGAGGCCTGGACGACACGCGACCCCGGCCCGCTGACCCGTGAAATGGCGCTGCGCATCATTGACGGAACGCGCGATGACGCGGAAGCGCTCATCCGGGGGATATTATGGTCTCACCGCCCGAACGTCGCCTGGTGGAGCGCGGAATCGTATCCGGGCGGAAACTGGTGAATCGCGAGAATGAATGCACGCTGACGTACTGATCTGCTCTCACCCGCGAAGCGGTGGCCGCTGGCTTCGTTTCATGGTCGCGCACTATCTCGCCGAGCGCCATCAACCGGGCGTGCGGGTTACCCCGGCGGACGTCTTCGCCATCGTTCCGGATCATGTCGTGGAGTCGAATCGGGGGTATCGGGCGTTCCGCTTTCACGATCGACGCGGATTCCCGCTCCTCGCGGTATGCCACCAACCGTACACGGTCGACCTGCACCGGAACTATCCGGTGATCTTCCTCGCCAGGAACGCGTACGACGTGATGGTCTCAGCCTACTTCCATCTGGCGCGGGAGAAGAGGACGTACATCGGCACGTTCGCCGAGTTCGTACGCCATCCCCGTTTCGGCCTGGATTCGTGGATCGAGTACATGAACCGGTGGACCCCGGAACTTCTTCGCCATCGGGACGCGGCGTTCGTCTCCTATGGCCTTCTCCGAAGTGACCCGGGCGCCGCACTGCGGAAGGTGCTCCAGTTCGTCGACGAGGAGCCCGAGCCGCGACTCGTCACCGCCGCCGTCGAGAACAGTCAGGCGCTCCGCGACTCGCGGGCGATCCGGACGGGGCAGGAGGGCAATTTCTGGGACCACCTCCAGCCCGAAGAGATCTTCTTCATCCAGGAGGAGGTGCAGGAAGGGCTCACGGAACTCGCGACACGATTACTCGAGGGGATCGGCGTGGAGATCGATCCGTTCCCCCGGTCAGAGATCTGATTCCCCGTTCACGCCCGACCGGACGTTCCTTCCCGAGGCTCCGAACGGAACCGTGCGGGCCCGTCGCCCCGGGTGGCGTCGTGAATTCGTGGAATCGCGGTTCAACCGCCCGGACCATCTCGACGAAACTCCTCCCGGGAGCGCCGAGGATTCGCCTTGCGAGGGCTTTCGGCTCCCGGTAACCTTCAGTCAGACACCCGAAGCCGGGCTCTGGCTCCGATCCCGAGGTGGCGGACTCCCGCCTCCCCGTCCTCAGTAAACGACAACCGGAGCGCGAGATGCGCCGCGTACTCTTCCTGACACTCATCATGTTCGCGGGCTGTTCGAGCGGAGCGCCCCCGGCGACTCCGGCGCCTCAGCAACCCGCGGGAACCGTGGCCGACGCGGGGGCCGCCCAGGCGCCGTCCACCGCCCCCGCGCAGCCGGCGCCACAGCCGGGCCCGGACGGTGTCGACACCCGACCGGCGATCGCCGTCTTCCCCTTCGTCAACGGCGGATCGTACGGACAGGACGCGGAGAACTTCGACGCCCTCGAGATCGGGGTTCAGCAGATGCTGCTGACGGAGTTGGCGCAGAACTCGTCACTCCGTATCGTCGAGCGGTCGATCATCCGCGACATCATCGCGGAACAGGATCTGGGCGCGTCCGGGCGTGTGGACCCACAGACGGCGGCGGGAATCGGGCGGCTCGTCGGTGCGCGGTACATCGTGACCGGTCAGTTCACCGATCTCTACGGAGATTTCCGGATGGACGGCCGGATCATCAACGTGGAAACGAGCGAGATCGTTCGGACGGATCAGGTCCGAGACCGGCGTGAGAAACTCTACGACCTCATCGTCGAACTGGCCGGGCGAATGACGACGGGCGCGAATCTTCCCCCGCTTCCCGCCGCGGTACGCAACGCGCGGCTCGAGCGCGAGATCCCCGCCGAGGCGGTGACGCTCTTCGCCCGCGCGCAGGTTTACCAGGACGCGGGGCGAACGGATCGCGCGATCGAGCTCTACCGAAGCATCCAGGAGCAGTTCCCCGAAATGACGGAGGCGCGCGAGGCGCTGCGGCAGCTGGGAGCGTAACGGGCGGGACCGCGTCGTGGGTGGCGGTGGCGACTCGACCGGCGCTCGCGCCGGAGCGAGCGTTTCGGGTCAGGGGATTCGCCCGATGAGCGCCGCGATGGCGGTCGCCGGCACGCCGACGAGTGTCGGGTGCGGTGTATCCGTGAGCCCGCCGAAGAGAACCGCGACGACGGCGCCCGTGTGGTCGAACACCGGGCTCCCGCTGGCGCCAGCGGCGCTATAGCCCTGGAACTCGAGGCGTTCCGGAGTCGTGGCCGAAACGACGCCGGCGGTGAGCAGCGGCGAGGCGAAGTCGTCGCGGCCGCTGGCGGAGTCCACCGCTGGCGCCCTGCCGACGGGGAAGCCGATCGAGCCGACGATGGTTCCCGCGCGAAGGGTGTCGGGTCGAGTGTTGAGCGCGCGGATCGTCGGGACCTCGCCGAGGATGTTGTCCACCTTCACCAGCGCCAGGTCCACGTCGGCACCGACCACCAGGATCCGGGCGGGCCAGATCTGGTCCGAGTCCGAGAATTGAACCGCGATCCGCCGAGGGCGGCTCGACCCATCCTCGCCCGCGACGACGTGCCGGCTCGTCACGAGCGTCGCGTCCGGACGCACGGCGAAAGCGGTGCCGGTGCTCACGGCGCCGGTTTCGTCTTCCACCCAGATGACGGCCACGGCGTGACGGTTGATTCGCTCGATCTCGAGGAGGTCGAGACCGGCGCCACCCCCGGGCCGCCCGCCCGCCGCCGCGGCGGGGTCGACTTGTTCCCGCGGCGAAGTGACTTCCGCCGATGTGCTCGCCCGCTCCGCCTGTTCCAGCTGAAGACTCGCCTGCCTGACCTCTTCCCGCGATGCCCGCAGCGCGTCGGAAAGCTCCCGGAGTTCGCCTTCCAGCGCGAGGATCGAGTCCGTGCGCGAAGTGGTCAGGCTGTCGATTCGCTGCTGGAGGGCGGCGCGCTCGCCTTCGAGGAGGGCGCCCCTTCGCGTCGCCTGGAGCGCGAGGACAGCCGCGCCCGCCAGCAGGAAGAGAGGAAAGACGAGCAACAGGAGGCGACGCGCGCCGGAAATGGCGGGCGGATTCGTCACTTCAGGCGTTTTCGCGCCTCTGGCCGCGCCCTTACCCGCCGCGCGGCTGGCGTTCGAGCGGCCGCCGCGCGCCTTCCCCCCCGCGCGAGTCTCTGGCGCGCCGGAGACTCGTCGTGAAGTGGTGGTCAGTGGCGCCGCCTCGGACGCGGTCGTCGAGGCCGGGATCCCCCGAAACTCGACTTCGGGCCCGGCGGGGCCGAACCGGATCCGATCTCCCTCGCTGAGGAGGTGTTCCCCATCGATCCGGTGTCCGTTCACGAACGTCCCGTTCGTACTTCCCAGGTCACGGACGACCCAGGATCCGCCCGCCGTTCGGGTGAACACGGCATGACGGCCCGAGACATCGAGATCGGCCACGGGATCGAAGCGCAGATCGACGTCGCCGTTCCGCCCGACGCTGACGGCGGCGCGATCGAGGCGCAGGATGGTGCCCGCGCGGGCGCCCGAGAGGACGCGGACTTCGGCGTTCAGTGAGCCCTCATCAGTCCTGGTAGCCGCGGCGTTCGACGCGATCGTCAGGCCGCGGGTCCTCGAGCCCCGGCCCGTCGACCCTGGCGACGACGACCGTCACGTTGTCTGGCCCGCCACGTTCGTTGGCGAGCGCCACGAGCCGTTCACACGCATCTCGCGGCGGATCGCCGTGGCCGTCGACGGCGCTGACGATCTCCTCGCGCTGGACGGTGCGAAAGAGACCATCCGAACAAAGCACGATGGTGTCACCCCGGCGGAGTTGCTGCCAGGTGAGATCCACACGCACCTCGGGCAGGACGCCGAGCGCCTGGAGAATCACGTTGCGATGCTCGTTCGATTCGGCGTCGGCCTCGCTGATGGCGCCCGAATCGATCAGCTCCTGCACGAGTGACTGGTCTCGCGTGAGCTGCGTCGCGACACCGCCGCGGACGAGATACGCGCGGGAGTCACCGACCTGCGCGAGAAAGAGAAACCCGTCGAGGATGCCGGCGGCGGTCACCGTGGTTCCCATCCCCCGATACTGGGGATAACGCTCCGATTGCTGGTGGACCATCGTGTTCGTGACCTCGATCGCTTCGCGAAGATCGGCGATGAAACGGGCGGGCGTGTTCTCGCGATCGGCGCTCCAGCGGGCGGTGAACTCCTCGTGGATCCATCCGGCGGCCATCTTGCTCGCCACGCTACCCGCCGGACCGCCTCCCATCCCGTCGGCGACGAGCAGGAGTACGCCTTTCGGACCGAGCGCGTGACGCGTCCAGGTGCGTCCTTCATCGCTGACCGTAGCCGCGGGGTCGATCGGGTGAATGAGCGTTCCACCGCCCTCCTCCTCGGGCCGCAGGTCCGCGACGAGGAAATGGTCCTGGTTCTCCGACCGGCGCATGCCGGGATCCGTCCGCCCCTGGATCGTGAGCTGAATCGCGCGCTGATCGAAGAGGATGTCGCTCATCGTCATTGGCGGCACTCGCTGAGCAGGCGGCTGATCTCGGCGCTGGGTCGAATGGACAACGATCTCTCGCCCCATCGAGCGCACTCTCCGCGATCCTCCAGTTCCCAGGAAGCGGTGGCCGCGAGCCCGGCCGCGCCCGCTCGAATGCCGGATGGAATCGCGTCCGCGAACCACATCATCTCCGCCGTGTCTCGCATGGCCGCGAGCGTCGGTCGGGTAGGGTCGAGCGCGAACCTCTCGTTCAGGCGGATCAGCAGATCGGCCGCGTCGTCGATGTCGATCGAGAGTCCCGTCGGTGGCGCGGTGAGTGTGGATGAAAGCGGCGAAGCCGGCGGCTGGACGGTGGTCTGGCCCGCCGAAGGGTTCGCGGTCGTCGACCCTCCGCTCGCCGAGCCGCTTCCGGCGGGCGGCGGTGGGTTGGCCGTCAGGTTCCCGTCCGTCCCGGTGCCACTGGCGGCCGCGTCCGGGTTGGCGCTCGGCGCGGTCCCGGTCGCCGATGGATCGGAAGCGGGCACGGCTGGTTCGGCCGTCGCCGCCGCTGACGGCCCGACGGGAGCCCCGCCGGCCGAAGGCTCGCGTAGCGCCAGCGCGGCGAGCACGATGAGCGCCAGTGCGCCCAGGCCACCTCCGGCGAACAGGAGTCGATTGCGCCCGCCGCCGACGGACCCCGCCGGGCCGGTCGTCCCCGCGCCGGCGGCGATCGGTGGCGCGACACGTGTCTCCGGAATTGACTCCTCGATCCGCGCGGTCGCGGCCTGGATCGGCAACCCGCCCGAACCGCCGACCCCGGTGGACCCACTGGTTCGAGCACCGTATTCCCCCGTCCCCGCGAGGCCCGAG
>CAZWJE010000068.1:0-16772 GCA_964634395.1 uncultured Gemmatimonas sp. | reverse complement strand
AATCGTTCCCACGTTCACATGCGGCTTCGTCCGCTCAAACTTAGCCTTGGCCATTGGTTTGATTCCTGTCTTTCTCTCGTAATGAAACGGTTATCGGCCGGTTGACTGGAAAGACCGGAGACCCGCGCGGTGGCGCGTCTCCGGTCTTTCGAGCCTTCCTAGCCGCGGACCTTCGCGATGATTTCCTCGGCCTTCGTCTTCGGCACTTCCTCGTAGTGCGCGAACTGCATCGAGTAGACGGCGCGGCCCTGCGACATCGAGCGCAGGATCGTCGAGTACCCGAACATCTCCGACAGCGGGACCTGGGCGGTGATCACCTGCGAGTCACCCCGCTGATCCATGCCGCCGATCTTTCCGCGACGCGACGAGAGGTCGCCCATCACATCGCCCATGTAGTCGGAAGGTGTCACCACCTCCACGTCCATCACCGGCTCGAGAAGAACCGGGTTCGCCCGCCGGGCGGCTTCCTTCAACGCCATCGAACCGGCGATCTTGAACGCCATTTCGGACGAGTCGACGTCGTGGTACGAACCGAAGATCAGCTGAACCTTGATGTCGACCATCGGATAGCCGGCGAGGACACCGGAATCCATCGCCTCGCGCATCCCTTCGGACGATGGCTTGATGAACTCCCGCGGGATCACGCCGCCCACGATCTTGTCCTCGAACACGAACCCCGCGCCCTGCTCGGCCGGCTCCATGTTGATCACGACGTGGCCATACTGACCGCGGCCGCCGGACTGACGAACGAACTTGCCCTCCACGTTCGTCACCGCCTTGCGGATCGTCTCCCGGTACGCCACCTGCGGGCGGCCGACGTTCGCGTCGACCTTGAACTCGCGGAGCATCCGGTCCACGATGATCTCGAGATGGAGCTCACCCATACCCCGGATGATCGTCTGCCCCGTCTCCGGATCGGTGTGCACGCGGAAGGTCGGATCCTCGTCCGACAGCTTGCCGAGCGCCTCGCCCATCTTGTCCTGGTCGACCTTCGTCTTCGGCTCGATCGCCACCGAAATGACGGGCTCCGGGAAGGTCATCGACTCCAGGATCACCGGCTTCGACTCGTCGCAGAGCGTGTCGCCGGTCGTCGTGTTCTTCAAGCCGATCGCGGCCGCGATGTCGCCCGCGAAGACGTCCTCGCGCTCCTCGCGCTTGTTCGCGTGCATCTGCAGAATCCGGCCGATCCGCTCGCGCTTCCCCTTGGTCGAGTTGAGCACGTACGACCCCGCCTTCAGCGTGCCCGAGTATACCCGGAAGAAGGTGAGCTTACCGACGAACGGGTCATTCGCGATCTTGAACGCGAGGGCGGCGAACGGTTCGGCGTCGTCCGGGTTCCGATCGATCGGCACCTCCGGATCGTCCACCGCGTGGCCCTTGATCGCGGGGATGTCGACGGGCGAAGGCATATAGTCGATCACCGCGTCCAGGAGCTGCTGAATGCCCTTGTTCTTGAACGCGGACCCGCAGGCGACCGGAACGAGCGCGTTCGCGATCGTCGCGGCACGGATGGCCTGACGGAGTTCCGCCTCGCTGATGTCTTCGCCCTCGAGGTACTTCTCCATCAGCGCGTCGTCGTGTTCGACGGCGGCCTCGATGAGATTGGTCCGCAACTCCTCGATCTTGTCGACGAGCTCGGGCCGGATCGGCCGCTCCTCCCAGTTCTTTCCGAGCGACGAGTCGTCGTAGATCAACTCCTTGCGGCGAATGATGTCCACCGCGCCGATGAAGGTCTCACCCTCACCGATCGGGTACTGGACCGGGTGGGCGTTCGCGCCCAGCCGGTCGCGCATCATGCCGACCACCCGTTCGAAGTTCGCGCCGACGCGGTCCATCTTGTTGACGAACGCCATCCGCGGCACGCCATACTTGTCGCCCTGACGCCACACGGTTTCCGACTGCGGCTCGACGCCGCCGACGGAACAGAACACCGCGACGGCACCATCGAGGACCCGCAGCGAACGTTCGACCTCGACGGTGAAGTCGACGTGCCCCGGGGTGTCGATGATGTTGATCCGGTAGTCCTCGCCGAAGCGCGGCCACTGGCAGGTGGTCGCGGCGGAGCTGATCGTGATCCCCCGCTCCTGCTCCTGCTCCATGAAATCCATCGTCGCCGCACCCTCGTGTACCTCGCCGAGCTTATGCGTTCGGCCGGTATAGTAGAGGATCCGCTCGGTGGTCGTCGTCTTGCCGGCATCGATATGGGCCATGATGCCGATGTTCCGAAGTTTCGGAAGCGGTGTTACTCGGGGCATATGAGTGCAATGCTGTCGCTGATCGTTTCTCGTCTACCGCGCGCTCGAACCCCGCGTCCAGACAGTGGAGCGGCGGGCGACGGATTCCGTCTCGCGTTGTTGGTATCGCCGTATCACCACCGGTAGTGGGCGAACGCCTTGTTCGCCTCGGCCATGCGGTGGGTGTCGTCCTTCTTCTTGATCGTCGCACCCTCGTTACGGCTCGCGGCGATCAGCTCGGCGGCAAGACGATCGGCCATCGTCTTCTCACCGCGTGCCCGCGAGTACTGAATCAACCAGCGCATCGCGAGCGCCTGGCGGCGCTCCGGCCGGACTTCGATGGGCACCTGGTAGGTGGCGCCGCCGACCCGCCGAGACTTCACCTCCAGGACGGGCTTGGCGTTGTTCAGCGCCTGACGGAAGATGGCTTCGCCGGACTGACCCGTCTTTTCCTCGATCGCCTTCATGGCGTCGTAGAAGATGCGCTCCGCGAGCGACTTCTTCCCGTCGAACATGAAGTTGTTGACGAACTTCGTAACCGTCTCGGAACCATAGATCGGGTCCGGGAGAACCGGTCGCTTGATTGCTCGGCTGCGACGACTCATGGTTACTTTCTACCCCCCTTCGCCGGAGCTCCCTTGCCGGCCGCCTGGCCGGGCTTCGGGCGCTTGGCGCCATATTTCGACCGACGCTGGCGGCGGTCGTTCACGCCGGAGGCGTCGAGGGTGCCCCGGATGATGTGATAGCGCACGCCCGGCAGGTCCTTGACGCGGCCGCCCCGAATGAGGACGATCGAGTGCTCCTGCAGGTTGTGGCCTTCGCCAGGGATGTAGGCGGTAACCTCGAACTGGTTCGTGAGCCGGACACGCGCCACCTTGCGGAGCGCCGAGTTCGGCTTCTTCGGCGTGGTCGTATAGACGCGCGTGCACACCCCCCGCTTCTGCGGGTTCTTGCGCATGGCGGGCGACTTGCTCTTGTAGGTCACGCGCTTGCGACCCTTGCGAACCAGCTGGTTGATCGTCGGCATATTTTCCGCGCAGCCATGGAAACTTGTAGCGGGGGTCGAGCTCTTCCTCGCCCCCGCGACCAACACGCGCCCCAACTCGGCGACAGACCGCGAAACGTAAGGTGTGCGCGGCGCCATGTCAAGCTGAGCGGAGGGGGTACGGAGACGGGCGGGAGGAGGTTTCCGGGGCATCCGGCGAGGAGGTCGGGACGACGCGGCCCCCCGCGGCATCCCGACCAGTCAGCCAAAGAAAATGGGCGGGACGAACCGATCCTCCGGTCCGTCCCGCCCATACCCTCTCATGCCGTCGACCCACCCGGCATTTGCCTCCCGGCTCAGTCGTCGCCGGCGATCGAAACCTGCAGCAGATCCGGCTCGACTTCCTGGGCCGGAGCCTCGTGGCCCGGGAACTCCACGTCCTGATAGCGGAAGACACCGGTACCGGCCGGGATGAGATGGCCGATGATGATGTTTTCCTTCAGGCCGATGAGGTCGTCGCGCGCGCCGCGGATCGCCGCGTCGGTGAGTACCCGCGTGGTCTCCTGGAACGAGGCCGCGCTGATGAAACTCTGCGTGGTGAGCGATGCCTTGGTGATCCCCAGGAGCAGCGGTTCAGAACGGGCCGCCGTCTTCCTCTCGGACAGCGATTTCTCGTTCGACCCCAGGAAGGTCATCCGATCCACGGTTTCGCCCTCCAGGAACTCCGTTTCGCCCGGATCGACGATACGGACCTTCTGGAGCATCTGGCGCACGATGACGCCGATGTGCTTGTCGTTGATCTTCACGCCCTGGAGGCGGTAGACCTCCTGCACCTCGTTGAGGAGGTACTCCTGCACCGCGCGCGGCCCGCGGATGCGGAGCACGTCATGCGGGTTGATCGGTCCCTCGCTGAGGCGGTCACCGGCGCGCACGAGGTCGCCTTCGTGGACGCGCAGGTGCTTGCCGACCGGGATCTCGTAGACGCGCTCGTTGCCTGATTCGGGGATGATGATGACCTCGCGCTTGCCGCGCTTGATGTCCCCGAACCGAACCGAACCGTCGATCTCGGTGATGACCGCCGGCTCCTTCGGTCGCCGCGCCTCGAAGAGTTCGGCGATCCGCGGCAGACCTCCGGTGATGTCGCGGGTCTTGTAGGCCTCGCGGGCGATCTTGGAGAGCGTCGTACCCGGCGTGACCTCGTCACCATCGCGCACCGTCAGCTGCGCGCCGACCGGGACGATGAACTCGCGCAGTTTCTGTCCGGCCTTCGGATCGTGGATCTCGATCATCGGGTGCAGCTTCTTCGCTCGATCCTCGATGATCACCATCTGGCGGCGGCCGGTCGATTCGTCGAGTTCCTCGCGCATCGTCTCTTCCTCGACGATGTCGATGAAGCGGACCACACCGCCGAAGTCCGCGACGATCGGCTCCGAGTGCGGGTCCCAGCTGAAGAGCAGGTCGCCGGTCTCGATGGTCTGGGCGTCCTCGACCGCGATCGTGGCGCCGTAGGGCACCGCGAGCCGGGAGCGGATGATCCCCTCCTCGCCGGCGCGCATGAGGATCTCGCCCTCTCGCGAGGTGACGATCCGCACGCCGTCGGGCGTCTGGACCGTGGTGATGCGTTCGAACTCGGCCACCCCCTGAACCTTGCTCCGGCGCTGCGTCTGCGCCGCGATGCGCGCCGCCGTACCGCCGATGTGGAAGGTCCGGAGCGTGAGCTGCGTGCCCGGCTCACCGATCGACTGGGCGGCGAGAATGCCCACCGCCTCGCCGATGTCGACCAGCTGCATCGTCGCGAGGTTCCGCCCGTAGCACTGCTGGCAGAGACCGCGACGGCTCTCGCAGGTGAGGACCGAGCGGACTTTCACCATGGGGATACCCAGGGCGTCGATCTCGTCGGCGGCTTCCTCATCGATCAGTTCGCCCGCCTCCAGCACCGTCTCGCCGTCGAGCGGATCGACGACGTCGTCGAGCGCGACGAGACCCACGATGCGGTCCTTGAGCGGTTCGACGACATCTTCGCCCTCCTTCAGGGCGCTGATCTCGAGTCCGCGGACTGTGCCGCAGTCGATCTCACTGATCGTCACGTCCTGGGCGACGTCGACGAGACGACGGGTGAGGTAACCCGCGTCCGCCGTCTTGAGCGCGGTATCCGCGAGGCCCTTCCGTGCGCCGTGCGTGGAGATGAAGTACTCCAGCACGGTGAGGCCTTCCCGGAAGTTCGACTTGATCGGGCTCTCGATGATCTCGCCGATACCGCCGGTCAGCTTCTTCTGGGGCTTCGCCATGAGGCCACGCATCCCGGCGAGCTGCCGCATCTGGTCGCGGGAACCGCGGGCGCCGGAGTTCATCATCATGAAGACCGGGTTGAAGCCGTCGCGGGAGACGCCAAGACGGCTCACCATGGCGTCGGCCACATCGTTCGAGGCGTGGGTCCAGGTGTCGATGACCTTATTGTAGCGTTCCCCGTTCGAGATGACGCCGTTCAGGTACGCCCGGGTGAAGCGGGCCACGTCCTCATCCGCCTCGCGAAGGATCTGGTCCTTGTCGGCCGGGATCTCCATATCCTCGATGCCGACGGAAACTCCGCCCTTCGTCGAGTAGCGGAACCCGAAGTCCTTCAGCGCGTCGAGGAAGACCGTGGCGCGCCCGAGACCGACCTCCTGGTAGACCCGGAAGACGATGTCGCCGAGTTCCTTCTTGCCGCTCGTCTGGTTCCAGAACCCGAGTTCCGGCGGGACGACGGAGTTGAAGATCACCCGGCCCACGGTGGTGGCGACCCACCGCGGTTTGCGGGGCTTGCCGTCTTCCGCCGGCGGAAGGGCCACCGGATCGTACCAGAAGTAGATCGGCGTGTGATAGTCGACCGTCCGATGTTCGATCGCCATCTCGAGTTCGCCGACCCGCGAGAACCGCGGAACGGGTTTCGATCCCGGCTTCCCTTGGTTCTCGAACACCTCGGTGAAGTCCGCCGGCTCCTTGGTGAGCCAGTAGCAGCCCATGACGATGTCCTGCGTCGGGGCCGCGATCGGCCTGCCGTTGGAAGGCAGCAGGATGTTGTTGCTGGAGAGCATCAACACGCGCGCCTCGAGCTGTGCCTCGAAGGAGAGCGGAACGTGAACCGCCATCTGGTCGCCGTCGAAGTCCGCGTTGAAGGCGGCACAGACGAGCGGGTGGATGCGGATCGCCTTCCCTTCCACGAGGACCGGCTCGAACGCCTGGATCCCGAGCCGGTGCAACGTCGGCGCGCGGTTGAGCAGCACGGGGTGATCGCGGATGATATCCTCGAGTACCTCGTACACCTTCGGATCATCACGTTCGACGATCTTCTTGGCGCGCTTCACCGTCTCCGCGGCGCCCCGCTTCTCGAGCTCGTGGATGATGAACGGCTTGAAGAGCTCGACCGCCATCGCCTTCGGCAGACCACACTGGTGGAGCTTGAGCTCCGGCCCGACGACGATCACCGAGCGGCCCGAGTAGTCGACCCGCTTGCCGAGCAGGTTCTGGCGGAACCGGCCCTGCTTGCCCTTCAGCATGTCCGAGAGCGACTTGAGGGGTCGCTTGCCCCGGCCCCGGATCGCCTTGCTGCGGCGGCCGTTGTCAAAGAGCGCGTCAACCGCCTCCTGGAGCATGCGCTTCTCGTTGCGCAGGATGACTTCCGGCGCCCGCATCTCCATCAGCTTCTTCAGCCGGTTGTTCCGGTTGATGACACGCCGATAGAGGTCGTTCAGGTCCGACGTCGCGAACCGGCCGCCGTCGAGGGGGACGAGCGGACGGAGGTCGGGCGGGATGACGGGAACGACGTCCAGGATCATCCATTCCGGACGGTTCCGTTCGGAAGGCGTCTCACCGGAATTGCGGATCGCGTCGATCACCTTGAGGCGCTTGAGGCTCTGCTTCTTCCGGTGCTGACTCGTCTCGGTCGCGACCTGCACGCGGAGTTCCTCGCCGAGGGTCTCGATGTCGAGACGGGCGAGGAGGTCGCGGATCGCCGGCGCGCCGATGTCGGCGCGGAAGGCGGAGTCACCTTCCTCGCGAGCCTTTTCGCGCAACGCGATGAATTCGTCCTCGTCGAGGAGCTGTGCCGCACGCACCTCCTGGTCACCGGGTTCCACGACGACGTAGGCGGCGTAATAGATCACCTTCTCGAGATCACGAAGCGTCATCCCGAGGAGATAGCCCATCTGCGACGGGAGCGTCTTGAAGAACCAGATGTGCGCGACCGGCACAGCGAGTTCGATATGCCCCATCCGCTCCCGCCGAACCTTCGAAAGCGTCACCTCGACACCGCACTTGTCGCAGATCATGCCGCGGTAACGGATTCGCTTGAACTTCCCGCAATGGCATTCCCAGTCCTTCGCCGGCCCGAAGATCTTCTCGCAGAAGAGCCCGTCCCGTTCCGGCTTGAACGACCGATAGTTGATCGTCTCCGGCTTGATGACCTCGCCGAAGCTCCAGGAACGAATCTCTTCCGGCGACGCGATCTTCACCTGAATGAAGTTGAAGTCCGCGGCACGGGTCTCTCTGGTGCGGGGAAAGTCGATCATGTAATTGGTCCCCTTTATTTGAAGACTTTGTCTACCACTCAATGGCTCCTGATATCCCCGCCGTCAGCTGCCCAGCGTCACGCTGATCCCCAGTGCCTGGAGCTCCTTCACGAGCACGTTGAAGCTCTCGGGCAGACCCGGTTCCGGCAGGTTTTCGCCCTTGACGATCGCCTCGTAGACACGGGAACGGCCGTTCACGTCGTCGGACTTGACGGTGAGGATCTCCTGGAGCGTGTGCGCCGCGCCGTATGCCTCGAGCGCCCACACTTCCATCTCCCCGAACCGCTGGCCGCCGAACTGGGCCTTGCCGGCGAGCGGCTGCTGGGTAACCAGCGAGTAGGGCCCGATGCTCCGGGCGTGAATCTTGTCGTCGACGAGGTGCGAGAGTTTGAGCATATAGATCGCGCCGACCGTGACCGGGGAGAGGAACCGCTCACCGGAACGACCATCGCGAAGGCGTACCTTGCCGCCCGGCGTCAGGCCCGCGCGGCGCATATGCTCCTCGACCGCGTCGTTCAATCCCGCCCAGCCCTTCGACTTCTTGAGGGCCGCGGCCGCCGGGAACGTCGCCTCGAGGGACTGCTCATCCTCGTTGCGCGAAACGAGTTCCTCCGCCGCCGCGATGAGATACTCGCGCAGGCGGGTGAGTTTATCGGTCACCCCGGCCGGCAGCTTCTTGACGACGGCCAGCCGGTCGAGCGAACGGCCGATTCCCGATAGCGGGAGTGGCTCGTCGACCGGGATTTCGCGGACGGCCTCGGCCATCTCGCGAATGTCGGAGACGTCGAACGTCGGCGCGTCGTGGACGATGCCGAGCGCGTCCCGGGCCCAGATGGCGCCGGCGAAGCGCATGAGCGTCCCGATCTCGTCTTCCGAGGCGCCCTGGAAGACCGGGGTCTTCGCCTCGAACCCCAGCACGCGCCCGACCCAACCGAGGTGCGTCTCGAGGATCTGCCCGACGTTCATCCGGCTCGGCACACCGAGCGGGTTGAGGCAGACGTCGACCGGGGTCCCGTCCGGCATGAACGGCATGTCCTCCTCGGGAACGATGCGGGCGATGATGCCCTTGTTCCCGTGTCGGCCGGCCATCTTGTCGCCCACGGAGATCTTACGCTTCTCGGCGAGATAGACCTTCACGAGCTGGACGACACCCGGCGGCAGCTCGTCCGGCTGGAAGACCTTGTCGATCTGGTCTTCCGTGCGCTGCCGAACACGCTCGATCCGCTTCTTGCTCTCGTCGATCAGCCGACGCAGCTGTTCGTTGACCTCGCGGTCGGTGACCTTGAGGGTGGTCAGATCGAGATCCACCAGATCGAGGTCATCAACGATCGCGGCGGTGAGCGCCGTACCTTCGGGAAGATAGGGCTCGACCGTCCCACGCTTCAGGAAGAGCGCGACTTCCTTGTCGCGGATGAGCTCCTTGATCTCTTCATCACGCGCCTCGGAAATCCGGCCGATCTCCGTACGCTCGAAGTTGCGCAGTTCACCGATCCGATGACCATGCTCCTTCTCGAGCAGCGGGTCATCGATGCGTCGCGAGAATACCTTCACGTCGATGACGGTGCCCTCGACACCAGGCGGCACCTTCAGCGACGAATCCTTCACGTCCTTCGCCTTCTCGCCGAAGATCGCGGTCAGCAGCTTCTCTTCGGGAGAGAGTTCCGTTTCGCCCTTCGGCGTGATCTTGCCGACCAGGATGTCGCCGGCCTTCACGCGCGCGCCGATGCGGATGACGCCGCGCTCGTCGAGATCGATGAGCGACTCCTCGGCGACGTTCGGGATCTCCCGGGTGATCTCCTCCATGCCGCGCTTCGTGTCGCGGACCTGGAGTTCGAGCTCCTGGATATGGATCGACGTGTACACATCGTCGCGGACCAACCGCTCCGAGAGTACGATCGCGTCCTCGAAGTTGTGACCGTACCAGGGCATGAAGGCGACAAGAAGGTTCCGGCCGAGCGCCAGTTCGCCGGTATCCGTCGACGCGCCGTCCGCCAGTACCGCCCCCTTCGGAACGACCTGCCCCTTGCGGACGAGCGGCCGCTGGTTGATCGCGGTGTCCTGGTTCGTCCGCCAGTACTTCTTCATGCGGTAGCGGTCGAACTGCGTGAGCCGCCGGAGTGGTTCACTGCTCGATACCGTCTGCTGCGAGCCGGTGTCGATGAGGATATGATCGGCGGTCACCTCCTGCACGACGCCCGCGCGCTTCGCGACGACCACCGCACCGGAGTCGCGGGCCGCCGTGTTCTCGAGACCGGTGCCCACCAGCGGGGCCTCCGGGAAGAGCAGCGGAACGGCCTGGCGCTGCATGTTGGATCCCATGAGCGCCCGGTTGGCGTCGTCGTGCTCGAGGAACGGGATCAAGGCCGCGGCGATCGAGACCAGCTGGTCAGGCGCCACGTCCATGTAATCGATCTCATCCGGCCGGAGGAGCGGGAAGTCACCGCGTTCCCGACAGAGGACGAACTCGTTCTCGAAGTTGCCCGCCTCGTTGATGGGGGCGTTGGCCTGCGCGATCCGGGCGGCCTCCTCTTCGTTCGCGGAGAGCCAGGCCGTGATCGTGGTCACCACGGGCGTGACGTAGGTCGGCCTGGCGCCGGGGACCAGAAGCAGGCGACCCACGTCGGATCCCGGCTGAAGCGCCGGGACACCGGTCGTGAAGTCGAGACCCACCACATCATGCGCGTCGTCCGGCGGCGTGGCTTCGACGAGCCCTTCGATCTGCGTGGCGTGGAGCGCTTCCGTCACCTCGGCGGTGAGAACCGTTCCCGGCGGCGACAGGTAGGCCGAGTTTGACGGCTTGAACACCTGCACCGGCAGCGATACGGGATTCCGGATCGTTTCCGGCGCCACCCCGCGCAGCTCGGCGCCCGCGCGGCGCGAGATGACACGAACGAGGTTGACCGGCTGTGCCGCGATCCGGCCAGCCAGTTCCTCGCCGATGGATTCACCCCGACGCGCAAGGATCGGGAGCTGCTCGAAGATCGCCGGCCACTCGGCCTGGGTGATCTCTCCCGCGAGCATCCGCGGGTGGACGGCGGACCAGTCGCGGAGGTCCTCGGCGAGTTCCGCTCCGACGATCATCTGCCGGAACAGGTCGCGGCCGGCCTCCGCGCCGAGCGTTTCTCCCGCCTTGGCGAAAACGCGGGTACGCTCGCCGATCACGACGCGGACCGACTCCTGCAATGTTACCTCGGACGTGTAGCGGAGGATGGTGCGTACCACCTTCCGATACGGCGTCTCGATGAACCCGAGATCGTTGATCTGCGAGTAGGTCGTCAGGCTGTTGATGAGCCCGATGTTCGGACCTTCCGGGGTCTCGATCGGGCACATCCGGCCATAGTGCGAATAATGAACGTCACGGACCTCGAAACCGGCGCGTTCGCGGGTCAGGCCGCCTGGGCCGAGCGCGGAGAGACGTCGCTTGTGCGTCAGCTCGGCGAGCGGGTTCGTCTGATCCATGAACTGGCTCAGCTGGGAGGACCCGAAGAACTGCTGGATCACCGCCGAGACCGTCCGCGCGTTGACGAGGTCGTCGATGTTGATCTTGTCCGGATCCGAGACGATCGACATGCGCTCGCGGACGAGCCGCGCCATGCGGGAGAGACCGACGGAGAACTGGTTCGCGATCAGCTCACCGACCGACCGGACCCGCCGATTGCCGAGGTGGTCGATATCATCGGTATAGCCCCGGCCTTCATGGAGTTCCACGAGGTGAAGGAGCAGCGCGAGAACGTCCTGCGCCGTCAGCGCCGTCATGCCGGCGGGCGGCGTGGAGAACCCGAGCGCCTCGAAATCCGGCTGCAGCCGCTGGTTGATCTTGTAGCGGCCCACGCGACCCAGGTCGTACCGCTTGTTCAGCGACTCCTCGGAGTACTCTCCGTAGTCGAAGCGGCCGTTCTTCTGACCCGGGTTGAGGTCGCCCATGACGACGAACGACCCGCGGGGCTGGAAGAGCAACCGCCACACGCCGGCGTAGACGTTCAGGACCTTCGCCAGATCGTAGACGAGCACCTTCGGCGACCTGGCGCCGCGCTCGGTCTTCTCCTCGCGGAAGGTCTCCCAGACGTACTTGATTCCACGCTCCTGCGCGAAACGCACCATCCGCTCTTCCGTCGAGCGCTGTTCGCGACCCAGCGTTTCCGGGGACGCCTCCTCGGCCTCGTTCCACTCCGCGAGGAAATCGGAGATGTGCCGAGTCTGCGGAAGTCCGGCGAGGAAGTCATCTTCGCCCCACGTTTCCGGGCCGGGCGCGGTACCGGGTCGCAGGAGGTTGTGGATCGCGAAGAGCGCGTCGATGGTCCCGGAAGTCGGGTCCTTGGCGAGCGTCGCCCGGAGCGTCGTGCCGCCGTGCGCGTGGGCACGATAGATCGTGATGTTCGCGAGGCCGGCACGCTGGAGGCGGCCGATGAGTTCGCTCGTCAGCTCGTCACCCGAACGACCGATCAGGGCACCACTGGCCGTCGGAATCGAGGCGATGCCAGCCTCGCGCATCGTCTGCCACGACTCTTCGGTGAGCCGTGTTCCGCGCTCGAAGATCTCGCCGGTCTTCGGCAGAACCACGTCGCGATAGAGGAGCGCTCCGTTCTCGCCGAGCAGCGCGGGATCGGGGACATCTTCCGCCAGGAAGCCGAGGAACGCCTCGGCCGAGCGGCGTGAGTCGCGTACCGTTTCACGCTCGAGGTTGTCGAGCGCGATGGTCTCGCGCTTGAAGAAGAGTTCGAGGATGTCCGAATCCCGACTGTAACCGACGGCCCGAAGAAGGGCTGACGCCGGGAATTTCTTCTTCTTGTCGATATGTACCGATACGACGTCGTGGATGTCGATCGTGAACTCGACCCACGAGCCGCGAAACGGAATGATCCGCGCGCTGAAGAGCTTGCTCCCGTTCGGGTGGATCGTCTCTTCGAAGACGACGCCGGGCGAACGGTGCAGCTGGGACACGATGACACGCTCGGCGCCGTTGACGATGAAGGTGCCGAGCGGCGTGAGCAGCGGAAGGTCACCGAGATAGACCTCCTTCTCGATGATGTCCTTCGGCTTGCGCTCGTCGCCGACATCTTCCCAGACGATGAGGCGCAGCGTGGCCTTGAGCGGAGCCGCGTACGTCATGTCGCGCTCCATGCATTCCTCGATGTCGTACTTGGGCTCGCCGAGCGAGTACCTGACGAATTCGAGGGAGAAGTTCCCGTTCACGTCACTGATCGGGAAAATTTCATTGAAGACGCGTTCCAGGCCGACGTCCTCGCGTTCCTGGATCGCGGCTTCAGTCTGCAACAGCGTTTGAAACGCCTGCAGCTGAACGTCGAGAAGATCGGGCATCTTCATACCCGACGTCAGCTTGGCGAAGGAGACGATCGATTTATCGCGCGTAGCCAAAGTTGGTCTCCCCTCCTGAGCGACCGGAAAAGGTACGGCCGTAACCGTACGTGAACCGCGGAAAACACAAACTCCCCCGACCGGTCGTGCCGGCGGGGTCCGGGTCCAATCTATGAGTTTGTTCAGGCGACCTTCGTGCCATTGCTCCGTCGAGCGAGAGGGAACATAGCCTCTGACGAACCGCGCGCACGAATCGAGGATCCGTGGTGGCGGCCGGCAGATCGAGGAACCCGGAGGAGGGAGGCCATGATGGCCCCCTTCCTCCGGCACACCCTCTGGCCAGCCCTACTTCAGCTCGACGGAAGCGCCCTGCTCTTCGAGTTTGGCCTTGATCTGATCAGCCTCCTCCTTCGAGACGGCCTCCTTGACCACCTTGGGGGCGCCGTCGACGAGATCCTTGGCCTCCTTGAGGCCCAGGCTGGTCACCTCACGAACGACCTTGATGACCTGGATCTTCTTCTCGCCGGCACCCAACAGGACGACATCGAACTCCGTCTGCTCCTCGGCGACCGGGGCGGCGGCGGCGGCACCGCCACCCGGGGCGGCGGCGACGGCGACGGGCGCGGCGGCGGTAACACCGAACTTCTCCTCGAACGCCTTGACGAACTCGGAGAGCTCGAGAACGGTCATGTTCGCGATCGCGTCGAGCAGTTCGTCACGGGAAAGCGTGGTCGCCATTGATCGGCTCCTCAGTTTTGCGGTATGTACTATTGCGCAGTGCGTATGGTGCGCCCGGTTTCTTCCAGCGTTTCCTAGCCTTCGAGTCCTTCACGCTGCTGCCGCAGCGCATCCACCGCCCGGGCGAGGCCGGCGAGCAGGTTCTGCATTCCGCCGGCCAGGCGCCCCATGGGGGCCTGCAGACCACCGGCCAGTTGCGCAAGGAGAACCTCGCGCGGCGGCAGTTCGGCGAGCTGCTTCACCTGTTCGGGCGCGACGCCCTGCCCCTCGACGACGCCCATCTTGACGGCGGGCTTGTTGTCGAACTCGCGGGTAAAGTCAGAGAGCACCTTGGCGGCGGTCACCGGGTCGCGGCCGATCACGAGACCCGTGGGTCCGGTAAAGAACGCGGCGACATCCGGCAGATCGAGGTCGGCCAGCGCCCGCTGTGCCAGGGTGTTCTTCACGACGACGTACTCCACGCCCTCGGCCCGCAGGCGATTGCGGAAGATCGTCATCTGCTTGACGGACATACCGGTGAAGTCCGTCAGATAGAAGGCGGCGGCCGTCGAGAGCTTCCCGTGGAGCTCCGCGATGGTCTCCTGCTTCGTTTCTCGGTTCATCGGCTCAGCCTCGCGCGTAGAGGTTGGCATCGACGGGCACGCCCGGCCCCATCGTGCTGGATACCGTTACGGCACGAACATACCGACCCTTCGCCGCTGAAGGCTTCGCGCGAACGATGTTCTCCATGAACGCGGAAAGGTTCTCGTTCAACTGGTCCACCGAGAACGAGACCTTCCCGATCGGGGCGTGAACGTTCCCTGTCTTATCCACCCGGAACTCGATCTTCCCCGCCTTGATTTCACGCACCGCGCGGCCGACGTCGAAGGTGACGGTACCGGCCTTGGGCGTCGGCATCAGGCCACGAGGGCCCAGGATCCGACCGAGCTGGCCGACCTGGCCCATCATGTCCGGCGTGGCGACGGCCGAATCGAAGTCGACCCAGCCATCCTTGATCTTCTGGACGTACTCGACGCCCACGAAGTCCGCGCCGGCCTCCTCCGCCTCCTTCACCTTGTCTCCCTGCGCGATCACCAGCACTCGCGCCGTCCGACCCGTCCCGTGGGGCAGGACCACCGTGCCGCGGACGATCTGGTCCGCGTGCCTGGGGTCGACGCCGAGCCGAACGGCCACTTCGACGGTCTCATCGAAGCGAGCGAAGCTCAGCTCCTTCACGAGACCGACCGCCGCGGTCGGCTGCTGCTGCTCTTCAGGGATGCGGTCCGCGGCTGATCGAAATTTCTTTCCGTGCCTCGGCATGCTTCCTCGTTGGCGAAATCAGATCATCCTCCCACGGCGCGTCGCCAGGCGCGCCGTGGTCAGCGGAAAAACCTCTCCTACCCCTCTACTTCGATGCCCATGGACCGGGCCGTGCCGGCGATCATGGCCATGGCGCCGTCGATATCGGCGGCGTTGAGGTCGGGCAACTTGGTCTCCGCGATCTGGCGGACCTGATCACGGGTGACCGTTCCGACCTTCTGGCGCTTCTGGGCCGGCGAACCGCTGGAGAGGCCGGCGGCCTTCTTCAGCAGGACGGCGGCGGGCGGGGTCTTGGTGATGAACGTGAACGACCGGTCACCGTACACGGTGATCTCGACCGGTATGATCATCCCCGGCTGACCCTGGGTTCTGGCATTGAACTGCTTGCAGAACTCCATGATGTTCACGCCGTGCTGGCCGAGCGCGGGGCCGACGGGCGGCGCCGGGTTCGCCGCGCCCGCGGGAACCTGAAGCTTGATGAAGCCGGTGACTTTCTTGGCCATGAATCGCTATCTCGAAAACTGTCGCCAGCGGCGGAGGCCGATGGTCGGGTTCGGGCTCAGTAGCCTTTCAACTGCGTATAGTCGAGTTCCAGGCTTGTCGGCCGTCCGAAAAGGGAGACTTCCACCTTCACCTTGCCCTTGTCGGAGTAGATCTCCTGGACCGTACCGCTGAACTCATTGAACGGGCCCTCCACGACCTCGACCACCTGGCCGACGGTGAAGGGGATCTGCTCCACCGGAGCGGCCTCGGGCGCGGGGGCGGCATCCGGTCCGCCGAAGATCTTCGCCAGCTCCTCGTCGGGGAGCGGCCGCGGCTCGCTGCCGGTGCCCAGGAACTTGATCACGCCCTGGATATTGTTGATCAGGTGTGAACTCTGCTGGGAGTAGATCATCTTGATCAGCACGTAGCCCGGATAGAGGCGACGAGTGACGTTGACGCGCTTCCCGTTACGCAGTTCCACGACCTCCTGCGTCGGCACCTGGACTTCCTGAATCTGCTTCTCGTCAGGCTCGCCCGGCTCGTCATCGATCCGGCGCTGAATGAGGCGCTGGACCTTGTTCTCATGACCCGAGTAGGTCTGGATCGCGTACCATCTGGCTTCAGCCATTCGCGATCAGCCTCCGAAGATCCCGCGCACCACCTCGAGCGCGTTGTTCAGAACGAAGTCCATCACGAAGATGAGCACCGAAACGACGGTGAGGAAGACCAGGATGATGTACGTCGAGTTCTTGAGCTGCGGCCAGTCCGGCCAGGTAACCTTCTGCAGCTCGATCTGTACATCGCCGAGGAATTCCCGGACGGTCCGCAGTGTATCAGCCATGCCAAAGCGCGTATTTGCACGGGACAGTGAAACGGTCCGGGCGCGCCGGAAGGCACGCCCCGCGCCCGTCCCAGCGAGCGTCTACTTCGTTTCCTTGTGCGGCGTGTGCTTCGAGCACCGCCGGCAATACTTGCGGTACTCGACCCGTTCGGGGTGGAGCCGCTTGTTCTTCGTCATGTGGTAGTTCCTTTCCTTGCACTCGGTGCAGGAGAGGATGATCTTGTCACGCATGGCAGTGATCGCGAGTCGAGAGTTCGATGATTACGCGGCCTATTCGATGATCTCGGTGACGACGCCGGCGCCGACGGTGCGGCCACCCTCGCGGATCG
>CAZWJE010000067.1:0-16856 GCA_964634395.1 uncultured Gemmatimonas sp. | reverse complement strand
TGGACACGTCCGTCGCGCTCCACGAGATGGAGCGAATCTACGGTGCCCGCTTCGAACGATATCTTCGCCGCGGGCTGGAAGCGGGTCTGCTCGACCCGGCGCTGCTGGAGTTCGACCTGCCCCGTCTCGCGGAGGCGCTGCGCGCGGAACGTGACCTGGCCTTCGCCTTCATGGGCGTGCAGACGCTCTACGACCGCTATCTGCTCCACGAGGAGGGCACGCGGTTCGAACTGCCGCAGTGGTTCTGGATGCGGGTCGCGATGGGGCTCGCGCTCGCCGAGGAGCCCGACCAGCGAACCGACCGCGCGATCGAGTTTTATGGAGTGCTTTCGACCTTCGCGTTCTGCTCGTCCACGCCCACGCTCTTCAACGCCGGGACACGACACCCCCAGCTCTCGTCGTGTTTCCTGACCACCGTCCCCGACGACCTCGGTGACATCTTCAAGGCGATCCGCGACGACGCGCTCCTCTCGAAGTGGAGTGGCGGACTGGGGAACGACTGGACCCCGGTCCGCGCGCTGGGCGCCCGCATTCGGGGGACGAACGGCGTCAGCCAGGGTGTCATCCCCTTCCTCAAGGTCGCCAACGACACGGCGGTCGCGGTCAACCAGGGGGGGAAGCGGCAGGGAGCCATCTGCGCCTACCTCGAGACCTGGCACCTCGACATCGAGGAGTTCCTGGAGCTGCGCAAGAACACGGGAGACGACCGGCGCCGGACGCACGACATGCACACGGCCCACTGGATCCCCGATCTCTTCATGAAACGAGTCCGCGAGAACGGAGAGTGGACGCTCTTTTCGCCCAGCGACGTACCCGACCTGCATGACCTCTGGGGCGCCGCGTTCGAGGTCCGATACGTGGAATACGAGCGCCTCGCCGGTGAGGGCGCGATTCCGCTCCACCGCCGGGTGAGGGCCGTCGACCTCTGGCGCCGGATGCTCGCGATGCTCTTCGAGACCGGCCATCCATGGCTGACCTGGAAGGATCCGTCGAACGCGCGATCTCCGCAGGACCATGCCGGCGTCGTGCACAACTCCAACCTGTGCACCGAGATCCTGCTCAACACCAGCCGCGACGAAACGGCCGTCTGCAACCTCGGTTCGGTGAACCTCGCCGCGCACATCGGCCCCGATGGCCTCGACGCGGAACGGCTCGGGCGAACGGTGCGGACCGCGGTTCGCATGCTCGACAACGTGATCGACATCAACCTGTACCCGATCCCGGAGGCGCGGGCGGCGAACCTGCGACATCGCCCGGTCGGCCTGGGGCTCATGGGATTCCAGGACGCGCTCTACCGATCGGGAATCTCCTGGGCGTCGGAGGCGGCGGTCGAGTTCGCGGACGAGAGCACCGAAGTGATCGCGTGGCACGCGATCCTGGCTTCGGCGGAGCTGGCGAAGGAACGAGGGGCGTACGAGAGCTACACCGGCTCGAAATGGGATCGCGGACTGCTTCCGATCGACACGCTCGACGTGCTCGAGGCCGAGCGGGGGGTGCCGGTCAGGGTCGAGCGGGGAGGCAGGCTCGACTGGGCTCCGGTCCGTGCCGCCGTCCGCACCCACGGAATGCGCAACAGCAACGTAATGGCCATCGCGCCCACCGCGACGATCGCGAACATCTGCGACGTCTCGCAGTCGATCGAGCCGGCCTACAAGAACCTCTACGTCCGGAGCAACCTGTCGGGTGATTTCACCGCCCTCAACCGTCACCTCGTCCACGACCTCCGCGCGCTCGGTCTCTGGGACGCGGAGATGGTCGAGGACCTCAAGTACCACGACGGCGTGCTCCGCGAGATCGACCGGATCCCCGACGAACTGAAGGATCGCTACCGTACGGCGTTCGAGATCGAGCCGGAATGGTTGATTCGCTGCGCCGCGCGCCGACAGAAGTGGATCGATATGGGGCAGTCGCTGAATCTTTACCTGGACCAGCCGAGCGGCCGGCGGCTTTCGGAGATGTACCAGCTGGCCTGGGAGTCCGGACTGAAGACGACGTACTACCTGCGCACGATGGGCGCGGGGGGCGTGGAGGCGAGCACGGTGGACGTCAACCGCCACGGGATCCAGCCGCGCTGGATGAAGTCGCGAAGTGCTTCGTCGACGATCCGGGTCGAGCGCGGGGGGGACGGGGTGGACCCGCGTATCCAGACGACACCGACGACGACCCCGCTGGCCAACGGATCTGTCTGCGACCTCGATGGAAGCTGTGAAGCCTGTCAATGAAATCGTGGGCGGGGGGACCCCCCGCCCTTATGAATCCCACATGACGAGAGCACTGTACCATGTCTGAAAAGCGACTGATCAACGCGGATGTCGTCGACGTCAACCAGTTGATGCCTCTGAAGTACCACTGGGCCTGGGAGCATTACCTCAACGGCAACCGCAATCACTGGCAGCCGCAGGAGGTGCCGATGGGCCGGGACGTCGCGACCTGGAAAGGAGATGATCTCACCGAGGACGAGCGCAGGGTCATCCTGCGCAACCTCGGCTTCTTCTCGACGGCCGAGAGTCTGGTCGCCAACAACATCGTGCTGGCGATCTTCCGACACGTTACCAACCCGGAGTGCCGACAGTACCTCCTGCGTCAGGCGTTCGAGGAAGCGATCCATACTCACTGCTTCCACTATATCGTCGAGAGCCTGGGCCTCGACGGCGAGGAGATCTTCACCATGCACCGCGAGGTCAACTCCATCGCGGGCAAGGACGAGTTCGACATGGGGCTCACGGCGGCGCTCATGGAGCCCGATTTCACCACCGGGACGCCCGAAGGCGTGGCGACTTTCCTCGAGAACCTCGTCGGCTTCTACGTGATCATGGAGGGGATCTTCTTCTACTCGGGGTTCGCGATGATGCTCTCCTTCCATCGGCAGAACCGGATGACCGGCATCGGGCAACAGTTCCAGTACATCCTGCGCGACGAAAGCACGCACCTGAACTTCGGGATCGACCTGATCAACGGCATCGTCGCGGAGAACCCCGAGGTGTGGACGCCAACGCTGCGCGAGCGGCTGAGCGAGAAGATCGATCGGGCGGTCGAACTCGAGATCGCCTACGCGGAGGACTGTCTGCCGCGCGGAATCCTCGGCCTCAACGCGGGCCTCTTCCGCGACTACGTGCGGCATATCGCCGACCGCCGCCTGGAGCGGATCGGGCTCGCGCCCCGGTACGGGTCGCCCAACCCGTTCCCCTGGATGAGCGAGGCGATCGATCTGCGGAAGGAGAAGAACTTCTTCGAGACCACGGTGACCGAGTACCAGTCGGCGGCCGCGCTCTCCTGGGATTGAAACGACGCCGGAACGGTGGGGGGGGCGCGCCGGGTGGGTACGGAAAGTGCCCTAAACAACGTCATATCAAACAGATAGAGGATTGTCCCAAAGTCCCGAGTGACGCCCGGCCGCACCAGGGGTCGGTTCGCCGGGGGAGCGGGAGCCGGCGTCGGCGACGGCGTGGAACGGGTGCGCCCAGCCGAGCCAGGAGGACAATCCGGCCGGGACGGATGGCGGGAGCCTGGGGGGGAGAGGTGGTCACGGGCGGTCCCGGCGGCCCGGGCCGATCAATGAGAGGAGGATCGCGTGAGGTCAGCACGATATAAGGTGAGAGCGCAACGTCGAGGCGGGGTCCGGTCGGGGATGATTCTGTGCGGGGCCGTCGTCCTCGCCGCGTCGGGTTGTTCGACCCTGCAGGTCGACAGTCTCCGGTCACCCGGGGCCGACTTCACCGGACGTTCAACGTTCCGGGTCCTGGAAGAGCCGGCGGAAGGAGCCACGATCCGCCTGGTCTCGCTCCGGGATCGGGATGTGGGGACCGTCGAAACGATCTCCACGGCCGTGCCGATGCTCAACAACTCCATCATCGACGAGATGGCGCGGGATGATGTCGCGCGGGCGTTCGAGGCGCGCGGCTACCGGATGACGAGCACGGACGCGGATCTCGATGTCGCCTTCTACGTGCAGGCGCGGGAGAAGCTCGAGGTGGACGCCTATCGCGGCCCCTACGGATACCGGCGCGGATACGTGGAGGAGCGGACGGAGGCGATCGTGGTGATCGACGTCGTCGACCCGGACACCGACCGGTTGCTCTGGCGGGGTACCGGGGAGATGACGGTCTCGGAGGATCCAGACGATTACGCGGACCAGCTCAGCGAGGCGATCCACAAGATCGTCCAACGCTTCCCCGCGGTGCGGGTACCGGAAGGAACGCCGCTGTAACGGGAGGGGGGACCCGTCCGGCGCCCCGGATCGCGTGGAAGGTCGACAGTCGGCCACTGGTTGTCAGACACGGGAAAGGGCTCGATCACTCGAGCCCTTTCCCGTTCGCTATCTCCTGATCGCCACACGTCCTCGGAGGCCCCGATCTCAACTTCGCGATGCCGGCTCCCGGCCCTTAACGGCCGACTCTGACCCCCGGGCGACGAGCACGCGGCGGCTACGGAGTCTGCGTCGGAGGCCCCATCAACCTCAGATCGCTGACACCCTCTCGCACGGCGGTCATGAAGCGGTCGCCGGGATCGATCTTGGAGGTCCGGTACCCCTCATCGAGTTCGGCCCAGAGCGGATGCCCGTCGAACAGCTGGTACTCGTGGTGGCCGATGACGTACTCGATCGTCGGATATTTGGCCACGAGGTAGCGGACGAGCTCGACGTTGGCCTCGATCTGCTCGTCGGTCAGCGTGTCGCTCGTGCGCGAACCGGTGCCGATGTTCTCGACCCCGATCGAGACGTGGTTCAGCCCGATGACGTGTCTGGCCATCCATGTTTCCGGCTGGAGCCGGTAGATCGAGCCGTCCTTGTCGACGACGAACTGGATGGAGACGTTGACGTCACCCGCGCCGGCGATATCGTCGCGACCCGCGAGCGTTTCGCGGTCGAAGGTGTTGAACGTCCCTTCGAGCGACTCGATCGCGGTCCAGTGGAGGACGATCATGCGCGGCGTGAAATCGAGGTTGTCCACGCGCATGCCGTAATGATCCTCCACGTATTCGAGCATCCCCGCCTTGCGCTGTTCGGAGAAGGAGACCGGCCGATCGATGATCTCGATGGCGACGGGATCCGCGTGGGTGTGCGCCTGTCCCGCCGCCATGGTGGCGGTGAAACCCAGCAGTAACGAGGCGGCGAAGAGGCGTTGAACGAAGGGATGTCGCATGGGGCGGTTCCTTTCCCGCGGTCGAGGGCGCGGAAGTGAAGGGGGGTGGGTCCCGGGTGACCGTGGCGTCGCCCTGCCCTGGGACGCGCCGCGGATCGTTGAGGGGGCTTCGGGGGCTCTCGTGAGGGAGAGCGACCGCGAGGCGGGGCGCCACGCTTCGCGCCCCAAGCTAGCGATCGGGGCGCGTGTGGAACAGGATTTTTATCGTGGGAAGCGGCGCGGTGTTCCCCCGTTGATGACGGGGTCGGCGCGGGAGGAGCGTGCACCACCGCCGCGACGATGCCGTGCGGCGGTGGCTTGGTGAGAGCGGGGTCCTAGCGAGGAGCGCGGGCCCGGCCGGCCTTCGGTCGTGGCGGACCCTCATCCCGTCGGGGACGGACTGTCGCCGCCGAGGTGGCGGGGCGCGACGCGGTCTCCATCCCGAGCGACTGGAGGATGGTCGTGAGCGCGAGCAACTGGAACCGCCGCTGACCGCGGGGGGTCGACACGCTGATCTCGTCCCCCACGCGCCGACCCAGCAGCGCCTGTCCGATCGGCGACGCGAGCGAGACCTCCCCGGCGTCGACGTCGATCCGGTCACCGCTGAGCAGCAGCGAGTCGAACTCGGCGCCCGAGTCCAGGTCGCGAAGCTTGACTTCCGAGCCGAACCCCGCACGCCCGGGCTGGATCGAGCCCGTCTCGAGATGCGGCAGCGCGGCGAGCAGGCGTTCGACCCGGCTCGCCTCGTTGACTCCGTTCTCCCGTCGGTGCGCGTCGGCTTCCCGCTCCAATCGGGTTCTCAGTTCCGTGATCATGTCTTTGCTCCATGAGCGGGTGAATTCGTGCGCCGACCGTCCATCACCCGACCGTTTTCGGGTCGGGTTCCGCCGCGCGAGTATGTACGAAAGCCGAGCCACTTGCTCGCTTCGTGGCTCGGCATCGTCAGGGACGCGGGCTCCTTCTATAAGGTATAGTCTATCGAGGGGGTGAATTCGTTACACTGAGCCGCTCGCTCGCGGACGGATCGTCTCCGTTTCGGGGGGCGGATCACGCATCGCCCGGGCGTGGTCGTGTCGTCGGCCCGGCGGATTGTGTTCGAGTGCGAGTCCGAGCGCACTTTGCCGAAACTCTGGTGTAGGAGTTGAAACGTAGCGCGCCGACGGATCGTCGCGCGTGCATGGTGAGAAGATGCAGCGACCGGCGGAAGGCACCGTATGACGAGGTGCCGTCCGCCGGTCGCTGTCGCCATCGCGTGTTTCGACACCGGGCCCGGGTTCGACACAGGAATCGAATCGGGTCCGGTGCGTTTTCATATCCAACACGGAAGCAGGGACCATGAACCCCATCAGCCAGGCGTTGCGGCTGCCGAGCGAGCGGGTCGGCACGCTGTCGAACGTCGCACTGCCGCCGCCCGCCGCTCCGCCGCCCGTGATCGCGCCTGACGCGGAAGACGAGCAGCGACTGCTCCGCGCGCTCCGCGATCGTGATGAAGGCGCCTTCGAGGCGCTCCTCGAGCGGTATGACGCCGCTCTCCTGGGCCTGGCCAGTCATTACGTGGACAGCCGGGCCGACGCGGAGGAAGTCGTGCAGGACACGTGGCTCGCCGTGCTCGACGGCCTGGACCGTTTCGCGGGCCGGTCGTCGCTGAAGACGTGGATCTTCCGGATCCTCGTGAACCGGGCCAGGACACGTGCCCGTCGGGAAGCGCGGACGATTCCGTTCTCGCGACTACGCCCCATCGCCGAAATGGCCAGTCCCGCCACGGGCTTCGGCGGCGGTGGTGACCCCGAGTTCGCGCTGCCGGTGGGTGCCGCGACGGCGCCTCCCTGGCGTGACCCCGCCTGGCGGTCGCCGACACCGGAGGAAGAGTTGCTCGCGCGCGAAGTGCATACCCGCGTACAGACGGCGATCGCTGAATTGCCCAGCCGCCAGCGAGAGGTCGTGGAACTCCGCGACGTGGAAGGTCGATCGGCCGGCGAAGTCCGCGGCATCCTGGCGCTTTCCGAGGCCAACCAGCGGGTACTCCTGCACCGGGGCCGCGCGAAACTGCGCCAGGCGCTACACGGGTTCGTGGCGGACTCGCCCGTCGCGCTCCCCCTGGCGGCGGAGCGGTAGTCTCCTCGGGAAAGCGCGCGAGACGTCAGACGTCTCGCGCGCTTTCAGTTTGATGGGTTTCTCGCCCGGCCCGATCCGAACCATCCATCCCTTCACCCGTGTCGCGGCCGTCGTCCGGCGATCGTCGTCGTCGAAAAGGCGCCCGACTCGTCGCGCGCGGTTGACCGGCCGGGCGCCCGGAGCTCTTCTCCCCTAATCTTGCTCGAGAACGGTGAAGGCGAGCCCGAACGGACAGATTCCCACCGGGGCGTCCAGCGTGACCTGGTCACCCGACGCTCCGATGCGGAGGAGCCGGCCCGGATCGATGCATTCGCCGGGCGTGACGGCGTAGAGCCGGCCTTCCGAGTCGACGCCGATGCTGGCGACGGGAGGGATGCTGGCGGGAGCGATCGGGTTATCCGGCCCGCGCACGAACGTCTCGGTGGCGGGGTTCCATTCCAGGATCCCCACACTGTACGAACTGACGAAGATCCGACCCGCCGTGGCCGTGATTCCGCCCGGGAAGTCACCGAAGCCGGTGAAGTGGGCGATCTCCTGGCCGCTTGCCGGATCGACGGCCGAGAGAGCGCCGTTGTTCGCGCCGAACGCGCCGGATTGGACGATCCAGAGCCGCCCGTCGTCGCCGATCACGCCGGCACCGGGGTTCTCGCCGGTCAGCGGAATCGAATCCACCACGGCGAGTGACCCATCGATCACCGACACGCTGCCTGGGCCAGCGGGCATCCAGCCCTCGAGGTTGGCGTTGAGTACGTATGCCCGACCCCCGTGTTCGACGATCTTGTGCGGATAGATCCCCACGGGGATCTCCGCTCCCGCCGTACCCCGCACCACGTTCACCGGCGTGACCGTGTTCAGGTCCGGGTTGCCGATCAGGGCGATCGAGTCGTTGAGGAACGCCGCCCCGGTGGCGCCGCCGACGGGGAGCGCCACGGTGTGGATGACCGCGCGCGCGCGCAGGTCGACGACGGCGGCGAACGGATAGAGGGCGCCGAGCGGGACCACCGCGATCCGTCCGCGGACCGCGACGACTTCCGGCGAGCCTTCGGGCGCGAGCCCGATCGTGTACGCGTCCGCCGGTGCGTCGACCGGTACGACGGTGAGCGAACGCTCCAGGCTGTTCAGCACCACCGCGACCTCCGTCGGTTCACCCCCAACCGGCCCAACCGGGTCTTCACCGCAACCGGCGAGGAGCAGGACCAGCGCGAAGAGGGCCACCGTCGTTGACCGGACGCGAGACGCCTCGCGCCTGAGCGCGCGGAGTGTATTGATCACCATGATTCTCCTGTAGGGGAAAGGGAGCCGGCCGGGCGCAAGCGCGCCTCGATCCGGATCCGGCGGCCGGCTTCCGGGAAGCCGAAGATGAGCGAGTCCTTCTCGTCGAGCAGACGGTCGACGTGGACGGCCGTGTCGATCGCGAACCCGCCCAGTGACCATTCACGCCCGGCGGAGATCGCCAGCGTCCAGAACGGGTCGAGGGGATTCACTTCCGCCGCGGCCGGGTAACGCGTGCCGGTGAAGCTGGCGGCGATCTCCGACCGCCACGAACCCCGCTCCCAGCGGGCGGTGACGAGGCCCGTGTGCCGGGGGCGATAGGCGACCTGCGCGTCGTCGTCGTCGGTTCCTGGCCGGTCGAGGGTGACGGCCGCGACCGCCCAGGAGACATTCAGGCCGAGCCCGAGCCCCGGGTGCGTCACTTCCGCCCACGACTCGACGCCGCGGCGCTTCACGTCGGCGTTGCGCGGGCTCCAGACGAACCGGAAATCAGGGAGCCAGATGATCATTCCCCGGATGTCGCCCCGGAAGGCACGAACCCCGGCGGCGGCGTCGAGCGCTCCGGGCACGCGACCCGTGACCGACGCGCCGGCCTCCCATTCCGAGGGAATTCGTTCCGCTCGCAGTTCCGGGTTAGGCGCGACGGCCACCCCTTCGCGGAAGAACTGATCCCCGAGTGAGGGCGGGCTGTAACCGCTGCGGTTGCTGACGTGGAGTGTGACGGATTCGCTGGTGAGACGGGCGCTTACCGCCCGATTGACGAACCAGCGGTCGGTGTCCGCGCCGGTTCGGGGCTCGGTGGTCGAGCCGCCGTCCGGGCCGTGATCAAAGGCGCCGCGATCGACGCGTCCCTGGAAGGAGAGTTCCGCGTCCCAGCTTCCGATCGCGGTGCCGAGGGCGGCATGCGCGAACCCGCCGAAATCGGTGCGCGCGCGTGGTTCGCCGTCGGCGAGAGACGTGGCGTCCACCCGCTGGCGCAGGATCTCGACGCCAAGGCCGTGGGCGCGGAGACTCGGACGGCGCACCGTGGGACCGGTCCCCGATTCCGCGTCACCAGCGAGGCCGACGAGGGATCCTTCACCGATCCGACCGATCTCGCCGCGGGCCTCCCACGACCGGGCGCGGGTGACGTCGTCGTACGGCAGACTGATCGGGGGGGAAGGGTCCCGGTAACGTGCCCGCTGCTGGACGGCCGCGAGCGAGAGCGTCCCGGTCATGCGCTCGCCCGATCGTCGCCAGCCGAACGTGCCGCGTGCACGTTCCAGCTCCTGCCGCGCCTCCCGCGACGGTGCGTATCCCCGGCCGGGGATTCCCCTCTCGAGTGTTTCAGCGCCGGCGCGGAGGCGGATCTCGCCACCCGCGAATGGGGCTCTCCCCGCCAGGAATCCCCCGAGTTCCGTCACGTCCGCGTTGACGCGTCGAACGATCGTCTCGTCGACCCCGGGCACCCTTCGGAAGTCGAACTCACCGCTGACCCGGCGCGTCGCCCCTCCCGCGCTGAGCGCGAACGCGCGACCCACCGACGCCCCCGCTTCGCCGCCGACGCCCCACTCACCGAGCGAGCCGAGGGTCGACCAGACCTCCGCACCGGCTCCCGGCGCCCGCGTCTCCACGAGCACGACCCCGGCCTGCGCGCGCGCGCCGTATCGGGCACCCAGCGCGCCGGCGAGTACCGTGACCGATTCGATCGTGCCCGCCGGTACCGCGCTCAGATCCGCCACGCCGGTCACCGGGTCGTTGATGGGGACACCGTCGAGCAGGACGAGCACCGCGTCGGGGTCGCTTCCGCGGATGCTGATCGTCTGCGCGCCGCCGGGTCCGTCCTCGCGGACGGTCGCGCCGGGTATCCGCCGGACGACGTCGCCGACGGTGCGGGCTCCCTGCCGCTGGATCTCGTCCCGGCCGAAACGGGTGGTGGCGAGCCCGGCGGTGGCGCCCGGGCCCACCCCCGCGTCGGCGACGACATCGACCCCTGAAAGGGTGATCGGCGCGGTTTCCAGCGAGATGCGCGGTGTCGTGACACGACCGTTGAAGACCTCGATCTCTCCCGTCCAGGTCGTGAACCCGATCCGCCTCACGACGATCTCATGGAGCCCGGGCTCCAGGCCGCGGAGGTGGAACGTCCCGGTCCCGTCGGTCAGAGCGGTACGCCCGAGATTCGGCAGGTCGATGAGCGCGGCGGATACGGGTGCGCCCGTCGTGGCAGACACGACGTGCCCTCGCAGCTCCCCCGGGAACTGCGCCGCGACGCGCGCCGGAAAGGCGACCCAGGTGAGGAGCGCGAAAGCGAGCGGGATCGCGGCGACGAACGGTGGGATCGCCGAGGGACGGCGGTCGCCTGGCGCCCCGTTTCGACGCGGGTGAAAGCCGATCCATTTCCGGACCGAGCGTTTCCCCGGGACCGTGTCGCGCACTGAAAACAAGAAACCCGTCCTTCCCGATGGTCGGGAGAACGGGGGGGCGGCGCCTCGATCGACGCGTCGGATGACGACGAGAGCCGAACAGGGCGGCCCCGCTCCCCTCCCTCGAGGGGTTTGCCAGCGGGCACGAACGGGGCTCGTCTCCTGACTCGAGGCAGCTTCGCTCGCCTTCCCGGGGTGACCATCACCCGGTGGCGGATCCGAGCGGGCTACGTGCGCGCCGAAACGCGCAGCCTCTCACAGTGGCGGGGCCGCGCCGGTCTCACACCGGTCTTCCGTGGGCCCCATTCGTCTATGTCGACGCGAAGGATAGGGTCGTCCGCCGGCGTCGGCAAGGCCGATCGGCCGACGCTTCCCCTTCCCCCGCCTACTCGATGAAGATCTCCTCCTCCGCGTTCACGAACAGCACGTCGCGCAGGCCCGCGTGCCGCCCGAACACCTCGTTCCCGAGCTCGCGCAGCCGCTGGGAGGTGAAGCCCAGCAGCACGATGTCCGCGTTCGCGGAGCGCTCCATCACGAGTTCCTGGAAGTTGGACTGGTCGGTGGTCGGGATGATGTCCACGTTCTTCGGCGAGATCGGGATCCGCCCCTCGCCGATCATCTTCAACAGCTGCCGTGTCCGCTCGGCGACCTCGGTCTCCGGGTAGGCGGCGAAGATGGTGATCTCGGCCCGCTCCCAGTCCGGATGAGCGAGCAGGATGTAGGCGATCAGGATGAGCAGGCTCGCGTTCCGGTAATCGTGCCAGGTGAGCCAGACGTGGATCTTCCGCTTCCCGCCGAAGAAATAGTCGCCGTGGCGCAGGACGAGCCGGTTGATCCCGGTCGCGGCGGCCAGCTGGCAGCCGAGCATCACCTCTTCGAGGACTTCCGGCGGGTCATGCTCGGAGAACTCGAAGAGGATCGTGTTGTTCCTCACGCCGGACACGCCCGGGACCTGCAGCGTCTGCGCGAGCGCCGACCGCAGCGACGGGCTGATCATCGTGTCCATGTAGATCCCACTGTGCTGGATCAGCGGTTCACGGATCAGCTGATCGAGCACTCGCTCCCCGGCCTCGTAGGTCTCGCGGTCGAGCAGTCCCGGGACGAAGTGGACATACGTCCCGAATCCGTAGCGTTTGCAGAGCCAGACGAGAAAATGCAGCGGCGGGCTGCGATCGAACGTCCGGCCGGAAATCATGATGATCGACGGCCGCCAGTCCGTCGCGTGGGTGCTCTGCAACTTGATCTGCAGG
Source organism: uncultured Gemmatimonas sp. (assembly GCA_964634395.1). Taxonomy (GTDB): domain Bacteria; phylum Gemmatimonadota; class Gemmatimonadetes; order Longimicrobiales; family Longimicrobiaceae; genus WHSP01. The sequence continues at coordinate 4,697 of CAZWJE010000067.1, read as the reverse complement.
AAGCGCGTCGCCTGCGCCATCGCGCCCTGGAAGATCGCCGCGATCCCGCTGTCGAGTTCCGCGCCCGCCAGTTCTCTCGATCGCGTCAGGGTGAAGTAGAGCAGCACCATGAAGAGGATCGCGGCGGTCGCGAAGAGGGGATCCATCAGGAACATCAGCAGCAGACACATCACCGAGCCGATCAGGCTCACGTACCACTTCGACTTGAACGAGGGACGATAGGCCGGCCGCGCCGCGAAGTGCTCGAGGAAAGAGATCGTGCAGAGCGATCCGTACGTCACCATGAAGAACATCGAGACGATGCGGGCGATCGTGTCCATCGAGCCGAGCAGGAGCATCGTCCCCGCGATCACCATCGTCAGCAGCGTCGCGTTGCGCGGCTCGTTCGCGGCGCCGATCCCGGCGCGCACGAACTCGTTCACCTTCGACCAGGGCACGAAGTCGTCGCCCCCCAGCGCCTGCAGGGTGCGCGGCGCGACGAGGATCGAGCCCAACGCTGAAGAGAACGTCGCGCACGCCAGCCCGATGAGCACGACCGGTCCCCAGATCGCGATCCGCGCCATGACCAACTGGTCGGTCATGAGCATCTCCGGCGTCGCCGAGGTCGCCAGCTTGACGACCACGCCGACGTAGACGATCGCGGCCACCAGCGTGGCCGAGAGGATCCCCGCCGGGATCGACTTGCGCGGGTTCGCCAGGTCGCCCGAGAGCCCCACCCCCGCCGTCATCCCCGTAAAAGCGGGGAAGCAGATGGCGAAGACGACCATGAACGCGTCCGTGCCCGGACCGGTGGCGAGCAGGAGCGGCCGCTCGATCTCCACGCCGGGAGGTGCCCCGCCGAGGAAGAAGACGAGGATCGCGATGCTCTGCACGACGGTGATGACGAGGAGCGCCGACACGCCGAGTGCCGCCCCGCGGGTGATGATCAACCAGGTCAGGATCGCCGCCGCGGGAATCGAGATGATCCGCGGGTCGTACCATCCCGCCGCCTGCAGGAACCAGGGCTCCGTGAACGAGAACGCCTCGGCGAAGGCGGCGAGATAGAACGCGACCGAGATCGCCTGGGAGATGAAGAGCGAGATCCCGATCACCCCGCCGATCGTTCGGCCGAACGAGCGCGAGATGATGAAGTACTCGCCGCCGCCCTCCACCCGCCGGTTCGTCGCGATCTCGGAGATGGCGAGCGCGGTCGGGATCGTCACCATGTGACCGAGGACGATGATCGCGAACGCGCCGAGCATTCCCGTGTTGCCTACCGCGTAACCGAAGCGGAGGAAGAGGATGGCGCCGAGGATCGTCGAGAAGCTCGCCAGGAAGACGGGTCCCGTGCCGAACGAGTAGCCCGTGCGCGCCGCGCCCGGGGCCGGAGGTGGGCCGGCGATCATCCGCGGACTCTGGTTCGGGTCGAGTATGGACGGGACGCGCAGTTTCACGATGGGGCGGCGGTCAGGGTCGGCGTGGCTGCCCGGTGGCGAGCGGGGTGCCGGAGACGAGCCCGCGCGGGCCGGGCGGCGGACGGCGAAGGTAGGGCGCGGGGCGGGGGCGGGGCAAGCGGAGGGCTCGGACGCCAGCGCTCGACCCGGGGCCTTTGGCCGCGGTGAGATCGGTCATCCGTCGACCCGGAGTCCCACACCCCGCTGCCCGCGGTTCCGACATCAGCCGACCGGGAGCCCGACATTCGGCCGGCGTGGATTCTGACGTTTGACCGACGCGCACTCTGACGTTCGGCCTCGGATCCGGACTTCGGCCCGAACGGATTCTGACATTCAGCCGATCCCGAATCTACCATTCAGCCGCTCTCGATTCTCGCATTCAGCCGATCCCGAATCTCGCATTCAGCCGACAAGCAGCGCCTGTGCCGGGGATCCGATCTTCAATTGGAAGCGCCTTCACGTTGGTGCCCGGGAGCGTTCGCAACCCCGGATTTCGCTAACCAATCAACAACTTACGCCCGAAAATCAGGTGGAGACGACAGCCTCCGCACACGCGGAGGCACTATGGCGGAGTCCCCCTCGAGCAACCCTTGCCATGGATACGCTCGCGGCCGAACTGCTTCCAGTTCGCATGCTCAATGAGTATGCCTACTGTCCTCGACTCTTCCACCTCATGCACGTGGAGGGGAGGTGGGCGGACAATGTCTACACGCTCGAAGGCAAGGAAGTCCATCGACGGGTCGATCGACTCGATCACGTTCTTCCTGATCCGGGCGCGGATCCGGGCGCGGACAACGGACAGGCACCCGCTCCTGACGACGGTGACGCGCCGCCCGAAATCTCCAGGTCGGTGAGCCTGGGATCGGAGATACTCGGCCTCACGGCGAAGCTCGACCTGGTATCGACGTATGGCGACGAGGCCGTCCCGGTCGAGACGAAACGTGGACGGGTTCCGGACAATCCCGAACGGAGCTGGGAGCCCGAGCGCGTTCAGTTGATGGCGCAGGGACTCCTCCTGCGTGAGCATGGCTACCGGACGGATCACGGTGTCCTTTACTTCGCCGGATCGAAGACACGCGTCGATGTCGCGTTCACCCCGGAACTCGAGACGCGAACGCTGGAACTGATCGCGGACGCGAGAGCGGCACAGCGTACAACGGAAATCCCCGCGCCGCTGGACGACAGTCCGAAATGCAATGGCTGCTCGCTCTCCGGGATATGCCTCCCCGACGAGACCCTCGCCCTCCGCTCGGTCCCTCCCGCGGACGAGCACGATCAGCACGACGAAGTGCGCAGGCTCTACCCCGCCAGGGATGACGCGCTACCCTTCTATGTGCAGGAGCAGGGCGCTCGGGTCGGAAAGCGGGCCGAGGTGCTCGTGGTCAGCAAGGGGACGGAGGAACTGGGTCGTGCGCGGCTTAAGGATGTCAGCCACCTCGTGCTCTGCGGAAACGTGGGGATCACCGCTCAGACGGTGCACCTCCTCTGCGAAGCTTCCGTCCCGATCGTCCATCTATCCCGCGGTCACTGGTTCTACGGGGTCACGAGCGGGATCACGCTTCGCAACTCATTCGACCGGGCGGCACAATTCGCCGCTGCGGCGGACGAGGCCCGGGTCCTGGATTTCGCGTCGGCGATCGTTCGGGCGAAGGCCGTCAACCAGCGGACTCTCCTCCTTCGCAACGCGCGGCCCAGGCCTGAGGAAGTGATCGAACGGATGTCGACCCTCGCCCGGAAGGTGGATCGGGCACAGTCGACGGATGTGCTGCTCGGGCTGGAAGGCGGGATCGCCGCCCTCTATTTCTCAGCGTTCTCGGCGATCCTCCGGCCGAGGGATTTCGACGCGGTCTGGGACTTCGAATCGCGGAATCGGCGCCCTCCCCGTGATCCGGTCAACGCACTCCTGTCATTCGGCTACGCACTTCTCGCCAAGGAGTGTACCGTCGCGCTGCTCGCGGAAGGACTCGATCCGTGGTGGGGACTCTACCATCGACCCCGGCATGGGCGGCCCTCACTGGCCCTCGATCTGATGGAGGAGTTCCGGGCGGTCATCGTCGACAGCGCCGTGATGACCGCGATCAATACGGGGATGGTGACGGCGCGGAGCTTCATCCGCTCGAACGCCTCGTGCATGCTCACGGATATCGGACGCAAGGCGTTCATCCGCGCGTATGAGGCGAGGCTCGACCAACTCGTGACCCATCCGGTCTTCGATTACCGCTGCTCCTGGCGGAGCATGATCCGTCTGCAGGCCCGGCTCCTGTCGCGATGGTTGCGCGGCGACGTGCCCGGCTATACGGGTATTACGGTTCGGTAGCCCCCATGTCGAGACGCCACTATCTTGTCACCTACGACGTCTCCGACGATAAACGCCGGACGACGATCTTCAAGATGCTGCATGGGGCCGGGGATCACGCGCAGTACAGCGTGTTCTTCTGTGAGTTGAACGAGCGCGAGCTGGTTCAACTGCGGTCGCGATTACGGAGGGTGGTGAATGCCGCCGAGGACCAGGTGCTGATCGTGGATCTCGGTGTGGCTGCCCGGCCGCTGGACGAGGGGTTGGAGGTGGTGGGTCGAGGCTACCAGCCTCATATACGGACAGTTGTGGTCTGAGTTCGGAGTCGGGGCCGAGAGCGATGGGTGCGCGAGCGGCGGTGTGGTGCGCGAACCCCGGGGGGCTCTCGAAGGTTGTTTCCCACAAGGCGATAGGAGTACGATGGCGGCCTGGGAGTCAGCTGTTGTCGGTGGATTTCGGAGAGGGTCTCGCGGCGCGCGGCGCAGGTTGTTGCGGGAGTTGAAGTTCCAGAAGGGCCATTTCCGGCGGCCTTGGCCGTCGGCCTCATTGAAGCACCTGACGGTCGAGAACGTATTGAGTCAGGGGACGGTAATTTCCGGCGGCCTTGGCCGTCGGCCTCATTGAAGCCTCGAATCGGCCCGGCTCCCACTCGACGATCGCGTAATTTCCGGCGGCCTTGGCCGTCGGCCTCATTGAAGCGCGACTGCGTACCAGAGCCTGCATGGCGCCGGCGGTCCCATTTCCGGCGGCCTTGGCCGTCGGCCTCATTGAAGCGCGATGGAGGCGCTCGGCGGCTCGTGCGGTCCCTGGATTTCCGGCGGCCTTGGCCGTCGGCCTCATTGAAGCGCCTTCTTCGTCTCCGTCAGCAGTTCGTCCCGCTTGGCATTTCCGGCGGCCTTGGCCGTCGGCCTCATTGAAGCTAGTCGGGTCAAGACTGATTTGTTCATCCGACAATAATTTCCGGCGGC
>CAZWJE010000066.1:0-17210 GCA_964634395.1 uncultured Gemmatimonas sp. | reverse complement strand
GCCTGGCGACGATCGAGGGTGCGCGTGCGCTGGGTCTCGACGACCAGATCGGCACGCTGGAACCGGGGAAGGAGGCGGACCTGTGCGCGGTGTCCATCGGGGCGCCGCATACGCTGCCCGTACACGACCCGGTCGCGACACTCTTCCATGCGGCGCGCGGAACGGACGTGGTACTGACGGTAGTGGGAGGCGAGGTCCTGTACGAGGAGGAGACGCACCGCACGGTGGATGTGGCCGCGGCCCGTATGGCGGTGCTGGCGGCCGGGCGGCGAACGGCTGGCGGCGCTGGCGGCCGGATGGAGAATGGCGGGGCATGATTGATGGGCGTGGAGGGCCGGGGATCGGACCACCCCGGCCGTCGCTTACTCGGTCATCAGCTTTCCGCCGTACAGCGCGGGCGCGGGCGACAGCCCCGTCACTCCGAGCACCTCTCGTTCGTCGAGCGTTTCATGCTCCAGGAGCGCCCGGGCGAGAGCGTCGAGTTCCGCGCGGTGCTCCTTCAGGAGCCGTATCGCTTCTTCGTGGCACTCCTGGATGATACGGAACACTTCCGCGTCGACGGCACTCGCCGTCTGCTCGCCGTAGGGCCGGGAACCCCTGTACCCTTCCGCCGTTCCCAGAAATGCGTTCTCCCGGGGCGCCAGCTGGACCATTCCGAGCCGATCGCTCATGCCCCAGCGCGTGACCATGTTGCGCGCGAGCTCGGTGACCTGTTCGATATCGTTCTGTGCGCCGGTCGTGCGGGTCCCGAAGACGATCTCTTCGGCGGCGCGCCCGCCCAGCATTCCGATGAGGCGGGCGCGCAGATAACCCTCCGGGTAGTTGTACCGATCGCTTTCCGGGACCTGGTAGGTGACACCGAGCGCCTGCCCCCGCGGCACGATCGATACCCGGCGCACGGGGTCGGCCCCAGCGACGACCAGACCGAGGATGGCGTGCCCACCCTCATGGTACGCGATCCGCTCGCGATCCTCCGGGCTCAGCAGAATCGGTCGCTCGGTGCCCAGCATGATCTTTTCCAGCGCATCCAGGAAATCCTTCTGATGCACGAAATCCTGTTCCCGTCGGACGGCGAGGAGGGCCGCCTCGTTGACCAGGTTACGGATATCGGCACCCGAGAGTCCGGGCGTGGCCTTGCCCAGTTCGCCCAGGTCGACGTCGGAGGCGAGAGGAACGTCGCGTGTATGTACCCGCAGGATCGCCGCGCGGCCCTTGCGGTCCGGCAGGTTCACGACGATGCGCCTGTCGAAGCGACCGGCGCGCAGGAGCGCCCGATCGAGCGCGTCGGGCTGGTTCGTCGCGGCGAGCACGATGATACCCTGCCGGCTGGAGAAGCCGTCCATCTCCGTGAGCAGCTGATTGAGGGTCTGCTCCTGCTCGCTCGCGCCGCCGATCGCCACCTGTCCGCGCGCGCGTCCGATGGCATCGAGTTCGTCGATGAAAATGATCGCCGGCGCGTGCTCCCGCGCCTGTTTGAAGAGATCGCGAACGCGCGCGGCACCGACACCCACGATCATCTCGACGAATTCCGAACCGGACATCGAGTAGAACGGCACTTCCGCCTCTCCCGCCACCGCTCGGGCGAGCAGTGTCTTTCCCGTACCGGGCGGGCCAACGAGCAGGACTCCTTTCGGAGCGGTGCCGCCAAGTCGCGTGTACTTCTCCGGATTCCTGAGGAAATCGACGACCTCCAACAGTTCGTTCTCGGCCTCGTCGATCCCCGCTACATCGTCGAAGGTGACCCTGGTATCCGTCGTCGCGTCGAAACGGCGCGCGGTGCTCTTGCCGATCCCCATGAGGCCACCACCCATCCCGCCCATCCCTCCCTGCTTCGTCACGCGCCGGAAGATCCAGACGTAGGCACCAATGATCAGCAGAGCGGGCGTGAAGCTGAGCAGCAGCGTGAACCAGGTGTCTTCCCGTTGTATCGGCTCCGCGCGGATCTCCACGCCGTTGGCGATGAGCAATGCCTCAAGGCCCGGATCGACGAAGGCGGGAAGGATCGTCTCGAAATCGGAAACCTCGCGCGGCTCGGCCCCGGTGATCGAGTCGGGCGACTCCGGAAACGTCACGGGGGACCTGAACCGCCCGACGACCCGCTCACCCCTGCTGTAGATCGCCTCGACGTTACCTTCCCCCGCCTCCGTCTTGAAGAGCGTGTACGGCACGGACTCCGGCTCGACGGGCGGAAAGATGAACCGGAAGAGGAGGAAGTTGAGCGACAACAACAGCAGGAACGCGATCAGGGTGCGCGGCGGCACCTTCGACGACGGTGTACGCTGGGCACCGTCGTTCGCTCGCGTCGTGTCCCCGCCACGCCGCGGCGAGTTCGTTTGGGGCGAAAACATGGTTTCTCGTGCCAGGGTCAAGGCGCCGAACGAGAGCGGCCGATACGCGGGGAACGCGGACCTTCGCCATCCGGATCGCATTGGTCCAGCAGGCGCCCTCAGGCGCGGTAAGCTATCATCGGTGAAAGAAGGACTCAATTCGACACCTCCTCCCGGTGCTTCGGATGATCCGTCGCGCACCGCGGAAAGGCGCGTGAACCGCTACGACCGGCGACGCCGATTGGCTTGACTGTCGCGCGTGGTATCGTCTAGACTCCGCCCCCGGAGGAGGACTTCCCGAAGGGTGAAAGACTCCGCTATTTCAGGCCGACCCCGCCAACATCGTTCTTCCCCGCATCCCTTTTCGTTGATTCGCCGCGACTCGCCATGACGAATCCTCCCTCGAACGACGCTCCGGATTCCCCGAATCATCGGGTCGTCGTAGAGGCTGTCGACATCGTTGTCCCGACCCACAATCGTGCCGCCCTGCTCCGCCGAACGCTGGACAGCCTGTCACGTCTGCGCGTGCCCGCGGAGATGGGGGTCCGGCTGTACGTCGTCGGGAACGCGTGCACCGATGCGACCGCGGACCTTGTGGCCGAGTACGCGAGCACCTTTCCGTGGCCACTGCTGTGGATCGAGGAGATGATGCCGGGCAAGTCGTTCGCGCTCAATACCGGCATCGCGGCGGGGAAAGCGGAATGGGTCGTCTTCTTCGACGATGACGAGTTGATCGAAGAGGACTGGCTGGAAGCGTTCAGGAACGCCGTTCAGGAACTCGATCCGGACTTTGTCGCGGGCCGGTACCTGCCCGACTTCGAAAGTCCCCCGCCGACCTGGCTACCCGCGGGTTTCAGCCATTCCGTCCTCGCCTTCCATCCCGAAGACCTCGATCGGCAGCCGTTGACTCCGGAGGATGCTCTCTTCTGGGGCGGCAACTGCGCCGTCCGGCGCGGGGCGCTGGAGGCCATCTCCGGTTTCGACGTCACGCTCGCCCGGACCGCGGGGCGACGTGCGCTCGGATACGAGGACGGCGACCTGCAGACCCGCCTCCTCCTCGCGGGATATCGCGGCTGGTTCCTGCCGGAACTGCGTATCCATCACTGGACGCCCAACGACCGGATGACGCTTCGCTACTTTCGCTCATGGGCGTTCTGGGGCGGCTACTCGGGAATGCAGTTCGAGGCGCGGCACCTTGCCCTCCACCGACCGATGGTTCGCTGGTTCGGTGTGCCTCGCTGGCGTTTCCGCGAGGCGATCTCCACCATCCTGCGCTATGGTCGAGCGATCATCTCGCGTGCCCCTGATGGCGAGCGACTCCAGCAGGAGCTTGCGTTTCGGCATTTCGCCGGGGCGATGCTGGCCGCGTGGGACGCGCGCCGAGAGACGGCGATCGAGCGTTGAGCCGGTTCCCCGCGAGCGAGGTCCAGGATCGAGACGCGCCAACGAGGCGTACCTGACTCCGGGGTCTCAATATACCAGTCGTCGCGCCCGGGCCGTGACCTCCCACTCCTCGACCGCGCGATGAGTCCTGACGACCTGTAGCGTCGCGTGCAGGGCGACCGTCGGACAGATATGCCAGGGGATTCCATACAGCGTCGCACCCACGGGGAAATCCGCGGAACGGGCCGTCTCGACCACCAGGTGCTCCTCACTGTGCACCACCGCCCTGGCATCGGGCAATTCCGGGAAGATCACGCGAGGATGGGGGTTCTCGCTGGCGACCGCCTTATGACCGAGGTCGAGGCAGAGTCGATTCGGCGCGGGGCGACTGACGACTCGGGTGAAGAGCACGGCCGCGTTGACGAACGGGAGGTCGGGAAGCCCCTGGTCGTAGCCCGCGTCCCAGAGCACACACGTCCCCGGACCGCATTCGACGTCTTCGCGGCGGGCGTGGATCGGAAAGCTGGGCGTCCCCCCGGCGACCAGGCGCGGAACCTCGAAGCCACCGCGCTCCAGCCGATCGCGAAGCGGCTCGACCGCGTCCACACCCACCATCGCCATTCGTGAGCGGGCCTCGATATCCGGGTCGCGCAGATGACCATCGTAGGCGTGCAGCCCGCCGAAGGTGATCCCGGGCAGGGAATCGATCAGCCGGCAGAGCGCGAACGCGCCATCCCCCGGGGCGATCCCGGTGCGGTGCTGACCAACATCGAGGTCGATGAGAATATCCAGGGAGGCCCCGGCGGCGGCGGTTGCGGCGGCGAGGATGCGGGTCGCGGCGGGATCGTCCACGATGGTGCGGAAACGCACCCCGGGGAAGGCGTCGATCAGCGCGATGAGTCGATCGACCGCCGGTCCGACTGGCTGGTTGGCGAGGAGAATGTCGGGCATCCCGACGCGCGCGGCCATTTCCGCCTCCGCGATCGTGGCGCACTTGATCTTCTCGATCCCCCGTTCGCGAAGCATCGCCACGATTTCCGGGGTCTTCGTCGTCTTGATGTGCGGCCGGAGCCGGGCCGGGTCGCCGTCGACCATCTCGATCATGAGGTCGAGGTTGGCGGCGATCCGGTCGGGATAGACGAGGAGCGAAGGCGAAGGAACGGCGTTCTCGTTCTCCAGCGCGTACCAGGGAGCGGTCATCACGGCTCGTTGTCGGGGGGCGGATTCGTGGACTGACTCGTAGAATGAGGGATTGGTCGGCGGGTTGCCAGTGCGTTCGGGCGGCGGAACCGGGAGCGGCGCGCCGAGATCTTCAATCGGGCTTTTCTTTCAACGCGAAGGCGCTAAGAGTTTAACGACAAGGCGCGACGAGCTTCCCTCGCACCCGAACCCTTTGCGTCTCGTGGTTGACTTTGCGTCGTTGCGTTGAGAAAAAGACGCGCGATACCCGGTGGTAGACCACTCGCGTTCCCTTTACCCACGCGCATTCGTGTTCGATTCCTGGCCCACGATTCACGACATAAGCCGGCCGATCGACCCGGGGCTTCCGGTATGGCCGGGGGATCCCCGGTTCGAGATGGAGTGGGCGAGCCGACTCGCGCATGGAGGAGTCGCCAACGTGGCGGCGATTCGGATGGGTGTGCATACAGGCACCCACGCCGACGCTCCGCGCCACGTCCGCGACGACGGGTCGTCCATCGACGAGGTTGACCTCGATGCGTTCATCGGCAGGGCGCTGCTGATCGACGCGCGAGGCCGGGACGTTCTCGACGTCTCGTTCGTGAACGAGGCGCTCGCTCGGAGTGCCACGGCGCGGCGGATCCTCTTCAGGACCGGGGCGTGGGAAACCACGGACGGATTCCCCACGTCATTCCCCGCCCTTCCGCTCGCCGCCGCCGAGGCGATGATCGCCGCCGGCATCCTGCTCGTCGGTACTGACGCGCCTTCCGTCGACGCGGCGGATTCGGTCGATCTGCCCGCACATCACGCGCTCCTCGCGGCGGGAATCCCGATCCTGGAGAACCTTCTGCTGCGGGACCCGCCACCCGGCGAGTACGAACTGATCGCACTTCCCCTGCCGATCGTGGGGGCCGACGCCTCGCCGGTGCGGGCGATCCTGCGGACGTTGTGACGCTCCGGTCGCTGCTCGCCCCGAACCCTTCACCGATGACGCTCGAGGGGACCCGCACCTTCATCGTCGGTGACCGGCAGCCGGTGGTGATCGACCCGGGCCCCGCGATCGACGCGCACGTCGACGCGATCACGCGGACGCTCGATGGTGTCACCCCGACCGCGATTCTCGTCACCCATGCTCACGCGGACCACGCTGACGCCGCGGAAGCCCTCTCGCGAGCGACGGGTGCGCCAATCTGGATCGGCGGTCATGACGAGATCGAGACGGACGCTGGCGTGCTCCGCTTCATCTCCACACCCGGGCATACGCCGGATCACGTGGCGATCGCCTGGCCGGCCGGGAATGCCGTCTTCGTCGGCGACCTGCTGATGGGCACGGGGGACACCACTCTCGTCGCCTCGCCGGAGGGCGACCTGCGCGCGTATCTCGCGAGCCTCGACATCCTTGAACGGATCGGCGCGTCGGCGTTCCATCCGGCGCACGGACCGACGATCCGCGACCCCGATGCCGCGCTCGCCCGATACCGCCGGCACCGGCGTGACCGGATCGAACAGGTACGCACCGCGCTCGCGAGCGGCCTTCCCGCCGAGGCCGACACGCTGCTCGAGCCGGTTTACGGCGCCAGCCTGGTCCCCTCTCTCCGCGACGCCGCACGTGGCTCGCTCGAAGCGATCCTGGAGTATCTCCGCACGTCGTAGCGCGGGGGTGCCCTCCCACCGCCCGCCTCTCGCCGCTCCGGTCACACGCGAGGATCCTGTCCATCTCGGCGACTCCGCTCCGCGGAACGCGAGGTGATCGACGCCCGCGCGGGGACGAGATAACCACGCGGGCACGGTTGCCGTCCTTCGTGCGCCGATGAAGATTTCCGACATTATCCCGCCGTCTCCCCCAACCATCACGCCCGCATCCATGCGTACACGCCTTCATTTCGTGATCCGTGCCCTCGCCATGGCGGGGTTGTTCGCCGCGCCAAGCGGTGCGTTCGCGCAGTCGACCCAGGTCGCGATCGACCGGGTCTTCGCCGGATGGGACGCCCGGACCTCCGCCGGCTGCGCCGTCGGAGTCGCGCGCGGGGCCGAGACGATCTTCGCGGACGCGTACGGCATGGCCAACCTGGAATGGGATATCGCCAACACGCCGGAGACGCTGTTCGAAGCGGGGTCGGTCTCCAAGCAGTTCACCGCCGGCGCGATCGTGCTCCTCGTCCTCGACGGGAAGCTCTCGATGGACGACGACATCCGGAAGTTCGTCCCCGAAGTGCCCGACTACGGCACGCCGATCCGGATTCGCCATCTGCTGAACCACACCTCGGGGCTCCGCGACTGGGGCAGCGTCGCCTCGATCTCCGGCTGGGGACGGGAGCAGCGTACGCATACGCATGCCCACGTACTCGATATCATCAGCAGGCAGACCGCGCTCAACTACCCACCGGGCGCGGCGTACTCGTACACGAACTCGGGCTACAACCTGCTGGCGATCATCGTCGAACGAGTCACCGGCCAGTCGTTCGCGGAGTTCTCGGAGGAGCGGATCTTCGAGCCGATCGGTCTGACCCACACGCAATGGCGCGACGACTACCGGCGGATCGTTCCGGGCCGCTCAACCGGCTACTCCCCCGCTGGCGACGGCTACCGTATCAACCAGCCGATCGAGGACGTCCACGGGAATGGCGGTCTCGTCACCACCGTCGGCGACCTGTTGAAGTGGACGTGGGCCATTCAGGATGGAGGCTTCGGTGGAGAGGGTTTCGAGGAGTTGATGCACGAGCAGGGCGTGCTCACCAACGGGAGGACGATCTTCTACGCGTCGGGCCTGCAGATCGACAGCTACCGGGGGACGCGGCGAGTGAGTCATACCGGGTCCACGTCGGGCTATCGAGCGTATCTCGGCCATTTTCCGGACGAACGGCTCTCCGTGGCGATCCTCTGCAACGCCGCGAACGCCAATCCGTCTTCGCTCGGACCGGCCGTCTCCGACGCCTTCCTGGACGGTCCGCCGGCCGAACCGGAAAGGCCCGCCGATGGGATTTCCGTCCCGACGACGGAACTGGCGACGCGCGCGGGTCTCTACCGAGAATGGAACACCGGCGCTCCGATGCGGCTGACTCTCGAGAACGACTCACTCCGGTCGAACAATACGGTCCTGGTTCCGCTCTCTCGCCAGGAATTCGCGCTCGGCGCGAGTCAGACCCGGCTGATCTTCGACGAAGGCCAGGGCGGCGGCTTCCGTACCACGGAAGAAGGGTTCCCGGCCGGTGAGTACATCCCCGTTCCGGAGTTCGAACCGACCCCGTCCGACCTGCAGCCGTATGTTGGAGAGTATGTAAGCGCGGAGGCCGAAACGGAGTTACGTGTGGTGGAGGAAGAGGGCCGGCTCGTGATGTACCGGCGTCCCGACCGGCGGATGGAACTGACGCCGGTCTACCCCGACGCTTTCCAGGGTCCGCTCGGGCTGATCCGTTTCCACCGGGGACCGGCGGGCGGGGTGCTGGAGCTTTCCGTGCGGCAGGAACGGGTTCACGACCTGCGATTCGATCGCCGCTGAGGGATGGCCGGCGGCGGAATTGGAAGACGAAGCGCGGACTCCCGGCACGCCATCGCGGCGGGCCGGGAGTTCATCATCGCGGAATCGCGACGTACGCGGGCGACAGGCGACCTCCCGAAGATGCCAGCGAATCAATCACCGCTCACATCCGTCGCAGCCGTACCCGCTCAATCGTGTGCTCCCTGCCCTTTTCGAGGATCAGGCTCGCTCGCTCGCGCGTCGGCTCGATGTTCTCGACAAGGTTTCGCTCGTTGATCTCGGTCCAGATCGAGAGCGCGAGCTCGCGGGAGTCATGCTCGGAAAGATCGGCGTAACGATGGAAGTAGGAGCCCGGGTGCTGGAAAACCGTGTCGCGCAGCTTGAGGAACCGCTCGATGTACCAGTGCCGCAGGTTGGAAAGGTCCGCCGCGACATAGATCGAGAAGTCGAAGAAATCGGAAAGGAAGACCGGGATGCCGGTTCGCGGCTGCAGGACGTTCAGCCCCTCGATGATGACGATGTCCGGTTCCAGGATCAGTTGCTCCTCATCGGGTACGACGTCGTACTCCAGATGGGAGTAGACCGGCGCGGAAAGCGGTGACACTCCTGACTTGAGGTCGGCTACGAACTTGATCAGCCGGCGGACATCGTAGCTCTCCGGGAACCCTTTCCGCGCCATGAGCCCGCGGCTTTCGAGTTCGGCGTTGGAGAGGAGAAACCCGTCGGTGGTGACCAGATCGACGCGCCGGTGACTCGGCCAGCGGGAGAGTATCGCGCGGAGGATGCGCGCGGTCGTGCTCTTCCCCGCCGCGACACTGCCGGCGATACCGATCACGTACGGTACCTTCGCCGGCAGGTTGCCCAGGAACCGCTCGGTCACGGCGTAGAGGCCCTGCGCAGCCTCCACGTGCAGGCTCAGGAGGCGCGCCAGCGGCACGTAGATATCGGCGACTTCCCGCAGCGACACTTCGTCATTGATCCCGCGAAGTTCGATCAGATCCGCCTCGGTGAGGGGAACCGGCAGGGTCACGCCGAGCCGCGCCCATTCCTCGCGCGTGAAGGAGACGTACGGGGATACCGCCGTCGAGTCGATGGTGGGGGTCGGGACGGCGGCGCTCACCTTCATCCCCGCCAGTCAGGATTGATCAGGGCGGCACGAACGTGATCTTCCCACCGCCCATCGATGCGCACGTAGTCCCGCGAATAACCCTCGACGGCGAAGCCGAGCCGTCGGAGGAGCCGCCCGCTGCGAACGTTGTGAGGCATGTAGTTCGCTTCGATCCGGTGGAAACCGAGCTCCCGAAAGACATGACCGATCGACGCGCCGAGGGCCTCGCCCATGTACCCGCCGCCCTCGGCGTGACCGTCCACGCTGTAGCCGACCGTGCAGTACTGGCCGACGCCGCGGACGAAGTTCGAGAAGGAGATGTTGCCGATCACCCGCTCCGGCTCGGCCGTGGGAAAGATGAAGAGCCGGAGCGCGCGGTCGGCGAGGAGATCGCGGATGTTCTGGCGGAGCTGGCCACGCCAGAAGCGCTCCTCATAGAAGATCGGGGGGCGTTCGGGATCGAACGGGCGGAGGCGCTCCCGATTCTCGAGATAGTAACGCAGTACGGCGGGAGCCTCATCGACCTCAGCGAGCCGAACCACCGTTCGGGCGGTCGCGATCGTCACGCGGGACGTGGGCTCGCGCACCGCGTCAGGGGAATCCGCGCCGTCGGTCACGAACCCGCCGAAGGAGGAAGGCATCCTCCCGCTCAATCGGCGATTCCGCCGGGACCGAGCGGGTCGCGACCCGCGCCCAACGCTGCTCCCGTCGGTACGCCACCCGCCGCCGGACCCGCGATCCCGTCTCCCGCCGTGCCGGAGCCCTCCATGACGGGCTGATCGGCCACGTCATCCTTCACTCTCAGCCTGGCGAAGTGCCTGGCGCGGAGCTTGGCGAGCTTCGGAGCGATCACCATCTGGCAGTAGCTCTGCCGGGGGTTCAGCTCATAGTAGCGCGAGTGATACTGCTCCGCCGGATAGAATTCGGGCGCGGCGATCACTTCGGTGACGATCGGATCATTCCAGACCCCGTCCTTTTCCAGCTCGCGAATCACGTCTTCCGCGATCCGGCGCTGCTCGTCATCGTGGGTGAAAATCACCGACCGGTATTGCGTGCCGATGTCACCACCCTGGCGATTCAGCGTCGTCGGGTCATGGATCGTGAAGAACACGTCGAGCAGGTCACGGTAGGTGATGATCGCCGGGTCATAGGCGATCCGGATGACCTCGGCATGACCGGTCGCGCCGGAGCATACCTGTTCATAGGTCGGGTTCGGCCGATTCCCGCCGGAATAACCGGACTCGACGGTCTCGATTCCCGCGAGTTGCGTATACGCGGCCTCCAGGCACCAGAAGCATCCGCCCGCGAGGGTCGCGGTCTCTATCCGATCATCGCTCATCTGAACCTCCGTTCGACTTCAGGCAGCAATTGGGGGCGGTCACGCATCTTTCCCGCCACGTTCAGGGGACGCGCGGGCCGGGAACAGCCCGAGGAACACCCTCTCCCCGGCGCCGGAAGTGAGTCGGTGGCGACCTCTCCGGTCCGTCTGTTTCCATACCCCGCATCGGGGCATCCGGGCGCGATCAGTCCCTCAGAACACCCAGGCCAGAATCGCTACCAGCGCCGTTACGGTCACGGTGACGAGTTGAAGCCCGAACCGCGCGGCCTCGGCGTGCGCCTCGAGCCGTCGGGCGGCCGCCTCCTCTTCCTGCGCCCGAACGAGCATCTGCCCCTGACAGAAGAGGGCCTCGCTCCGTTCCGCGTCGGAGAGCGCTCCCATGCCGGTCGACGCGACCTGGGCGATCAGCCCCTCGCAGGTCGCGGGGATCACGACCGGACGCGGGTCGTAGTTCGGGATCTCGACGTCCGCGAGGGTGGCCATCTGGTACTGCGTGCACCCACTCAGCGCGATCGCGAAGAGCAGCGCCACAGCGGTCTTTCGCGCCATTTCACTCCGTCAGGAATGGTGTTCGAGAATGGCCGACAAGGTGTCGCGGCCGTTCGGGTCAGGCAAGTGACAGCGTTGTCGCGGCCGGCGGCCCGGCCCCCGGCCAGAGGGTCATGAATGTCTCGACGAGTCGAGGGTCGAAGTGGACGCCCGCGCCCGCGCTGATTTCGTCGCGAGCGCGTTCCGGTGACCAGGCGCTTCGATACTGGCGCGCGCTGGTGAGCGCGTCATGGACATCCACGATGGAGACGATCCGCGCGACGAGGGGGATCGACTCGCCCGAGAGCCCGCCGGGGTAACCGCGCCCGTCCCACCGCTCGTGATGCGAACGAGCGATCGTCTCGGCGGTCGCCATCAGCTCCGAACCACCTCCCGCGAGGATCCGCGCACCGATGGTGGTGTGGGTACGCATCACCGTCAGCTCCTCTTCGGTGAGGCGGCCGGGCTTACGGAGGATCGCGTCGGGAATGGCGATCTTCCCGACATCGTGGAGCGGCGCGGCGCGGCGCAACAGATCCACCTCGGCGGCGCTGAGCCCGCTCGCCGCCGCGAGCGCGGCGGCCCGTTCGCCGACCCGACGGGTATGCCGACCGGTGACGTCGTCACGGAACTCGACCGCCTGGCAGAGTCGTTCCAGCACTTCCAGCCGCGTGGCCTCCAGTTCTCGCGTACGTGTCTCCACACGGGCCGCGAGCTCCTCGTTCCGGCACTCCAGGCGACTGTATAGGACCCGCACTTCGAGAAGGTTCCGGATCCGCAGGATCGCCTCGGTCACACCGAACGGTTTCGTCAGGAAATCGTGCGCGCCCGCCGCGAGGGCGCGTCGTTTCGCCTGCTCGGTGGCGTCGGCGGTCAGCACGAGCACGGGCAGATAGCGCTCGGCGGGAAGCTCCGCGCGGATCTGTCTCAGCACTCCGAAACCATCGAGCCCGGGCATGTGCAGGTCGAGGATGATCAGGTCGGGCGCGAGTTCGCGACATCGCTGTATCACGCGTCGTCCGTCCGTCTCCCCGTGTACCGAGGTGAAGCCGACGGTCTCCAGCAGGCGTTCGAGGAGGAGCACGTTGCGAGGTTCGTCGTCGACGATGAGGATCCTGCGTTCCTCGAGGCGGAGGGGTTCGGCGGGCATCGGTATCCACTCTTCTCGCGGCGGGCGCGCGAACGGGGGTGGGGATCAGGAAGGAGCGAGTCGCGCGTCGGGGGACGATTCCCGACCCGGTCAGGAGCGCGTTCGCAAGCCGGCGTCCATCTCCCCGGTGACCGGAGACTGGAAGTGCCCGCCACTGGGTAAGATGATATCATCAGCGTGTCTGGGCGCACCGCTCGTCGTTTCCGAGCACGCGAGCGTCGGAGGCGAAGCTTGTAACCGTGGGCGTCACTCCCGGAACTCCGGTTACAGTCGCCCCCATTGACCCGGACGCCGTGGCATGGTATGCACAGTTCCACCGCGGCCAGGGTCGCCCGGACCCTGTCACGCGATTCCTCATCTCCTCCGCGAAGACCAATGCTGAAAGAGCTGTTGAAGCCGGAAATCGAGGAGCTCATCCGGGCGAAGGATTGGGCGGTGCTTCGCGATGCCCTGGGAGTCTGGCCGGCGCCGGAACTCTCGGACCTCATGCTCAGCCTGCCCGAGGCGGATTGGGCCCTCTTCTTCCGCGTTCTCCCCCGCGCGCTCGCGGCCGAAGTATTCTCGCACCTCGATCCGTCCGACCAGGATGAGCTGCTCCGGGCGCTCACGGACGAAGAGACCCGGCTTCTCCTCGCCAGTATGCTGCCCGACGACCGGACGCACCTCCTCGAGGAGTTGCCCGGCCAGGTCACGCAGCGGATGCTCAACCTCCTCAGCCCCGCCGACCTGCGCGAGGCGCGGTGGCTGCTCGGCTACCCGGAGGGCAGCGTCGGACGTCTGATGACGCCCGATTACATCGCCGTCAAACAGAACTGGACGGTCGAACAGGCTCTCCGCCACATCCGTCAGGCGGGAAAGACGAGCGAAACGATCAACCGGATCTATGTCGTCAACGACCGCTGGCATCTGGTCGACGACCTGGCGCTCCGCCGGTTCATCTTCGCCGAGCCCGACGAACTCGTCGCGGAGCTGATGGACCGCTCGTACGCGAGTGTCTCAGCGTTCGCGGAGAGCGCCGAAGCGGTGAGGATGATCGGACGGTACGACCTGGTCGCCCTCCCCGTGCTCGATTCGGACGGAACTCTCGTCGGGATCGTGACCGTCGACGACCTTCTGGACGTCGCGGAAGAGGAAGCGACGGAGGACTTCCACCGGGTGGGATCGGTCACGCCGATCTACACGAAGCTCGGCGAAACGCCCCTGGCCGTCCTTTATCGGCGGCGGGTCGCGTGGCTGCTGGCGCTCGTATTCGTGGCGATCCCCTCCTTCTTCGTGATGCGCCACTACGAGACGACGACCGCCGAGGTCGGCGCCCTGGTCTTCTTCCTCCCTCTGCTGATCGGGAGCGCGGGGAACGCGGGTTCGCAATCGGCGACGCTGATGGTCCGGGCCCTCGCCACGGGCGATGTCGAACGCAGGGACTGGCTCTTTCTGCTCGGGCGTGAGCTCGGGGTGGCGGCGGTCCTCGGGGCAACGATGGCGAGCGCCGTCGCGTTTCCCGCCTGGTTCTTTGGCGGCCGGCAGGTGGCCTTCGTCGTCGCGATCAGTATGGTATCCGTCGTGATCCTGGGCAGCGTGATCGGCATGTCGCTTCCCTTTCTCCTCGAGCAGCTCAACCTGGACCCGGCGACGGCGAGCGCGCCATTGGTGACTTCGATCTCCGACCTCGTGGGCGTGTTCTCGTATCTTACCTTCGCCACCTGGTACCTGGGCCTGGGAGGTTGAGATCGACATCTCCATAGTTGAGGAGGCACAGCTCTCCGGTGGTCGGGCGCGGTGCGGTTTCGAGCCGGCACCTTGGCGCGACCCGGGGGTTACTAGGAGGGTCACGTGGATGGCGATCAGGACCGGCCCCGGGAAGGTCGATCGGGGGCACAATATGCATCGGAGGATGAACATGGCTGGAAGCATTCGCGTGCTCGCGTCGGTGGCGATGGGGCTGGCGATACTGGTCGCCGGCGCGACGGAGCTGTCAGCGCAACGCGGAAGTGACACGCCCGTCGCGGACTGGCGTCTTCTCGCCGGACTCGACTACCAGAACGGGTCGATGACCCCGGAACTCCAGATCGTCGACGGCAAGACCGTCCGCGTTCCGGGATACATGGTCCCGCTGGAGGATTCCGCCACCGGCGTCACTGAGTTCATCCTCGTTCCGTACTACGGTGCCTGTATCCATACGCCGCCCCCGCCGCCGAACCAGATGGTTTACGTGAAGATGGAAAACGACAGGCGGGTGGACGTGAACCTCTGGGATCCGATCTGGATCGAAGGTGAGCTGAACATCACCGAAGTGGATAGCCCGTACGGCGCGATCAGTCACCAGCTGGCGGGCGTGCGGGTTTCGCCCTACCAGTTGTAAGGGGTTGGATAAGAGTAATCAGGCGCGATGGGAATCGCGGATCGCGCGACTTCGTCTCGGGGATGACGGGATTGGAGGGACAGTCGGGACGACAGGCCTGAGGGTCGTCTGGGGATGACCGACCTGGATCTGCTCGGAATGGCTGGCCGGGGAGACTGTCTCGAGATAACAGGCCACGAGATGAGGTCGCGAGAGGCGATCACGGCTGAAATGAGGTGAGGAGTTTCGTGACGGAACCGGCTGTACTCGTTGAGAATCTGCGGTTCGCCTATCGGCGTGGAGCTCCGGTGCTTGATGTGCCGGAGCTTCGCGTCGAACGGGGGGAGCGTGTGTTCCTTTTCGGACCGAGCGGCAGCGGAAAGACGACGCTGCTCGGAATCCTGGCGGGCGTGCTGGCACCGGACACGGGTGCGGTGCGCATCCTGGGGACGGATCTCACCAAGCTGTCAGCTGGCGGTCGAGACGGGTTCCGGGCCGAGCACATCGGCTACATCTTCCAGATGTTCAACCTCATCCCCTACCTGACCGTTCTCGAAAACATCGTGCTTCCCTGCCGGCTCGACCGACGGCGGATGGCCCGGCTGAACGGGAAGGATGACCGCGCGGCCGCCGCGGCGCTCGCCGAGCGGCTGGAGATCGCGCCGTATCTGAAGAGTCCGGTGACGGAGCTGAGCGTTGGGCAGCAACAGCGGGTCGCGGCCGCCCGGGCGCTGATCGGCTCACCGGAACTGGTGATCGCCGACGAACCGACCTCCTCGCTCGACGCGGACCGGCGGCAGCGCTTCCTCGACCTGGTCTTCGAGATCTGCGCGGAAACGAAGTCGACGCTGGTGTTCGTCAGCCACGACCGGCAGCTGGAGCCGCTCTTCGACCGGCAGCTTTCCTTGCCGGAACTGAATCGTGTGGCGACGGCCGCCGCCGCGTGAGGGCGTAGTGGTGACGATGACCTCGTTCCGCGCATCGCGCCCGGCGGCCTCCTTCCTCGATAGGATTTCCTCTGAAGTCGGCGTTCGCGGAGGGGGGCGAAGCCGATGCTGACCCTGGTACTCGCGGCGAAATCTCTCCGCAACCGGCTGCTCACGACGGCGCTGACCGTCGCCTCGATCGCCCTCAGCGTCACCCTCCTGGTGGGCATCGAGAACGTGCGTACCGGCATGCGCGAGAGCTTCTCGAACACGATCAGCCAGACGGATCTGATCGTGGGCGCGCGAGGGGGAACCACCCAGCTCCTGCTGTATTCCGTCTTCGGGATGGGAGCGCCCACAAGCGGCCTGAGTTGGGAGACGTACGAGCGGATCCGCGCCCACCCGGCGGTGGAATGGACGATCCCCTGGTCGCTCGGCGACAGCCATCGCGGCTACCGCGTGATCGGCACGACTGACGAGTTCTACCAGCACTACCGTTTCCGGGGGGACCGGGCGGTGGAGTTCGCGGCGGGGCGTGCGGCGGCGAACGAGGCCGAGGTGGCGGTCGGGTCGGAAGTCGCGGACCAGCTGGGTTACGCGATCGGCGACCCGGTCACGCTCAGCCACGGGATGGGCTCACTCAGCTTCGTCGATCACGATCAGCACCCGTTCGAGGTCGTGGGGATCCTGGAGCCGACGTTCACCCCGATCGACCGCGCCCTTTACGTGACGCTCGAGGGGATCGAAGCGATGCACGAGGGGTTCGAGGCATCGGGGGTGACGCCGATCGGTTTCGGCGCGGGGTCCGGCGGGCAGCCCTCGTTCGCGCCGCCACCGATGCCCGGGGCGCAGCCGCCGTCGTTCGCGCCGGTCGCCGGCACGGCGTCGGTCGACGTCGAGCCGACCGCGGAGCCCGTGGATCCGGACCACGCGGGTCACGATCATCCGGTCGAAGGGATCACTTCGTTCTTCGTCGGCGCCGGCTCCCGGCTCGACGCGCTCCAGCTACAGCACGAGATCAACCAGTTCGAGGACGAGCCGCTGACCTCAGTCCTTCCGGGGATCGCGCTCGCCGAGATGTGGCGCAGCGTGGGCTATGCCGAAGACGCGCTGAAGATCGTCACCGCGTTCGTTGTCGTCGTCGGTTTGCTGGGGATGATCGTGTCGCTCTACACGTCGCTCAACGAACGTCGCCGTGAGATGGCGATTCTCCGCTCGATCGGCGCGCGGCGGGGCCGCATCGTCTCGTTGCTCGTCCTGGAGTCGGGGTTGCTGTCCGTACTCGGCTGCGTGATCGGCGTCGCGCTCGTCTATGCCCTGCTCTTCCTGGGCCAGGGCCCGATCGAGCGTAACTTCGGACTCCATGTTCCGATCCGCCCGCTGGGAGCCATGGAGTGGCGCTACATCGGCGTCATCGTCACCGCCGGTTTCCTCCTCGGGCTGATCCCCGCCCT
>CAZWJE010000065.1:0-17246 GCA_964634395.1 uncultured Gemmatimonas sp. | reverse complement strand
TTCGTGATGCCGGCGATATTTCCGGCGGCCTTGGCCGTCGGCCTCATTGAAGCCATATCCCAACCAACTATCCAATCACCGGCCGGGTGTATTTCCGGCGGCCTTGGCCGTCGGCCTCATTGAAGCATCGCGCAGCAACTGGGGCAGACCGGGGGCCGCCAGCGATTTCCGGCGGCCTTGGCCGTCGGCCTCATTGAAGCCCGCAACCGGTGCATTCCCCGACCAGGCGGATCGAAATTTCCGGCGGCCTTGGCCGTCGGCCTCATTGAAGCCACGCCCTGGATCCCCTGCGGGCCAGCGGGCCCCTGATTTCCGGCGGCCTTGGCCGTCGGCCTCATTGAAGCACGTAGGGCGACAGGTTCTTGCTGTTGAGCAGAACGTATTTCCGGCGGCCTTGGCCGTCGGCCTCATTGAAGCAGTACCGGCTAGTGCTTCGCCGACCCCCACCCCGAATTTCCGGCGGCCTTGGCCGTCGGCCTCATTGAAGCCGCAGCTGGTCATCCGCGAGCGGACCGTCGAGCCGTATTTCCGGCGGCCTTGGCCGTCGGCCTCATTGAAGCTAGACGCCGTGAAGGAACCTGCCGATGGTCGGGTCATTTCCGGCGGCCTTGGCCGTCGGCCTCATTGAAGCATCTCGTACCAGCAGGGGCCTTCCTTCCCCGCCCCCCATTTCCGGCGGCCTTGGCCGTCGGCCTCATTGAAGCATCTCCTAACGGCCGCGATCGGCCGCGGCGACCGGCATTTCCGGCGGCCTTGGCCGTCGGCCTCATTGAAGCCGGCTCCCGGAGATCCAGCATGACCTGCTGGAGGCGATTTCCGGCGGCCTTGGCCGTCGGCCTCATTGAAGCCCCTGCTCACCGAAGCCCGGCGGTTGGGGGTCGCGAGATTTCCGGCGGCCTTGGCCGTCGGCCTCATTGAAGCATAACGTTATCAGCGGCAAGGTTAGCTATTTCCAGATTTCCGGCGGCCTTGGCCGTCGGCCTCATTGAAGCAGTTCGTCGGCTGCGACGGGACGATGCTCTTCCGGAATTTCCGGCGGCCTTGGCCGTCGGCCTCATTGAAGCGGGACGATCGACGCGCAAGGGATCTCCGATCAACTGATTTCCGGCGGCCTTGGCCGTCGGCCTCATTGAAGCTTAGCCCCGGCGTTCACGTGTGTTTGATCGTGGTGTGATTTCCGGCGGCCTTGGCCGTCGGCCTCATTGAAGCTTCGCTGGCATATCAGTCTCCCTTCCCGGGCGCCTGATTTCCGGCGGCCTTGGCCGTCGGCCTCATTGAAGCTCGCCCGATACCGATGGCGTGGTCGGATTCCGGCAACATTTCCGGCGGCCTTGGCCGTCGGCCTCATTGAAGCCCTCGCTTCGCGGCCCGGCGGAGGATGCCCCTGCACATTTCCGGCGGCCTTGGCCGTCGGCCTCATTGAAGCGGCCCGGAGCACGTCGTGTGCGCGATCCCGGCGAGCGCATTTCCGGCGGCCTTGGCCGTCGGCCTCATTGAAGCGCGCTCGACGGCCTCGCCCCCGCGCTGGCGGCCGTGATTTCCGGCGGCCTTGGCCGTCGGCCTCATTGAAGCCAGCTGAAGGCGGAACAGGAGAACCTGCGTATCCGATTTCCGGCGGCCTTGGCCGTCGGCCTCATTGAAGCTAGTCGTCCAATAGTTCAAAGAGTAGAGCGGCGGCATTTCCGGCGGCCTTGGCCGTCGGCCTCATTGAAGCTCCGTCTGGTCGCCGACGGCGATCGCCCAAGCGCCCATTTCCGGCGGCCTTGGCCGTCGGCCTCATTGAAGCCCCCGGAACAGATCGCGACCCTCGGCCTCTGCTCAGATTTCCGGCGGCCTTGGCCGTCGGCCTCATTGAAGCCGTCGAGTGGGAGTCCTACGCGGACCCCGGAGAGTTATTTCCGGCGGCCTTGGCCGTCGGCCTCATTGAAGCTCGTTATTCCGCCCGGAATACCATGCCCAAAACGCTCATTTCCGGCGGCCTTGGCCGTCGGCCTCATTGAAGCCTCTCCGCCACTCGAGCGTCGTCGAGTTCCCCCGAGATTTCCGGCGGCCTTGGCCGTCGGCCTCATTGAAGCTCCTTCACCCCGTCGACGATCGCGGTGAACCGGGCATTTCCGGCGGCCTTGGCCGTCGGCCTCATTGAAGCTCTGCCAGCTTCGACGGTCTGCCGCCGGACCGAGTGATCTCCGGCGGCGTTGGCCGTCGGCCTCATTGAAGCGGGCACGTCTTCTCCCCGTGCGCGCAGCTCCAGGACATCTCCGGCGGCGTTGGCCGTCGGCCTCATTGAAGCCCTTGCGCGCTTCCTCCATCTCCCGCTTCCGCTCTCATCTCCGGCGGCGTTGGCCGTCGGCCTCATTGAAGCGGCAAGGCGGCCCAAGAGCTCCTTGAGCTGAACGAGATCTCCGGCGGCGTTGGCCGTCGGCCTCATTGAAGCTACCGAGGCCGACTCGCCGCCGCCGTTGAGCACGTCATCTCCGGCGGCGTTGGCCGTCGGCCTCATTGAAGCATGCCGACTACCTTGCCCGTATGATAGAAAATGCACATCTCCGGCGGCGTTGGCCGTCGGCCTCATTGAAGCGCGTGGTGGACTCTATCCTCGCCGCCCGCGACCGGCATCTCCGGCGGCGTTGGCCGTCGGCCTCATTGAAGCCTTTCCTTGGGCCGGCGGGCCTCGTGGCGGCCGGGCATCTCCGGCGGCGTTGGCCGTCGGCCTCATTGAAGCTGGGTCACTCCGTTCGCCAGCAGGTCCACCCCGGTATCTCCGGCGGCGTTGGCCGTCGGCCTCATTGAAGCCATGCGGCCCTCCTTGCTTCCAACGTGGTCGTCGCCATCTCCGGCGGCGTTGGCCGTCGGCCTCATTGAAGCTTGCCGAGGTGGAGGACGCGAGTCCCGAGGCTGATATCTCCGGCGGCGTTGGCCGTCGGCCTCATTGAAGCCTGAAAGAGACGCCCCCGCCGCCCCCGCCCGTCGAGTTATCTCCGGCGGCGTTGGCCGTCGGCCTCATTGAAGCCTCCACGTGCGCGAGACGGAGGCCGACGCGCGGATGATCTCCGGCGGCGTTGGCCGTCGGCCTCATTGAAGCCCCAGACCATCGTCGACAGCTTCGAGGTCGAGATAATCTCCGGCGGCGTTGGCCGTCGGCCTCATTGAAGCTCCATAGATTTCCTCCAGGGCAAATAGTACGGCCTCATCTCCGGCGGCGTTGGCCGTCGGCCTCATTGAAGCATCACGTACACGCCACCCGACGCGGACGGGGAATCGGATCTCCGGCGGCGTTGGCCGTCGGCCTCATTGAAGCTTGCCCCGGTAGTCGTAGCCGTCAGCGAGCGCCTCGATCTCCGGCGGCGTTGGCCGTCGGCCTCATTGAAGCGACCCTGGCGTGGTCGTCACGGCATTCACCCCGACTATCTCCGGCGGCGTTGGCCGTCGGCCTCATTGAAGCGCCGTCTCGTGCGCCTCGGCCGAGTAAAAGGCGAGTTGATCTCCGGCGGCGTTGGCCGTCGGCCTCATTGAAGCCACGCCCGGCAGGTGCAGCACCGGCGGGAGAGTCGGATCTCCGGCGGCGTTGGCCGTCGGCCTCATTGAAGCAGGTGCCGCGGCGTCGGCTTCCTACCTCGGGTGGCCATCTCCGGCGGCGTTGGCCGTCGGCCTCATTGAAGCGCCTGTCGCGACTTCGCGACCGACCGCCTCCGCTCACATCTCCGGCGGCGTTGGCCGTCGGCCTCATTGAAGCAACTCCTGTGCGCCCATGTGTTCGATGTTCAGCGCATCTCCGGCGGCGTTGGCCGTCGGCCTCATTGAAGCCAAGCGCCGCCGCCGCCGGCCCGGCGACCGCCGCCACGATCTCCGGCGGCGTTGGCCGTCGGCCTCATTGAAGCGCAATAGTACTCGCCATATGGTGCCGAAAGCATATCATCTCCGGCGGCGTTGGCCGTCGGCCTCATTGAAGCTACGGATGCTCGCCCCTCGCCCGCCACAGGTACTCCATCTCCGGCGGCGTTGGCCGTCGGCCTCATTGAAGCGCATGGGTCTGGATTTTCCTCCTCGCCGTGACGGTCATCTCCGGCGGCGTTGGCCGTCGGCCTCATTGAAGCTCACCAAGCGCTCGTTGTCTCGTGGCGGGGTTGGGGAAATCTCCGGCGGCGTTGGCCGTCGGCCTCATTGAAGCACATCCGGCGGTGGGTATTCGTGCCCGCACCCGGGACATCTCCGGCGGCGTTGGCCGTCGGCCTCATTGAAGCGGAATCCGCACGGACGTTACAAGTTCGCGTAACTGTGATCTCCGGCGGCGTTGGCCGTCGGCCTCATTGAAGCTCGTCGTATTGCTGGTCTGCGGCCCGCTGGTAGTCCGATCTCCGGCGGCGTTGGCCGTCGGCCTCATTGAAGCGGGGACCATCTGAATCTCCATACGGAGTTCTCTCCGGATCTCCGGCGGCGTTGGCCGTCGGCCTCATTGAAGCACGGTCAGGGTCGTGCGGTACGGGTCACGGGCCGCGTATCTCCGGCGGCGTTGGCCGTCGGCCTCATTGAAGCGCGGACGGCAGGCTCCGTCCGACTCCAGTCTGGGCCGATCTCCGGCGGCGTTGGCCGTCGGCCTCATTGAAGCGGCAATATCATCGGCCTCACTCGCGAGGCGATCGTCATCTCCGGCGGCGTTGGCCGTCGGCCTCATTGAAGCAATGTGCCGGGCTCTTCCCCCTGCCTGTAGCACCAGATCTCCGGCGGCGTTGGCCGTCGGCCTCATTGAAGCGAGATCCGCTACTTCTTCGAGGGGTTCGGCAAGGCGATCTCCGGCGGCGTTGGCCGTCGGCCTCATTGAAGCACGGGTATCCTTGCGGCAACGGAGAAGGGCGCCCCGATCTCCGGCGGCGTTGGCCGTCGGCCTCATTGAAGCAGCTTCCCATTGGTGGGTCGCAGGGCTTCAGCCCCATCTCCGGCGGCGTTGGCCGTCGGCCTCATTGAAGCTCGTGCATCGATGGATCGGAGAACTGCGGAGCGGGGGATCTCCGGCGGCGTTGGCCGTCGGCCTCATTGAAGCAGTACACCATTACTCGCCAGCTCCGGGTTCCAGCCGGATCTCCGGCGGCGTTGGCCGTCGGCCTCATTGAAGCGCGATCTGCTCGCGGATGCCGTCCACGCGAGCGACCAATTTCCGGCGGCGTTGGTCGTCGGCCTCATTGAAGCGATGTCCGGTATCCACCGCCGACTATTCCGCGCGAAATATATCCGGCGGCCTTGGTCGTCGGCCTCATTGAAGCATCGCGTCAACCAGGTCGCCCTGCGCCTTGTGCCAGACGATCTCCGGCGGCTTTGGCCGTCGGCCTCATTGAAGCTGCTGGTCGTTGCCGGCCTTCGACACCCGGGCCACATTTCCGGCGGCCTCGCCGGCCTCATTGAAGCCCGTTGAGAGTAGGCGCCGCCAGTGCCACTCTGGAGGGTAACTCCCACTCCGCGAGCTTTCATCTACAATTTGTGTCCCAATTACTGCCATTACGGGACAGGGATTGTTATGCGGCCATTGACGAAAGTGACAAAGTCGCGGGATTTGACGCTCTCCCTCGCCAGAATCGCGGCGCGACGAAACGTTTTCCCTCCTCGTCGCGGCCGGCAACCACCACCACCGCAACCGCTGGCCTTGCGGCCCGAATGCACGCTCAGTAGATATATTCAATCCCCCCATCATATGGTCCCATCCCCACGGTTCGTCATGGCATCTCCCACGCGGCAGACGCCGCAGTCCGAGCGGGATCGGCGTGTTCGCCAGATCACGGTGTCGAGCCCACCTTCCGCGTCCAGTGGCTCACGGCTGGTCTTCATGGTGCCGGCCCTTGCCGCCATGGTTCTGTACCTCGTCTCGTGGCACCCGCGGATCCAGGGAAATGAGATACTGGTTTGGTCCTTCTGGGCCGCTACCGCGTCGATCCTGATCTGGACGGGTGCTCTGTATCTGCGGGCCCGAGCGACGTCCACCGGAAGGTCCTTTCAGTACCCCGCGCCGCGGCCAGAGCACTATGTACAGGCGATATTGCACATCTCGCTGTTCGTGTACTGGGGCTATTTCTGGCGGCCCGTGTACGATTATGCATTGTTGCTCGTATCACAGGTCATATTCGCGTTCGCGGTCGACATTCTCCTTTCCTGGTCGCGGCGAGACAACTATCGGTTGGGGTTCGGACCCATCCCGATCGTCTTCAGCACGAATCTGTTCCTCTGGTTCCGGGATGACTGGTTCTATCTGCAGTTCCTGATGATCGCGGTCGGATTCCTGGGCAAGGAATTCGTCCGTTGGAAGAAGGACGGAAGGCTGGTTCACATCTTCAACCCTTCCGCGTTTTCGCTGAGCTGTTTTTCCATCATCCTGATAGCCTCGGGATCCACGGATCTCACCTGGGGGCAGGAGATCGCGTCGACCATGACGTTCGCGCCATGGATCTATACGTTCCTGTTCGTGGTGGGGCTGGTGGACATGTATCTCTTTTCGATCACGCTCGTGACCGGTGCGGCGGCCGCCACCCTGTTCGGCCTGAGCGGGCTTTACTTCTCGATCACCGGCGTACCCTATTTTCTCGACTCGGAGATTCCCATCGCGGTTTTCCTGGGTCTGCATCTGCTCGTCACCGATCCGTCCACTTCTCCCCGTACTCCGCCCGGAAAGCTGCTTTTCGGAATCCTGTACGGCGTGGGAGTCTTCGCCCTCTATACGCTGCTCGACGTTTTCGGGGCGCCCACGTTCTATGACAAGCTGCTGTGCGTGCCCCTGTTGAACCTCAGCATCAAGTGGATCGACGAGGTCGTGGGAGGCCTGGATTCCGCGCCGATCCTGCGATACCTCGCGCTGGATGGGACGCGGCGCGCCAACTATGCCCACATGGTCATGTGGACGGCGCTCTTCATCGCGATGACCGCCATGGGCAAGACCGATGGCAGACATACCGGCGACAGCCTTCCCTTCTGGCAGCAGGCGTGCGAGGAAGGACGTACGAACGCCTGCGGCCGACTCATGATGCTCGAGCGCACCTATTGCGGGGATGGCGCGGGCTGGGCGTGTAACGAGCTCGGCCGCCAGTACGTGGAAGGGCGTCTCGTCGCGGCGGACGCTGATCTGGCGCGGGGTTATTTCGGCCGAGCCTGCGAGCTGAGATTCCAGGCGGGGTGTCTCAACCTGCTCGATCCGGGAGGTCTGGCGAGCGCGCCGCCACGGACTTTCGACCTCCGGCTGCTGTTACGCGAACGAGGGGCCAATCTGATGGACATGCCCGAGCCCGAATTGTACGCCCGTGCCTGCGGGCATGGCTGGACGTTCGCTTGCCAGGGTTGATCGAACAGGAAAGACAGACCCCAATGACCGTTTCCATAGGGCGAGCCGCGAACGGGTTCGCCAATTTCAGGAGGATGATCCGGTCGTGCAATCGACGATAGTAGCCCCGACAAAAGAGCGTTTTCTCGGCGGCGCGATTACTCTGGGTATCGTGCTTGTACTCACCGGCTTCTGGCTGAAGTCAGAGGCCGCGCGCGCCGCGGTTCCGGTCCGGGAGCCTGTGCCCGCCAATCCGACCGCGCTCGCGAAATTCAGTGCCGAGACCTGGTTCCTTCCGGATGACGAACTGTTGGGTTTCGTGGAAATCCCCGCTGGACCGTTCCTCATGGGGAGCGATCCCCGGGCGGATCGTCTGGCGTTTGAGAACGAGCGCTGGACCGACTCTCAGGTGCAGGGCACCGTCGATCTTCCGTCCTACTACATTGGTCGATACGAAGTGACGGTTGCCCAGTTCCGTACGTTCGTGGCGGAGACCGACCATCGGACGGATCCCGCGTCGATGAACGGACAACCCGATCATCCCGTTGCGTTGGTAACCTGGCCTGACGCAATGGCGTACGCGAACTGGCTGGATCAAACGCTCAGGGATTCTCCGCTGACTCCGTCGCGCGTTCGCGAACTCCTGACGAGCGGATGGAAGGTTACCCTTCCCACTGAGGCGCAGTGGGAGAAGGCGGCCAGAGGAACCGATGGTCGGATCTTCCCATGGGGGAATGATCCGAGTGGGGCTTTCGCCAATTTCCGGTCCACGGACGCGATCCCGTCGGGAACGACTCCCGTCGGATCATTCGAGTGCCCTGAATGTGCCTACGGCCTGGCCGATATGAGCGGCAACGTCTGGGAGCTGACTCGAAGTCCGTATCGCGACTATCCGTTCGACCCGACCCACGACCGGGTGGATCTCCGCGCCGACGCGCTTTGGGTGATGCGTGGAGGCGCGTTCGACCAGACCGCTCAGAATGTCCGTGCCGCCCTGCGGGGGGGAGTGGACCCGGGAGCCAGGCGTCCTGAAATCGGCTTCCGGCTGGTCATTTCACCCTCCTGACACGGAGGCGTGTTGAGGCAACGCTTCAGATCAACCCTTGGGGAAGGTCTGACGATCCGTCGCGCGGAACGCCCCTAGCCCGAAGTGCCTGCCAAACCCGAGTGTGACAGGCCCCGAGACGGCTTCAGGGAATACGAGCTTCCAGAAACTCCCACGCCGATCGGGCTGTCGTAACCCGTGCTTGTCGCGGAAGCGATGGAAGTGAATCGGTCGCAGGGGCTTTCCGTTCACCCGTATCGATTCGATGCGCTCGACTTCCGGACTGCCCCAGCCGCGCAGTGCGCACTCGCGTCTGATCTGGTCCTCGATGTCGAATTTCTTCTTCCGGTACCATGGATGCAGGTATGGTGTGACCGACCTCCAGACCCGCGATCGGGCGAGGTAGGGATGCCCGTCGAAATCCTCGATGTGGCCTGACGCTTCAAGGATAGTGGGCCATAGTTCGTCCGAATTTCGCCATACGTGATTGATACGACCCGCGGCACGCGCGATGGATTCCGGAAAGCCTGACGCCAGGTATACGGTGACGTGGTCGATGCGTCCGTCGTCATTCGCGTCCTCGGGAAGGTAGAACGTATGCTCCGTCTCGCCCCGCGGGAGATCATGACCCGAAAGCATACCCATGGCCTGGTTTGTCTCGGTCGAGCGTTCCTCGGTCGCGGAGTCGCTGGGTCGTGATCCGGAACGATGATCAGTCGTCGCCATCAGGGCGGCTCGCATGACCTCGCCGACACGAACGCTATCCTCAAACCGAGGGGCGGGGCGCCCACCGAGGGCGAAACGCAACGTTGTTGGTCGATTCGCTCGCACGGCTCCCTCACGCGTAGTCGTGGACCTCCTCGGGCGGCGTCCATAGTGGGGCTCGAGCGCGTTCCGGGGTCGATAATATGTTTCGAATCGGCATCCGGGCGGAGCGCTCCAGCCCGCGCCTCGGTATTCCGCCGTCTCCAGTCGCATGGCGTCAAGGAGGCTTTCCGGGAGTGTCGCCAGTAGGCGCTGTTCGTTCTTCTTCAGCTTCGCGCGCTTATCGAGCCGGAGTTCGCGGATCTGCTCGGCCCTCCAAACATTGTACGATTCCAGGCTGAACGGCACGGGGACGCGGATCGGTTCACCCTCGGCGACGGCGTCTGTCGAGACAGAGGCGGGCCGACAGTTGATGACGAGCGCTTCTTCCGATACGACCCTTCCTTCGACCCAGGCTTCGGAACGCCCGAGGTAGCCAAGACGCTCGACGATCTGTTTCAGCAGCTCACCTTCGGCCTCGGGTAGGTCCAGGTTGGGCCAGAACACAACGAGCTCGTCGTCTCGATCCACGGATGTCCAGGCGTCGAAGACAAGCGATCTGTCCGCGTCGCCGCCGCGCCCGGGCATGTAGTGGCGGGAATGCGCGTGGGTCGCGGCGGGCAGCCGATACAGTGGGAGTTCCGAGGCCAGGCGCCCGATGAGTGATTCCAGAATTGCTTCACCGTCGCCGGATGGCGAAACCTTTCGATGCCAGATCGCGATGAACGACCGAAGCAGACGCCAGGGTGAAGGAGGCCACTCGACTTCGCCCTCATTCACCTGCCGGTCCCACGGCGTCGCGTGGTATCGCCCGGCGAGGAAGGTGATTCCGATCCCGGTAGCCATCGATTGCCTATTTCACGTAGGTGACCTGGGTGACTCGCGGCTCAGCGAAGGCTCCGGCGTTCGCGGCGGCCCGGATCAGGTCCGGCAACTCGGTCTCGAGGCTGGCGAGTGAGGGAAGGGTCAAGTCGGCTGGGCGAGTCACACGCAACTGGATCAGTTCCAGATCACAGGCCGTACGCAGGCGAAGTCCAGAGTCGAGGAAGCGAAGGATCTTGTAGAGGGCGAGTCCGATCAGCAGGCGCTCCGCCTCCGTCCCGAGCGCGAGGGCGCGGATCTGGGCCAGGTCGAGATTGAAGTACGCCGTGATCCGGTCGGAGAAATACTCGTCGCGAGAGAACGGAACATTGCCGAACCCCTTCTTGGTGTCGCCGGAAGGATTGACGGAGTCGTTCTTCACGCCACCGCTCGCGGCGGTTCGCGCGTCGGCCGCCTCGATGAAACCCGAAAGGGATCGGGAGAGGCGCAGCCGGCCCCCGGCCAGCTCCTTCTTGGCGAGGAATACGCCATGGAGCAGGGCGTTGATGTCGAGGCTGAGCAGGACCTGGGCGAGTTTGCGAATATCCACCCTTCCTTCCTCCATCCCGGCCAGCTCGGTCTTCAGTCTCTCCAGGACGCTTCGATCCTTTCCTTCCAGGATATACGGAGAGTTGATTCGATGCGCCTCGAGGACCGAGCTGGTGAGGAACTCGCCGTTGACGTCGACGACGCGGATGTACGGGAGTCCGTCCAGCGGCTGAAGCCAATCATCAGTCGACATGTCCCAGCATACCGTCTCGAGTCGGTTCGCGACGCTCTGGGCGGATTCCACGAGGAGCATCTGGGTTCCATCCGGCCCGTCATAGACCGCGGCGCCCAGGTCCGGGAAGCCGGTCGGCTGGAATCGGGTTCCCTGGACAGGGCGAAGGTCGGCTTCGAGGAGCAGGCGATTCGCGTCGTTGAGCATACCGAGATCGAGGGCCATCGTCAGTTCGTCTCCATTGGAAGGGAAAGTTCAAAATCGACGCTGGTGGATATCAGGATCGGGCTTCGGCCGATGCCTTCCCGACCGGCGCCGAGATGTGTGTCACGATCCGACTGAGGTCGGCATCGCGAATCGGGACCATCAGCGCGAGCAGGAGGCGCGACCCGGGTAAACCCAGGGCCCGTACATTCGAGAGGGCGAGCGAGCGCGCCCGAGAGCCCGTTTCGTCTGGAATCGCCACACCGGCAATGCGCAGACGACGGAGCGCGTACTCGACGATCTCGGCTCCTTCGTCCGCGTCGGTTCTCGCGATCTGCCTGACGAGGGAAAGGATGAGAGGAAGCAGTGGCGCGGTTGCTGAGTCCGTCGCTGGCAGCGCGGTGATTCTCCGAAGTTGAAACTCGTCCGTGAAGAGCGGCTTCAGGACATGATACGCGGCCGGCAACGGATGGGCCGATCGAGATCGCCCGCGGTCACGGGTGGGGAGAGATGCCGGGATTCGGGTGAGAACCAGTCCGCTCAGAAGTTCACTGATTCGCCGGTCCATCCTCGATCCGCTCGCCATCCATGATTCGACTGCCGAGAGCGGGGCGCTGAACGTCGCGGCAAGGGGCTTTCCCCACTCACCAAGGACTCCAACCCGAGTCAGCCGCCGTTCGAGTATGGCGAATAGCGCGCGATCGAGTTTGCCGCTGGTCTGGACGACTTCCCGACTCTCCTCCCACCAGCCGGTGTCGCGGAAATCCTCGGTGACCGGGGCGAAGTGAGCGGCCATCCGCATGCCCCTGTTCACGATCACTTCTTCCGCCTTTCCACCGCCCGTTTCGACCGTCGTCAATCGCCTGACGGAATGCAGCCCCGCGAGCGCCGCCGCGATCTGGAACTCGACGCTTCCGTCATATGCGGTTTCAACCCACCGTTGACGCAGTAGTGGAACCGGAGGAAGAGACTCTCTCGATTTCGGAGACGAGGTGAGGTACCGCTGGATCGCGCCGAGTGTGACGAGTACTTCCTGCACCCGACGGGCGGTCGCGCGCGACCCCCCTTCGCCTTTCGCGATCCGGAACAGCCCATCCTGGAGCTGATATCCGAGAGAGACGAGGCGCGCCGGTGCGTTCCCACCGGGCGAAGCGAGAGATCTGAACCGGGACAGCCATCCCGAATGATCGAGTTCGTCGATCAGCCGAGCGGACGGATTCTCCCGTACCCGGATTCGCGTCAAGGGCGCGGCGAAGTATGCCTTGCCGTTCCGCATCAGAAATCCGTAGCGAACGAACTCGGAAATCCCGCGGTCCACTCCCAACTTCGCCACCGCCCGGGCGAAATCGAGACCGTCGCGAGCGGGTCGATTCCCGACGACGGCTCGCCCCTCTCCGAGCAGAACCCGAATCTCGGGAAGTGAAACGGGCCGCTCCCAGAGAGGCATCCAGACCTCGCCGCGCGAGCCCCGTTCGTCGGCGAGCGACGTACTGCCGCTCCCCACCCCCGACGGCCGCACCGTAAAGGGGTACGACAGCATGCCCTTGCGCGCGCTCTCCAGACGGCGCGAAGCGGCCGCCGCGAAGAGGACCGCTCCTTCGAGCATGAAGATGAAATCCCAGGGGTTCATCAGCGTACCGCCACCGAACCCGACCGATGCATTGGCTCCGCCAGCACTGGCTGGTGAATACTGCCCGATCGCCCCATCCCGCAGGCCCGGAACCGGGTCGCCAAAGAGCGAGCCCCGCAACAGTCCGGTCGCCTCGGCCGCCGGCTCCCCCGTCATCGGGTCGAAAAGAGCGGCGAGCCACTGCAGGAAGTTGTTCGTGAAATCGAGACGCCCGTCGTTCCCCCCGGTTCCGAGCAGCGGCGGGTATCGAGGCGCGTCTTCGGTCAGGAGGATCGCCGAATCGAACCAGCTGAGCGCCTCGTCGTCCAGTTCGGCGCGGAGCTGGAGCAGGAGATCCGGTTTCAGTTCGGACCGCATACCGCCTGAGAGCCCCATCCGGTCGAGGATCTCACGGATGCGCGAGATGGTCGTCCGGATGCTGGTGAAGCGTTCCGCTGAGCTCGATTCGACCGCGCGTATCCCCGACTGGTTGTCCTTGGGGAAGAAGCCGCTTCCTCCGTTCCAGGGGGCCAGGATCGGCGTCGGTCGGTACTGACGCGCGAAGAACTCCACGACCTGATCACGGTCGAGGCTCGTGGCCAGGCGGAATCCCTCGTCGTCCCACCATCCCCGGACTTCGCCGTCAACCTGTTCGCCGATCAGCCGAAGGATCCCGAGTGCCTTCAGGTAGGACGCGAGAGGCGTCGGCTGGCATCCGCCCAACGCGATTTCGTCCCCTGGATCCGTCCCGTAACGAACACGCATCGACGCGAGCCGTTCTCCGGTCTCCCTGAGATCGTCGATCATCATCAGACGCTCTCGAACCGAGAGGTTGAGGTTGCGACGCACCATGTCGCGGCGCGCTCCCTCCCAGGTGCCCGCCGACCAGTCGGTCTCGTCAGTCATCGATTCTCTTCCCCGGCTGCTCGCGGATCCGCCTCGCGCGCGGCCTCCTGGATGAAACGCAGATGGGCCACGTCGTCCCGGTCCTTGTCCCGGTCTGTCTGCTCCTTCATGCGAATCAACGTCGAGAGCGAAACCACCGGGATGGTGAGACCTGACGCGATCTCGCCTTTCCCCGAGGTTCGGAGCTCGGCATTGAAGTCGAACGGCATCGTCATGAAGACGTCTACCGGCAACCTCGGGTGTTGGTCACTGACAAGGTTGAACACGACCATCCCCTTCTCCGTGACCCATCGATCGCGGAGAACAGGGTCAGCGAGGCCGCGGACGTCCACCGGCCTCGACGGCCGGTAGCCGAGAACGGAAAGTGCCTCCATCGCGGTAATTACGTTCTGTCGCTCCAGGCGCATCACGAGATCGAGGTCCTGCGTGAGGCGAGTGTATCCATGGCTGACAACCGCGTAACCACCGACAACGAGATACTCGACGCCCGCATTGTTGAGCGCTCGCACAACGGCCTTCAGGCTCTCGAACATGCTTGCCGGACTCGTCATGACATCTCGATTTCGGGGACCGGCGGAGATTCGGGTGACGGATCGTCGGATCCGACCGTCCGCGTCGCGGATCCGCGCCAGTCCGCGATGCGGAGGAGGGTCTCCATCCAGCTCAGGACGAAGGGCCCCTGGTCGGCGAGCAATCGCTGAGTCCGCTCCGTCCACGACGGTCCGGCGGGTGAACGTCCGAGTTCCATGATTCGCAGCGCCAGCGAAATCTCCGGCAGCTGGAGGCCATCCAGGTCGAACGGTGGAAGCGTGTCTCCTTCCCACACTCCGCGCGCATGACGTCGCCCTCCCGGGGCTGGATTCTCGCCTGGCAGCGCCCGAAGCCCCATGCGGACCTTGCCATGGTGCGCGAGAATGAGATACGCGATCAGGTCGCGGTCGGGGTGGGGCTCCGCCAGGGACAGCCAGGCGAGCATCGAAACGAGTTCGTGACGAAACAGCGGACGCGGGATTCTTCGTTCGTCGTCCCCTCGAACATGATAGCGGAGGCGGCCACGGCCCCCAGACTTGGCGAGCGGTTCGACGGATGTCGCTCCGGCGCCTTCCATCAGCGCGTTCTGGAAAGCCGGGTGGAGTTTCCCCACGTCGTGCCAGAGAGCGGCCGTGCGAATGGCGTCGGCGATGGCGGACGTGGGTGCGAGAACTCTCGCCAATGCCTCCGCTTGCGTGCGGACCTCGCGAAGATGGTCGAGCAGGATGACGGCTGAACCGCCCTCGAGCTGCGAATCGTCGCCCAGCGTCTCGTTCGGCGTCCCGTTCTCGCGAGCAAGCGTGGGCACCACTCCCTGGGCTCCCGCCTGAAAGCCGATCATTGGATCGTAGCCTCCGTCGGCGGCTCGCAGTAGATAATTGATGCCCGGAAGGATCGCGCTCTTCTCACGCTCGCTCCATTTCTGGAGGAGAGGATCCCAACTCCAGACGGCCCGGTTCGCGGACTTCCTCCCGAGATAGTCGTTCAACTGCGTGATCGACACCGGGCACAACTCACCAGGCTCCGGTGCGTCCATTTCCTCATCGGGCTGGCCCGAGAAGTCACGCCAGAATACCTGGGCCCGAGGTGTTCCATGGTCCCGGATGTATGGGGCGATATCGAGATCGTATCCGGAGAGGTCCGGGTCAGTATCGAAGAGCTGCAGGAAATCCTTCGCCCGCAGCACCGCGCCGGCCTTGAACTCCGTCGCGACCTGAGGCAGGTCGTCGATCCCGGCGCTCTCGAGTCCCGTGAGAATCGCGCGGCTCGCCTGCAGGTCGGCGGGAGTGTAGGGCGCCGCCAGGTTCGGATCGTCTTCGATCCTGATGTCCAGCCAGACCACGGCGGCTTCGTCCGACGCCTCGCCGTAGCGATTGCATCGCCCGAATCGCTGGATCATCGATGGCCAGGGGGCCAGTTCGGTGACCAGCGTCGTGGATGAGATGTCGATACCGGCCTCGACGGCCTGTGTCGCGACGACGATCCGACCAGCTGGCCCCAGTTCACGCCGCAACTCGCTCTCGATCCTGCGCCGCTCGGCCGGCCGAAACCGGGCATGCAGGAGGAGAAGGTCGGGAGCGTCGCTTCGTCGCGCCAGTTCGGAGAAAATCGCCTGTGCACGCCCAACCTGGTTGACGATCACGACGGTCTGGGTACCCGCCCGGTGTCGGGAGAGAACGGATGCCGCAAGCTCCCGCGGTGGGGTCGACTTCTCTACCGCCATGTCCGAGCGCTCGAGAGTCTTGCGCGCCTTCAGCAGATGAGACGCTCGCGCGCGGTCGTCGTCGTCGAGTGAAAGCGCCGCTAGCGTCGGGACATGGGGTCGAAAGTCGATGGATTCCAGCCACTCGGACCGGATCGTGGCCGACAACCACAGCGATCGGGACGGGAACGCGGTCGCGTAGCGACGCCTGAATGCTTCGAGTTGCGTCGACGTCGCGAGGGCCGGACCCATCAGCTGGACTTCATCGAATACCCACAACGAATCGGAATGCAGGAGCCCGAAGTGCATGGGCCACTGGTAGCGACTCATCCCGTATCCCCGCATCAATGCGCGCGAAATCAGCATGTCCTGGGTGCCGACGAGAATCGCGTTCTCCTCGGGGAATCGCGCCCAGGTCGCGGACCGCACGTCATCCTCACCACCCATCAGGAGGCTCACGCTGATTCCACCCTCGCCGGGCGCGGCCAGCATCCCGAGTCGCGTCAGCCAGGTCCTGCAGTTCTCGGCGGTCTGCTCCGCGAGGGTGCGCATCGGCAGGCCGTAGACGAGTCGACGCGGCGTATCCGGATCGTTCGCCATCCGGCGGTGGATCCACGCCAGCACCACCGCGGCCGTCTTGCCGAGGCCTGTCGGAACGGAGAGCAGGTCGGGCCAGTTGCCCCGGGCGAGGCGGGACTGGTAGGGGTATGGCCGATGTTCACCGCCCGTGGCGGTGGTGAACAGGTCTTCGTAGGTCATCGGACGAGCGTTGGATGAATGAGCAAGCGGCGCGTCCGCCTCACGGCGCTGTCAATGGGGGTCGGAACAGCGTCTCGTTTGGCGAAAGACGAATACAGTATATGCCAGACGCGGATCGGATGCAAATTCAGTTATGCGCGAAGTTGAGTCGAAAGATCATAATTGACGGAAGCGCGCGTCCTGGACTGTGGATGTTCCCTGAGTCAGTTGCGACGACCCCATCACCCACCCTCTTTCGGCGAGGGGCAATGACCCGAGGGAGAGCCGTATTGCGTTTTATCCATGTTAGTAGAATATTACACGGTGTGCAAGTTATTAATGGCATGCCGAATGGAGCGGAACCGGCCCCGTTGAAGCGCAGATTATTTGACGGTAGGCGGTGTACTTTCTCGTTCCGGTTCCGCTCCACTCCGCCCGTCTCTCGGAGTCATGGAGCGACGTTCGAGAGTGTCGGTTTCGTCCGAGGGATATCTTCGCACACCCCTCAGGAGGATTGATGTCGAGAGTTCATGAAGTACCGATATATCGAGTCCGTGGCATGCGGATGATGGGACTGCCCCATGGCTTCTGTGAGGGCGATCTTGAGCTGGCGATGACGAGAATCGGGGAACGACTCATCGTAGGGCCGGTCGGTGGAATCAGATGGCGGGAGATGGAAGAGAGGGAAGAGATCCAGAAGGATGAGCAGCTGGATCTCTTCTCCAGGTAGCCTGAGAAGTGTCTCGCGGCGATCGTCGACAGGGGTAGGGGTCCTGATGGATCGCTCTCGCGTTCGCGTGGGGAGCGTGTCAACGCCGGGAGCGGGCC
>CAZWJE010000064.1:0-18235 GCA_964634395.1 uncultured Gemmatimonas sp. | reverse complement strand
CCGCTACCAGCTGATCGTCCCCTGTTTCGAGGTATCCACTTCCTCGGCGCCGTCACCGAAAAGGAATCGTTCGGTCTGCTCGGTGAGGAACCGCTTCGCGTCAGGATCGCGCACATTGAGGCCGTGATGGTTGATCAGCATCGTCTGATACTGAAGCCACTCCGACCAGCATGACTGGCAGATTTCCGCGCGAACACGTTCACCGAAATCGCTCCGGAAAGGGGCGTAAGGAAGCGGGTTGCCTTCCTTCTTGCATCGCGCGCACTGAATGACCGCCACGAGAGGATCTCCCTTGAACCGCGTGGAGCCCGATGGCCGACGGCCCCATGGGCCGTGGAGTACGGGCCGAACAGCAGACCAAGGAAGTACCCCGACGGGCATCACGTCGTTCGCGCGCGGGTCGGGCGCGTATGAGTTCGGCGTGGCGAACGGATGTTGCCGGGGTCCGGCGGGTGGCGTTACGCTACGTTCCCGGATGGAGCCGATACACGAGCGGCCCGACCTGGAACGAGTGGCGTGCGGGACGGACCGAAGGCTGGAGCGGAGGTGTCACCCGCGACGCCGAGATCGTCTTTCGAGAGCGCGGGTACCGGGGCGGGCTTGGCGGACCTGACGGGCCTGGCGGGCCCGAAGGGCGGAGGAATCGAGAACTGATGGCCGAATCGAGAGAAATCATCCCGATCCGTCTGCGGGATGAGGGGCGTACGGCGACCTGGAACCCCGCGGTGACTCGCGCGGGTCAGGTGCTGCTGCATGTACGGGGGGAGAACGGAGAGGTCGAGACTCGTCGGTCGGTGAACAGTGGCCGGGCGAGGGTACGAATTGGGGAAATGATCGAGAGCGTCACGTCCGCGACCGAATGATACGGCGGTACGGGCGATGGGCGCCCCGGGCGAATGAATGAAGACGGGAGGAGCATTGCGCGGGTATACACCGGGGAACGGGCGACGGGGCGGGCTGGCGGAGTCGTTGAAGCACGACATCACGGACCACATCACGTACACGCTGGCGCTCGACCGAGGGGTGGCGAGCGAACGCGACTTCTACATGAGCACGGCGTGGAGCATTCGCGACCGGCTCGCCGAACGATGGGCGGCGACACAGCGCCGATACAAGGAGCGTGACGCCAAGCGCGTCTACTACCTCTCTCTCGAGTTCCTGATGGGGAGGGCGCTCGGCAACGCGCTCATCAATCTGGACCTTACGGAATCGACGAGGGAGGCGCTGGAGCCGCTCGGCTTCCAGCTCGAGGACCTCGAAGAGATGGAGCCGGACGCGGGACTCGGCAACGGCGGCCTCGGCCGACTCGCCGCCTGCTACCTCGATTCGATGGCCACCCTCGACGTCCCCGCCTACGGCTACGGTATCCGGTACGAGCACGGGATCTTTCGCCAGAAGATCGTGAACGGCAGGCAGGTCGAGGCGCCCGACAACTGGCTGCACGACGACAACCCCTGGGAGATCGCGCGGCCCGAACGCACCTACCCCGTGAAATTCTACGGGCGTGTCGAATCCTGGCACGACGAGAAGGGCGAACTCCGCTTCCGCTGGGTCGACACGCAGGACGTCCTGGCGATGGCGTATGATACGCCGATCCCCGGGTACCGGAACAATACGGTCAATACGCTCCGACTCTGGTCGGCGAAGGCGACCGAGGTGTTCGACCTCGAAGACTTCATGCGAGGTGACTACATCGCCTCGGTCGCCGCCAAGAGCCAATCGGAGACGATCTCGAAGGTCCTCTATCCTCCGGATGACACCGGGTCGGGGAAGGAGTTGCGGCTCAAGCAGCAGTTCTTCTTCGTTTCCGCCACGCTGCAGGACATCATCCGCCGATACAAGCGGGAACGGCGGACGTTCGCGGACTTTCCGGAGAAGGTGCAGATCCAGCTGAACGACACGCACCCGTCCGTCGCGATCCCGGAGTTGATGAGGCTGCTGATGGATGAGGAGCAGCTGGGATGGAACGAGTCGTGGGCGCTCGCGCGGCGAACGTTCGCGTACACGAACCACACCGTGCTCCCGGAAGCGCTGGAGAGCTGGTCGATCGAGCTGTTCGGCCGGCTCCTGCCGCGCCATTTGCAGATCATCGAGGAGGTCGATCGGCGGTTGCGGGATCGGGCGAGGGAGGAGTTCCCGGACGATCCGGGTCGGGTCGAGCGGATGGCCATCCTCAGCGATGGTCAGGTGCGCATGGCGAGTCTCGCCATCGTGGGCAGTCACACGGTGAACGGGGTCGCCGCGCTGCACTCGCGAATTCTCCAGGACCGGATCTTCAAGGACTTCGTGACCCTCTGGCCGGACAAGTTCACCAACATCACCAACGGGATCACCCAGCGGCGATGGATGCTGAAGGCGAATCCGTCGCTCTCGCGACTGATCACCCATACGATCGGTGACGAATGGATCGTCGATCTGCCCCGGTTGAGGGAGCTCGAAGACCACGTCGACGACGAGGACTTCCGCACCGTCTGGCGCACGGTGAAGGAAGTGAACAAGAAGGAGCTGGCGAAGATCGTCGAGCAACTCGTCGGGGTGAGGATCAACCCGCTGGGGATCGTGGACGTGCAGGTGAAGCGGATCCACGAGTACAAGCGGCAGCTGTTGAACGCGCTCCGCCTCGTCGATCTGTATCTGCGGCTGCGCGATGATCCGGGACTCGACATCGTCCCGCGGGCGGTCCTGTTCAGTGGGAAGGCGGCCCCGACCTACTGGGCGGCGAAGCAGATCATCAAGCTGATCAACTGTATCGCCGACGCGGTGAACAAGGATCCGGCGAGTCGCGAGAAGCTCCAGGTCGCGTTCCTCCCGGACTACAGTGTTTCCCTCGCCGAACGGATCTTCCCGGGAAGCGATCTGTCCGAACAGATTTCGACGGCCGGGTTCGAAGCATCCGGGACGGGGAATATGAAGTTCGCGCTCAACGGCGCGCTCACCATCGGTACGCTCGATGGCGCGAACGTCGAGATCGCGGAAGCGGTCGGCCCCGAGAATATCTTCATCTTCGGGCTCACCGCCGACGAGGTGACGGAAAAGAAAGAGAAGGGCTACGAACCGTATCGGATCTACGAGACGAACGACCGTCTGCGGCGGGTGCTCGACTTCATCCGCGGCGGGTCGCTCTGCCCGGAGGAGCCGGGGCTCTTCAATTCCCTCATCGAGGGTCTGATGTACCATGACCGGTTCATGCTCCTCGCCGATTTCGATTCGTACGTCGCCGCCCAGGACGAGGTCGACGCCGAGTTCCGTCGCGCCGACGAGTGGAGTCGCAAGTCGATTCTCAACGTCGCGCGATGCGGGTATTTCTCGTCGGACCGGGCGGTGAAGGACTACGCGGAGAAGATCTGGAAGCTCTGAAGGGGGTAGTGCACCCTTGTCGTCCGCGGATGACAACCGGTGGGATGACAAGCGGTGGGACGGCGAGCGGCGCGCCGCCGCCCCGGGACGACAAGTCACGGCACGCGATTGGCGAGCCCGCGAGGAACCCAGGCAGGTAGCGGACACCAGACGAGAGAGAGCCATGGCCCGGAACCGAGAGCGGGTGCCGGTCGAGATCGTCGAGACGGATGCGATCGCGGCGACGATCGCCGGCCGGATCGCGGAGATTCTCCGGGCGCATAACGCGGAGGGGAAGCCGACGGTGCTCGGGCTGGCCACCGGGAGTACCCCGATCGGCATCTACCGCGAACTCATCCGGATGCATCGTGACGAGGGCCTGGACTTCTCGAGGGTCGTCACGTTCAACCTCGACGAATACTATCCGATGGACCCGGAGAGCATCCACAGCTTTCACCGGTGGATGCGGGAGAACTTCTTCGACCGGGTGAACGTGGATCTCGCCAACACGCACATTCCCCGAGGAGACATTCCGCGCGAGGAGGTCGAGGCGCACAGCGCGGCCTACGAGGAAGCGATCCGCGAAGCGGGCGGCATCGACTACCAGATCCTGGGGATCGGAAGGACCGGACATATCGGCTTCAACGAGCCGGGATCGGGGCTCGATTCGCGAACGCGGCTGGTGGCGCTCGACACGATCACGCGGCGCGACGCGTCGGCGGATTTCTTCGGCGAGGACA
This sequence comes from uncultured Gemmatimonas sp., assembly GCA_964634395.1. GTDB lineage: Bacteria > Gemmatimonadota > Gemmatimonadetes > Longimicrobiales > Longimicrobiaceae > WHSP01. The sequence goes on along the minus strand of CAZWJE010000064.1, from coordinate 14,159 downwards.
ACGTCCCCTACGAATCGATCACCATGGGAGTCGCGACGATCATGGAGGCGCGGGAGATCGCGCTGATCGCGACGGGCGAGCACAAGGCGCCGATCGTCGCCCGTTCGGTGGAAGGCGAAATCGACCACGACATCACCGCGAGCTATCTGCAGCGGCACCCGAACACGACCTTCTATCTCGATCCGGCGGCCGCCGCGGACCTCGTCCGGGTCCGCACTCCATGGATCGTCGGCGAGGTGGAATGGACGCGGGAGATGGAGATCGACGCGGTGATCTGGCTGAGCGGGATCACCCATAAGTCGGTGCTCAAGCTGGACAACGCGGACTATCGGGATCATCACCTCAGCTCGCTCCTCTCCCGCTACGGTTCGGCGGGCCCGCTCAACGGCGAAGTCTTCAACGCGCTGATCTCGAAGATCCGGGGGCGGAGCAAACTCCCTCGCGAGAAGCCGATCATCGTCTTCTCGCCGCATCCCGACGACGACGTGATCTCGATGGGCGGGATCCTCAACAAGCTGCACCAGAACGACAATGAGATCATCGTCGCGTACCAGACGTCCGGAAACATCGCCGTGTTCGACCATGAAGTGCGGCGGTACCTGGATTTCGCGAGGCGCGCGGAACCGGTTCTGGGGATGGACGATGGAGCGGTGAACCGACGGATCGAGGAGATCGAGGAAGCGCTCGCGCGCAAGATGCCGGGTGACGTGGATGTCCCGGCCGTCCAGGAGCTGAAGAAGTCGATCCGCGAGGCCGAGGCGGTGTCGGGAATCGAAACGTTCGGCATGGCGCGTGGCGACGCGAGATTCCTGAACCTGCCCTTCTACCAGACGGGGAAGGTGAGGAAGGATCCGATCGGTCCGAAGGACGTCGAGATCGTCCTGGCGCTGCTCGAGGAGCATCAGCCGGAGCTGGTGTTCGTCGCCGGCGACCTCTCCGATCCGCACGGTACCCACCGGATGTGTCTCGAGGCGGTTCATCTGGCTCTCGAAGCCTACGGCGGTCCGGAGCCCGAAGTCTGGTACTATCGGGGCGCCTGGCAGGAGTGGAAGGTCGGGGAGGCCGACGTGCTCGTGCCCATGTCCGAGGATGAACTGCGCCGCAAGATCCTGGCGATCTTCAAGCACCAAAGCCAGAAGGACCGGGCGCCGTTCCCGGGACAGGATGACCGCGAATTCTGGCAACGGGTCGAAGAGCGCAATACCAGCACGGCCCGGGTTGTCGACACGCTCGGCTTGCCCGAGTATTACGCGATGGAGGCGTTCGTGGTGCGCCAAGGTGGTCGGAAGGTGGAGCGGGAGGTGATGCCGACGAGCGCGCTGGCCTCGCCCCCCCGACTGCGCCGGGAGAGTGATCGCCCGGCGGCGCGATCAGCGGGGCGCTATCATCGACGGGGCGTACAGGGCTGATTGTCCGATCGATCGCGTTTCCCCTGACCTCGATCCAGAACCCGATGAAATACTTCGTCGGCATCGACGGAGGCGGTACCCGAACGACCCTCGGTATCGCCGACGAGAGCGGACGCGAAGTGATCCGGCGTGTCGGTCCGGCCGGGCTGGTCGATCCGCGTGACCCGGCGGCGGCGGCCGAGCGGCTCGTGGCGCTCGTCCGGGACGCCGCGCAGGTCGCCGCGCTGGATGGGCCCGCGACGGCGCTCTGCGCGGGGCTGGCCGGCGTGGGCAACGCGGCCGAACGGCGGGTGGTGGAAGACGCTTTCGCGTATGCCGGCGTCGCGGAGCGAGTGGAAATCATCTCCGACGGTGAGATCGCGTTGCACGGCGCGCTCGCGGGCGGGCCGGGTATTCTGCTCATCTCCGGAACGGGGTCGGTGGCCTGGGGCCGCTCCGAGACCGGGCGAGTGGCGAAGGCGGGTGGCTGGGGTCTCATCCTGGGCGACGAAGGCAGCGGCTACCAGATCGCGCGCGCCGCTCTCAGCGCCGCTCTCATGACCGTCGACCATCGAGGTCCCGAGTCCTCCCTGCACCGCACCCTCCTCGACGTCACCGGATTATCCGTGGCGGAAGAGTTTCCGCCATGGGTCGCCCGGGTGGAAAAGGGTGAGGTCGCGGCGCTGGCGGTGCATGTGATCCGGATCGCCGAGCTCGGCGATCCGGCCGCGCGCGAGATCGTTCAGCGGGCCGCGGCGGACCTCGGCGCTCACGTCGAGGCACTCGTGAACCGGCTTCGCCCCTGGTCCGGTCGCGCGGATGTGACGCTCCACGGCGGTGTCGCGACCGATCCATCCTTCCGTGTCCATCTGGAGGCCGCGATCATGGCGCTCCCGACGCCGGTCCAGCTCGTGGAATCCAGGGCGGACGCGGTAACGGGCGCGCTGGGGATCGCGCGCGCGCTGGTGGCACCGATCGGCGACGCGTAGCTCCGCCCTCGCGGGGCGAGTCGTCACGCCGGGAGTATGGCGACGAAATCGCGTCTCACCACGCGGATCCCATGCCCGCCGAAGTCGACTTCGACGCGATCCCCATCGATCGAGAGCACGATACCACGACCGAAGGTTTCGTGGGTGGCCTCGAGTCCGGGTACGAGGTCGGGGACGATAACGGGTGCGGTGGGAATCGAGTCGTGGGCCCGCACGCCGGCACGATGCGGTCCGGCGAGTGAGCGGGGATCGGAGCGGTGGGTGGACGATATCTCCGGATGCGTGACACCGTCGTTGTCGCAGTGTCCACACTCGAAATCCTCGGGCGGGCACTCGCCGAGGTATTCGCGCAGCATGCGGGTCCGGCAGCGCGCGGTTCGGCAGTACCGGATGATCGCCTCGAGTTTCTGACGGTCGAGATCCCGACGTTCTTCGTAATCGCGAAGTTCATCACTGAGGTCCGCGCGGGTGACGTCGTCGGCCAGGCGCTCCCAGATGCCGCCGCGGTGCTCCCGCACCATCCCCCGCCGTTTCAGAAGGGTGAGGATGATACGTGTCTTCCGGCGCGGAACGTCCGCCGCGGCCGCGACATCGTCCAGGGAGATCGGCTCCGCGAGCCCGTTCAGCACCCGCCCCACCGCCGCGGCCTCCACGAGATCGGGGTATTTGCCGCCGAGGAAATAACCCTGGATCACGCGGTCTTCCTCGCGATAGAGGATCACGCAGCGCGCGGGCCGCCCATCGCGCCCGGCGCGTCCCGCTTCCTGGTAGTAGGATTCGAGCGAGCCCGGGAAATGGTAGTGGATGACGAAGCGGATATCCGCCTTGTCGATGCCGAGTCCGAACGCGTTCGTGGCGATCACCGCCTTCACTTCCCCCCGTGTCCAGGCGTCCTGTGCCGCGATCCGGTCGCGCGCCGGGCGCCGGCCGTGATAGAGCGCGAGCGGCCAGCGTGGCGAAAGCATCTCATGGAGCCGCTCCGCCTCCTTGACCGTCGCGGTGTAGACGATCCCGCCGCCCTCTTCCGCCTCGAGAAGCGCCTGGAGTGTGGCGTCCTTCGTTTCGTCGTTGACGGTCGGGATGACCTCCAGGAGCAGGTTCGGCCGGACCAGTTCACCGATGATCCGGAAGGGGTCGCGCATGCGCAGCTGGAGAGCGATGTCGCGCTGGACCTCTGGCGGGGCGGTCGCGGTAAGCGCCAGGATCGGCGGTCGGCCGAGCCGTTCCGCGATCGAACCGAGCATCATGTAGTCCGGGCGGAAGTCATGGCCCCACTGCGAGACGCAGTGCGCTTCGTCGATCACGAAGAGCGATACCTTCCGACCGAGGAGGAGCTCGAAGAAGTCACGGTCGCGAAACCGTTCGGGCGTCACGTAGAGAATCTCGCCCTCGCCCTGGCCGACCGCCTCCACCTGCGCGGAACGTTCCCGGTGGCTGAGCGACGAATTGATCGTGCGCGCGTCGACGCCGATTTCCTCCAGCTTGTCCGTCTGGTCCTTCATCAGCGCGATAAGTGGCGAGACGACCACCGTGAGGCCGGGCAGGAGGAGCGCCGGGAGTTGATAGACGAGGGACTTCCCCGCGCCGGTGGGCATGATCACCAGCCCGTCATGGCCCGCGAGTACCTGTTGGATCGCCTCGCGTTGACCGGGGCGGAACGCTTCGAGCCTGAAGCGGTCGTGAAGCGTTTCATCGATCGGGATCACGGCCAAGAATACCTCGACGGCCTGGATTGACGGATGACGGAGCTCGCGGCCCCCGGGATCGCGCGTCCCGATCTCCTTCGCCGGCACGAGCCGGACAGACGCGATCGGGCGCTCTTCGCGTCGTCGCGGCGTGTGGGAGGGAACCCCGACCGTGCGTCTCGTGTTGAAACGGCTCGTAACAGAGCAAGGGCCAGACCACGACGACGTCCTTCGAGACGCGTGCGGGTCTTGCGAAACGGGCGGCGACGCTTCCTTTTCCGGGTCGTCGGGTTCGGGATGATCCGCTGGGAACAGAGGTCATCGACCGTCCTCTGGCGGCGACGGAAAATTGGAAAAAGGCATGGGAAAAGGCCGAGGCGCGGGGCATCGGCCTTGCTCATTCGGAGGGCGGTTTCGGTCCACGCGGGATTGATCCACTACAAATGGGGAACGAAAAGACGATGAATACCAGAGTTCGCTCGCTGACCACGTTCGCCGCCCTGGTCGCGGTTACCGGGACGAGTCTCACGGGATGCGCGTCGCTGTCGCAGACGGAGCGTGGCGCGACGGTGGGCGCGGCCGGCGGCGCGGCGGTGGGCGCGATCATTGGCAGGCAGATCGGATCGACGGCGCGCGGCGCGGTGATCGGCGCGGTGGTCGGTGGCGCGGCCGGCGCGGTGATCGGCCGACGGATGGACCAGCAGGCCGAAGAACTCGCGGCGTCGATCCCCGGAGCCCGGGTCGAACGGGTGGGCGAGGGAATCGTGGTGACCTTCGAGTCCGGTCTCCTCTTCCCCTTCGACTCCGAGCAGCTCCTCCCGGCGGGGGTCGACAACATGAACAACCTGGGCGCGAGCCTGCAGCGTTATCCGGACACCGAGGTGCTGATCATCGGTCACACCGACGGGGTTGGAACCGCGCAGTACAACCAGGGCCTCTCGGAGCGCCGAGCGAGTTCCGCCGCCAACGTTCTCTCCGGCTACGGCGTGCCGCGTGACCGGATCCAGACGCTCGGTCGCGGTCTGACCGAGCCGATCGCGGACAACGACACCGAATGGGGCCGCCAGCAGAACCGTCGCGTCGAGGTGGTGATCTACGCGAGCGAGGAGTACCGCGACCAGATCCTGCGAAGCAATCCGTAGTCGCGATCCCTCGCGATCCCTCGCGATTCCCCGCGATCCGAGTCCGGGGAACGGGAGGGGAAGCTCGCAGGAATGACGCGAAAGGGGAGCCGGTTCACGCCGGCTCCCCTTTCGCGTCGTTCGCGTTTCGCCATTCGGCATGGCGAAGCTGACTACCGCCTCATCACTTCAGCCCCACCGCGCGCTCGACACGGTCGTATGTGGCCCCAGCGATCTCCCGAGCACGCTCGGCACCTTCACGAAGGACGCGGTCGACGATGTCGGGGTCGCGAACCAGTTCGTCCCGACGCTCACGGAACGGCGCGAAGTAGTCGCGGATCGCCTCGAACAGCCGCTGCTTGAAATCCCCGTACCCGATCCCGCCGGCGCGAAAGTCCGCCTTCATCCGTTCGACGTCATCGGCCGGGGCGACGAGCCGGTAGAGGTCGACGATCGACGAACCCTCGGGATCCTTGGGGGCCTCGAGTGGCGTCGAATCGGTCACGATGCTCATCACCCGCTTGCGGAGCGGTTTTTCCTCCATGAACAGCTCGATCGTGTTGCCGTAGCTCTTGCTCATCTTCTGTCCGTCGAGCCCCGGGATCGTGGCGACTTCTTCGGCGATTTCTGGCTCGGGGAGCTTGAGGACCTCTCCATACGCCTCGTTCATCTTGACAGCGATGTCCCGGGCGATCTCGAGGTGCTGTTTCTGGTCCTTTCCGACGGGGACGACGTCGGCGTCGTAGAGGAGGATGTCGGCCGCCTGGAGAACGGGATAGGTGAAGAGGCCGGCGTTGGCGCCGAGACCTCGCGCGACCTTGTCCTTGTAGGCGTGCGCTCGTTCGAGCAGCCCCATCGGCGTCACCACGCTCAGAATCCAGAGCAACTGTGTGTGCGCCGGCACGTCGGACTGACGAAAGAAGACGCTCCGCTCAGGGTCGAGCCCACAGGCGAGGAAGTCGATCGCCGCGTGACGCGTGAAGTCACGCAGGGCGGACGCATCGCGTACGGTCGTGAGGGCGTGAAGGTCGACGATGAGGGCGAAGACCTGACCCCGGTCCTGCATCTCGATCAGCGGCTTCATCGCGCCGAAGTAGTTGCCGATATGGAACGCGCCCGAAGGCTGGATTCCCGTCAGGATTCGTTTCATTCCGAGAACTCGGTGAACGTGAGGGGCATGTGTCCGTCACGCGGGCCGGGGCCGATCGACCCCGATGATCCGGGAAAATAGCGGGGTTCGCGGAAAAGAGGAAAGCCGCCTGGTGGCCGTCGGGAGCGGGTTCGCCATCCCGAGCGTCAGTGAGGAGACCGCATGTCGGGTTCCGGCCGACGGGAAGGCGCGGGACGAACCGGGTGTCCCGCCCGCCCTTTCCTCGGGGGTACACCTTATGCACCTCGCGGGGGGTGGCCGGCGGAATCCGCTCGGCGTCTTGTCAGCTGCTGCCGGAGGGAGAGGGATGAACGAGAGCCAGGAGCGGCAGGCCTCCTTCGGGGAACGCGACGAGCGCGGCATCGACGCGGGCGACCACGCCGCGGGCCCGGACGGATTCCTCACGTACGTGTGCGTGAAGTGCGGAAACGAATACTATTTCAGCGAGAGCGAGACGCCGGCGCCGCTGGAGTGCGGCCGTTGTTCGAACACCGTATTCCGAGGATACTTCACGCACGAGACGGACGACGAGGTCGCCGCCGACTTCGAGGATTCGACGCACCGGGATCTGCGCACGGACGATGCCGAGGGCGACGCGATGCCGGGAGACGTACTCGACCTCAACCCGGACTGATGCGCGGGCGCCGCGGGGGTCGTTCATTCAAAGGGAGACATCGAGCCTCCCCGGCCCACGTCCGGAAGGCCGCGGCTCCGGCTTTTGTTCTGGCAACGCCGTCGTTATGTTGGCGGTGAAGACCGATCATGACCGTGCTCCGCACGTTTGGATTCCAGGATTTTCCAGGTGCCCAACCTGATATCAGACTCTGATCGCGCCATTTTCCGTGGATGCGGCGTAGCGCTCGTCACCCCGTTCGAGAGCGGCGGGGACGTGAATGAGCGGGTTCTCCGCGAACTGGTCGAGTTCCAGATATCGGAAGGGATCGACGCGGTCGTCATGTGCGGAAGCACGGGCGAGGCGTCGACGATGACGCCCGAGGAGCAGGCACGCGTCGCTGAGATCGCGGTGGGCGCGGCCGCCGGCCGGGTGCCGGTGATCGTCGGTGTGGGGGGCAGCGACACGGCCGCCGTCTCGCGGTTGGCGGCGCATGCCGCCGCCGCCGGCGCGGACGCGATCCTCGCCTCCGGACCGCCGTACAACAAACCCGCGCAGTCCGGGCTGCTCGCGCATTTCCGCGCGATCCTGGACGCGAGCGACCGGCCGATGATCGTGTACAACGTTCCCGGCCGGACCGCGTGCAACATCCTCCCGACGACGATCGAGGAGCTGGCCGAGGATCCTCGGGTCGTGGGCGTCAAGGAGGCGAGCGGTGACATCTCGCAGGTGGCCGAGCTCAGCCGGAGACTCGCGGGCCGCCTCGCGATCTACAGCGGGAACGATGATCAGATCGTGCCCGTCATGGCGCTCGGCGGGGTCGGGGTGATCTCCGTCGTGGCGAACCTGGCGCCGCGCGACACGACGCGGCTCGCGCACGCTTTCCTGGACGGAGACGTCGAAGAGGCCCGCCGGCTCCAGCTCCATTATCTCCCGCTCATTCAGACTCTCTTCGCGGAACCGAACCCGGTCCCCGTGAAGGCCGGGGTGAATGCGCTCGGCTTCGATGTCGGTGGTTTGCGGCTTCCGTTGACCGCTGTAACCTCCGCGACACTACGGACACTCCTCGATCGCATGCGCGAAGTCGGGCTCTTCTCCGAGGCGGGAGTCTCCTGAGCACCGGAGCCGCGGTCGCGCCAACCCGAATCCTGATCAGCGGCGCCACCGGACGGATGGGACGGGCGGTCGCCGAGCTGGCGGCCTCCGATCCCGCGTTCGAGGTCGTCGGCGGAGTGGACCGTGATGACGTCGTCGGCCAGCCCGGCCCCGGTGATACCACCATCCTCGCGCTCGACGACGTCGGCCCCGTGCTGGCGAAGGTCGATGTCGTGGTCGATTTCTCGGCGCCCGAGTTTCTTGGCCGCTTCCTGGATCGTCACGCCGAGGCGCTCGTGGGCCGTGCCCTGGTGGTCGGCACCACGGGGATCGACGCTGAGGGCGAGGAAGCGCTGGCGCGCGCGGCCGAGCGCGGCGCGGTCCTCCGGGCGGCGAACTTCAGCGTCGGGGTGAACCTTCTCGCCGCGCTCGTGGAGCGGACCGCCGCCGCGCTGGACGAGGGATTCGACGTGGAGATCGTGGAAGCGCACCATCGTCGCAAGGAGGACGCGCCGAGCGGTACGGCGCTGGCGCTCGGTGAGGCGGTCGCGGCGGGTCGCGAGATCGCCCTGGCCGATGTCCGACGCGATGGGCGGACGGGCCGGCCCGGGCGGCGACCCGACGGCGAAATCGGTTTCCACGCCCTTCGCGGCGGCGACGTGATCGGCGAACATACGGTTCACTTCATCGGCGAGATGGAGCGCATCGAACTCACGCACCGCGCGGCCGACCGCCGGTTGTTCGCGGCCGGCGCCCTGCGCGCCGCCCGGTGGATCGCGGGACGCGCGCCCGGCCACTATTCGATGCGAAACGTTCTCGGCTTCTGACGGGTCAGGCTCAATCGTGCGCACTCGACGGCTGCTCATCAATATGCGGGACTCGCGGTCTCTCTGGTCGGTCCCCGACTGGGCGATCGAGGAGATCAAAGAGGCGATCCCCTCGGGGATGGATGTACGAATTCTCTCGTCTTCGGTCGACGGGACGGGCGACGGCGGTCCCGCGGCTCCCGAGGCGCTGGAAGCGGTCCGCGAGGCGGAGATCCTTCTCAGCTACGGTTTCCCGCGCGCACTGTACGCCGCCGCCGCCGCCGGGCGGACGCTCCGCTGGGTCCATTCGGCCGCCGCGGGCGTGACGGGCGCGATCCATCCGGGCATGGCTGAGGCCGGGATCCTGCTCACCAACTCCGCCGGGATCCACGCGGAGCCGATGGCCGACACCGTCCTCGCCATGATCCTTTACTTCGCCCGGGGCCTCGACCACGCGGTCGCCGCCCAGCACCGCGGCGAGTGGGAACGTGCGCCGTTCGACGCGGACGTACCGACCGTGCACGAACTCGAGGGCGGCACCCTGGGGATCGTCGGGTACGGTGGGATCGGGGAGGCGGTCGCGAGGCGGGCGCTCGCGCTGGGCATGGAGGTGACCGGCTACCGGCGACGTCCCATTCCCACCGACCTCGACGTGCGCATCGTTTCCGGCACCGAGGGCCTGGCCGAGGTGTTCGCCTGCCGCTACGTCGTTCTCGCGCTCCCCCGCACGCCGTCCACGGAGAACATCCTCGATCGAGAACGGATCGCGCGGCTGCGACCCGAAACGGTCATCATCAACGTGGGTCGAGGCGAACTGATCGATGAGGCGGCACTCGCGGAGGCGCTCTCCGACGGCCGGATCCGCGGCGCGGGGCTCGATGTCTTCGTCCGCGAGCCCCTGCCATCCGAATCGCCGTTCTGGTCGATGCCGAACGTTCTGATCACGCCACACGTGACCGCCACGACCGACCGCTTCTGGCGCCGACAGATGGATCTGATCCTCGAGAACCTGCGACGGTACGAGCGGGGTGAGGAGATGCTCAACCTCGTGGATATCGCGCAAGGCTACTGACGGCGCCCCGGATCGCGCGTCGCGGTCGCGCCTCATCGATTTCGTGGACAGGGACCGACGAATCCGCGGATGCTGGCATACGTTCTGCTCGGGATCGCGCAGGTTGTCGGCCTGGCCCTGATCCCGGCCGGTTACCCGGGAGTCTGGCTGCAACTGGCCGCCATCGCCGCCTTCGGCTGGTGGTCCGGGTTCCCGGAGGCTGGAGTCGTGCCGCTGGCGATCCTCACCGTGATTGCCCTGAGCGCGGAAATCACGACGTTCGTGGCGGCGGGAGACCGATCCGATCCGGAACTTCGGCGAGCGGGATCCTGGACGCTCGCGGGAGGTGTTGGCGGGGCGATGGCGGGGCACGGGGTCCCCGTGATGGGTGGTCTCTTCGGCGCGGTCATCGGCGCGCTGCTGGGCCTCGCGGTGGGAAGGGTTCGTGAACGGCTCCGACGAACGGGAAACCGCGTGCGCTCTCTATCCCCATCTCCCACCGCCGGCGCCATGCTTGGATTGGTCCTGAGAGTCGCGGCGGGGGTCGTGGTCGCGACCGTCGCCTTGCTGGAGAGCCCGGCGGGTAACTGACTCCTGACGAACGCGGTGCTCCTTTCCCCGCGACGAGGTCCCCGATGAGCGAGATGAGCTCGGAGGAAGGGAAGTACGTTTACTGCATCATCCGCAGCCAGAAGGAACGAGAGTTCGGACGGATCGGCATCGGCCAGGGTGGTGATCCGGTGTACACCGTCCATTTCGGCGATATCGCGGCCGTCGTCAGCAGTACGCCACTCCGCATCTACGATCCGACCCGGGAGAACGTCCTCGCCCACGAGTTCGTCAACGAGACCGTCATGCGGGAGCACACGGTCATCCCCATGAGCTTCGGAACGCTCTTCCGTACCGAGGACGATATCGTCGAGCTCCTGAAATCCACCTACCAGGCGTTCTCGGACGTGCTGGTGCGGATCGAGGACAAGGTCGAGTTCGGCCTCAAGGTCCTCTGGGATCGCGACCAGGTGATCTCCCGGATCGAGGAAGGCAATGAGGAGATCCGCCGATTGCGGGACGAGATCGACCGAAACGCTCACAGCTCGACCTACTTCGCGCGCATGCAGCTGGGCCGCCTCATCGAGAGCGCGCTCGAGGGCGCCGGCGCCGCCTATGTGCGCGAGATCAACGACACTCTGCGGCCCGTCGCCATCTCCTCCCGCTCGAACAAGCCGATCGGCGACCGGATGATCCTCAACGCCGCCTTCCTCGTCGATCGAAAACGAGACGCCGATTTCGATGAGGCCGTACGAATCATCTCGGGCAAGCACGAACCGCTTCTGACCTTTCGGTACACCGGCCCCTGGCCACCCTACAATTTCGTGAACATCAAGCTGAAGCTGGAGAAGTCGACGGGCCCAAGCCAATGACGGTTCAGCGCGGACTCCCTCTCCCGCGACGCCGTCTCGTCACTTTATCCTTGTTCTCGGCGTTTCCGTCCAACCCGGTATAGTCCTTGTGCTTTCATCATTGGCACAAGGTATGCATATCAGCTTGCGGGTTCGACCCGGGCGCGCGGGACGAGGCGCTGGTTCGCGCTCCTGGTTCGGCCTGACCAGCAAGGTTCTGGGTGGGTCGACGGGGACGCGAAGGCGGGGAGGGTCCGCGGATGGGTCGGCGAGGGGAGCGGATGAAGGAGGCGGGCGGTGTTGTCGGCGGAGCGCCCGGGTCCCGCGTCAGACGACGCGGGTTTACCGGGCTCGCACCCGATGGAGAGGAAGATGGCCGCAGAGAGAGCACCCGGCGGGTCGAGCGTGATCGACGTGCTGGATCGCGTGCTCGACAAGGGGATCGTGATCGACGCATACGTACGTGTTTCCCTGGTCGGGATCGACCTGGTCACGGTCGCGGCGCGGATCGTGGTCTCGTCGATCGAAACGTACCGGAAGGCTACCGAGCCGATCATGGCCGGGCCGGCGGAGCCGGGTCGGGAGCTCGGCTGGTCGGCGCAGATGGAGCTGGACCGAGTGACCGCCGAGAACGTGGAACTGCGCAGGAAGCTGGAGGGAGTGGGATAGGGACGTGGCGACGACGTTGCCAGGTCCCTATCCCCCGCGGCAGAGTCTGCTGGAGCGGCTTTTCCACGCGGATGACCTGACGGAGGCCTTTTCGCTGGTCGTCGAGGGTCTGTTGCGGCCCGAAGGAGTCGTGTACGCGGTCCTGCTGCTGCACGAGCGAGGGGAGCTGCGAGGGAGCCATGGCCTCGGGTGGGATGCACGTCGGGTGCGGTTGATCGCGGAGCCCGCGCAGGGCAGGTCGCCGCTGGCGCTGGCGATGGAGCGCGGGAGGCCGGTCGTGACGGAAGCGCCGGCGGGGAACCCGGAAGGCGCTCCCGGGCGGTACCTCGCCGTCGCGCTGGGCGGGCTGGCGAGGGGCGATCCGCCGTTCGGTCTTCTCCTGCTCGCTGACGCTGACGGTCCGTTCCACCCCTCTCCCATATTCTTCGATCAGCTCGCCTCCGTCGGAGCCGTTCTTTCCCGCGTTGATCGGGCGCATCGCCTCGAAGAGGACGGCGCGCGGTTCGAACAGCAGCGGGACCTGCTCACGGCGATCGTCAACGCGCTGCCCGATCCGGTGCTGATCACCGACGCGGAGAACACGATCATCCTGGAGAATGTCCGGGCGGAGAGCCTCTTCCGCGCCGCCGAAGGCGACAGTGGTGGCCGCCGCCGGGCGGTCGAGATCAACAACCTCCTCTTCTCCTCGTTCCTGACCCGGTCATCGAGTGGCGGCCCGGCGGTGAGCCGTGAGCTGAACCTGGTGGACCCGACGGAAGGAGGCGATCTCCTCTTCGAAGTGCTTTCAACCCCCCTCTCTCCGGCGCTGTGTGGCGAAGGCGCGAGCGTTTCCGTACTGCGCGACGTGACCGACCTGAAGAGCGCGACCACCGAGCTCGAACGACAGTTCAAGCGCGTCCGGCAGGCCGAACTCAAGTCTCGCCGCGAGCGCGACCGGCTCAACCTGATCCTGGAGAACGTCGGCGATCCCATCCTGGTGACCGACGACCAGTCGAACATCATGCTCATGAACCGGGAGGCGGAGCGGCTCTTCGACATTCCCCCGGGGACGGGGCTGCGCTCCCGGCGCCGGCTCGACGTGCGCGCGAACGACACCAAGTTCTCGTCGTTCATCCTCGACTTCGCGCTCAGCCCGGACAACACGCGAGAGACGCAGTTCGACCTGCGAGAGCCCGAGACGGGACGGGAGTTCTCGGCGGAGGTGGTTTCGGGCAAGGTACTCAGCGAGAACGGGGAGCTGGCGGCGATCGTTTCCGTGGTCCACGATCGGACGAAGGTGGTGGAGAACGAGCGCCTTGCTTCGGAACTGGTCATCCTCAACGAGAGCCTGGAGGACCGGGTCCGTGAGGGCACGCTGGTACTCGAGGAGCGCAACCGGCAGCTGGAGTGGCAGCGGGAGGAGCTGGAACGCGCGTATCGGCTGAAGTCGCAGTTCCTCGCGAGCATGAGCCACGAACTGAGGACCCCGATCAACGCGCTGCTTGGGTACACCTCGCTGATGCGCGATCAGATCTACGGCGCGTTGAACCGGCGGCAGGAGGAGGCGCTCGCGCGCATGTACTCCGCCAGCCAGCATCTTCTGGAACTGGTCAACGATATCCTCGACCTCGCCAAGATCGAGGCGGGCAAGATGCCCGTGAACATCGAATCGGTGGACGTCGGTCTGATCATCCGCGAGGTTTCGCAGACCGTCGAGCCGATGGTCCGCCGGAAACACCTCGACTACCTGCTCGACCTCAACCCCGAGTTGCCGGTCATCCGCACCGACCGCACGAAGGTGAAGCAGGTGGTGCTCAACCTGTTGTCGAACGCCGTGAAGTTCACCCACGAGGGGAGCGTGGCGGTGTCGACGGCGGTCGCGTCCGAGGGTGACGGTGTGCTGATCGACGTGACGGACACGGGGATCGGGATCCGTGAGGAGGACCTCGACAAGATCTTCGAGGACTTCCGCCAGGTCGATCAATCCTCGACCCGCGAGTACGGAGGAACGGGGCTGGGCCTCTCGATCTCGCAGAAGCTGCTGAACCTGCTCGGCGGGTCGATGCGGGTGGAGTCCCGCGTTGGGCAGGGGTCACGGTTCATCGTCTGGCTCCCCCGCGAGAGCGATCCCATCGTCCTGGGCGACGAGGCGGTGGCGGAGCTGAAGGCGACGGGGCGGATGGGAATCGGAGCGAACAACGGTCGCTGAAAAG
>CAZWJE010000063.1:0-18676 GCA_964634395.1 uncultured Gemmatimonas sp. | reverse complement strand
ACCCGGGAAGCCGGACCATCCGGATCCGCTCGCTATGCTTCTCCAGCCACGCCTGCACCAGCTTGGCCCGGTGGATCGGATGACCGTCGACGATCAGATAGACGCGCCGCTCGCTCTGCTGGATCAGACGTCGCAGGAAACGCAGGAAGACGGCGACCGTGAAGTTCTCTTTGAACACCATGAAGGAGAGCGCCCCCTGGTTGGTGATCGCCGAGATCATATTGCAGCCGAAGCGCTGGCCGGTTCCCCCGATCACCGGGGTCTTCCCCTTCGGGCTGTAGGAGCGGCCCACGGAGTGGTCCGAGCGGAGCCCCATCTCGTCGCCCCAGTAGATCGCCGCTCCCTCCTGCTTGGCTTCACGTCGCAGGCGCGGGTACTCCTCCTTCAGCCAGCGCCGAACCGCCGCGTCGTTCTGCTCCCAGGCGCGTCGCACTGGCTTCTGCGGGGTGAAGCCCCAGCGCTTCAGGTACCGGCCGGCAGTCCAGCGAGAGACCTGAATCCCGAAGCGGCGCTCGATCAGCAAGGTGACGGCTTCGCGAGTCCAGAGGAAGAACGGAAGCTTCAGCTGCTCCGGACGCCGATCCTTCAGCGCCTGGGCGATCTGCGCCGCCTGCCACGGAAGGAGCTTCGTCCCGGAACCCTCCGGACGGCCACGGCGCTTCGAGGCCAATGCCTCCTCGCCACCCGATTCGTAGGCCTGTACCCAGAATCCCACGGTCTGCCGAGGCAGACCCAGCAATCGCGCCACCTCGGTCCGTGTCGATCCGTTCTGAACGGCCGCCACGGCCCGGCGGCGAAGCTCTTCTTGCGCGGCGGGCGAAAGGCGGCGGCTGTCTCGGTTCATCATACCGCCCAATATACAGCGCCTATATCATGGGCGCAATATAATTATTGCTCCGAGCAGTAACGTTCTAAGCGGTTTCCGAACGCCGCCAGGCGTTCCCGAAGGGCAAGCCGCGAAGCGGCGCGGCGGAAACCGGGATGCTTCGCGCCGGTCGGTCAGATACTGAGGCGTGTGCAGCCTTACCTCCTCCAATGACCAAGGACCCATTCCCACTGCCGGTGATTGTAGTCCCACCGCCAGTGCAGAGTTCTCGGGTTCTGCGGCCGGTCCGGTGGCTTCGGCGGCCGAGGCGGGCGAGGAATACGCGGGCGTTGGGGAGTTGCCATGGTACTCTCCTTTCGTTTTACCGCATTATCGCCGAGAGGCTGGCGCGTATCGTTCTAAGCGGTTTCCGGCGCCGCGCCGAGCGGCATTAGAAAATCTATCTCGCGGCACCGACACCCAGGTCACTCCGGACCGGCGCGGTGCCCCGCGGGGCGAGCCCCGTCAGCAGCGCAGCGGAAACCGGGATGTTACCCGCCGCCTCGGGCCTCGGGTGCCCCGGGACAGTCAGTCGGATGGCCTCCCTGCTCATTGGCAGCCTCCACTTCGGCAACCTTAGCATACCCCCAGCGCTTCTCCAAGAACACATGCTTTTCACCACATCCCCGGCACTCGAACTCGAATCCAATCGTCAGGCGTCGGTTCTCAACATCCGTAGCTTCACCGCAGGTGAGACATTCGAACGCGGTCGCATCGAGATGAAAAAGATCGTCCTTACCGTCCCGGTACCATCGATATAGTGCGCCGCAGCCGGGTTGGAGACACTCAACTGTTCGACGATCGGGCAGTGACTCAGCATTCGTGACAATTGTCTGTTCGCAAACGGCGCAATTGAACGACACGACTGCTGCGAGGGAGCCGTCCATCCGCGAAGCAGCGGCTGGCCGAAGCTCCTCAACGATGGCCATCAACTCATCGACAGCTGGAAGCCGGTCATCGACCGTGTCGTTCACACCCGGCTGCCGAAGGTGAAGGTGATGGCCGACCTTGTTGTAGAGCTTCCTCAGACGCCTCGACTTAAGCGTTTGGTGGGTACCGAGCGCTATCCAAGGGCCTTCCGGCTGGTCGCCAGATGCCTCTCGCTTCATCCGTAGTGCGAACGGCTCCGTCGACAGCGGCTCAACTTCCTCGATGAGGCGCATGAGTTGGGGTGGCTGCCATGTTCGGTAAATCGTCGGTGGAATCCGCGCGGCATAGACTGCGAGCTTTTCGTATGCGATCGCTTCCATACAAAGCCTCAGTTCCAGGCATGCGTACCGCCGCTGATCCGGCTCCTTTATCGAGAGCAGAAGTTCTGCCCTAACGAGCGCGTTGCGCTTTTCAGCTCGAAATACGTTCATTCAGAATGGCACGATGCTTGGGAGATGGCGGGTAACGTTCCGAACGCAGTTATACGTTCCCGAGGGGCGAGCCGCGTAGCGGCGCAGCGGAAGCCGGGATGTTACGCGGAGTGCCAAGTTGGATTCATGAGGAGCAGAGCTTCTCGAGTTCATTACGATCAAGAATTCGTGTCGAGAACGTTCGCCCAAGCAAGGATCGGCGGCCGTCTTTGATGAAAGCGCTCGAGTCGGTGGTAACGAACGCATCCGCTCCGGATCGGACATGAGCCTCGAAGATCATGGCGTCACGCAGCTGCGACCGCTGCCGTTTAGTGAGCGGCTGGGCTGTCCCGAACGGAAACGACCCGTTGCTAATGATCTTGAGAATCTGCTTGAGCCGTTCGTTCTCCTCGTCTGATGCAAAGACAGCTTCCCCCATTGGCTCTCATCCCAAACGCCGACCTCAGGAATCTTTGGCTGTCGCCACGCATGCATTGCGAACGAGGTGTTATCGACCTCGCGGTCAGTCACACTGATGATTTGCGAGTTCCATCCTCGTTGCGCAAGACAAGACGCGAGGTCATCGGTCGGCAGTACGCCGGTATCGAACGTCAGTCGCATCAGATTCCGATGGTATTCCGGGTAACGTTCTAAGCGGCTTCCGAACGCCGTCGGGCGTTCTCGCAGGGCAAGCCGCGCCAGCGGCGCAGCGGAAACCGGAATGTTAGCAGACGCAGTGGCCGGATCTCTGGCTAGCTTCGCGGTGTCGGAGTTCGATCGTCGGCACGTTGTACCTCAGACCACACCCCGGCCGGCAAAACTCGATTCGCTTCGAATACGAATCCATCGCGGTACTGCGGTGCCGAAAACCAGAAGCGAACGACATTGTGGGCCGCCGCCCAGTCATTTCGGCTGGTTCCGCCCCAGACGATCCGGGTATTGCCGCGCTTTTGCGAAAAATCAGCTAACGCCCGCAGACAGTAAAGCACCGCCTCGTCATCCGTTCGAACGGCTATGCTAAACCGATGGTCCGAGTGGGTTGTTGCCATTTTCTCTAAAGTTCTGGCGGTGGCTGCTAACCGGTTATTGCTGAATAGTACTTCATGCTCGCCGTCTTCTCGCCCGCTTATCCGAACCCTACGTTCGTCAATATCGTCACGCTACTCCCCACCGCAACCGACAACTCACTCCTCCACGATGTTGTCCAACGGCGACCGGATCCGCCGAAAGTCCTTCTGGGTCACGTGCGTATGGATCATCGTCGTCTCGGGCCCTGTGGCCGAGTGGCTCCTGCACGTATCGTAGATCGGTACCGTCCTCGCGCAGGTGCGTGGCGACCGAATGCCGGAGTGTGTGCATCGTCACGCCGCCCCGGATGCCGGCCCGCCGGCGGGCGTCGTCGAGGACTTTTCTGGGCCGACCGCGCGGTGAGGTGCCGCCTTGGCCACTGCCCCGGGAAGAGCCAGGGCCTCGGCCGGAAGACCTTCCAGTGGTCGCGCAGCGCCGACAGGACGATCGGTGAGAGCGTGGAATACCGGTCCTTCCGCCCCTTCCCGGCGCGCACGCGCAGGAGCCCGCGATCACTGTGGATGTCGTCGATGCGGACCCGCACGACCTCGCTGACGCGCAGCCCGGCCGAGCAGGCGAGGAGGAGGATCGCCCGGTGCCTAGTGTAGTGTAGCCGAAGTCTCTTGCGTTAAGGGCCGCGGGCGCGTATGTTGTCCGGCATGGCCCCACCACGACGCATCATCCATCTCAGTGCGGCGGACCGGGATACGCTGGAGCGCCATGTGCGCTCGCGGACCGCTCCGCAACGTCTCGTTCAACGGGCCGGCATCGTTCTGGGCTCCGCCGATGGTCTTTCGAACACGGAGATCTGCGCGCGCGCGGGCGTGACGCATCCCACGGTGACGCTCTGGCTGAATCGTTTCGAGACCGGGGGAATCGAAGCGTTGATGCGGGACCGTCCCCGGTCGGGGCGTCCCCAGCGGCCCGATACGCCCGCGGTCGAAGCGGAGATCGTCCGGCGCACCACCCAGACGAAGCCGCCGGAGGACGTGGCGACCCATTGGTCGACCCGCCTGCTCGCCGCGGAAATGGGCGTGAGCCCCAAGACGATCTGGCGCGTCTGGAAGGCGCACGGGCTCAAGCCCCACCTGGTGGAGACCTTCAAGGTGTCCACCGATCCCAGGTTCGTCGAGAAGCTGCACGACGTCGTGGGACTGTATCTCGACCCGCCGGAGCGCGCGATCGTCTTCTCCGTGGATGAGAAGAGCCAGATCCAGGCGCTGGACCGGACGCAGCCCGGGCTGCCGTTGAAACGGGGTCGGGCCGGTACCATGACGCACGACTACAAGCGCCACGGCACCACGACCCTGTTCGCCGCGCTCGACGTGGCGAGCGGCGAGATCATCCACGACTGCATGGACCGGAACCGCCATGTCGAGTTCCTGCGTTTTCTGCGCATGATCGAGGCCCGGGTCGATCCGGAATTGGATATCCACATCATCGCGGACAACCTCGCGACTCACAAACACGCGCGGGTGAAGGCATGGCTGGCCAAACATCCTCGCGTGCACATGCACTTCCTTCCCACTTCGGCGTCCTGGCTCAACCTCGTCGAACGGTTCTTCGGAGAACTCACCCAGCGCCAGCTCAAGCGACTCGCTGTCAACCATGTCGACGAACTGATCACCGCCATCGACCTCTACATCGAGAACCGCAATCACGAACCCAAACCGTTCGTCTGGACCGCCTCCGTCGAACTCATCCTGACCAAGGTGGCTAAAGCGAAAGCCACTTTGGCGGCACTACACTAGGGTTGCGCGGCGCCCACATAAGTTGTGGGACCTCCGCCCGGCTGAGCACTTGCGGAAGCTTCCGCTCGGATCGCGGCCGCGGCAGGTCGCGGATCGTCCGAGGGGAATCGATGACCCGGCCGTAGAGGAACTTGATCGCGCTGACGTCCAGGTTGAGACAGCTCCGTGAAACGCCGCGGACAGTGACCAGGTAGTGCAGATAATCGCGGATCCCCTCCTCGGGTACCCGCTCAGGCAGATCGCCGGCGTGCTCCAGGAAAGCGCGCGCCTGGGCGACGTATACCTCAACGGTGCGGGGGCAGTATCCACGAATACAGAGTTCGCGGAAGAGGGACTCCAGCGGCTGCTGGCGGTCATCGGGTCAGTCGCGGGCCATGGAGGGGAGGCGGATAGGGGCAGAATACGGCGCTCGGACGTGGGAGGCAACCCGGTGGTTCGCGCCAGTATGCCGCGCCGGACCGCGACCGCCGGTGACTCCTGATGACCAGTATTGGCGGCACCGCGATCGTGGCGCGCCCACCCATGCCGCCACTCGCCGCCATCATCCGCGAACGGCTGGGGTATGTGGTTGGAAAGACGTCGGCGCTTCGCGGTAGATGCCGACATTTTGCGTCACCCGAGCACTGGCTCGGCCGTCACCGGAACGTATCGTTCGCGTGTTGCGCCCGTACTTGCTTTCCGCGCTTCTCTATTTCCCGGACTCGGTGGACGTTACCAGGCGGCCGGCACAGTTACCCCTACCCCACCGCCCCCCGCAGCCCCGCCACCAGCGCCGCCCCGCCCGCGACCCCGTCCTTCCCCAGCGCATTCACAAACGCGCTCCCCACCACCACCCCATCCGCCACCGCCGCCACCGCTCCCGCCTGCTCTGGCGTCGAGATCCCGAACCCCACCGCCACCGGCACCGCCGACGCCGCGCTCAACGCCGCCACCCGCTCCTCCAGCCCCGAGGCCAGCTCGCTCCGCGCCCCCGTCACCCCCGTGCGCGAGATGTAGTAGACGAACCCCTGCGACCGCCCGGCGATCTGCCGCGCCCGCTCGGGCGTGGTGGTCGGTGCGATCAGCCGGACCAGGTCGAGCGGCGACTCCTCGAAGACCCGCTCCAGCTCGGGGTCCGCGTCGACCGGCAGGTCGGTGAGCAGCACTCCGTCCGCTCCCGCCTCGACCGCATCGACGATGAACCGCTCGACCCCGTAATCCAGGATCGGGTTCAGGTAGCTGAAGATCACCACCGGCGTCTCCCGCGCTGCGCGAAACTCGCGCAGCAGGCCGAGCGAACGGGGCAGGTCGACTCCAGTCGCGATCACGTCGAACGACGCCTTCTGGATCGTGGGCCCGTCGGCGAGCGGGTCGCTGAACGGCACCCCCAGCTCGATGACGTCCGCCCCCGCGTCCGCCGCCCCTACGAGCGCCGCGACTCCCTCGGCCGGCGACGGGTACCCCGCTGTCGCATAGACCACCAGCGCCGCGCGGTTCTCCGCCGCCGCGTCCGCGAACGCTCTTGCGATCATCCCCGTCCGCGACACGATCACCTCGGCCTCGCTCGTCACCTCGTTACCCATCATGTGTCCCCATTCCTCAGCATCTCCGCCACCTGCGCCACGTCCTTATCCCCCCGCCCGCTGAGGCAGACCACTACCGGCCCCCGCCCCGCCCACCGCGCCCCCTCGCGCAGCAGGTACGCGATCGCGTGCGCGCTTTCCAGCGCGGGGATGATTCCCTCCAGCCGGGCGAGTTGCTCGAACGCGTGCAGCGCCTCCGCGTCCGTCGCGCTCACGTACGTCGCCCGCCCGCTCTCCTTGAGATACGAGTGTTCCGGCCCGACCCCCGGGTAGTCGAGCCCCGCCGAGATCGAGTGCGCCGCCGCGACCTGTCCGTGTTCGTCCTGGAGAAGGTACGACATCGAGCCGTGCAGCACCCCCAGCTTCCCGAGCGTGAGCGTGGCCGCGTGGTGGGGAGTGTCGATCCCCTCCCCCGCCGCCTCGACCCCCACGAGCTCGACCTCGGGGTCGCCGACGAAGGGGTGGAAGATCCCCATCGAGTTCGACCCCCCGCCAACGCAGGCGATCACCGCGGCGGGCAGGCTGCCCGTGCGCTCGAGGCACTGCCCGCGCGTCTCGATCCCGATCACCGACTGGAAGTCGCGAACCATCTTCGGGTACGGGTGCGGACCGACGACCGAGCCGATGATGTAGTGCGTGTCGGTCACGTTCGTGACCCAGTCACGGATCGCCTCGTTGGTGGCGTCCTTGAGCGTGCGTGTGCCCGAGTCGACCGGCCGCACCTCCGCCCCGAGCAGCCGCATGCGGAAAACGTTGAGCGCCTGGCGCCGCACGTCTTCCTCACCCATGTAGACGACGCAATCGAGGCCGAAGAGCGCGCACACCGTGGCCGTCGCGACCCCGTGCTGGCCCGCGCCCGTCTCCGCGATGATCCGCCGCTTGCCCATCCGCATCGCGAGCAGCGCCTGACCGAGCGCGTTGTTGATCTTGTGCGCGCCCGTGTGGTTGAGGTCTTCGCGCTTGAGCCACACCTCCACGCCGCCAGCAGCCTCCCCGAGCCGGTCCGCCCGGTAGAGCGGTGTCGGGCGGCCGACGTAGTCCTTCCAGAGCGCCTCGAGTTCCCGCCAGAAGAGTGGGTCCGCGGCGGCCGACTCGTAGACCGCGGTCAGCTCGTCGAGCGCCGCGATGAGCGTTTCGGGGACGAAGCGGCCGCCGAACCGGCCGAAGCGGTCGGACGCGAGGTCAGAGACGGACGGGAGCACCATCATGTGAATCACCTTCAACAGGGAGCCGCGCGCCGGAGACGGCCGCGGCGAAATCAACGATCCGTTGCGGGTCCTTCACGCCGGGGGAGAGCTCAACGCCGCTCGCGACATCGACCACGTCCGGGTTGAGCAGGGCGATCGCCTCCGCGACGTTGGCCGGGTGGAGACCGCCCGCGACGATCAGCCGGAGGCCCGCCGGGAACGCCGCCCGGCGCGCCGCGACCTCGTGCCATGGGAAGGACGTACCCGTGCCGCCCCGACCCTTCGCCGACCATCCGTCGACGAGGATGCCGTCCGCGACGTCCGCGTAGCGCACGGCCTGGGTGACGAACTCCTCGCCCGAACGCGGGCGGATCCCCTTCCAGATCTCCACCTCGCCCCCCGGGACCAGGGCGGCCCGAACCGCCGCGACCACGTCCGGCGACTCGTCGCCATGCAGCTGGACCACCGAGAGTCCCGCGATTGAGACCGCCCGCGCGACCTTCTCCGGCGTTTCGTTCACGAACACCCCGACCCGCCGGAGTCCCGAATCCCCGAAGATCGCCGGAACCGACGCCGGTTCTACGGTCCGCGGCCCGCCCGGGGCCAGGATGACCCCGCCGAAGACCGCCCCCGCCGCCGCCGCCGCACGCGCGTCGAACGATCGCGTCAGCCCACAGAACTTCATGGCGACAGCCATGTTAAGCAAGCCCCCGCCGCGTCCCGTCGCGAGGCGCACCCGTCAGCTCGCGGGCCGCCTTTTCGACATCCTCCTGGCGCATGAGCGACTCACCGACCAGGATCGCGTCGACGCCGACCGCGCCCAGCCGTCGGACATCGTCGGCCGTCCGGATCCCGCTCTCGGCCACCAGCGTGACCGAGGCGTCCACCCGGGGGGCGATCTCTTCCGAGAGGCGCAGGTCCGTACGAAAGGTGCTCAGGTCGCGGTTGTTGACACCGACGAGCGTCGCCTCCGCGCGGAGCGCGCGATCGAGTTCGAAGGGGTCGTGCACCTCGACGAGCGCGTCCATTCCCAACTCGGCCGCCAGCACTCGCAGGTCCGCGAGGAGCGCGTCGTCGAGGATCCGCACGATGAGGAGGATCGCGTCGGCGCCCGCGCCGCGAGCCTCCCAGACCTGAAGCGGGGAGAGAAGGAAGTCCTTGCGAAGGAGGGGCTGATCGACCGCCGCGCGCGCCTCCGCGAGCGCGCCAAGGTAGCCGTCGAAGAATCGCTCGTCGGTCAGCACCGAGAGCGCCGCCGCGCCGCCCGCCGCGTAGGCGCGCGCGATCTCGACCGGCTCCGCGTCGGGCCGGATCGGGCCGACCGACGGCGAACGACGTTTGATCTCCGCGAGCAGACGTACCTCCGCCGGGTCACGCAGCGCCGCCGCGAAGGGCCGTGCCGGCGCCGCGTCCTCCGCCCGCGCCCGCAGCTCCCGCGCGGATCCCTTCAGCCTCTCGACCTCTTCCCGCTTGACCTCGACGATCCCTTCCAGTCGGTCTCCGATGCTCGTACTCACCGTTCGTTTAATATCCTTGCCCTTCGGGTTCATTTCGGGTACATTGGACTTCGGTCTCTGTTCGGCTTTCACTTCTCGCCCATCCCAAGGCCCAATGTCCCTGACGAAGCGACAGCGCGAAATCCTGGACTACGTGGAGAGCTTCCTCGAGGAGTACGGATACTCGCCCAGTTTCGAGGAGATCGCACGCTTTTTCGGCTACTCGTCGCTGGCGACGGTGCACGAACACCTGGGCAATCTGGAGAGAAAAGGCTTCCTGCGGAAGAACTACAACAAGAGCCGGTCGCTGGAGCTGGTGACGGCGGAGGGTACGCTGGCGGTGGAGCTGCCGCTTCTGGGCGCCGTCGCGGCGGGACTTCCGATCGAGGCGATCGAGGAGCGGGAGACGATCGCGGTGCCGCACGACATGCTGCGGTCGGGGAACAACTACGTGCTCCGGGTGCGCGGTGACTCGATGGTGGACGAGCAGATCCGCGATGGCGACTACATCGTCGTGAACTCGCGCCAGACGGCCGAAAACGGCGAGATGGTCGTGGCCCTCGTCCATGACGACTCCGCGACGGTGAAGAAGTACTACCGGGAGCGGGGACGGATCCGCCTTCAGCCGGCGAACGAGACGATGCGGCCGATGTACTTCGCCGAGGACGAGGTGCGGGTGCAGGGGGTGGTGGTGGCGGTGATCCGGAAGTACTGAGACGTGGATCGCGTCTTTTTTTCAACGCGAAGACGCGAAGATTTAACCGAAAGGCGCAAAGAGGAGCGGGATGGACCGGTGCGCGTCGGAAGCTCTTTTCAGTCGTGGTTCTTCGCGTCTTTTTGTTGACCTTCGCGCCCTTGCGTTGAAAAAAAGCCACCGAGCCCTCCGTAACGACCATTCACTCTTCTCACTGTACGGACATGGAAAAGCCAACGGTATTCGTCGTCGGAAGGATCGCCCGGGGTGAGCGGCGGATCGTGTTCGTGAACGAGCCGGCGCCGCCGCCCTTCCCGGGGCCGTGGGAGCTTCAGGCGGTGATCACGATCTGACTCCGGTTCGTCGCGTCACGGAGTCGTTCGAGCTGGGCCCAGCCGAGTCCGCCCTCGAGCGCGCGGGTGGCTTCTTCGACGCCCTGTCGGAGGTCCGTGACCCGGTCGGCGACGAGGAGAGCGGCGGCGGTGTTGAGCAGCACGGCGGCCCGACCGGCGCCGCCCGTCTCTCCGCGTAAGATCGCCGCGATCGTCGCCGCGTTCTCCGCCGGCTCGCCCCCCGCCAGCGTCGCCGTGTCCAGGTCCTTCCAACCGAGTTCCTTCGCCGCGTCGAACTCGAACGATCGGACCGTTCCGGAACGGACTTCCAGGAGCCGAGTGATCCCGATCGGACTGATCTCATCGAGGCCCGGCTCGCCGTGCACCACGAGGGAGTGTTCGTGACCTAGGGTGGCGAGCGCGTTCGCGACGAGTTCCAGCAGCGTCGGGTCGACGACGCCGACGACCTGTCGTCGCGCGTGGGCCGGGTTGGTGAGCGGTCCGAGCAGGTTCATGATCGTGAACATCCCCAGTTCCCGGCGCACCGGACCGACGTGCCGCATGGCGGGATGGTGGTTCGGCGCGAACATGAACACGATCCCGACCTCGTCGAGCACGCTCGCCTGTTCTTCGGGCGTGAGGTCGAAGCGCACGCCGAGCGCCTCGAGCACGTCCGCGCTCCCGCACCGCGAGGTGAAGCTTCGGTTGCCATGCTTGGCGACGCGGACACCGAGGGAGGAGGCGAGCAGGCCCGACGCCGTGGAGATATTGAAGGTACCGAACGAGCCGCCCCCGGTCCCGCAGGTATCGACGAGTGAACCGGGGTCGCTGGCGGGCACGGGGACCATCGCCCTCGCGAGCGCGCGAACGCCACCCGCGATTTCGTCCGACGCCACGCCCCGGGCGCGGATGCCGACGAGTAACGCGGTGATCTGGACGGGTGACGCACGGCCCTCCATTACTTCGGTGAAGGCCTCTTCGGCCTCGGCGGCGGTGAGCGGGCGGTCGACGGCGGCGCGGAGGAGCAGGTCCAGGCTCATGGGTGGCGCGAAAGGTTGTTCGTTGCGATTCGGGCGAACGACGGGCGGGCTGTCCGCTCCCCGGTCGAGACGAAACCCGCCCGGAGCAATGAGTTCAACCAGCGAAGTGAGCGGCATCCCCGGCCCGCGGAAGGTAGCCGGGGTCGAGAGACCGGTCAATCGCGCGCCGATGTCGCTCGTGGTAGAATAGGCAGGCGCGACCGCGAGCGCTTCGCGATTTCCGTCGTGTTGGATACCCTCGAAATCGAGTACCCCGAGATCACGCATGGCCGTTATCCGGACCGGGCTCCTCGTCTCCACTCTCGTGCTCATCGTCGTACCCGGGTGCCGGGAGACACCCGCGTCGTCCGCCGTCTCGCCCGTATCCGGTCCCGCGGTCCCGCTCGTATCCGGACCACCCGCCACCTTGTCAGCCGAGGTGCCGCTCTCGTTCGGCGAGATCGCCGAGGACACGACCCTCTACATGGCGCTGCTGGAGGCCGAGGATCGGCGCGCACCGACAGCGGAAGATCTGGACACGTTCCGACAGGCGTTTCTCTCCCCGCATACGGGGATCCGGCGCGCCGCCGCGCGCGGCTATGGCCGCCTGGAGCGTCCGGCGCTCGCGGTTGAACTCGTGCCGCTCCTCTCCGACCCGGAACCACGGGTGCGCGCCGAGGCGGCGAACGCGCTGACGCAGTCCGTTCGGCCGGCCGGTGGGGAGGGTGGCGCGGACGCCATGCTCGTCCTCATCGATCGACTGACCACCGAAAGCGACGATCTCGTCAGGAGCGTACTGGCACGGAGCGTCGGGCGGCTACCAGTGGCCGACTCCACCGTCGCCGCGACCATCGAGACCGCCCTCCTCGAAGCGTCACGGACACCGAATGTGTCGCCAGCGGTGCTCCTGGGGATCGCGAGAGGCGCGGGATCGTTCTATCGCGGACTCGCCGTGGCCGGCGTATCGGCCGGAGAAGCTCCTCTCCAGCGAGAGTATCCTCTCCTTCCTCGACTGGAGGAACTGGCCGCCGATCGCGCGCTCCCGGCCGACGTGCGACGTATGGCCGTCACCGCGCTGGCCGCGGCCGGGCCGATCAGCGCGGGGACGATCTCTTCGCTGCTCGACGATCCGGACGCCGGGGTACGTCGCCTCGCGACCGGCTCACTCGCCGCCCTCGCGCCGGACGAAGAGACGTTCGAGTTGCTCGAGCGGGCACTCCATGACCCCGCGCCCGAGGTCCGCCTCGCGGCCGTACCGTTGTGGGGCCGGAGCCGGCCGACGGGCGCGCGCTGTGAGCCGCTCCTGTCCGCCGTCGAAGACTCCGTCGACCTCGTCGCCCTCGCGGGGATGGAGGCGCTTGCCTCGGCGTGCCTCGATGATGGGACGGCGGCGAAGACGCTCATCCCAATCGCGTCCGCGCTTCCTGCCGCCGGCGACACCGGATGGCACCGGCCGACCGCGGCGTTTCTCTCCCTGGTGGCCTCCGCCCCAGAGGAATCCAGGGCGTTGCTGGCGCGCTACGCTTCACATCCGAATCCGTTCGTCCGCGCCCACGCCGCACGGGCCGCCGGCGGGCTCGGCGACGATGTGATCCTGGAATCGCTCGCCGGCGATCCGTCCGACAACGTCCGGCATGCCGCCGTCACCGCGCTGGTACCCCTCGTCGGTCGCGCGGCCGACCCGCCGCTGATCAGCCAACTCGATCGCGGAGATCCCCGGCTGCTCATGACCGCCGCCCGCCTGTTGCGGGGCAGCCACGAAGCGGGAGTCGCCCCCGCCCTCTTCTCGGCGCTCGACCGGCTCACCGCCCTCGCCGCCCCGACGACCCGCGACGCCCGGGTCGCGCTGCTCGGCCGGATCGCCGAGTTCGGAGTGGAGTCGGCGGCGGACACCCTCGTCCCGCGACTCGAACCGTACTTGAGAGACATCGATCCCGTCATCGCCGCGCGGACGGCGGCCATTCTCGAGGAGTGGACCGGCCGCGCCTGGACACCGGCTCCCATCGGTCTCCCCACCCTGCCGACCCCGACGCTCACGGAACTGCGGGCGCTCGAGAGCACCCGCTACCGGGTCGAGATGGCGTCCGGCGCCACGTTCACTGTCCGGCTGTTTCCTTTCGAGGCCCCTACCGCCGCCGCCCGTTTCGCCGGGATGGCCCGCGACGGCGATTTCGACGGCCTCACCTTCCACCGCGTCGCCCCGAACTTCGTGATCCAGGGCGGCAGCCCGGGCGCCAACGAGTACGCCGGGCACGGCGAATACTCGCGCGACGAGACCGGCCTGATCGGGCACTGGAGAGGAACACTGGGCATCTCCACCCGCGGCCGCGACACCGGCGATGGGCAGATCTTCGTCAACCTCATCGACAACTTGCGCCTCGACCACGATTACACGGTTTTCGGGGAGATCATCGACGGTCGGGATGAGCCCGCCAGCGTGCTCGAAGGCGCGGTGATCCGGCGGATCCGCCCGATGGATCCGTAGCGGGTGAGGTTTCTTTTTTCAACGTGAAGACGCCAAGCATTCGAAGGAAGACGCGAAGCGGATTCCGGGTTGGCCGCATCTCCTTCGCGTCTTTTCGTTTTGACTTTGTGTCTTGGCGTTGAGAAAAATCGGGCCGATCTCGTTACAGGTTTGGCGGCGCGCGGTCGAAGTTTCCTCGAATGTCGCTGGTGCATCGAATCGGGGCGGCTGGCCGACCACGCGTGGCGCGCGCCCTGAACGCCGGCGCTCTCTCGTTCTCGTCAGGGAAGCCGTTGTATGCGTCGGTCGAAACATGGCTTGTCGGTCACTGACCGGATTCGTGGTCGATCGGGCCAGGCGGTACTCGAGTTCGCGCTTGCGGTCCCGTTCGTGGCCCTCCTCATCGTTGGCATGACGGACTTCGCGCGCGCCTTCCTGCACTACCAGGTAGTCACCGACAGCGCGCGCGCCGGAGCGCGTCAGGCGTCGCTTGGATCACAACACCTTTCACCGGACAGCATCTACGACGTCGTTCGCGACGCGCTGGAAGGTGGCGGTATCGACGTCTCCACGGCGACGCTCCCCGAGGAAGAGCTGTGTGAAGTACCGACGGAAAACGTCACGGTGGTGACGATCTATTCGTGCGGATGGGCCACCCAGACGAGTGGGGAGCCGGTGCGCGTCGGTATCGCGGTCCCCTACGAGTTCAGCTTCCTGGGTCCGTTCGTGGGATGGACCACTGGGAACCGACAGATCACCATCAAGACTTCGATCGTGATGCGTAAGGAATAGAGGCCCGGAAATCGGGCGTTTCCGGATCGACACCCTCCCCGTCCAGGTAATCCCGTCACCCCGCCCGATCTCATTGACGCCCCCCCGAATTCTCGTTGACGCGCCCGCCCGAATCTCGTTGACGTCCCCGCCCGATCCCGTTGACTTTCCCCCCTCGCCCGGTAGCTTTCCGCCGCCATGGCCCAGGGATCCCAGAAGCGCATCGCGTTCACGGTTCACTACGACGGCGGCGGCTACCACGGATGGCAACTCCAGCCGAAGGACGCCTCCGTCCAGGGAGAGCTCGAACGGGTGCTCGGCACGCTCTTCGACCGTCCCGCGCGGATCATCGGGGCGGGACGAACCGACCGGGGCGTGCACGCGGTCGGGCAGGTAGCGAGCGTCGACGCGCCCGGGTCATGGTCCGCCTCGGAACTGCGACGGGCGATGAACGCCCTCCTCCCGGGCTCGGTATGGATCGCGCACGCCGCGGATGTGGCGGATGACTTCCATCCGCGCTACGATGCGCTCGCGCGCTCATACGTTTATCGGGTGGGCCTCGCCGAAGTCGTCGCGTCGCCCTTTCACGCCCGATGGTGCTGGCCGCTCCGACGATCGCTCGACGATGTGGCGATGCGTACGGCGACCGCCGCCCTGCTCGGTGACCACTCCTTTCGCGCATTCGCCAAGGCGGGTCAGGAGAAGCGCGGTGACCGGTGCGTGGTGACCGCGGCGGACTGGGTGGAATGGCGGGGGTTGGGGATCGAGTTCCGGATTACCGCGAACCGCTTCCTCCACCACATGGTCCGCTACCTGGTGGGCACGCTGGTGGAGATCGGGATGGGCGGGCGACCAGCCGGCGACATCGCGCGCATGCTCGCCGGTAAGCCCGGTCTCGAGACCTCGCCGCCCGCGCCGTCGGAGGGATTGTTCCTTGCCGCCGTCCGCTACCCGCAAGGCGCCTACGTCGCCCCGGGAGCGGGCGCCGATTCCCGGCTCCCCGGGCCAGTTTCCGGCGATGAAACCGCCGGCTGAAGTAGTGTTCGGCCCCGCGAGGCCGGCTCCCGACGATCCGGCCTCATCGAAGCGCCTCCGGCCCTCGACGGGTCGGCATCATTGAAGAAGGCTGAATGTCCAACGCTGACCGTTATTCCAACCCGCTCACCGAGCGCTACGCCTCGCCGGAGATGTCCTGGATCTTCTCGGCGAACTTCAAGTTCGGCACCTGGCGCCGGCTCTGGCTGACACTGGCGGAGTGCGAGAAGGAACTCGGCCTGGAGATCCCCGACGCCGCGATCGAGGCGCTGAGGGCGCATCTCGATGACGTCGACCTCGTCCGCGCCGCGCAACTCGAGCGGGAACTGCGGCACGACGTGATGGCGCACGTCCATGCTCTCGGCGAGCAGGCACCAGCCGCGCGCGGGATCATCCACCTCGGTGCGACGAGCGCGTTCGTCGGCGACAACACCGACCTCATCCAGCACCGCGACGCGCTCATCCTCGTGCGTCGCCGTCTCGTCGGGGTCGTCGCCGCGCTGGCCGACTTCGCCCGCCGGTACCGGGATCTGCCGACTCTCGGCTTCACCCACTTCCAGCCCGCCCAGCCCACGACCGTCGGCAAGCGCGCCACGCTCTGGATCCAGGACCTCCTCCTCGACCTCGAGGAGATCGAATTCCGGCTCGAAACCCTCCGGTTCCGTGGCGTCCGGGGCACGACGGGCACCCAGGCGTCGTTCCTCGACCTCTTCGAGGGAGACCATGAGAAGGTCGAGAGACTGAATCGGATGGTCGCGGAGCGGATGGGGATTCCGCTGGTCTTCGGTGTCACCGGGCAGACGTACACGCGCAAGGTCGACTACGGGGCGCTCTCGACCCTCTCCGGTCTCGCGCAATCGGCGTCCAAGATCGCCCATGATCTGCGGCTGCTCGCGCACCTGCGCGAAGTCGAGGAGCCCTTCGAGGAGCATCAGATCGGCTCGTCGGCGATGCCATACAAGCGGAACCCGATGCGCTCGGAACGGATCACCGCCCTGGCGCGCCATGTGATCACGCTCGTGATCGACCCGGCGTTCACCGCCGCCACGCAGTGGTTCGAGCGCACGCTCGACGATTCCGCGAACAAGCGGATCGCCATCCCCGAGGCGTACCTGGCGACGGACTCGATCCTGCTCCTCCTGCACAACGTCTCGTCGGGCCTGGTCGTCTATCCCGAGATGATCCGACGGCGGCTCGCCGCCGAACTGCCATTCATGGCGACCGAGAACCTGATGATGCGCAGCGTCAAGCGCGGCGGTGACCGACAGGAGCTGCATGAGCGGGTACGCCAGCACGCGCTCGCGGCCGGCGCGCGGGTGAAGGGCGAAGGGCTCGAGAATGACCTTCTCGACCGTATCGCGGGGGATCCCGCGTTCGGGGTGTCGCGCGTGGAACTGGAAGAGGAATTGCGGCCGGAGCGATTCGTCGGTCGCGCGCCGGAACAGGTGGATGCGTTCCTCGCCGAGTGGGTCGATCCCGTGCTCGAACGCTACGCCAGCGACCTCGGCGACCGGAAAGCGCCGGAACTCCATGTCTGACGAGATGACGAGTGTCTGACGAGATGACCAAGGTCTGACGAGATGACGAATGCCTGACGAGATCATGACCGCCGAGAGTCGAACCGACGAACCGGAGGACGGCGCGTACGCCGCGCTACGCCGTGAACTGCGGTCGATCGAAACCTTCGCGTCGATCGGTGCGCTCCTCGGCTGGGACCAGGAGACGATGATGCCGGCCGCCGCCGCGCCCCTGCGCGCCGAACAGGCCGCGACGGTGAGCCAGCTCGTGCACGACCGGAGGACCTCCAGTGAGTTCGCCGACCTGCTCGCCGCCGCCGAGGAGGAGGCCGCGCCCGGTGGCGACGCGGAAACGCTCGCCAACCTGCGCGAGATCCGCCGCGATTTCGAGAAGGCGACACGCATCCCGACCTCGCTCGTCCGCGAGTTCGCGGAGGTGACGACGATGGCGCAGTTCGAGTGGCGCGGCGCCCGCGAACGCGACGACTTCGCCGCCTTCGCGCCCTGGCTGGAGAAGGTGATCGATCTCAATCGCCGGAAGTCCGCCGCACTCGCCACCGACGATGACGCGGATCCCTACGATCCCCTTCTCGACGACTTCGAGCCGGGAATGCGCGCCGCCGAGATCGAACGGATCTTCACCGACCTCCGTACGCGCCTCACACCGCTGATCGCGGCGATCGCCGAATCGGGGCGTTCTCCGGACGACCGGATCGACCGGATCCATATCCCGATCGATCGTCAGGCCGCGTTCAACCGTCGGATCGCGGAACGGATCGGCTTCGATTTCGGCGCCGGTCGCCTCGATACCTCGACCCATCCGTTCTGCCAGGGCGTCGGGCCGGGCGATACCCGGCTCACCACGCGCTACCGCGAAGACGGTTTCTTCGACGCGCTCAGCTCCACGCTGCACGAGGCCGGGCACGGGATCTACGAGCAGCGGCTGCCGAAGGCCGAACGCATGGGCGAGCCGCTGGGCGAGGCGGCCAGCCTCGGGATCCACGAGAGCCAGTCGCGGCTCTGGGAGAATCTCGTCGGGCGATCCCGCGCGTTCTGGACCTGGGCGCTTCCCGAGGCACGGGCGGCGTTCTCTCCGTCTCTCGACGATATCGAGGTCGACGAGGTGTATCGAGCGCTCAACCGGGTCGAGCCGAACCTGATCCGCGTCGACAGCGATGAGGCGACGTACAATCTGCACATCATGCTGCGGTTCGACCTGGAGCGCGGGCTGCTCTCGGGCGATCTGACGGTCCGGGACCTTCCCGCCGCCTGGAACGACCGGATCCGCGCCGACCTCGGGCTCGAAGTCCCCGATGACCGGCGCGGCTGCCTGCAGGACGTCCACTGGTCGATGGGCGCGTTCGGCTACTTCCCTACCTACACTCTCGGCAATCTCTACGCGGCCCAGCTCTGGGACGCGTTGCGCGCCCATATTCCCGACCTCGACAACCGCCTCGCGGAGGGTGACTTCACCGATCTCCGCGCCTGGCTCACCCGCGAGATCCATGTCTGGGGGCGGCACTTCACCGCCCCGGAACTCTGCGAGCGCGCGACCGGGCGGCCGCTCAGCGCGGA
>CAZWJE010000062.1:2402-18678 GCA_964634395.1 uncultured Gemmatimonas sp. | reverse complement strand
AATCGTTCCCACGTTCACATGCGGCTTCGTCCGCTCAAACTTAGCCTTGGCCATTTCTCGCTCTGCGTTCCCGGTCTGGGAGTGGTGAACGGCGCATCGCGCCCGGAGCCCTTCGGCCCCGATGACAAAACCCCCCGCGCCACCTGCAGGTCACGCGGGAGAGAATATGGAGCGGGCGACGAGACTCGAACTCGCGACCCTCAGCTTGGAAGGCTGATGCTCTACCAACTGAGCTACGCCCGCGGTACCATCATCCAGCACGACCCGGCACCCGGCCGCCGGGAAGCCTCCATGGCTCACGACGGATCGAGCTCAAGCTGACGAAGCTGGCGAAGGGACTTGAACCCATAACCTGCCGATTACAAATCGGCTGCTCTGCCAGTTGAGCTACGCCAGCGCCGGGCAAGACTCGAAAAGTACCCGAGTCCCGCCACAAAGTCAACCGGAACGCACTCGTCCGGATGTTTGTCAGGACGGATCTTCATTCGTCACTCGCGGACCTCGATTCGTCGTCCATGGATCCCCTCTTCCCATGGACTTGATTCCCGCGTCGAGGGTCATCCCCCGTGTCGTCCCGGGCTCCGGTGTCATCCCGGGGAAGACGGAATGGATGCCGGGGGCCGGCTAGATTTCACCTTGCGGTGGGCGGACGGACCAGCGGGCGCCGGTGGGAGTGTCTTCGACGACGATGCCGCGGGCGGCGAGTTCACCCCGGATGCGGTCGGCCTCGGCGAAGTCCCGGCGGGCGCGCGCGTCGGCGCGCGACCGGATGCGTTCGTCGACCCAGGTAGTCAGGCGCTCGTCGGCGGCCTCGTCCTTTTCCCGTTCGGCGAGGGCGAGGATCCCGAAGACCTTGTCGATCCGGGCGAAGGCATCGAGCGCGGCGCCGGCCTCGGCGGCGGAAAGCGCGGTGGTGCAGAGGGCGTCCAGGCGGGAGTTGACCGCGGTCACGAAATCGAAGAGGGCGGCGAGGGCGACACTGGTGTTCAGGTCGTCGTCCATGGCGGCGGTGAAAGCCGCGAGCGTGCTGGCGGCGGCTTCATGGAGGACGGGCACGTCCTCGGGGCGGCCGGCACGGGTGGTCGGGAAGTCGCGGAGCCGCTCCCAGGTCGAGAAGAGCCGGCGTACCGCTTCAGCGGAAGCGGCGAGGGCGGCCCAGGTGAAGCTGAGTCGACTCCGGTAGTGCGTGGTGAGAAAGGTATGACGGATCGAGGAGGCGCGGACGCCTCGCTCGAGGAGGTCGCCGAGGGTGAACAGGTTCCCCCGAGATTTCGCCATCTTCTCGCCATCCAGCTGGAGGAACTCACCGTGAAGCCAGTAGCGGACGAATGGCCTGCCGGTGGCGCCCTCCGACTGGGCGATCTCGTCCTCATGATGGGGGAAGATGAGGTCGGCTCCTCCGCAATGGATGTCGAAGGTTTCACCGAGTTCGGACATGCTCATGGCGGAGCACTCGATATGCCACCCGGGACGACCGGGCCCCCAGGGCGTGGGCCAGACGGCGGCGACCGCTTCGTCCTCGGGGCGGGCCGCCTTCCAGAGGGCGAAGTCCCGCGCGTCGTCCTTGTCGTACTCGTCGGCGGCCACTCGTTCGCCGCGGCGCGCCTGAGTGAGGTCGATCCCCGAGAGCTTGCCATAGTCGGGGAACTCCGAAATATCGAAGTAGACCGACCCGTCGACGACATAGGCCAGGCCCCGATCGATCAACCGCTCGATGAGCGAGACCATCTCGGGAATGTAGCGCGTGGCCCGGGTATAGACGTCAGGACCCACGATTCCCAGCGCCTCGAAGTCGGCGGCGATCCCCTGGGCGAAGGGCTCCGTGTATTCGGTGAGAGAAACCCCCTGTTTCGCCGCGCGTTCGATCGTCTTGTCGTCGACGTCGGTGAGGTTCATCACGAACTTGACCTGATAGCCCCTGAACTCGAGGTAGCGATGAACGAGGTCGGCGAAGAAGAAGGTGCGCATGTTGCCGATATGCGGTGTCGCATAGATCGTGGGGCCGCATGCGTACATGCCCACCCGTCCTTCGACGAGGGGGACGAACTCTTCGCGACGGCGAGTCAGGGTGTTGTAGAGAAGCATTCTCGGACGTGAACCCGCGGCGGGAAGCGATCGGGAAAACCGCGTGAAATTACCATGCCAAAGACGAAGGCCTCACCATCCCGCGGGCGGAGGGCGAAGCATGGCGGCAAATCGTAGGCGGGGGGGCGCTCAGCGTCAAGCATCCACCGCATCAATCGCGCGGGTGACCGCGAGGGGGCGCGATCAGGGCATGAGACGGAGTTCCGTTATGCGCCAGGTATCCTCTTCGACCGCGCCGGCGACGTAAACGGACCGGGACTGTTCGCCGCGCGAACCGCGGGCGCGGAACGTCCAGGTCAGTTCCCCGAAGCCGCGGGCCGGGGCGGTGCTCGCGACGGTGACGCGAATCGGACGAACGCTGACCGATTCGCTCTCCGCGAAGAGTGCCCGGAGCGCGGCGGCGGCGTGGCGACTGTTCGCGCTCTCGATCCCCGAACCGGTGTCGAGGATGACGAGGTTGTCCGCCGGAAGGAGTTCGAGGAGCGAGCTGACGTCCGCCTCCGCCCAGTAGCGGGAAACGCGCTGGATGAACTCCTCGAGGGACGCGTTGGCACCGGGCGCTTGCGCCGCCGCGCGCACGGGCGCCGCCGCGCAGGCCAGGAGCAGGAGGGCGAACAGGCCGGCACAACGAATCACGAGGGCATCTCCGGATTCCCCGGCCCCGTGAGGTCATCGAGGACCCGCCGCCACGCGCGTCGTGGATCGGGGGCCGCGGTCACGGACCGGCCGACGACCAGGTACTCGGCGCCGCCGCGGGCGGCCTCACCGGGTGACGCGACACGGGCCTGGTCGCCGGTCTCGTCACCGGCGAGCCGGATCCCCGGCGTGAGCACGGGCAGGTCCGGCCGGGTGGCGGCCCGGATCGCGGCGATCTCGTGGACCGAAGTCACGACCCCGTACGCGCCGGCCTGGTCGGCGAGGGTCGCGAGCCGCACCGCCTCCTCGCCGGCGTCGACATCCGCGCCGCCGCGGATCCGGCGCAGATCGGCGTTCGTCAACGAGGTGAGGACCGTCACGGCGAATACCCTCGGCGGGATCTCGGCCTCGGCGGCGGCGGCGACCGCGGCGGAGATCATCTTCGCGCCACCGCCCGCGTGCACGGTGAGCAGTTCGACGCCGAGCGCTCCCGCCGACCGTACCGCCCCCGCCACGGTGTTCGGAATGTCGTGCAGCTTGAGGTCGAGGAACACGCGCAGCCCGCGATCTCGCAGTTCCCGGACGATCCCCGGGCCGCTCGCGATGAAGAGCTGCAGACCGACCTTGTAGAAGTCCGCGTCGGGGAAGCCGTCGACGAAGTCGAGCGCGCTTTCGGCGGTCGGGTAGTCGAGCGCGATGATGGGGACCGGCGTCACGGGCGCGGCCGCGACGCCTTGTCCCGCGGGGGCGGATGGAGTCGTCATAGCGTCGGTGTACCCAAGGGCCCTCGCGGAGGTCCAGCCGCTATTCCTCCTTGAATCCCCTGGCCATTTCGCGCTCCGCGTCGCGTTTCCTGATGTCGTCTCGCTTGTCGTGCAGCTTCTTGCCGCGAACCAGGGCGAGGGAAACCTTGGCGACACCCGATCTGAAATGGAGGTCGAGCGGCACCAGGGTGAGCCCTTTCTGCTCGATCTGACCCACGAGCTTGCGCAGTTCCCGCCGGTGAAGGAGGAGCTTCCTGGGCCGCAGCGGGTCGTGGTTGAAGCGGTTTCCCGCCTCATAGGGCGAGATGTGCAGGTTATGGAGCCAGAGTTCACCACGGTTGAAAGAGGCGAAGGCATCCTGGAGATTGGCGCGACCGTCACGCAGAGACTTCACCTCCGTGCCCTGGAGCACGATCCCGGCCTCGACGGTTTCGAGGATGTGATACTCGTGTCTCGCCTTCCGATTGGAGACGATGAGTTTCGTCGCGCTGGATTCAGCCATCAGTGGGGGGCCGTCGAAAAGGTCCGTCAGTAGATGATGACGGGCGTACCGATCTCGACCTCGTGATAGAGTCGGCGGACGGCCTCGTTGGTCATGCGGATGCAGCCGTGGGAGACGGGCTGACCTAGGAGTTCGGGGTTGTTGGTCCCGTGGACGGCGATGTCGTACTGGAGGTAGATCGCCGTGGTCCCAAGCATCCCTTCCTCCTCCCGGCTGGGGTGGTTGAGTGGCGGGATGGGCACGCCGCGCTCGACGAACGCCCAGTCGGGGACGCGCCAGACGGGGTCCTTTTCCTTGAGCTGGACGCGGAAGATACCCCGTGGCGTGGAGAAATCCCACTTCTGGCCAGCGCCCTCGAGACGTGTGCCGGTGCCCGTGCCAACAACGGCGGACCAGATCACCCGCTCGTCCTCCATGAGGTGGAGCATGTGTTCGTCGAGGGAGATCACGACGTAACGGCCGTCGACATTGACAGGCGGATCGCGGTAGCGGGTGGCGCCATCGCGCGCCTGGCCATGAGCGAGCGCGAGCGGCGAACCCGGGAGCGACTGGGCCGCGACGTCCTCGGCGGCGAACAGCGCGGTCGCGAGGACAAGGTGGAGGAGGAGGAATCGGTTCATCGTCAATCGAGCAGTTCTCTCTGGCGGCGCCGGAGCCGATGGAGCTCGTACACCTGGCCGACCTCGCCGCCAATGACGAACACCACTGAAGAGTAATAGATCCAGAAAACAAGGACCACGGCGGTCGCGAACGTACCGTACGCGGATTCGTAGGTGGCGAAGTTGGCGACCCACCAGGCGAACGCTCCCTTGAGGATCTCGAAAACGACCGAGGTGAACGTCGCCGCGGCGGCGGCGATCCGCCAGGGAATCCGGCGAGCGGGCAGGTAGCGGTAGATGAGCACGAACATCACGAAGATGAATCCGTAGGAAAGCATGCGAGCGAACGCGGCCTGCAGGGCGAGAACCTCGCCGGCCGCCGTCAACCCGAGAAGCTCGATACCGTAGCTCTGGACCGCTTCGAGAGCGATGGAAATCGCCGTGTTGGCGACGAAGAGCGAGCCCGCGACCACGACCATCCCCGTATCGAAGATCTTTCCCTGGATGATCCCGCGGTCCTCGCGGATATCGAAGACCGAACGAAGCGCCGCGCGGAGCGAGCCGATGAGCCGGGTCGAGACCCAGACGAGCAGGAGGAGGCCGAGGATCCCGTACCGCCTGCGCTGGCCCACGATCTCCTCCACGAGGCCGCCGGTGAAGTCGACGATCGCCTCGGAGTCCGGGAGGAAGCGGATCACGTACTCGATCGCCGCCGCCCTCGGGTCGGGGACGGAGGCCTCAAGGAAATAGGCGAAGAAGGCGATGAGGAGCAGGAGGAAGGGGATCGCCCCGAGGAGGAAGTTGAACGCGATGCCGCCGCCGAGAAAGAACACATCGTCGGCGCCGCCCTTGTGCCAGACGCGGGCGACGAAGTCCACGACGTGGCGAACGGAGCGATCGAGGGCTCCGCGGGCCGTCTCCGCGAGCGATCGGGGCGAAGGCCCCCGTCCAGGTTCAGGAGGCATGCGCGGCTCTCCGGAACCGAACGGGAGCGCTCAATGGATCGAGCGGCCGAACCGGCTCAGACGATGAGATCGTCGCGATCCGTTCCCTCGATGATCTCCGTGACCACGATATCGACTTCGCGATCGGGGATACCCGCTTCGTCGTAAGCGCGCGATGCGGAGCCGGAATCCCGCCGGCGTTCGATGGCGTCGCGCGCGTCCTCGGCACGGGTCTCGATCTTCTCACGGACATTATCGAGCTGATCACGAACGGAATCCATGCGGTCTTCGAAACGTTCGCGGGTTCTGTGGACCGTGGATCGGGCGGAATCCATCCGATCGTTGGCGGCGGATCGGGCGCGATCGACACGGTCGCGGATCTCGTCACGAGTCTCGGCGCCGCTGCGAGGGGCCAGGAGGAGGGCGGCGCCCGCGCCGAGGGCCAGGCCCCAGAGGAAGGTACTGAATCCGGCGCTGTGGCGCTCGATTACGATGTACGGAACGTCGTCGTGGTCGCGCATGTCATGTCCCTCGGGAATGGGTGGCTCTGGGCGAAAGGCGGGTGCAACCGATATGCCATCCGCCGGCTCCAGAGAGGCAGTATCACCTCAGGCCGACGCGGTTTCAATACCGAAGAAAGTCGAGAGTTCAACGCGCAACCGGTCTTCGTCCATGCCCAGGAGAGTGGCGGCCTTCTGGTGGTCGCCGTTGACGAACGAGAACGTCTTGAGGATGAGCGTCCGGTCGGCCTGTTCGAGCGAGGTCCCGACGGGGATACGGATCTCGCGGTCTTCACTGCTGATCAGCTCATGGGCGCGGAGATCCGCGAGGGTGATCCTCGGCCCCCGGGCCAGGATGAGGGCGCGTTCGATGGCGTTCTTCAACTCGCGGACGTTACCTGGCCAGCGATACTCGTTGATGAACTGCAATGTCTCGGGCGCGAAACCTTCCACCTCCTTGCCGTTCTCGTCCGAGTAACGACGGAGGAAGGTCTCGGCGAGGACCGAGACGTCACCCCGTCGATCGCGAAGAGGCGGAAGGAAGAGCGGGATCACCGCGAGACGGTGGTAGAGGTCGTCGCGGAGGTCACCGTCCTCGATGGCTTTCTGGATGTTCTTGTTGGTGGCCGCGACGACGCGGATGTCCACCGAGATCTCCTTCTTGCCGCCGAGCCGGCGGAAGGTGCGCTCCTCGAGGGCGCGCAGGAGTTTTACCTGGATGTCCGGCTCCATCTCGGCGACTTCATCGAGGAAGAGCGTGCCGCCGTCCGCCAGCTCGAAACAGCCTGGTTTCTCGTTCAGCGCCCCCGTGAACGCGCCCTTCTCGTGACCGAAGAGTTCGTTCTCCAGGATCTCGCGCGGGAACGCGGCGCAGTTGATGGCCACGAACGGGCCCTTCTTTCGACCTGATTTATTGTGGATCGCGCGCGCGACGAGTTCCTTGCCGGTGCCGCTCTCGCCGACGATGAGGATGCTCGCGGTCGACGGCGCGGCGGCCTCGATGGTGGCGTAGATCTCCCGCATCTCCTCGGACTGCCCGATGAGGTCTCCGAAGCGGGTGAGGCTGCGCAGCCGTTCCTGTAGCTCGCGGTTGGTCTCCCGAACCTGAAACTTCTCGACCGCCTTGGGGATGAGTTCGCGGAGCCGATCGATCTTCAGGGGTTTCTCGAGGTAATCATAGGCCCCCTGGCGCATCGCCTCCTTGGCGGTATCGACGGACCCCTTGCCGGTGATGATGACCATCTCGCTGCCGACACCGGCGTCCCGCATGCGGGAAAAGAGTTCGAGGCCGTCGACCTCCGGCATGCGGAGGTCCGCGAGGACCACGGCGAAGGCGCCGTCCTTGATCAGGTCCCAGGCGGCCAGGCCGTCGGTGGCGACCTCCACGTCGAAGCCATCCTCGGTGAGCAACATCTGCAGGCCGTCGGCGATATGGCGCTCGTCGTCGGCGATAAGGATCTTGGCTGGCATTCCCATTCCAGAATCAACAGGCGAACCGCACACCGGAGCGCCGAACCGTGCGCGGTCGGAGACCGCGGCGGCGCCGGAATATCATCCGTTAGCCGAACCACTCGCTACACAGCCCGATTCACCCGGTTCCGCCCCGGATCGCGCGGGATCAGGCGCGCGCGGAGAGAGAAAGCAGGTAGCGGGCGGGCGCCCCGGAGAAGGCGCCGAACGCCGTATCCGCGGCGCCCTGAACCTCCAGGTCACCGCCCAGCTCATGCGCGAGCATGCGGACGACGGGGAGGTACGGGTCGTCGATCGCCGGCGTGGTCGGCGGAGGCGATCCGTCGGCCCCGACGGTACGGATCCCCACGCGGACCAATTCGCCCACCCGGTCCGTGGCGATGAAAAGCGTGCCTCCGTCGTCCAGCGAGTCGAGCGCGCTCAGCACGAGGTCGAGGAGCATCTGACGCGTCGCGGCGCGAGGCAGGCGAGCCCGGCTGTCGGGCAGCGGGAAACAGCTGTCGAGGACGACGTTGCGTTGCTCGCAGGCGAGCAGGACGAGTTGCTCGAGCTCCTCGAGGATCTCGCCGAGGAACACCCGCTCGTCCGTGTCGGGCTCGGGCCGAACGACCCGGAGAAGCAGGTCGATACGGCGATTCACCCGCTCGAGTTCGGTGCCGAGGACCGAGGCGTATCGCAGCAGGTCTCCGCCGGCTTCGTCGAGGCGGGAAAGCCGGCGACGCAGGACCTCGAGGTTGATCACCATCGAGTGCAACGGATTCTTGATCTCGTGGGCGAGATCATCGGCGAAACGTTCGACGAGAGCGAGCTTGTTGTCGCGAATCGCGGCGGGGTCGATGACCTGGTTCTCAGTGCTCACGATAGCGTCGGCATGGGTGCCGTCGGGGCGCGGTTCGCGGGGTTACGAGAGCCGCCCTCGACAGACGGAGGCAACAGGGTGATGGCGTGGTGTCGGGAAGCCGCATGTTTCGGGCCGACGAGCCGGGTCGGGCCGGAGCGGCGACACCTCGAGCGTCGCGCGGCGCGGCGGGTCACTCAGCGAGGACGGCCGGCCACCCCGCGAGCCGTGCAAGCCCGTGCAAGCCCGTGCGAGCCCGCGCCGCCGGAGACGACGCGGGGAGGTGAGGGCGGGTCAGTCCGAAAGATCCCAGTCGTCGTCGGCCGCCTTCACCCTGAGTGCGGCGGGGCCGCTGCGGGGCACCAGCGGAGCGGAGACATACGTCGCGACGATCTCCTTCGTACCGTTGACACGCAACTGCTCGAAGAGGAAGGCGAACTGCCGACGAAGTGTTTCGCGGATCGCGGCGCGGGATTCCTCGGGCAGCTCCCACAGTTCGCGCTTGAACGCGCCGAGCGCCTTCTTTCGAGCCTTGTAGATGAACTGCTGTTCGGTGTCGGTCGGCTTGCGTTCGTCCGGGAATTCCTTCCGACAATGTTCGTACATCCGGTCCCGCAGGTCGGCGGGCAGCTCCGGATGATCGTAGAAGATGTTCTGGAAGTTCGTGGCAAGGTGGATCTCGGCGGTCTCGGCCTCCGGGAACCGGCCGAACGCCGACGGCGGAAGCGTGGAGGCGCCGTGCTGGACCGCGCCACCGAGGTTGAACTCCCGGCGGGCGATCTCGGAGAGGGAGCGGAGCGTCTCGAAATCGATGGCGACATCGGCGATCGAGCCGTCGGGAAGGACGACTCCGCCATGGGAGGTTCCCGACTGGACCGATATCTTCGCGAGGCCGGCGAGTCCCTGGCCGTGACGCGCGCCGATCCTCTGGAGGGCTTCCCCGAAGCCGTCCATATAGGCGCGCAGCTCTTCCGGGGTGGAGTTTTCCGTGCCCACCTCGCCGATCTCCCCGCCGACGGAGATCGTCACGCCCTCGGGCTCGAGCCGACGGATGAACGCGGTGAGCTGGGCGGAGAGCGAGTAGTTCGTCTCCTGCTGCTCGAAAAGGGTGGACTTCGAGAGGTCGACGAGCGTCGAGGTGTCGACGTCGATGTTGTAGAAACCGGCGGTGATCGCCTCGCGGATGAGGTCACCGACGGCCCGGACTTCGGGCTCGGGATCGACCGCGTACTTCTTCGCGTTGATCTGGAAGTGATCACCCTGGATGAAGAGCGGACCCGCCCACCCTTCCTTGAGTGCCGCGGCGGTGACGACCGCGACGTATTCGGCCGGTCGCTGGTCCGTATAGCCGATCTCGGAACGAGCGATCTCGCAGATGAGGGCGCCGACCTGAAGATCACGGGCGGCGGCGAAGAGCGCGCGGCCGGTGTCATAGGTGGCGGCGCGGATATTCATCGCGGGTACGGTGAACCCGCCGACCTCCCCCCGCCCTCTCGCTATATAGAGGTCATGGATCGAGGCGGGCACGACCCCCAGGGCGGTGCCGGCCTCGCCGATGAGCCAGCGCGCCGCGTCACGCACGTCGAGGTCGACGGCGAAGACCGCCGCGTGAACGAGCCGGTCGATCCCCCGGGCGCGGAGCACGTCCGCGTCGACCACGTCAACGCGCCCATCGGCCACTCTGATCGCGTCGGCGACCTCACTCAGAAAGGCGACGACGGACTCGTTCTCGAGAATCGCCAGGTCTTCTGCCGTGGCGCTGAGCATATCGGCCATGATCACGGGGTGCAGGGGGTGAAGGAGACCAACCGCTGGCCGAAAGTTCGGCGCGGGAGAGGGGTGGCGCAAGCCGGATGATGGAAGCCCGGCGACGGGCCGTGCTCAGGGTTCGAGAACGATCTTTCCGAAGTGCTCACCCGCTTCCAGCCGTTCGTGGGCGTCTCGAGCGTTGGCGAGCGGAAGAACGGAGTCGATGACGGGCCGGAAGCGCCGTTCCCAGGCGGCGCGAAGCATGGCGTCGAATTCGGCGAGGGAGGCCATGGTGGTGCCGATGAACTGCGTCTGGTGCCAGAAGAGCCGACGCAGATCGACCTCGGGGAGGTGGCCAGCCGTCGCGCCGTAGGTAACGAGGCGGCCACCGGGGGCCAGCGCGCGTACGCTCTTCTCCCAGGTCGGCGCCCCGACACTCTCGACCACCACGTCGACGCCGCGTCGACCGGTGTTTCGGTACGCCTCGCGTGACCAGTCGACCCGATCACGGTCATAGACGAACTCGACGCCCAACTGACGGACGCGGTCGACCTTCGCGGGTCCGCTGGTGACCGCGTGTACACGAGCGCCCGAGAGAAGCGCGATCTGGATCGCGGCGATCGCCGTCCCACCCGAGGCGCCGACGACGAGTACGTCGTCGCCGGGCTGCACGTTGCCGCGGCTGACGACCGCGCGCCAGGCGGTCTGGTAGGAAACGGGGAGGCAGGCGGCGGTGCGGAAATCAACGTCGTCGGGGATACGGGACAGGTTCGCGACGGGAACCGCGACCAGGTCGGCGAATCCGCCGTTCAGATGCTCACCGATAAGCCGTTTGCGAAGGCAGAGCGAGACCTCTCCGCGCCGGCATTCACGGCAAGCGCCGCAGGAAAGGAGCGGGTTCACCACGACTCGCGCGCCGACCTCGAGTCCCGACTCGGCGGGCGCCTGGCGCACCACGCCGGCGACGTCCGCGCCCCCGATGTGCGGCAGAGGCACGTCGATCAGGCCCCGCCGAACCCACAGGTCAACGTGGTTCATCGCCGCGGCGCGGACTTCCAGGAGCACCTCCCCGGGCCCGGGCACCGGGTCCGCGGTTTCCTCGAATCGAACGACGTCAGGCGGGCCGAACTCATGGAAGATGGCTGCACGCATGGCGGCGATGACGGAATCGATTGGAGACGGGGGTCTGACGACGAGGCGTGCCGGCGAATGTCGAGAATGCCGGGTCGGCGGCCCCGACGCAATCCCCGGAGGAGGGGTTACCGACACTTCATGGTGCCCGCCGTGGAATGGCGTGGCCCGGAAGCGTGGCCCGGAAGCGGGGCTCGGCGGCGCGATCGGTGCATCGCGGGCCGGAACGGGCTCCTTGATGGCGCCCCGGGCGGCGAATAGCTTGACAATCGTGAAATTCTCCAATGAGAACCGCCTGAATCCCATCCCGCGCGAAGGGGTGGACGAGAGCACCCTCGGGGGATATCCGGCGGTGCACGGTCGCGCGGCGGCATTCGAGGGCGGCGACGGACATCCCTATACGGTGGCGATCGAGACCGAACCGGCGGACGACGGTTCGGACGACTGGGTCGCCTATCTCGTCTTCCTGCGCTGGGCGGCCGGAGGAAGCGTGATCATGGGCCACC
The DNA here is from genome assembly GCA_964634395.1 of uncultured Gemmatimonas sp. Taxonomy (GTDB): domain Bacteria; phylum Gemmatimonadota; class Gemmatimonadetes; order Longimicrobiales; family Longimicrobiaceae; genus WHSP01. Next base: position 6,954 of record CAZWJE010000062.1, on the reverse strand, counting down.
TCGAAAGCGACGATCTCGCGCGCGGCGGATCGCGCGATGCGGCGTTGCGCCAGATCGAGGAGCTGCCGCTTGCACGCGCCAAGTCCGTGCTGGACACGCTGATCGCGCGGAAGGCGGAGTCGGGACCGGACGCGGGGGATTGGCCGATCGGAGAGGTGCCGGACGAAGGGACACCCGAACGGCGCGACGCGCCGCGCGACACAGCGGATGACGAGGGGTAGAGGGTGACGAGGGAGATCGCGGCGGTAGAATGATTCGAGAGAGTCTGCTGTACCTGAGTGACAATCGCCTGGCGCGAAGCATCGTCGCGGAAGCGCCGTTGGCCCGGCGGATCGCGGAACGGTTCGTGGCGGGAGAAAGCCTGGCCGACGCGATGCGGATCGCGAAAGCATTGAACGCCTCGGGATTGACCGCGACGCTGGCGCACCTGGGCGAATCCGTATCGCACCGGGGAGACGCGGAAGTCGCGACCGACGTGATGGTCCGCCTGCTCGAAGCGATCGCCGCGGAAGGAATCCTCGCCAACGTCTCCCTGAAACCCACGCAGCTGGGACTGTCGATCGACGAAAACCTCTGCCTCGCGAACCTGCGGCGGGTGCTGACCCGCGCGCGGGAGCTCGGCGATGGAGACGGCGAGATATTCGTCCGGATCGACATGGAATCGAGCGAATTCGCCGAGCGTACGATCTCGCTCGTGACGACGCTCTGGGCCGAGGGCTTTCGCAACGTGGGGACGGTGATCCAGTCGTATCTGCGGCGCGCCCCCATCGATCTGGACCGGCTCATCTCGCTCGGCTCCCGGGTCCGCCTGGTGAAGGGCGCGTACCGGGAGTCCCGCCGGATCGCCTATCCGGACAAGGCCGACGTGGACCGTATGTTCGTCGAGGAGATGCAGACGCTTCTCGAGGCGAACCGATACGCGGCGATCGCGACGCATGACGAAGCGATGATCGCGGCGACGCGCCGATACGCGTTCGAACGGGGGATCCCCCGGAACTCCTTCGAATTCCAGATGCTCTACGGGATCCGGCGGGATCTGCAGCGGCGACTCCGGGAGGAAGGGTACAATGTCCGGACCTACCTCCCGTTCGGCGAATCGTGGTATCCCTACCTGATGCGACGGATGGCCGAGCGGCCCGCGAACCTCCTCTTCGTGATGGGAAACCTGGCGAAGGAGGCGCCCACCCAGGGTATCGGGACGCCCATCGCGCTGGGCTCGGGTTTCGCGTTCGGGGCGCTGGCGACGGCGGTATGGCGCGGCCGGGGCCGCGCGAGATCGCCGTGATCGAGTATTCCCTCTCGATGCCGGTTCCACACTCGCAACTCTTCGAGGTCGAACTCCGGATACCGGCGGCGGGTCCCCTGATCGAAGCGGTCATGCCGGTCTGGACACCGGGTTCCTACCTCGTCCGTGAGTTCGCTCGGAACGTACAGGACCTGACGGCGCACGATGCTTCGGGCCAGCGACTCGCCTGCCGGAAATCGGCGAGACATACCTGGCGGATCGAAGGGGCGGGCGCCGGTCCCGTGATGATTCGCTATCGGGTCTACGCGAACGAACTCACGGTGCGAACGAGCCATCTCGACGCGTCGCACGGTTACGTCAATGGCGCCTCGGTCTTCCTTTTCGTCCGGGGAATGGAGAATGAACCGATCCGCCTGCGCGTAAACGCGCCGGAGGGATGGCGGACAGCGACGAGCCTTCGCGAGACGGAAGCGGGGGACTTCCTGGCCGCCGGCTATGACGAACTGGTCGACTCGCCTCTCGAGATCGGCCCGCACCGGACGATCGCGTGGACACAAGAGGACAAGCCGCACCGATTCGTGATCTGGGGCCGGGGCACGATCGATGACGCACGCCTGGAGGCGGACACCCGCCGGATCATCTCGGTATGCTCGGAAATGTTCGGTGGACTGCCCTATGACGGCTTCCTCTTCCTCCTCCACCTCGTGCCCGAGGGAGGCGGCGGGCTGGAGCACCGCGCTTCCACATCGCTGCAGTTTCCCGCCGCCGCGCTGGAGGACAATCACGAAGGCCTGCTCGCGCTCATCGCGCACGAGTTCTTCCACGTCTGGCTGGGCAAGCGGATCCGGCCCGAACCACTGGGTCCGTTTGACTACACGGCCGAGAACTACTCCCGGCAGCTATGGGTGGTGGAGGGATTCACCACCTACTACACGGATCTGATCCTGGTTCGCGCCGGACTGATCACGCCGGAACGTTACCTGGAGCGGCTGGCCGATTCGATCGCAAGGCTCTGGTCGACCCCAGGGCGCCGACACCAGACGCTCGAGGAATCCTCGTTCGACAGCTGGATCCGATTCTACCGGCCGGACGCCCACACGCCGAATTCACAGGTCTCCTATTACCACAAGGGATCGCTCGTCGCGCTGGCGTTCGACATGGAGATCCGAAGGGCGTCGGGCGGGCGGCGGTCGCTGGATGACGTGATGCGGTTGCTCTGGTCCCGCTTCGGCGAACCGGACCGGGGCATGCCGGAAGAGGGACCCGGCGGCATCCAGGGCGTGATCAACGAAGTGTACGCGGGGGACGGGGACGATCGGGAAGCGGTGACGCGGGAGGTGGACCGTCTTTTCGGCGCCTACGTGTCGGGACTCGAGGAAATCGACATCGATTCGCATCTGGCGGTGGTGGGGCTGCGCACGGAACGCGTGGTCACGGAGTCGATGGGAGGGGGCGGGAGCGGGGGCGACAGCGCCGGACGCCGCGCGAAGAGTGGATTCGCCCACGACGTGTGGCCGGGGATGCGGCTGCGCGAGGACGGAGGCCGGATTCGCGTCGCTCACGTGCTGGAAGACATGCCGGCGGCGGACGCGGGAGTCAACGCGGGGGACGAGATCCTCGCCGTGGACGGGGCACGGGCTAGGCGTGATCCCGGGGGCGGCCTCGCCGGAGTGGCGCTCGGCGAGGGCGTGGGACTGACGCTGATACGGCGCGGAGAGCTGGTGACGATCGAGGTGCCGGCGGCGGACCCCCTGGCCGTCGGATGGGTGGGCGCGGTGAGGATCGTGGCGGCGGGGGCGGGCGCGGTGGTGGCGGCGGAAGGCGAGGTGCGGGTGGCGGATGCCGTGGAGGGAGACGGCGATGCGACGGTGACGGCCGCGGTGGAAGGGCGGCTGTCGACGTGGTTGGGGCCGATGTCCTGAGCCCAGCGTATCGGTCGCGACCGTCTGGCTTCCGCCCCGGGGAAGATGAACGTCATTCGGTCAGATCGGGGGGAATCGGAAGGCCCATCTCATCATACAGGTCCACCAGGACCTCCCTCATCTTTCGGATCGCCACCCGCCGTTGATCGGGCGGGATGCCGCCGAGCAGAAGTTCGAATGCCTCGTCGACCCGGGCTCTTCCCTGCTCCTCGCTTCCACGATCGAGATACCACACCTCCAGCTTCACGAGCGTTCGAGCCTGCGGACGCGAACCTTTCAGGATCAATCCCAGCCCACGATGCGTGATCCCGATCTCTTCCGCGACCGCGCGTAGAGAGCGCTGCTCGACAGCCCGCCGCAGGCCCTGGAGGAGAAGCGAAAGCGGAACCGCGGATTCAGCGGTTATGCGGGACCCCCTCGATTCTGGATACTAACTGGATATTTTTTTCCCGCCGTCGATACTCTTCATCGTCGGCACGGTGAAGCCGCTGTTCCGGCCGTCAACGTGAACCATAATCGAAGCGGGATTCGATTGAGAACGGCCTGGCTCCCTTGACGACACAACTTGCTGATGAATCGGCCCGTCCAGAAAACGGGGCCCGGCGCTTCGCAGATCGACGTCCGCTTTCCGGCCGATCGGAGAGTACGGATCCCCTGAGACATTCGTCGCCAGACGTCGTGGAACGACGGAAGTGGTTGTGCGCCTTTCCCCTTCATTCCCCTTGAAAGGGCAGGCGGAAGAAGTTCGTTCACCCGCCGAGTCGCGACAGTCGCCGGATGACCTTCCGGCTGGTCGCCTCGAACATCGCGCTGAGGAGATCTCGGATGATGGTCTCCGGGAAACCCCGTCACGCTGGAGAGAGAGAGCCATGCCTCGAGCCCCTTCGATCACCCGTCTCTTGCCTGGATCGATGACGAAAGGAGGCATACCCGATCCCGCCATCGGTCTGCCCGGACGACTCCTGGCGGGGATGCTGAGTATCCTGCTCCTCACATCGTGTTCCGAGGTCATTGGCCCCACGGGAGGGGTTGTCGATGTCCGATTCGACCCTCCGGCCCCCTCGTGGTTAGGAGTGGGTTCGAGGGTCCAGCTCCATCCCGTTCCGCTGGATGAAGAGGGCGAGGTGCTGGGGGTAGCGTGCGTCACCGAGTTCGAGAGCAGTGACCCGGCGGTCGCCCGAATCGACGCGAATGGAGTGATCACGGCGGTCTCTCCTGGCTCGACGCTGATCACCGTCCGATTGAACACCGTCCCGAAGACTTTCACCCTGACGATTGGGGATCCGGGGGATCCGGGGGATCCGGGGGATCCGGGGGATCCAGGCGATCCAGGTGATCCAGGTGATCCAGGTGATCCAGGTGATCCAGGTGATCCAGGTGATCC
>CAZWJE010000062.1:0-2302 GCA_964634395.1 uncultured Gemmatimonas sp. | reverse complement strand
CAGGTGATCCAGGTGATCCAGGTGATCCAGGTGATCCAGGTGATCCAGGTGATCCGGGTGATCCGGGCGATCCGGGTGATCCGGGGGATCTTTCACTCGTCCTGAGCGCGGGAAGCGTCAGTTTCACGGCGACGGAAGGCGGCTCCAATCCGGCCGCGGAGATCGTCGAGGTCACCAGTTCCGGCGGTCCCGTCTCCGGCCTGTCAGCGGAGATTCAAATCGGCGCGCCCTGGTTGAGCGTCTCCCTCGCCGAGGCCACGACTCCCGCTGACCTCGAGCTTTCGGTCGATATCTCGGGGCTGGCTGTCGGCGGCTACACGACCGCCGTGACCGTCACCGGAATCGATGCGACGCCGGAGACACTCGAAGTCACGCTGGTCGTCGAGGCAGCGCCGGCTCCCGTATTGATCGGTCTGGAACTCGAGGTCGGCGCCAATGCACTGGAGCATGGAGAGATACTGGCTCTCGATCTCGTGGAACTACTGGACGACCCCATTCTCAACGCCACGGTCTGGGCCCTATACAGTGACAGTACGAAGACAGACGTCACCGATGTGGCGGCGCTGACGACGGGTGACCCTCTGCTCGTCGTCGACGGCCCGGGAGTGCTGAATCTCGCGAACGTGCTCGTCAACGCTCTTCTGGAGCCGGATCACTACCTGCACGCGGAATACAACGGATTCGTTGTCGAAGCAGGGCTTCGGATCGATGTTCCCGACCTGGGTACGCTCCCCATCATCGGACTCGAACTGCACGACATCCTGCCCGGGGCCGAACTCGGCGCGGGAACCGAACTCCCCTTCGTACTGGCCCTGCTGGACAATGGAGCCGGCGGATCGATCGACCTGCTGATCCCCGGCGACCACTCCGACATCGAGTGGAGTTTCGCGGCGAAACCGCTGAACTGCGGATCGCTTCCGATCGTCGACCAGGTCCTGTGCGGTACCGTCGCGAACCCGCTGCTGTCCTCGATCACGAACCTCACGGATGAGGTCATCGAAATCACGGACGGTGTGGTGACCGGACTCGACCTGGGAATTCTCAGCCCGATTCTGGGAATTCTGGGTGGCGCAATCAACGCCGACCTCAGCGCGGTCGTGGACGGCGTCGTCTCGGACGTGGTGCCGATCGTCATTCCGTTGTCGTAATCGTCCGCGCCGCTCCTTTCCCGGACTGGGGGAGGGGCGGCGACCGTTTCTCTGGACAGGATGAAAGCATGAAGAGTGAAACCAAGCGTGGCCTGAAGATGGCCGCCTCATTCGGCGTGGCATGGGCGGTGGCCGTGACCTCCCTGACCGCCCAGTCGCCTGACTTCGGCACGTTCGAGATCGGCGCGTTCGCGCAGTATACGGACTTCCAGCGCAACGCCGGGTGCGTGTGCAACTGGCCGGAAGATGGCTTCGGCGCCGGCGGACGAATCGGCGCCTTCTACAACTCGATGCTCTCCTTCGAACTCGACGTCGCACGAACCGTCGCCGATCGCGTTCTCGTCGACGGAACACTGCGATACGTGTCGTTCGCCGGGCGCGTCATGGCCAACCACTTCCTCGATGACCTGACCGGTCCATCGATCTTCATGGGAGCCGGACCGATGCTGGGCAGATACGAGGACATCCCGTCGCGCTACGGGGCGAGCGGCATCGCCGGCTTCCGCTACGGAGTCTCGGAGCATCTGGCGCTGCGCGTCGATGGCGTGATTGACTACATGCCGAGCGAGGAGAATCTGAATCTGGCGGGGCGCGTGGGCGGCAGCTTCATGCTCGGGTACCCTTCCAGACCTATCGTGCCGATTCCGCCGCCGCCACCGGCCCCGGTCGCGCCCGCCGCCGCAACCACGGGCGCACCCGAGTCGGTCGCGGAGACCACGCCGGTTCCACTCTCGGCACCGGCCACGACAACCGACCTTTCGGCGATTACCGCTCCGGTATACTTCGATTACGATCGATCGAACCTTCGCCCGGATGGACGCTCCGTTCTGGAAATCAAGCTCCCCTGGCTCCGCGCGAACCCAGAACTTCGACTCCGTCTGGAAGGCAACGCGGATGACCGGGGCACCACCGCGTACAATATCCCGCTCGGAATGCTGCGCGCGATCGAGGCGCGGGATTTCCTGGTCACGAACGGGATCGCCTCTGACCGGCTCGAGATCATCTCGTACGGAGACACCCGTCCACGGTGCACCGACGAAGCCGCGTCAGACGATTGTCATCAGACCAATCGGCGGGTCGATTTCGACGTGATCAGTGGCGCCACCGGTGGAGTACGTGTCCCGGATTGAAAATGCTTCGCCGGGCCGCTCGAT
>CAZWJE010000061.1:4508-18879 GCA_964634395.1 uncultured Gemmatimonas sp. | reverse complement strand
CCCACACGCCCGCCCCAGCCTCCCCAGCCCCACGTCCACCACCCCCTCCGTCACCAGCAACGACGGCCCGAGCCGCACCACATGCCCCTGCAGCCCGCCGAGCCCAACCAGCAGCCCTTCCACCTTGCACGCCTCGAGCAGCGCCGCCGCCTTCCCCGGGCTCGGCTCCTTCGACTCCCGGTCCTCGACGAGTTCCATCGCCTGCATCAGCCCCATCCCCCGCACCTCGCCGATCCACGGATGGCGAACCGCCAGCCGATCCAGCCCCGCCCGCAACCGCGTCCCCCGCACCTCGCTGAGCGACGGCACGTCCTCGCGGATCATCACGTCGAGTGTGGCGTTCATCGCCGCCATCGAGATCGGGTTTCCGCCGAAGGTGGAGATCGACTTCGCTCGCCAGGCGTCCGCGACCTCAGCGGTGGCGATCGTCGCGCCGACCGGGTAGCCGCTCGCGATCCCCTTCGCCATCACCATGATGTCCGGCACGACGCCCCAGTGTTCGATCCCGAACCAGTGACCTCCCGTCCGTCCGAACCCGCTCTGCACCTCGTCGATGATCAGCACACCCCCGTACCGGCGGATGATCTCGGCGGCGCGCTGGAAGTAGCCGTGTGGCGGGACCACGTACCCGGCCACCCCCTGGATCGTCTCGGCGAGCAGCGCCGCCGGCCGCCCCGACGTCGTGGTCACGATCACCTCCTCGAGGTCCGCCGCGAACCGTTCCGCCGCCTCATCGTCGTGCAGGTCACCGAACGGTGACCGATAAAGGTAGGGCGACATCGCGTGAACGATCCCCGTCGTGCTCGCGGGAAGTGGGCGCCAGGGCGCCTGCGCGGTGAGCGCGCCACCGAGCGTGCTGCGCCCCGAATAGCCATAGCGCAACGCGACGATCTCGCTCCGCCCCGTAAAGATCCGCGCCGCCATCACGGCCGTCTCGATCGCCTCCGTCCCGCTGCTCGTGAAGATCGTCTTCGTCAGCCCGTCCGGCGCGATCCCCGCGAGGTTCCTCGCCGCCGTCGCGTGCTGCTCGGTGAGATAGAGTGTCGAGACGTGGCCGAGGCGGCCGGCCTGGTCACGAACGCGTTCGACGACTTCCGGATGGCTGTGGCCGATCGAAGTGGTCAGGATCCCCGCGAAGAAGTCGAGGTACTCGCGACCGTCGATATCGCGCACCCAGGCGCCGCGTCCCTCATCGAGCACGATCGGGTCGGAGTAATACGGGCGAATGACGGGGAAGACGTGGGCCTCATGATCCGCGCGGATGCTCGCGCGCCGGGCGGCGCGGACAGCCCCGTCCGCGCGCGGCCCGGAAAGATCGATCCCAACGTCGGTTATCCGGTACGGGTCCATGGCTCACCACCTGGAGATGACGACGCGGCGGTCGGTGAAGAACTCGATCGCGTCCGACCCCTGGGCGCGGAGGTCGCCGTAAAATGACCCGGCCGACCCGCCAAAGGGAAAGAACGCCATCGGCGCCGCCACGCCGATGTTGATCCCCATCATGCTGATGCCCGACCGATAGCGGAACTCGCGCGCCGCGCGCCCACTCGTCGTGAAGAGTGACGTCGCGTTGCCGAACGGGCTGCGATGGACGAGGTCGATCGCTTCATCGACGGAATCGACGCTGGTGAGCGCGGCGACCGGGCCGAAGATCTCCTCCCGGCGAAGCGCCGACTCAGCGCCGATCCCCTCGAAGACCGTCGGCCCGACCCAGTTCCCGTCCGGGTATCCCGGGACCGTCTCCCGGCTGCGGTCGACCGCGAGTGTGCCGTTCTCCGCGACACCCCGCCGGATGTAGCCGAGGATCCGATCCCTCGCTTCGGTCGAGATCACCGGCCCCATCTCCACCCCGGTCTCGAGGCCGTTCCCCATGCGGATCGAGTTCGCGCCATCGAGGAAACGCTCGCGAAGCGGGGCGTAGGCGTCGCCCACACCGACCACCACGCTCCCGGCGAGGCAGCGTTGCCCCGCCGATCCGAAGAGTGAGTCGAGCAGCGCCCGGGAAGTGCCGTCCATCTCCGCGTCGGGCAGAACGATCATGTGGTTCTTGGCGCCGCCGAGCGCCTGCACCCGCTTGCCGGTCGCGGCCGCGCGCCGGTAGATCTCGCGCGCCACGGGACTCGACCCGACGAACGAGACCCCCTCGATCCCCGGGTGTTCGAGGATCGCGTCGACGACCTCCCTGCCCCCGTGCACGACGTTCAGAACGCCCGGCGGGAGCCCGGCTTCTTCGAGCAAGGTGACGAGCTTCTGGTGGGTGAGCGGGTTTCGTTCGCTGGGCTTGAGAACGAACGTGTTGCCGGTCGCGAGCGCGTACGGCCAGAACCAGCAGGGGATCATCACCGGGAAGTTGAACGGGGTGATACCCGCGAAGACACCGAGGGGCTGACGGATCGTTTCACAGTCGATCCCGCGCGCGATCTCCTCGACCGTCTCACCCATCATCAGGGAGGGCATCCCGCAGACGTGTTCGACGTTCTCGATCGCGCGTCGCACCTCGCCGCGCGACTCCGCGAGGTTCTTCCCATGCTCCCGGGTGAGCGAACGCGCGAGGTCCTCCAGGTTCTCCTCGAGGAGCATCTTGAAGCGGAAGAAGAGCCGCGCGCGATCGACAACGGGAGTGGCGCGCCAGGCGGGGAAGGCTTCCGCCGCGGCCCGGACGGCGGCATCGACTTCGGCGGCCCCGGACATGCCGACCCGTCCGAGTTCCTCACCGGTCGACGGATCGCGAATCGTCAGTACCTGATGGTCCGGCGTTTCCCGCCACTCGCCGCGAACGTAGTTGCGAACGCGACCACCCGCGGGCACCGGCTCATGGCCCGCCATCGTCGTCACTGCTTCCATCGCACTTTTCCGGTATTCTGTACGGTTGGGGAAGGTTTACCGGAATAGAGCATCGGGAAGTGGGTGCGGCAAGGCGGCCGAGAGCGCCCCACTGTCGGCCCAAGCGCCCCCACTGTCATCTCGAGCGCCAACGAGGGATCCGCGTTTCAAGTCCCCCGGCGCGCCGAAACCGAAACGCGGATCCCTCGCTGACGCTCGGGACGACAAGAGGCGGAATAACAGAGGCGGATTCCCGCGCTACGCGCTCGGGATGATGGTGGGCGGGAACCGCCGCGCCGGACCTGTCGGTTTAGAAGGCGAAGCCGGCCCGGACACCGAAGACCGTGACATCCCCGGAGTCGAACTGCCTCTCGAGGGTGCCGCCGACGAGGACCTGGCCCAGCGCGAGGCTGGCGCCCGCGAGCACGCCGACCGAGGTCTCGGAGAGATCGTAGTCGAAGCCGTCGATGTCGATGCGCGCCCAACGGAAGTGGGGGGCGACGAACGGGGAGAGCGCGAGTCCGGAGTTCTCGCGAAGCGGGATGGTCCTGCCGATCGCCACGCCGAGTGGCACGCTGATCATGCTGAAACCGTCGACGAAGGTGTAGTCCACCGCCGCGAACGGACAGACGCTCGCCGTTCGTTCCAGCGGTTCGATTTCCTGGGCGAGGTGGGCGCCCACCGTCGTCTCGTTCGGCCAGTCGCCACCGAAGACCGTGACGCCCCCGTGCGCCGACGCGAAGAGATTTCCATCGGTCGTCGTCGTGGCGTTGACCGCGTAATATCGCCCGTCGTTCTGAAGGGTCATCCCGCCGGTGAGGCCGCCCTGAGAACCCTGGGTGAGGCCGATGCAGGCCTGCGCCGAAAGCCCCGTCGCGAAGAAGAGGCCGGCGACGAAAGACAATGGGATCGCGACGCGCTTCATGAGATACCGGATGTGAAGGATCTTCGAACCACGACGGAAGCGTGGCACCGTACCCCTTATCTATCGGGAGAATGGGCGGGTTTCTGTAGGACGACGCACGAACCGGAATGGGATGAACGACGTCCCGAAGCGTCGGGTGCGCCCGGTATGGAAAGGATCCCGGACGGCATGAACAGAACAGGACGCGGATGGCGATCATCCGCGTCCTGTTCGTTCGTACCGGTCATCTCGATCGGGGACCCGGCCGGTCCCGGCATCGGGCCAGGCCGCGCCGGGTCGGACCGCGTTGGCCCCGCCTTACCTGGCTATCCGGCCCCGAGATCGCCGTTGGCTTACGCCTGTGGCAGCGCCTCCACCAGCTCGACCATTCGTCGCACGTGGTCCGGCGTGGGAAGACGGCCCATCGCGCCACCGAGGTTGTCGAGCATGTGCTCCCCATCGCTCGTACCCGGCGTCGCGACGGTCACGGCCGGGTTCGCGAGCACGAACTTCAACATGAACTGCGCCCATGTCGTGGCGTCGAACTCCGAGGCCCACTCGGGCAGCGGTCGGTCGCCGATACGGGCCCACATGCGGCTCCTGCCGAACGGCAGGTAGACGAGCACGCCGATCCCACGCTCCTGGGCGAGCGGAAGGATCCGCTCCTCGGCGCCGCGGTTGTCGACCGCGTAGTCGATCCCGATGAAGTCGATCGGGTACTCGCGCATCACCGCCTCGAGTTCACCGTACTGGTTTTCGCTCGTGGTCGTGATGCCCGTGTAGCGGATCCGGCCCGCCTCTTTGTACTCCGCGAGGATGCCGAGCTGGGTCGGCGGGTCCCCCATATTGTGTACCTGGATAAGGTCGATCGTGGGGATCCGGAGTCGGGTGAACGAGCGCTCCAGCTGTTCGCGCACCGCCGCCGGATCGGCGGACGAGCCGCCCCGACCGGCGACGTTCACCTTCGAGGCCCACCACATCCGGTCGGCGATCCCCAGCTCCTGGGCCACGCGGCCGGAGACCTCTTCGGAAGCCCCGTACCCCGCAGCGGTGTCGAACACCGTTCCGCCCCCGTCGACGAGCGCCTTGAGCACCTCGCCGATCGTCTCGAAGTCCTCGTCGCCGGCCGTCTCCGAGAAGGTGTTCGCGCCGCCGAGCCCGACGGCCGGCAACTGCTCGCCGGATGACGGGACGGCACGCATGATCAGGTTCGCCGGTGCCGGACCGGACACGTCCACTGTCGCCGCCTCAGCCGCTGGCGTGGCACCCTCGGATGCGTCTCCGCACCCTTTCAACATCACCGCGGCACTGGCGCCGGCGGCGATTCGTAACCACTCACGTCGAGTAACCATCGTGGCCTCCCTGTTGGCTCGGTGTGTCCGCCGCGAACGAAAGCTCGCGCGGCGGCCGTGGTTGCGGGATCGTCTCCGTGATCGCGCGAAAAACTCCGGGAAGTCTAGGGCATCATCTTCCCGAAGGACACAGTGACAACACGACGCCAGTCACCATGAACCGGTGCGGACGTCGAATCATCGACAACGTGACCTCGATGCGCCCCCTTCGTCGCGCGGTGAAACAACGATCCGGAGGGAATCGGCATCGAGATCTCCATACATCGCCGGTTGGACCGGCGTTGGCCCCGGATCCGGGATCGGATCGCCTTGCGCGCCCATAACGACGACCCTACCCTTCCGACTGTCCGACCGGGCCGTGGACCCGGGTCCCTCAGGGGTCGGTCGGGCGACGCATCGGAGATCGCGCGCGGATTGCCACCCGGCACCGTACCGCGCCGCATCTACAGTGTTCACGCCTGAGTGGAGGGTACCATGGCGGGTTGGTTCGAACTCAGCAAGAGCAAGGACGGTCAGTACCGGTTCGTCCTGAAGGCCGCGAACGCCCAGACGATTCTCTCGAGCGAGCTCTATACGACCAGGGCCGCCGCGGAGAATGGGATCAACTCGGTTCGCAACAACAGTGGCGCGGACGAGCGTTACGACCGGAAGGAAGCGAAGGACGGACGATTCTATTTCAACCTGAAGGCGGCGAACCACCAGGTCATCGGCGCGAGCCAGATGTACGCCTCCGAGGACGGCCGTGACAAGGGCATCGCTTCGGTGCAGACGAACGGCTCGACGGAAACGGTCAAGGACCTGACGGCCGTCGAGGCCTGAGTCAAGGGCGGCGGCCCGTCCTCCCCGTCATCGATGGCGCGGCGAGGAGGCGCGCGGTCGACGGTGGTAACTCACGGAAGAGGCCCCCATCCGATCATCGGTTGGGGGCCTCTTCCGTTCACATCCCTTTTCTCCTGCCCGGCGTACCAGCGCGGACAGACCCGCGCGCCCGCGCCGTCCCGGGATTACCCGTGGGCGTGCGCCGGGACCTGCACCTCGATCTCCAGCGGCGGCTCGCCCTTGAGCGTCGCCGGCGATGGAAGCACCGGGAAAGTCCGCATGAACCAGAGGTAGCAGCCCAGGAAGAGCCCCAGGAAACCGAGGCCGATCCCGATCTCCGGCACACCGAGCGGCAGCGTTTCGCCCTCCCAGATCGACGGGACGGTGATCAGGAATCGCTCGAGCCAGTGACCCACGAGGAGCAGCGCCGACACACCGGCGAGGATCTCCGGAACCTGCTTTGGCGGGCGGGCGAGCAGGCCGAGGAACGGGATCACGAACACGAGCATCAGGACCGCGGCCGTGATCTGCCCGTACGGCTCTTCGAAACGGTGGATGAAGAACGGCTGCTCCCATGGCAGCAGACCGTACCAGATCACGATGTACTGGGACCAGTTGATGTACATCCAGAAGACGGAGAAGGCGAAGACCAGCTTCCCCAGGTCATGATACTGTTTCGTGGTGATGTACGGCTCGATCCCCAGCGGCCGGCGAAGGAGGACGATCGCGACGGCCAGAGCCGCCGTCCCGCCCTGGAACGCCGCGAAGAAGAACGTCACCGGGAACATCGTGCTGAAGAAATGCGGATCCAGCGTCATCCCCAGGTCGATGCCGATCATCCCCCAGAGGAAGGCGAAGAGAATCGCCGTCACCACGCCCAGAGAGTTGCGTACCCGGAAGGATCGTTTGGCTTCGACCTCGACGCCTTGCCAGTTGTTCGTGAGGCGCTGGAAGATCCCCGGCGCGTTCTTTACCCCGTAGACATCGGGACGGAGGCTGAAGTAGGCGAAGGCGATCGCCAGGCCGTACAGGATCGCGAGCGCCAGGAAATCGCGCACGATCATGTTCGGCAGCGTCAGCCAGACCCGCTTCGCCTCGATGATCGGATCACCCTCGACGTGCAGCCAGTGATGGAAGTACGTCTCCGAGCCCATGAAGACGACCGCCAGCAGGATGAACGAAACCGGGAGGAACGCGACGCCGGCGAGCGCGAACCGTTTGATCGACCATGCCCAGTCGGCCTGGGTGAGGTGCAGCGCGACCGCGACCATCACCATCCCGATCGCCAGCGACGACCAGAAGAGCCAGTTGAAGAGGAGCCCCTGCCAGAGCCGCGCGGGATCGTAGGCCGTCGCGGCCAGCAGAATGGCGGCGGCCCCGAGCACGATGAGCCCCGGGATGAGAATCTTCAACGTGCCACTCGCCGGACCCAGCGTGCGGTAGGGGATCGAGGACGGAAATGGCGAAGAATGCGACATGACGTCAGTTGTCAGTGTTCAGTTTTCAGCGAACGCTCGATATCACTGAGCCACCGGAGCCGGGGCGACGACCGCGCCGCCCTGCAGCTGCCGGAGGTAGTGCACCACCGCCCATTGGTCATTCTCGCTGACGCGGTCCGAGTACGGCGGCATGAGCCCGCGGCCGACCGTCTGGATCGCGAAGAGGTAGCCGTCCGACCGCGCCGCCGCGACGGCGTCGTTCAGCGCCGGCCCCAGCGGGAACCGGCCGCCACCGACCACCGGTCCGTTCCCCGCGCCCGCCACACCGTGGCAGGAGAAACAGAGGTTCTGGTATACCTGTTCGCCGCGAGCGAGCACCTCGGGCGACGCGGGTAACGGGTTCACCAGGGTGGCCGCGACCGAGTCGAGCTGCGCCTGGACGAAGCGGGGCACCGCGGTCCCGCCCGGGGTCTGGTAGGGAACCGTGCCCGGCGCCGGAAGTCGCGGCATCGTCTGCGCTTCGATCGCGACCGTCTGCCTCATCGTGCTGAGAATGTCCGCCCGTCCGAGGATGTAGTCGAGGTCGTAGCCCGCCCAGTCAGTGCACCCCGGGACGCCGACCGCCAGCACCCCGAGCATCGCCCAGCGACGTATCGCGGATCGGGAGACCACGGAAACCTTACGAATGATCAAGGAGAACCTCCTCCGAACCGCTCGCCGTCATGATGTCGCTCACCGCGTCGAACTTGTCGCGCCCGACGTGCGCGAAGACCCCGAAGTGGCCGCCGCTGAATGAAGGATGATAGAGCGCTTCCGGCCGACCGGTCCGCGGGAGCCTGCTGGTGATGAAGAGGCCCGCGACCGTCGAGAGCGCGCCGATGAGAATCGTCAGCTCGAAGATGATCACCATGAAGGCGGGCAGGGCGATGATCTCCTTGCCGCCGACGATCAGCGGCCATTGGAGCGACGCCCACACCGCGAGCGCCGCACCCGCGGCACTGCCCGTGAAGGTGCCCATCAGCGTATAGATGCGGACCGCGCTCTCGGGCGTGGCGAGCGCTTCCTCCAACTCGTGTCGAGGCGTCGGCGAATAGACCGTCAGCGCGCTGAACCCGCTACGGCGAAGCCGGGAAATCGCCTCCGTGGCGGTGTCGAGGTGGGCGAATACGCCCAGAACACCCATCGAAGCTTTGCTCATCGAATAAGAACGTTTGCCGTTGCGTTGGCGGTCGTCACGTCGCGTCTATTCCGCGTAGCCGGTCGGCAGTACTTCAGCCGGCCGTCGCGATTGCTCCACATGCTCATCGCTCGGTACCGCGCCGTGGTGCCGGGTGGGCGGCGGCAGAATCTCCTTGATCTCGGCGATCGAAAGCGCCGGCAGGAACCGCAGGAAGAGCAGGAACCACATGAAGAACCAGCCGAAGCTCCCGAGCAGGATCCCCGCCTCGGTATAGCTCATGTGATAGTTGAGGAACTTCCACGGCTCGTACGAGTGCGCGAGCGAGGGCACGATGATCACGAATCGCTCGTACCACATCCCGATGTTCACGAAGATCGAGATGATGAAGAACGCGTTCAGGTTCCGTCGCACCTTGGGAATCCAGAGGAGCTGCGGAAGCAGGGCGTTGTAGGTGATCATCGACCAGCCGGCCCACCAGTACTGACCGAAAACGCGGTCCCAGAACACGTCGCGCTCGAAGAGCTCACCGGAGTACCAGGCCATGAAGTACTCCATGCTGTACGCGAAGCCCACGATGAGCGAGGTCAGCAGGAGCATCTTCGCCATACGGTCGAAGTGCAGATCGGTGAGGTACGCCTCGAGCCGGAAGATCTTGCGGATCGGGATGGAGATGGTGACCACCATCGCGATACCGGAGAGGATCGCTCCCGCGACGAAGTAGGGCGCGAAGATCGTCGTGTGCCAGCCGGGAACGATCGACACGGCGAAGTCCCACGACACGACCGAGTGCACGGAGAGCACGAGGGGTGTCGCGAGGGCGGCGAGGAAAAGGTACGCCCGGGTGAAGTTCTTCCACTCCCGGTCGGTCCCTCGCCAGCCGAGCGAGAGGATCGTGTAGACCCTCTTCCGCCACGGAACAGTGGTGGAATCACGAGCCGCGGCGATATCGGGGATGAGCCCGATGAAGAAGAAGACCGACGACACGATGAGGTAGGTCGTGACCGCGAACACGTCCCAGAGGAGCGGCGACCGGAAGTTGGGCCAGAGTTCGCGCTGGCTGGGCAGTGGCAACAGCCAGTAGAAGTACCAGGGCCTCCCGATGTGGATGATCGGGAAGAGCGCGGCGGTGAGCACCGCGAACACCGTCATCGCCTCGGCCAGCCGGTAGATCGACTGGCGCCAGGGCGCCCGGAAGAGGAAGAGAATCGCCGAGATCAGCGTTCCCGCGTGGCCGATACCGACCCAGAAGACGAAGGTGGTGATGAACGTACCCCACCCGACCGGGTTCGTCAGGCCGGCGTATCCGAGGCCATAGTAGATCTGGTAACCGAACGAGATCACCATCAGGCCGACGAGCGCCACGGCAAGCCCCAGGAGCGCGAGGTACCCCGGGCCCGGCCTGGTGAGCAACCGCATCGCGTCGCGGTTGACGTGTTCGTAGTTCTTTACGTCCGGATGGTAGACGGACCTGATTTCACTCGCCATGCGTGGCTTCCTGTGCCTCAGTGGGCTTCCGTCGCCGCGTGCCCGCCCCGCGCGGGTTCGAACAGCGTAACCTTGCTCTTGTAGACGATCGCCGGCTGCACGTTGATTTCCTCGAGGGTGCGATAGCTTCGCACCGAGGCCGCCGCACGCGCCACGGCACTGTTCGGGTCCTGGATGTTCCCGAAGACGAATACCTCACTCGGACACGTCTGTACGCAGGCCGGCACCACCTCACCGTCCGCCACCGTCCGGTTCTCCAGCGCCGCCGCGCGCTCCTTCTCGCGGATCCGCTGGACACAGAAGGTGCACTTCTCCATCACACCCTTTTCGCGCACCGCCACGTCCGGGTTCAGCTGCCAGTTGAGCGGCTCGGCGAACTTATAGGTGAACCAGTTGAAGTAGCGAACCTTGAAGGGGCAGTTGTTCGCGCAGTACCGGGTGCCCACGCACCGGTTGTAGACCTGCCCGTTGAGGCCGTCCGGCGTGTGGTACGCGGCGTAGACCGGACAGACCGGCTCGCACGGCGCGTTTCCGCAATGCTGGCAGAGCATGGGAAGGAAGCGCGTGTCGTCGGTCGCGTCGTCGGCCAGCGCCTCGTTCTCGTCCTGCGTCACACCCCAGTAGCGTTCGATCCGCAGCCAGGAAAGGTCACGTCCACGCTTGAACTCGTCCGGTCCCACGACCGGGATGTTGTTCTCCGCGTAGCAGGCGGTCACACAGGCCGAGCAGCCCGTGCAGCGCTCGAGGTCGATCACCATCGCCCACCGCGTGCTGCCCGGGATGTACTCGCCGTAATGCGTCCCCGGCGGGGGGAACGCGGCCGGATCCGTCGTCTGCGTGGTCGGCAGGAACCCACCGGCACCGCGCAGATTCTGCGTGACATTGTCGGAACCCGGGATGATACCTTCTTCCGACGCCAGGAGCGCTTCCAGCTCGGCCACCGAGACCGCCTTGGAGAACTCGCGGTCGTGCTG
Source organism: uncultured Gemmatimonas sp. (assembly GCA_964634395.1). Classification (GTDB taxonomy): domain Bacteria; phylum Gemmatimonadota; class Gemmatimonadetes; order Longimicrobiales; family Longimicrobiaceae; genus WHSP01. Next base: position 7,903 of record CAZWJE010000061.1, on the reverse strand, counting down.
TACCCGCACACCCTGTTCGAAGAGGCCGTCACCGGGGTTGAAGACTCCGCCCTCGACCGGTCCGCTCACCCGCGTGACCGACACCCGCTCCCCGTAGGGCACGTATCGGCCGGAACGAGGATCCATGACCGGACCGAGGAGCGTGTTGGCGTTGATCCCCACGCCCTCGGCGAAGCGGCCGAACGCCTCGTGCCCCAGACCGGACTGGATCGCCACCGAGTCCGGACGCACGCCGGGCCAGACGTACGCGAACGTCCGTACACTGCCATGCCGTGAAGATACGTCGACGACATCGCCCTGCGAGATCCCCAGTCGCGCGGCGGTCGACGGGTGCAACTCGACCACCGATTCCCACGCGACCTTCAGGACCGGATCAGGCAGTTCGAGGAGCCAGGGGCGGTTCGCGCCACTGCCGTCGTAGAAGCGCGACGACGGATAGACGACGAGGTGCAGGTCTCCGTCGCCCTGGAAGGCGATCGGGGCACCTCCCCCGACGGGCGCCGCCGGCTCGACCGCCGGTGGTGCCTCGGGGGTGGTGTAGATCCCGCCGTCTCGCAGCGCCGTCCTCCAGCCCTCCTCGCCGGGAGCGATCGTCTCCCACCGGGCCCGCAGGACGTCGTAGTAGGTGGTCGCTCCGCCGGCCAGCTCCGTGATTCCCAGCTGACGCGCGAGCGCCAGGAGAACGTCGCCGACCTGCCGGGTGTTGAAGACCGGCCGCATCGCCGGCTGTACCAGCGCGTTGACGCCCGGCTGTGGCTGGACGTCATCCCAGGATTCCAGGAAATGGTGGTCCGGGAGCTGGTGCGTCGCGAGCACCGCCGTCTCGTCCGGGTACGGCGAGAAGGAAACGCGGGTGGGCACGTTGGCGAACGCGTCACCGAAGCCGAGCGCGGCGGGAAGCGAGTACACCGGGTTCGGCGCGTCGACAAAGATCACCCCGACCTGGCCCGCGCGCATCCGCTCGACGAGATCGGCGATCGGCTGCGGCGGAACGGTCGCGACGGAGGAAACCCCCGCGCGGCCCGCGTTGATACCGTTGATGACCTCCGCCAGATCGGTCGCGTTGGTGCCCGAGATCGCCGCGCCCGGCCCGAGAGCGACGCCGTTGCCGGCGTTGAACTCCTGGATGAGCGTCTGGATCACATCGACCGGGACGTCCGTCTGCTGCGCCGCCGCGGCGGCGTCCACCTGGCCGGCGAGCGCGCGAGCGAGGACGATCTCGGTGCCCGGACGAGGGGAGATCCACTGGTCGGCGTTGATGCCCGTCAGCGGCCGGTGCGGACCGACCCAGATGAACTTGCCCCTCCGCCCGTCCTGATAGGTGTGGAACCGCGCGAACTGCCAGGAATAGTCGGTCGTCGACCCCCAGGTTTCGAGGAAGTCGGCTCCGAATGAAACGAGGACGCTAGCGTTGGAGAAGTCGAGACCGTTCGGCTGGGCGGCGTAGCTGTCGTAGATCACCCGGCGGGCGCCGATCGCGGCGGTCCACTCGTTGGCGAGCTGATCCATCGTCCCGGAATAGCTCCGGGTGAGGAACACGATCTCACGGCCGGCGGCCCTTTCGGCCTGGACCCGTTCGGCGACGAGATGCTCCACCGTCCCCCATGTCGCGTCGATCATCTCGACGCCCTGGCGGACCCTCGGGCCACCGATCCGGTCGGGGTTGTACAGGCCCTGGACCGAAGCCTGGCCGCGCGCGCACAGGTTGCCGTGCGAGATCGGGTTATCCGGATTCCCCTCGATCTTGGTCGCGCGTCCGGAATGGGTTTCGACGTGGATCCCGCACCCGGCCGGGCATTCCCGGCAGGTCGACGAATACCAGGTCGGCAGGCCTGGCACGATCTCGTCCGGTTGCACGACGTAGGGAATGAGCCGCTGGACGTCGTTCGTCGTGCAGCCCACCGTGGCGACACCGGCGCCTCCCGCGCCGAGCACCTTCAGGAAATCCCGTCTCTTCAAGTCGGACATGCGTGAACTCTCTATCCGTTATCGCCCGTCACCGGAGCAGAGTGCCCCGGGAACGACCACCGCGGTACCCGTCGGCCTCAGAAGTGGCAGACGAAGCAATCGGTGGAAGCGATCTGGTTCGGGTACGCCGCGATCGCGCCGCCGATGTCATTCCCTTCCTCGGCGAGAGTGCGCAGGCGGCGAAGATACGTGGAACGTTCTTCGATCGAAGTGCGCTCCTGATCGGAGATCGGGAGCTCACCGCGGTGGCAGTCGATACACCAGCCCATCTGCAGCGAGGAGAACTTGTACACCTCCTGCATCTGCTCCACCGGCCCGTGACACGTCTGGCACTCCAGACCCACGTTGACGTGCGACATGTGCGGAAACTGCGCGTGGGCCGGGAGCTGGTGGACACGAACCCAGGGGATCGCCTCCTGCCGCTGCCAGTAGCCGACGAGCTTCGTCGCCTCCGCGTTCCAGGTGGAATCACGGTCGGCGGCGGGGAACGCGAGCTGCGCCTGCTCCGGCGGAATCACGGAGCTGCCGGGGACGTGACAACCGACACACGTCTGTACCGCCGGTATCCCCGCCGTCGGTGATCGCTCGGCGTTCGTGTGGCAGTAAAGACACGGGATCTGGTTGTCGCCCGCGTGCACGCTGTGGTAGAACGCGATCGGCTGGGTCGGCCCCTCGGAAGGAGACTGAGCCCCGGGTCCTCGGCATGAAATGAGGGCCAGCATCGCGAGGAGCGGTAACCCGATCCGGGCCAGGACTCTGATCATAGCAAGGGTTCGGCGTTCTGACGGGCGCTGGAAAGCTCCCGATATAACACTCGGTCGGGATGTCAGCAATACTCCCATTTCCCCGATGGCCTGTGGGGAAAAACCTTACAGGAAGATCACCATCAGGTACGACATCACCCATCCGGATGGCTGATCGGACGTCCGTAATTGAATGCTGGTCAATCGGATACGATCGTGGCGAATCGAGTGGGGCACGACCGATCGTGTACGGAAATTCCTCGGACTTTCACGGCATGCCGCGGTGATCCACCATCGCGCAGCGATCCTGGACCACGCGGATTCCGGCCTCCGCGAGGGTGAGCGCGACCCGATCTTCGCGGATTCCGGTCTGGAACCAGACAGCGGCGGGGGTGGCCTCGAGGAAATCCGGGAGATGACCGGGGAGGTCCGCCGGGCGGCGAAAAACGACGACGAGGTCGACGGGAGGGGGAGGAATGTCCGCGAGGCGGCGATGGACGGAAGTCCCGAGGATCTCGGTGACGGCCGGATAATAGACCGGCACGGGGATGATCTCGTAACCGACGGATTTCAGGTAGGCGGGGACGTAAAAGGCGGGCTGACCAGCGTGGTTCTCCGGCTTGATCCCGAGGATCGCGACACGGCGAGCCGCGCGAAGAACCTCGAGCGCGCCATCGGTCGTCG
>CAZWJE010000061.1:0-4408 GCA_964634395.1 uncultured Gemmatimonas sp. | reverse complement strand
TCGGCCTTGCGGATGAGCATCCGCGCCGGGGCGAAACGCGGTCCGTGGCGCGCTTCGAGCACCCGCAACCGCTCCACGACGCGGGCCGGCCCCACGGTATCGAGGTACCAGAACGGGCCGCCGCGGAACGGGGGGAACCCGAATCCGAACACCGCGCCGACGTCTCCGTCGCGAGGGGTACGCAGGACACCATCGTTGAGGGCGTGAACGGCCTCGTTGAGCATCCCCAGGACGAGTCGCTCCTGGATCTCATCGGCGGGCATGTCATTCGGCTGGGGGTCGCCGATGAGGGCGTAGACCTCGTCGGCCGCGCCCTTCTTCTCCCCGTCCGCGTATCGGTAGAATCCGCGTCCGTTCTTCCGTCCCTGTCGGCCGTCGGCGATGAGCGTGTCCAGGATCGAAGTGGGCGTGAACCGTCCACGCGCGGCCTCGGCGAGTATCTTCCCGGATTTCGCGGCGACCTCGAAGCCGACCTCGTCATACAGGGTGATCGGTCCGACGGGGAAGCCCCAGTCGGTCATCGCGTCATCGATGTCCTCGATTTCCACGCCCTCCTCGAGGAGAAGCGCGGCCTCGTTCATGTACGGGCCGAGGATCCGGTTCACGTAGAAACCGGGCGCGTCGTTGACGATGATCGGCGTCTTCCCGATCCGTTTGGCGTAGGCGTGACAGGTCGCCGCCGCCCACGGCGCGGTATCGGCCGTCACGATGATCTCGACGAGCGGCATCTTCTCGACGGGTGAGAAGAAGTGCAGGCCGATGATCCGATCCGGCCTGGTCGTCGCGGCGGCGAGTTCGGTGATCGGCAGCGTCGAGGTGTTCGAGGCGACCACGGTGTCGTCGCGGACGACCTCTTCGATCTCGCGCAGGACGCGATGTTTCAGGTCGAGGTCCTCGAACACCGCCTCCACCACCAGGGCGGCGCCGCCGAAGCCGGTATACTCGACGGTTCCCTCGAGGCGGTCGAGCAACTTCACGATCTCGTACTCGGGACGCCGACGCTTCTCGGCCCTCCCGCGGATGCTCTTCCTCGCCGCCCGCAGACCGCGCGCGACCCCTTCGACCGACACGTCCTTCAGTCGGACCCGCATTCCGTTCTCGGCCGTGACCGTGGCGATTCCGGCACCCATGAAGCCCGCTCCGATGATCGCGACGCGCTCGATCGGGCGAGCTTCCGCGCGGTCGTCCGCATCCAGTTCCGGATCGTTCTTCGCCGCGGTCGAGGCGAAGAACACATGGGTGAGCGCGCGCGCCTCGGGGGTGACGGTGAGTTCTCCGAAGGCGACGGCCTCGATGTCGAGTCCATCCTCGAGAGGTCGGTCGATGGTCCGTTCAACGACTTCCAGGACGCGAAGCGGCGCCGGATAGAGCCCGTTCGTCTTTTCCATCACGCCCGCCCGCGCCCTGCGTATGATCACGGCCATCGCGCCTGGCAGGTTCTCCGCCCACACGGGCGACCCGCGGGTGCGGCCGGTATGCGGGGAGAGTGAACCCTCGGCGATCTCCCCGGCGGCGGCGACCGCGCGCTGGAGGAGGATGGCGGCCGGAACGATCTCATCGACGAGGTCGATCTTCCGGGCGCGACGCGGATCGAGCTGCTTGCCGGTGAGCATCAGATCGAGCGCGTTCGCGACACCGACGAGACGAGGCAGTCGTTGTGTGCCCCCCGCGCCGGGAAGAAGACCGAGCTGGACCTCCGGGAAACCGAGCCGGGACTTCGGCGAATCGCTGACGAGGCGATAGGCGCAGGCGAGGGCGACTTCCAGGCCGCCGCCGAGTGCCGCGCCGTCGATCGCCGCGACCACCGGAATACGCAAGCGCTCCAGCCGGTTCAGCAGCGCCTGGCCCGACCGGCTGAGTTCTTCGCCGTCCGCGGCCGTGCGGATCTCGGCGAGCTGCTCCACGTCGGCGCCGGCGATCCACACGCCGGGCTTCCCCGAGGCGATCACCATGGCTCGCGCCATGATCGCGCCCGACTCGATTCGCTCGATGATCTCCGCCATCTCGGCGACCACGGCGGATGAGAGCACATTCACCGATTTCCCCGGCTGGTCGATCCGGGCGACGGCGATGCCGTCATCGATGGACAGCGAGATCGCGGAGAGCGGGACGGCTTCGGGGCTGGTGACGGAGTTCATGGGCGCGAAGGGAACGGGGCGGCGAAATCCGGCTCGGGGAGGGCGACCGGCGCGGCGATGCAGCGAACATCCCGGGGACCACGTTCGATCATCAGATAGTCCACGACGGTAAGGACCCCCGGGACGCGCTGGGCGTTGCGGATGGCGCACCGCCACTCGCCCATTCCGGACACGTTTCCATACAGGCGAACGATCGCTCCATCGACCTCGACCCGGATATCCCGTGGGGCGAGGACCGGCTCGGCGTCCAGCCGGTCGCGGACCGAGGTGAGGATCCACGAGTCTCGCGAACGGTCCACCGGTTCATCCGGCCGTCGAAGGAAGCTGCATCCACCGAGGCACAGGGTGAGGACCAGGGCGCGGGAAAGCGCGAGCATACCCGTGGCGCCGAACGGGAAGCACGCCGGGCCACCGGATCGTGACACGCGAAGCCGTTCCCCTAGTTCCGCGACGCCGTGATCTCCGCCGCGCGCCGCAACGCGGCGTACGCGTTGACGACTCCGCCGGTCGCGGAAAGTTCGCTGAACGCGCGCCGCTCTCCCGATCCGCCCGGCAGCAACACCATCACGGCGGGAAAGGGGGTCGCGGTTTCCAGAATGATCTCCTTCACCCGCTCCGGCCCCAGCTCGGGGTAATAGGCCATGAGGAGCGCCGCGACGCCGGAGACGACCGGCGCCGCCATGCTCGTCCCGTCGTTCTTCCTGTACTCGTCACCCGGGACCGTGGAGTAGATCTCGACGCCGGGCGCGAAGACGTCGACCCGGTCGGTCCCGTAGTTCGAGAACGTCGCCGCGAGGCCATCCCGGGTGTATCCGGACGCGCCGACCTCGATCCAGAGGTCCGCGCGACCGCCATCGATGAAGTACGGCGTCGGGAAGCTCTCGTGGGAAGCGAGGTCCTCACCGTCGTTCCCGGCGGCGTGGACGATCAGGACGCCTTCCGCCATCGCGTGCCGGACCGCCTCGTCGACGACGGGCTTCTGGGGAGAATAGCCCTTCCCGAAGCTCATATTGATGATGTCGGCACCATTGTCGACCGCGTAACGGATGGCGTTCGCCACGTCCTTGTCGCGTTCGTCACCGTCCGGCACGGTGCGGACGCTCATCAGGCGGACACCGCTGGCGATGCCGTTGATCCCGATCCGGTTGTCGCGGTCGGCCGCGACGATCCCGGCGACGTGCGTGCCATGACTGGGGTCCGGGCCCGCCACGTCGGTGTTCCCGTAATCCCGTTCGGTGAGGTTGTCGTAGTCGTCTCCGACGATCGGGCGGGGATCGAAATCGGGGTTGAAGGCATACTCGACCTGGCTGGTGAGCGCCTCGATTCCGTCCTGGATCGCTTCCGGCGTCGCTCCGGCCTCGATCATCTGGATGTAGATCTGCTGGGCCTGCCGGATCTCCATCGACGGCGCGTTGATCGCCGCGACCGACTCGACGGTGAGGGAATCGGTGCCGAGTTGACGGCGGAGTACGGCGATGATCTGATTCTGCGTCTGCGCGATCTGGCGATACTGCGAGAGGTAGCCGGCGGCCTCCGCGCGACGGCGTTCGACCTCGGTGCCGAAATCCCGACAGCGCGGAGTCTCGAGCTGTCCCTGGTCGCGGCACTCGGCGTAGAGCCGAGTCACCTCGTAGGTATCCTGGTCGACGTTCCGTCCATCGGGTCCGCCGAGGAAGTTCCACCCGTGGACGTCGTCGACATAGCCGTTTCCGTCGTCGTCGCGGTCGTTGCCGGGGATCTCGTCCTCGTTGACCCAGAGGACACCCGCGAGGTCTTCGTGCTCGATATCGATCCCCGAGTCGAGGATGGCGACCACCACTTCGCGGCGAGGCTGACGCCCGGCGAGGAGTTCGGCGTAGGCGCGGTTGGCGCTGATGCCGGGCACCCGATCCGTCTCGACATCGAGGAGCCACCAATCGTTGGCGGCCGGTCCCTCGGCGAACTCCACGGGCGGTGGGGGCGGGGCCGGAGCCGGAGCGGGCGCCGCCGGGGCCGGGGCCGGGGTCGGCTCGCTGACGTTCACCGCCGGAGCGCACGCTCCGAGGACGAGCATGCTGAAGAGTACCAGAGGACGCGACTGCTTCACGGCGATCTCTCCCTTTGGGCGGGTCGGCTGTCCGGATATGGGCGCCGCGTCGCCAGAGCGGCGGTCGCGCCGGCGACGCGGGATCCCCGGCGTCATGGCTCAAGTATACCCCGTCCGATCGATCGGTGCCCACCCGGATGCGCGTTGACGATGACGCACGCCGCGCGCCGAAAGCAACCGTCGG
>CAZWJE010000060.1:15436-19162 GCA_964634395.1 uncultured Gemmatimonas sp. | reverse complement strand
ATCGTCTACCAGGAGCAGGTGATGCGGATCGCGCAGGTGCTCGGCGGGCTCTCGCTCGCCGAGGCCGACGTGCTCCGCAAGGCGGTGGGGAAGAAGGACGCGGAACTGATCGCGGCCGAGATCGGAAAGTTCGTCGAGAAGGCGATCGCCCGCGGTCACGATTCGCGGATGATCGGAGAACTCGCCGAACAGATCGAAGCATTCGGCCGCTACGGCTTCAACAAATCGCACTCGGCCGCCTACGGCCTGCTCTCCTACCGGACCGCGTGGCTCCGCTGCCACTATCCGGCCGAGTTCATGGCGGCGCTCCTCAGCTCCGTCGTCGACAAGGCCGACGACGTGGTCAAATACATCGCCGACTGCCGAGAACTGGGACGCTCGCTCCCCGACAAATTCGCCACCGGGCTGGAAGTCCTTCCCCCACACGTGAACGAGTCGAACCTGAAATTCACGGTGGTCGGTGAGGGCGTCGGCCAGATCCGCTTCGGGCTCGGAGCCATTCGAGGTGTGGGCGAGGGCGCGGTGCGCTCGATCCTCGCCGCCCGCGAGGCCGAGGGTCCGTTCACTTCGATGTTCGACCTGCTCAACCGGATCGATTTGCGGTTGTGCAACAAACGGGTGATCGAGGCCCTCATCTGCGCGGGAGCGCTCGACGGGTTCGCCACGGAAAACGGCAGGCCCCAGCTGCTCGCCGGCCTCGACGCGGCGTTCGCGGCCGCGCAGCAGGCCCAGCGCGATCGGGAGAGCGCGCAGGAGAACATGTTCGGAGACCTGCTGGGCGACTCCGGGTCCTCCGACGGGATCGTCGCCCCGCCCCTTCCCCACGTCGAACCCTGGCCGGAGAGCGAACGTCTCCGCCGCGAGAAGGAGATCCTCGGCTTTTTCATCTCCGGTCACCCGCTCGACAATTATCGTGACGAGATGTCGCTCTTCGACCGGCTGAATACAGCCAATCTGCGCGAGTTCCGCGACCAGAAGGTCGAGCTGGCGTGTGTCGTCACCGCCGTCTCGCCTCAAATCTCCAAGCGCGACGGCGCTGAATGGGGACGGATCACCGTCGAGGATTTCGTCGGCACCGCCACGGTGCTCGCGTTCGGCGAAATCTGGCTCGCCAACAAGGAGTTGTTGAAGAAGGACGTTCCGGTGCTGGTCCGCGGCTCCGTCTCCGGTCGGGAGCGCGATGAAGAGGACCCCCCGATCTTTCTCGATGGCGCGATCGCGCTCGGCGACGTCCGCGAAACCCCCGAGGTAGGCATCTGTATCGACCTGGCTCCCGACACCGGCGAACCGGCGCTTCTGCACCGGGCCGCCGCGACCATCGCCGCCTTCCCCGGACCTTCGCCCCTCCTCATCCGTTGGCACACGCCGGTCGCGGAAGGCAACGGATCCGGGGCCGCACCCGGCGAAGCGCTGCTGCGCTCACGCAAGGTGCGGGTCGCGCCGGCCGAGGCTCTCGTCCGCGAACTACGGGAAGTATTCGGAGAGCGGCGCGTCCGCCTCGTACGGCACCTCGGCTCGTAGCGGGCGCGGCGGCTCCGGGGCGACCACACGCGACGGGGTCCCGGGTTCATCGCGAGGGAACGTCATCCCGAGCGAACGTCATCGCGAGCGAACGTCACCCCGAGCGAATGACATTCAGTCGGGGTTACGCAGGGCTTCCGTCACGCGAATGATGCATTTTTCCGGATGTAGTCGTTATTATGTATAGGTGTGGGGCCCACCGGCGGGGCGTGCTCGCCGGCGATCGGGGTCACGCCATCCGATTCTGATTTCATCGCCTCGCGTTGAGGATATATTGGCCACGATCGCCCACCTCGACTTCGAGAAGGCCATCTCGGAGGTCGAAGACCAGATCGATCGTCTACAGGATCTCGCCCGTGAGCGCGGACTGGACGTTTCCTCCGAGTTGCGCTCGCTGGAGCGGAAGCTGCACTCGCTGAAACGCGAGGTCTTCGAGAACCTGACGCCGATCGAACGAGTCCAGGTCGCCCGTCATCCCCGCCGGCCGTACACGCTCGATTACCTGAAGCTCATCTTCACGGATTTCGTGGAGCTCCACGGGGACCGGCTCTATCGCGAGGACGAGTCGATCGTCGGCGGGTGGGCGCGGCTCGACGGCGAGTCCGTGATGGTCATCGGGCACCAGAAGGGCCGGGATATCAAGGAGAACCTGCGCCGCAACTTCGGGATGCCCCATCCGGAGGGATATCGGAAGGCGCTCCGGCTGATGGAGCTGGCGGGCAAGTTCGGTCGTCCCGTGGTGACGCTGATCGACACCCCGGGTGCGTACCCGGGGCTGGGCGCCGAGGAGCGTGGCCAGGCGGAGGCGATCGCGCGGAACCTGCGCGCGATGGCGGCGTTGCCGGTACCGATCGTCGCGACGGTGATCGGCGAGGGCGGGTCCGGCGGGGCGCTCGCGATCGGGGTCGGCGACCGGTTGCTGATGCTCGAGAACAGCGTGTACTCGGTGATCTCGCCCGAGGGCTGCGCGGCGATCCTCTGGAAGTCGGGTACCGAGCGCGACCGCGCGGCGGCCGCGCTCAAGATGACGGCACTCGACCTGAACCGCCTGGGGGTCGCCGACGAAGTGATCCCGGAACCGGCCGGCGGCGCGCACTCCGACTGGGAGCAGACGGCGGGCCGCCTGAAGAAAGCGATCGTGAAACACCTCGATGATCTCCGCGACATCCCGGCGGAGAAGCTCATCGGGGACCGCGCCGAGAAATACCTGCGGATCGGAGAGTGGCGTCAGGTGACCTGAGAACCGGGCGCCAGTGGTACGCCCCGACATCCGGGGCGAAGTCAGGAGGTAGAAACGTGGAAATGGATTCGATTCTGTCCCTTCCCGTCATCCCGACCACCTCGCGACTGGACACCGCCAGTCAGATCGTCGAAGTGGGCTTCAAGGGGAACCGTCGTGGTTACTTCACGACGGAAGACGAGTCCCTGCGCGCCGGCGACTGGCTGATCGTGGAGGCGGAACGGGGAGAGGACCTGGGGCGTGTAGTGACGACTGGCGGGATCGCGGCGAAGAAGTGCGCCAGCTGCGGCTCGGGAAAGGACGCGGAGGCGGAAGGCGAGACGTTGCGCGTCGCGCTTCGTCGCGCCGGACCGGAAGAAGTCCAGCAGCTTCAGGCCTTGCGTGCCGATGAGGAGCGCGTGCGGCGGAAGGCCCGCGAACTCGTCGCCGAGCATCAGTTGCGGATGAAGGTCACCGAGACGGAATGGCAGTGGGACCGGAACAAGCTCACCCTCTACTTCACCGCCGAACGTCGGGTGGATTTCCGCCAGCTCGTTCGCGATCTGGCGCGTACGTTCCGCACACGCATCGAGCTGCGGCAGATCGGCGTCCGCGACGAGGCCTCTCTGCTCGGTGGGGTGGGGCGTTGCGGTCGAGAACTCTGCTGCTCCACCTGGCTCCGGGAGATCAAGCCTGTCTCCCTGCAACTCGCCAAGGATCAGAACCTCTCGCTCAACCCGGCGCAGATTTCCGGCACCTGTGGCCGGCTGATGTGCTGCCTGACGTACGAACACGATTCGTACCTCGCCGCCCGAAAGCGTTTTCCCCGGGAAGGGAAAACGATCCGCACGGCGCAGGGCGCGGAAAAGGTGATCGCCATCGACATCTGGCACGACCAGGTCACGCTGCTGAACGAGGCGAGGCAGCGACGCGTCGTCAAGCTCGACGCGTTGCGCGCTGAAATGGCCGGCCTTCACGCGAATGAA
>CAZWJE010000060.1:0-15336 GCA_964634395.1 uncultured Gemmatimonas sp. | reverse complement strand
GCTGAAATGGCCGGCCTTCACGCGAATGAAACCGCGCGCCCCGACGGCGACGGAAACCGACCGGCCGACGGAGGACAACGGAGCCGCAATGGTCGCCGATCGCCCGGCGGGCCTCCCGCCTCCGATCCGGTGACTCCGGACGCCTGACCCCACTGACGGATACAGCTTGGACGACAAGTTCTTCATCACGACCGCGATCGATTACGCGAACGGCCTCCCGCATATCGGCCACGCGCTCGAGAAGATCGGGGCCGATACGATCGCTCGCTACCGGCGTCACCGCGGCGACGCCGTCCACTTCCTCATGGGAATGGACGAACACGGGCAGAAGATCGCCCAGAGCGCCGCCGCCTCTGGCGTCACCCCGAAGGAGTGGACGGACCGGCTCGCCGACGAGTGGCGCGCCGCCTGGGCACTTCTCGATATCTCCTACGATGACTTCATCCGCACCACCGAGCCGCGACACGCGGCGGGCGTGTACGAGATGATCCGCCGGATCGAGGCGAACGGCGACCTCTACCAGGCGAAGTACGCCGGCTTCTACTGCGTGGGATGCGAGGCGTACAAGTCCGAGGACGACCTGATCGACGGTCGATGCCCGGAACACCCCTCCCGCGAGATCCAGTGGCTCGAGGAAGAGAACTGGTTCTTCCGGCTCTCCGCCTATCGTGAGCGGCTCCTCGCCATGATCGAGGAGAATCCGGACTTCGTACGGCCCGAGTCCCGCCGGAACGAAGTTCTTCGGATGATCGAGGATCTCAAGGACATCTCCGTCTCGCGAGCGGGTCTGGCGTGGGGGATCCGCTGGCCCGGCGAGCCCGATACCGCCGTCTACGTCTGGCTCGACGCGCTCACGAACTACCTCTCGGCCACGGGGTTCCCCGCCGAGGGCCATGAACGGCTCTGGCCGGCCGATCTCCACGTCATCGGCAAGGATATCATCCGCTTCCACTGCGTCTACTGGCCGGCGATGCTGATGTCCGCCGGCGTGGCCGTTCCGCGCGGTGTCTGGGCCCACGGCTGGATGACGATGAGCGGCGGCAAGATCTCGAAGTCGGAAGGGGGAACGATCGGGATCCCGGAAGCCGTCGAACGCCATGGCGCCGACGCGTTCCGGTACTTCGTCCTTCGCGAAGTCCCCTGGGATGCGGACGGCAACTTCAGCTGGGAACGCTTCGACGAACGCTATACGGCGGAATTGGCGAACGACCTGGGCAACCTCGCGAACCGGACGCTCTCGATGATCCACCGGTACCGGGGCGGAACCGTGCCAGCGGCGGCGGCGGACACCACGCTGGATGCCAGCGTCGCCCGGACGGTCGATCGGTATCTCGAACGGATGGACCGCTACGCGCTCAACGAGGCGGCGGCCATCGCGTTCCAGTTCGTTTCCGAGGCGAACGGTTTCGTGGAAAGCAGCGCGCCATGGAAACTCGCCCGGGATCCCGGCGGCGCCGAAGCGCTGGATGGAACGCTGGCCTCGCTCGCCCGCGCCCTCGCGGTGATCGCCACGCTCCTGCATCCGTTCATGCCCGGCCGAATGGTGACCCTCTGGGAGAGCCTCGGCGCGGGGACGTCCATGCCGCGATTCGAGGAGCTCGCCTCTCTCGACCTCGCCGGCCGCTCGGTGAGCGCCGGCGCCGTACTCTTTCCCCGGCCGGATCTCATCAGGACGTGACCCGGGCCCGCGATCTCACGCTCTCTTCTCGTCGAGTGGCGCCCCACCAGTGTACCGCCTACTCAAGGTTCTGGTGGACGTGCCGATGCTGAATCGGATGCGCGTCGGATTCTCCCGGAACCCGGAGTTCCGGCTCGGTCGACCGCGAAATGTTCACGTTCCGGCTCGCTCGAACGCGGAAAGTTCAGTGGCATCATGCTTGACACTCTCGCGAGGGGCGTATTATCCTCCGCTTCCCAAATCGAGCTGGTCGTTGAGCGGTTGATCCCGCCTCGAAAATCTCACTCACCCCATTCACGATCCCCGGTTCATGGCAAGATCGAAGTGGACAGTGATGCTGATTCCGCATGGCAACGACCGCGTACGGTCGATGCAGGTGTCAGCGACGAAAGTACGCGCGGCCATCGCGGTCGTGGTGCTTTCGGCGCTCGGCCTCGCGGGAGCGGCGCTGATCGTCGTGAATGGTCGGGCCGGCCTGGCGCCCAGCGTGGCGCTGGAGCGTGAGAACGCGGTACTGACGCGGGAAGTGATGGAGTTGCGCTCCGAGATGGCGACGCTGGCGAGCACGATCGAGGATCTTTCAACGAAGAGCGAACGGTATCGGGCCATCGCCGGGCTCGACGAGATCGACAGGCAGGTCCAGCAGGTGGGTATCGGCGGCCCGGGGACCCCGACGCTCGAGACGTTCACAGCGAATGCCGAGAACCCGGAACTCGGGGAGCAGGTCTTCGCCGCATCGTACGATCTCGCGACGCTCGTTCGGCGCGCGAACCTGCTCGGCGCGAGCATGGACGAAGCGATGCAAACCCTCGAAGGAAACAAGGATCGTCTCGCGGCGACCCCGACGATCGCGCCTTCCACGGGGTATCTCTCCAGCCTGTTCTCCCGCAATCGCCGTCACCCGGTCCTGAAGATCTCCCGGCCACACGAAGGGATCGACATCGCCGCGCCGATTGGAGAGCCGATTCTCGCTCCGGCGGCCGGCAGGGTCACCTACGCCCGTAATCGGTCCGGCGGATACGGCAACACGGTGGAGATCGATCACGGCCATGGGTACGTGACGCGCTTCGCGCACATCTCGCGCATCCTGGTGCGGGTGGGCGAGAAGGTCGAACGGGGCCAGACGATCGCGGAAGTCGGCGCGACCGGGCTGACCAGCGGGCCGCATCTCCATTACGAGGTCGAGGTGAACGGAGTGGCGGTGGATCCGCTCGACTTCATCATCAGCGAGGCGCTGCCGGAGTAAATGCCGGAGGCCCGAGGCGATGCGAGACGTGGGGGAGCGCGGCGGCAGGCGCTCCCCTTGCGTTTCCGGCAACCCCTCCGCCGCGTCGGGGGTAACCGATGATGGATGGACGATGGTCAGAGTGCGGACGATGTCGCAACGGGTCGATCACGAATGATTGCGGGCCTCTACCTGATCGCGGGACTCATCGCGACCCACTTCACGGGTCTCATCGGCGACGACGCGTCCCGTACCCGGGGCGGGTCGGAAACCGCTTCGTTCGCGATGGTCGAACTCACCAACGGCGCGTCCATCGCCGTCCATCGCCAGCCGGGCGTGCCGCTCGTCTCGCTGCGCATGTCGATCCTGGCGCCGGACCCGGCGGGGTACGCGGGCGCCGGACATATGATCCAGCATATCCTCTACCCGTCCCTCCAGGACCGGGTACGTCGCATCGGCGGAACGGTGCAGCTGCAGCGAACGGCGGACGCGATCGTCTATACCGTGACCGGCCCGGCGGTGGAACTCCCGGCGCTCTCTGAACTCCTCGTCTCCACACTCCAGCCACCGGCGGCGCCGGTCGACGCGGTGCTGCGTGCCGAGCGCGAGCTTCGCGAGGAGCGGCTCGCCGAGTGGGAGACCGCGCCCGCGCATACCCGTGCCCTCCTGCGCGCGCAGCTGTTTCCGGGCGATCTCTCGGCCGCCGGCACCGATCGCTCGGCGACTCGGTTCAGCAGCTCGACGATCCCCGCGATCTGGACCGAGATGTACCGGCCCGAACGAGTGTCGGTGGTGGCCGTCGGCGACGTGTACCTGTCGGACGTGGAGACCGCGTTCGCCGCGATCCCGGAAGCGTATGAGGTCCGGCGGCTTGGCATCGAGCAGGATACGGTGACGCTGATGTCGCTCGCGCCGGCGGAGGCCACCCGCGCGTGGTACGGCCGCGGATGGCAGACGACCGATCTCGCGCCGGCGGCGGTGACCGTCACCACCCATCTGCTCGGGAATGTCATCCGGGATCGGCTTCCCACCGCGCAGGTCGACGCCGAACACTGGTGGACGCACTTCGGGCAGGCGATCACCCTCATCGTCGCGATCCCGGCACGGGGGGCTGACGACGCGCGCGTTGAACTCGACCTGGCCGTCTCCTCCCTCTACGCCCGCCTCGATGACGCCGAGGTCGCCGCCGCCGCCCGGACGATCCGCCGGGAAATGCTCTTCTTCTCCCGAACGCCGGAAAGGATGGCCGAGCTGATCGGTCAGTTCATCGACCGTGAGGGCGATCCGGGCGGCACCGAGGCCTTCTACAGGGAGCTCGACGAGATGGACGTCGATGACGTGCGGGACGTGTTGACGGTGATCCGGGAGCGAAACCCCGCCGTCGTGGAGATCCCTCCTCAGGCGTTGCGCCCGAGATGATCCTTCGCACGGCCTGGCTCGCGACCTGCCTGGCGGTCCCGCTCTCCGTGCCCGTCGCCCTGGCGCCGGCCGACGCGCAGGAGCGGATCGCGGTGCTCACGGAGCCCGGGACGCCCGTGGTCGCCGTCGAGATCCTGCTCACGGTCGGCCCGGCTGACGAGGGCCCGGCCCGGGCGGGGCTGGCGAATCTGGCGGGCCGCTCGGTTCTCGCCGAGATCGGTCCGGCCCTCGACTCGCTCGGCGTCCGTACGAACCTCGTCGCCGAGAAGGACGCCCTCGCGTTCTCGCTGATCGCCGCACCCGAGGTATGGGAGGCGTCGAGCGCGAAGCTGCTCGCCTCCCTGTTCAACGACGGGCCCGCCTCGGACGTCATTCGCCGCGAGCGGTCCGCGATCGTGACGGAATTGCGCGGTCGCGCCGCGAACCCGGCGGACGCGGCGATTCGCGAACTCGACCGCGCCTTCTATGGCGAGGATCATCCGTGGGGCCGCCCCACCGTCGGCACGCCGGAATCGGTCTCCCGGCTGACCGCGAGCCAGGTCGGTACGTTCATGGCCGAAGCGTTCGTTCCCGGGCGGGCGTTCGTCGCGGTGGTCGGACCGATCGACGCGGCGGAAGCGCGGGCGCACCTGATGCCCGCGGTCGGCGGCGCGAGTACCAGGGCCACCGCGGTCGAACCGTTCGATTCGGAAACCGGGCCGCTCCCGCGGAACTACGACTCGATCACCAGCTGGGTCTCGGCGAGCTACTCGTTCCCCGCGTCGGCCGACGAAGAGGCAATCCGTTTCGCGACCTTCCTCACCGCCGACGCGCTCTCCTATTCACCCTCGCGGCGCTCCGTGTACAATGTCTGGAGCGAGGTCGTGCCTCGCGTGGATGGCGGTGAGGTGCGAATCCAGGTCGTGGTCCCGCCCGACGAGGCCGCCGACTGGGCGGATCGGCTCCAGGAATTCGTCACCGGCCTCGTCACGATCGAGATGCACGAGGATGTCTTCGACGCCTACCTCCGCCGCTTTCGGGGCGAACGGATCATGGCGCTGATCGCCCCCGAAACACGCGCGCATGCCGCCGCACGCAGGCTCTTCGCCAGCGGCCGCAATGGCGCCGTGATGCCCGATGTCACGGGGATGACGCTCTCCCGGCTGCGCGCCGGCGCGGCACAGCTCGAGCCGCCTTCCGTCATCATCCTCGGACCCGTTCCCAACCTCGACTGACCGACGGACCATCAGACCATGTGGTTTATCTTCTATCTGATCGAAATCATCAAGTGGCTGATCGTCGCCCGGGCGCTCGCCTCGTGGTTCATCCCCCCACACACGCGCAACCCGGCGGTCGACCTCCTTCGCCGGGTGACGGATCCGATCATCGCGCCGATCTCGAGGGTGGTCCCGGTGATGGGCGGCCTCGATCTCTCCCCGTTGATCGCGTTCTTCGCGTTGACCATGATCCAGCAGATCCTCCCTCGTTTCTGAGCGACGACGGCGGATCGTTTTCCCCCGCGCGGGACATCGCGCGGCGACGGTGGCCCTGATCAACCCCGCAACCGCGCCAGGAGTCCTTCGATGTCGGATGGAACGGGCGCGATGATCTCCATCGGCACGCCGGATTCGGGATGGTGAAAACGAAGTCGCTCCGCGTGCAACGCCGGTCGGCGGATGTACGGCGAACGAACGGCCCCGTAGGCCACGTCTCCAATGACGGGATGGCCCAGCGAGGCGAAATGCACGCGGATCTGGTGCGTGCGCCCCGTCTCCAGCGAGACGCGAACCACCGTGCCGCCGTCGAAACGTTCGACACACCGGAACCGAGTGACCGCCCGCTGACCGTCGGGGCGCACGGCCCGGCGATTGGAACCGGAGAGGTGGGAAGGCCCGATCGGTTGGTCGATGATGCCTTCTTCTTCCTCGATCCGCCCCTCCACGACCGCCAGGTATTCCCGCTCGAGCGTGCCGTCGCGTAACTGGCGGTCGAGCCGCTGGTGGGCGAACGCGGACCTGGCGATGAGAAGCGTGCCGGACGTGTCACGATCCAGCCGGTGGACGGGACGGACCTTCGCATCGATACCCCGCTCGGCGTACCGATGCGCGAGCCCGTGCGCGACCGTACGCGTGTGCCGGGGCGACGTGGGATGGACGAGGTCTCCCGCGGCCTTGTCGAGAACGATGAGATCGGCGTCTTCGTGAAGTATCCGGAGCGGGATCTCGACGGGCGGGAGCGTCGGCGTTTCCCGATCGGCGACGCGCGCGGCGACGACGTCGCCGACACGCACGACGCGATCGAGGAAGGCGGGACGGCCATTGAGGGTGATCCCGCGGCTCCTGGTAAGACGCTGAATCATCCGCCCTGAAACGCCCAACGGTCCGGTGAGAATCCCCCGGACCGTCACGCCCGCCTCGTCGGCGGCGACCGTATGGCGAATCCAGCGAGCCCCGCTCAGACGACCGCCTCAGCCCCCGGGGCGGTTGAAATCGACGGTCGGCGTCTGGTCGACACCGGGAGGCGCCTCGAACGATTCCTTCGCCTCCGCGCCCGTGGCCCGCGCCGTGATCGCCTGGGGAAACTGTCGGATGAAGGTGTTGTACGTGCGGACCGCCTCGTTGTAGTCCCGGCGGGCGACCGCGATGCGGTTTTCACTCTCGGCCAGCTGGTCCTGGAGCGCCCGGAATCCTTCGGTCGCGCGCAACTGCGGATAGGCCTCGACGGCCACGTTGATGAACGTGCCGATCCGCCGCGCCATCTCGGCGTCCGCCTCCGACATCCGCTCGACGTCACCACTCGCCACGGCCTGCTCGGCCCGCTGGCGAGCCTGGTCGAGCCCCGACCTCGCCTCCGCCACCCCCGTGAACGTTTCCTGCTCGAACTGGGCCGCGCCCTGAACGGTCGCCACCAGGTTCGGGATCAGGTTGTTCCGATTGGTGAGTTCGACCTCGACGTTCGACCTCAGTTCCTCCGCCCTCTCGTCCAGCGCCTGGATCTGATTGTATCCGCATCCCGACAGGGACACGGCCAGAATGGCAAGGAGGGTCGTAACTCTTCGCCGCATGGCGATCTCCGGTTCGAAAGGCCTGGTCTTGCCCAGTGGGGGTCCGGATGCAGGAGTCGTACTCGCGCGGCGGGCGTCGGCGGCTCGGCGCCCGCGGCGCGAGACATCCCGGACTTCCGGAACTATCCCCGCGGAGACGGACCGAAACCGACAGTCGCGCCGAAGCTCGCCCGTAGCGCGTCGCCCCGTCCCAGCGGCACCTTCACCGGATACGAACCACCCGGCGGCGTCGTTCCCCGCACCAGGTGCGAGTTCAATTCACGCAGATCCTCCACCGGCACGCCAACCGCCGCCGCGACACGGTCCAGCGAAGTCCCGCCCGGAATCGAGACCGACTCCACCTCCACCGGCAAGAGCCGCTCGATCCCGTCCAGACCGTACTTGTGCGGGTCCCTCCCGATCAGCGCCGCCGCGTGCATCAACGGCACGTACGCGCTCGTCTCGCTCGGCAACCGGCCCCGGATCCGCCAGAAATCATTCTCCGACCCGCGTACTCCCCCGGTCACCTCCCGCATCGCCCTCGCGACCCGGAACTCGCCCGTGTTGTACGCCGCCGCCGCGAGGTTCCACGCCCCGAACCGTCCGTGCAGGTCCTGCAGGTACTCCAGTGCCGCGTCCGTCGCCCGCTCGGGATCGCGCCGCTCGTCCACATACCCGTCCACCCTCAATCCGTAGAGCCGCGCCGTCCCCGCCACGAACTGCCAGAGCCCCACCGCCTGCGCCGTCGATCGCGCGTTCGGATTGAACCCCGATTCGATCATCGACAGATAGAAGAGGTCCTCCGGCATCCGCCGCTCCCGCAGCTTCGTCCGGATCATTCCCTCATACCGGCCGGACCGCTTGAGATAGAGCGCGATCCGGTCCGTCTGTTCACGGTGAAAGAGGTTGACGAACCGGTCTACGGATTCGTTGCGGGCGACGGGAAGTTCAGCGATCGGAAGTTCAGCGGCGGGCGGGGCCACCATGACGGGCGTTGCCTGGACGATCGCGGGGGATGGTGGCCCCCCGACGATGTGAATCATCCCCAGTATCGCCCCCACGCAGAGCGCGGAAGTAGTGGCGAGCCGGATTCCCATGGCCTCTCCGAAGACTGGCGATCAGGGCGCGAGTCCGAAATCCAGCCACGGAATCCTCGCGAGCGAAGCGTCTAATACACCGCAAGAACCATGCGGTTCCGTCTGTAAATCCTTATACAACAACGACTTAGGAGGTTTCCCCCCGGCGCGGCGGGTCCGCGGCCGTACGTGGTCGGCGTTCGGACAACGCACGGTACAACGCCGCCACGCCGAGCCAGAAGAAGAGGAAGGCGAACGGCCAGGCGAGCACGCGAGGGGACGCGAAACCGAGGACGGAGAGACCGACGAGGATGCAGGCGATCGCCGCGATCCAGCCTGATTCCTCCCCGCCGACGTCGCGGACGCCGAGGAGCGCACGGCCAAGGACGATCGAGGCGCGGGAGACCTGGCTGATCATCCGGCCGATCAGGCTGCCGCGGGGAGCGCGGCGGCGCGCGCCACGGGCGGAGGATACATCCCCGGGTGAGAGGGACTGTCGCGCGAGGGCCGGTCCACGGACGAGCGAACGCCGACCGCCATCGGCGCCGGGCCGGGGAAGGAGGATTTCGACCGCCGACGAGAGGTCGTCGAGGAAGAGCTGTTCCATCCGGGCCCCGAAATGGGGATCGATGATCGCCAGATCGATCTCCCAGTTCGTCATGAGGCTCGCGAGGTTGAGGTTGCTCGATCCGACGCGGGCCCAGTTTCCGTCGGCGACGGTGGTCTTCGCGTGGATCATCGGCCCCTCCCATTCGAAGAGGCGGACGCCGGCGTCGAGCAACTGGCGATAGCCGGCGCGAGAGAATCCTCCGACGATCGGCCAGTTGTTGTAGGCGGGGAGGAGGACGCGGACGTCGACCCCGTCGCGCGCGGCGGAGGCGAGCGCCTCGGTCATCGCCGGCGGGGTGACGAAATAGGGGTCGGTGATCCAGAGGCGTTCCTCGACGCCGGTGAAGACGAGCTGCAGGATTCGATAGATCCGCGAGCGTCCGGGCTCGCCCTCGACGACGCGGACCGCGACATTGCCCGTCGCCTCGATATCGGCCGGGTCGGGGATCTCCTCGGCCGGCAGCGGTGGCCCGGTCTCGCGCCAGGCGCGGGCGAAGGCCCGATCGATGACGGCGGCGGCCGGCCCCGTCACCTCGACGCCCGTGTCGCGCCAGGGCGGGATGCCGGCCTCCGCGTTTCCGGCCCATTCATCGCCGATACACATTCCCGCGACGGAGCCGTACTGGCCATCGACCGCGATGACCTTCCGATGATCGCGGCGGAGGACGCGAAGCGGCTGCGAGACGGCGGGTGGAGAAAACGCCCGCACGTCGACCCCCGCCGCGCGCAGCGGCCGCCAGAAGCTCGTCGGCGTGGCCCAGCAACCGACCCAGTCGTAGAGGAGGCGAACGGGTATGCCCTGGCTCGCCTTCTCGATCAGGAGTTCGCGAAAGAGGTGGCCGACGCGATCGGCGCGGACGATGTAGTTCTCGACGTGGACCCAGCGTTCGGCGTCCTCGATCGCGCGGAACCAGGCCTCGAATGCCCGAGGGCCGTCAGGAAGAAGGCGCGCTGTGTTGCCGGGGATGTTCTGCGCGTCGGAGGCGCGGAACATCGCGCGCTCCGCCTGGCGGGCGAGCGTTCGGCCGAAGCGGACGGTCTGGGAAGCGGCGTCGAGAGGCGCGCGGAGGTCGGCGGAGGCATCCGTCGAGGTTCCCGGATCCGTTCTCCGGATGGTCCTGACCCGGTCGGTCCCCGCGTCACCGTTCTCCTTCACCCGCCACTCGTCGTTCGGCATCCGACCTCAATCGGAAGGGAACGCGGCCAATCGTCGCGCTCGTCGCATCCTCCGCGCCCCTCCCGGCATCGTGTCATGACGAAGTGAGCACCATCCGCAGCGTGCTCGCCGTACTTGCGGCATACGAGGTACCGAAGAGGTTGACGTGAGCGAGGAGATAATAGAGCTGATACACCGCCTCGCGGATCGGGTACCCCGGCATGAGAGGCCAGACGGATTCGTAGGCTTCGCGGAATCCGGCCGGAAACCCGCCGAAGAGGCTGGCCATCGCGAGGTCGACCTCACGGTGCCCCCGGTAGAACGAGGGGTCGACGAGCGCCGGGCCCGGACCGGCCATGACGACGTTTCCGCTCCAGAGGTCTCCATGCAGGCAGGACGGACCGTCCGTTTCCGCCGGTTCAAGGATCCGGGGGAGGGCTTCGAAGAGACGATCCCACTCCGCGCGGAATCCGATTCCCGGTGTGTGGCTGGCACGCGCGAGTTGCGGACGCAGACGGTTGTGAGCCCAGAAATCCACCCAGCGCTCCAGCGGAGCGTTGACCTGTGGGAGAGTGGCCAGGTATCCGTCTCGCTCCCATCCCCAACCATCGCCCGCACCGGCCCCGTGCAGCCGCGCGAGGTCGAGCCCCAGTCGCGCCCACGATTCCGGGCTCGCCCGGACCGGCTCCAGCCACTCGAGGAGAATCCAGCCCCAGCCGCCCGGGTCGTCGTGATGCGCCAGGACCGTGGGAACGCGCGGACCGGCATCGACCGATCGCAGCATTTCCAGTCCGGACGCCTCGACGTCATAAAAATCTTTCGCGGCCGCTCGACCGAGCTTCAGGAAGTATCGTTCACCACGCGCTTCGATCCGCCTGGTCGAGGCGAAGCCGCTCCCCCCGACCGGAGTCACTCGATCGATCTCGCCGATGACTTCGGCCAGTCGATCGCGCACCTCCCGCGGCAAGGTCACCCGATGCCGTGTTCGCCGAGAAGATGCTCGAGAAACCGTTCGCACGAGCGTTCGACGATCGCCTGGACTTCATCGAATCCCCGCTGACCGCCGTAATAGGGGTCGGGGACGCCCAGGGCATGCCCACGGCTATCCCATTCCCTGAGGAGGTGGATCCGGGCCGTCGGATCCGGGACACCCGCGGCGACCTCTTCGACACCCCGCCGGTTGTCCTCGTCCATCACGATGACGTAGTCGTACCGCCGCAGGTCCTCACCCACGATCTGGCGGCTGACACCCGCGACGACGATACCCCGGGCTCGGGCGGTCGCGACCCCACGGGCGTCGGGCGGATCGCCGGCGTGATAGCCGGAGGTCCCCGCTGAGTCGATCTCGAAATGATCTCCCAACTCGCGCCGCTCGACGAGATGTCGAAACACCCCTTCCGCCAGCGGCGAACGACAGATATTCCCCAGACAGACGAAAAGAACGGAGATACGCTCGGTCATGGATTCAGCCAGTAGTTGATCTTCAGGGCGAAGATGTTGTCCGGCCGAATGTCGAGGAGGTCGCGGGCGTCACGGCCGAGGTCGAGCCGGCCGATGCCGTCGAACCCATCGGCGTCCCAGCCAACGACGCGACCTTCGCGCGATTGCTGCCAGACGAGATAGATCGTTGAGCCCGGCCGCCATTCCCAGCGGAGCACCGCGTTGCCGAGCACGCTGCGCACGTTGAAATCCTGGTCGCGGATCAGGAACGAGCGCGACGGATCGTCGCCGACCGGGTCGATCCGGTATTGCCCGTCGGCCTGGCGGGTGATGGTTCCGGCGTCCTCGCCGTACACGGTGAAGTCGAAGGTGCCGGGTCGGCTCAGCTCCTTGAGCGAGTCGTAATCGCCGCTCGAGAGGAGAGGCTGCAGGTAGACCTGGAGCGAGAGCGCGGGAGAAAAAGTGACGTTGACGCGGGTATCCATGCTCACCGTCGTCTGGTCCAGCCCGCCGAAGATGTAGCGACGGCCGAAGGTATGCTCGGCACGCGTATCGGCGATCGAGGTGACGTACTGCGCCTCCGCGTACTGCCGGCTGATCCGCGGGCCGATCCGGACCTCCCAGTTCTCCCGGGGACGATAGTCGAAGCTCACGTTCGCGCTCCGGCTGTACCCGCCGCCTTCCTCGCCACGATGGCTGACGGTACCGCTCAACGAGTAGCTCTTCCGCGTGTCCGTGTTGATGCTGCCGTTGACGAGGAACCCGCTCGGGTTCTTCGCGATCGGCCCGCCACGGGTGAGCCGGTCGTCATATACGGAGGGGATATACTCGAAACGCCAGCCGTTGCCCCAGTAGTTCATCCAGTTGAATCTGCCCATCGCGTTGATGTTGGACATCACGTGCTGACCGTCGTAGTTCCAGATGTTGTCGGGCCCGCCGCCGATGTTCCAGTTGCGGAGGTACCGGCCCGGTCGGGTCTGGTTGTACTGGAAGTGCGTGTCCACGATCAGCCGGTCCGCGTAGCTCTGGAAGCCGACGTCGTTGACTTCGTATCCGGGGCTGGCCGCGCCGAGCCCGAGGCGGCCGGTCCACACGCCCGCGACCTTGTTGAGCTCGGCCATCGCGTAGTAGCCGGTGAGACTCGTGGCGGTCGAGTCGACACCCAGATGACCCGCGTCGGGTCGGTTCATGTATCGCGACGAAGTCTGCTGCGTGCGGATAAGGGCGGCGGAAGTCCCCCGCACGAGGCTGGGGCTGAAAGAACTGCTGATACGCCACCGACCCTCGTCCCATTCGTGGACGAGGTCGACCCCCGCCACGTATGCCGAGCCGTGGAGTCGGCCCTCGAGCGCGGCATCCGAGAGGTCGCGATTGACCGCGGTGAAGATCGCGCCGACCCGGCTCCGGCCGCCGTTCGCGTCACGCCGGACCCGACCCACGACGTAGCTCGTCAGCGGCTCGATCTCCGCCGCGTCGGCGGCGCCCTCCAGGGTCACGAAATCCGCTCGCTCACGGGCGGTCACCGCCTGCAGCAGGCCGACTGACCAGCCGTTGCCGAACTTCCCCGTCATCTTCGTCGCGCCGAGGATCGTGGTCGCGGACGGCACGTCAGAGAACGCCGCGCCCGACGGCGCCGACCCCTGCGGCGTCCGCCCGATGCGTCGCGAGTAGAGTACCTCCGCCGGCCGGCCCGTACTCCCGGTCGGCCCACCCTGTCCGAAACGGAAGATCTCGGCTCCCTCCACGAAGAACGGTCGTCGTTCCTCGAATCGGGTCTCGAACGCGGTGAGGTTGATCACCGCCGGGTCCACCTCGACCTGCCCGAAGTCCGGGTTGACGGTGCCGTCGAGGGTGAGGTTCGAACCGAGTCCGATCTTCACGTCGAGGCCGGCGTTGGCGAAGTAGTCGGAACCGCTCCGGTAGGGATTCGTCAGGTCGCCCACGGGTGCCGGGGTCGGCAGGTACTCGGCGCGCGTGGTGATGTAGGGAAGCAGCTCGAATCGCCGTCCTCGCCGCACGTTCTCGATGCCGTCGAGGTGACCGAATCTCTGCACTCCGCCCCGCTCCAGCTTGGGGGTGAACGCGAACTGCGCGCTTTCCTGGTTCCGGTGGATCGTCCGCTCGAGCTGGATCCCCCACACCTGGCGCGCGGCCTGGGTGAAGCGCAACTGGCTGAACGGAATCCGCATCTCGGCGGTCCAGCCCTCCGGCGTACGCTGGGTGGCCGCATCCCACACGGGATCCCACGAAGCGTCGTTGCCACCCGTGGAAATCTGCAGGTCACGGCGGACGCCCGCCGGGTTCACGGCGAAGAGGAATGCCGTCTGGTGGTCGTGATAGCTGTCGAGCGTGATGCTGAAGACATCCGTCTCGCTGAGTTCGTCCCGCCGGGCGAGGCGGCTGGTGACTTCTCCCGTGTCGTAAAGGACGGCCGCGACGTAGAGCGCGTCTTCGTCGAAGAGCAGGCGCACTTCCGTGCGTTGGCTGACCGGCTGCCCCTCCAGCGGGTCCGTCTGGGTGAACTCGCGGATGATGGGCGCGTTCGCCCAGTCCGCCTCGTCGATCCGCCCGTCGATGGAAATCGTCCCCACGGCGCGAACGGCCGTGGCGCGTGGCGCGGTGGCCTCGTGCGAGAGGTCGGCATCGGCGGTTACCGGCGACACGGGGATGACTTCCCCTTCCTGCGCGGTGAGCGGCAGGGCCGAAAAGATGACGAGCGCGATTGACGCGACGAGTGGACGTCGGGGCGGACGGCGCATGGGCGTGAATGAAATGGCTGGAGGAACCACGGAAACTCGCGCCCGAGCGCGAAGCGCCCCGCGTTCGGCGGGGCCGTACGATAGAATCGTATCGCGGAGGTATCGGTCAGGTCAACCGAGCCCGCAATCGCCCGGCGGCGCGACGCGGCCCGTAGCATCGAAGGAACGGGAGGGGGCGCTCGCGTATCGTCGAAAGCGCCGCGTGGCCGTTTCAGCCCCCGCGCGCGTTCAGCCCTCGCTCTTCGCTTCCGCCACGAGATTGTACTCCGCGGCGGCATCGTCGATGATCCGCTCCGCGATCCGCCTGCAACCGCTCCCGACGTCCTCGGAGCAGACGAGTGGCAGGTACGTGCTCCAGTTGCGGCCGTCGACGGCGACCTCGTCGAGATATCGGACGGGTCCCGCGATCGTGCAGTGACCACAGTGACCGTAGCCCTCGAGCCGGTGGTTGAGGAGGTCGAGGAGCTGCTTCGGGCTCACCAGCTTCCGCTCGGCCGGGCGCGCGCTGCCGCCTGAGGTGGGAACGCCGGGGGTCTGGCTCAAGGATGTCTCCGGGAAGTCTTCGGTGGACGGACGTTCGACGGGGGATGACGGAAGTATCGGCCCTGAGCGGGCGCGCGCAAAGTGTCTTGTGGGCGGGCACGCGATCAGATCACCGCCCACCAGGGAGCGGCCAGCACCCCGCGCGCCAACCAGAATACCTCATCACCGTCGTGAAGCAGGAGCCCCCCGCGCACCGCACTACCATACTCCGCCATGAAGGTGAGCAGGTGCCGGGCATCCTGATGGGAGGGCCGGCCAGTCGCCTTCACCTCGACCGGGATCAGCGCGCGACCCTGCTCGATCACGAAGTCGACCTCCTCCCCATTCACCGTGCGCCAGTAGAAGATCGCCGGACGGGGCGAGACCAGTTCACGCCAGGGAGGAGCCGCTCGAGCACGGGCGTGACCGC
>CAZWJE010000059.1:0-19301 GCA_964634395.1 uncultured Gemmatimonas sp. | reverse complement strand
CGTGCTTGCTGAAGACGTGCCTCACCTCGCCCGCCGTGCGGTTCTTGTTGTCGGTCAGCGTCTCGACCAGCATGGCCACCCCGGCGGGGCCGTAGCCCTCGTAGATGGCGGGCTCGAAGTTGCCGCCTTCGCCGCCGCCGAGCGCTCGCTCTATGGCGCGGTCGATGTTGTCGATGGGCACGTTATCGACCTTGGCCGCCGAGAGCGCGTTCCTGAGTGGCAGGTTGACGCTCGGGTCGCCGCTGCCGCCGCTCCTGACGGCCGACTGGATGGCGCGCACGTGCTTACTGATGACCTTGCCGCGCTGCTTGTCGAGCGCGCCCTTCTTCCGCTTGATCTGGGCCCACTTGCTATGTCCTGCCAAAGTAGAGTTTCCTTTCGAAGGGCAGCGCGACACCCGGCGGAGCCCGCAGGGCCGGGTGCCGTTCGGTCCGGACCTGCGCTGCACGCGCGGGGCGCAGCCTGCTCATTCTACTCCACCGGCAATCCGCCACGACACGCACGGCGGTGTCGTGACGGATGGGAGGCGCGGGAGCCGGTCGGTCAGCGGATGTAGAACTGGGTCTCGGCCACGTCCCGCACGGGCGAGGGCCGGATCTCGATCTGGATGGCGCTCGTCCAGTCACCATCGCCGTAGCGGCCGACGTACTGGACGCTGCCGTCCGTGCGCCCGACCGTGAAGCTGGCCCTCACGCGCTGCAGACCGAGGGGCGGGTTGACGGAGTAGACGTGACGCGCGCCGGCCGCCGGCAGGTAGTTGGCGCCGGCCTGGACGGGGATATTGCGCTCGAAGACGTAGACCTTGCCGTCTGGGTCGAGGGCCGTGAGGGTCACGAACCCGGCGCGGTCGGTGACGATCCGGAACTCGACGTTCTCGCCCACGTAGTAGCTCGAGCGGCTACCGCGGGTGGGCTGGAAATCCTGGATGACGCCGGTGAGGCTCACGTCAGGAGTGGTGAAGCCGCCGGGCCTCACGGTGATGGTGCAGGCCGAGGCGAGGAGAGTGATGGCGCCGACCGCGAGGGCAAGGCGGAGCGTCTTGAGGTTCATGCGTGCCTCCTAGGTGCAGCAAGTGTAGCAACGCCCCGCCGGCCCGGTAGGACACCGTTCCTTAACCGTGATGACGGGTCCGGGCCACCGCTCACGGGGTGGTGGGTACGTTCCTGTCGTAGGTGGAGACGAGGTAGGGGAGGTCGGTCTGCAGGTAGCGGCCCCGTTCGTCGTACCAGTAGATGTAGTCGCCGAGCGATTCCGACCCGGAGCCGCCCTCCGACGCGTTGCCGCTCCGGGTGATCTTGCCGTCCACGAGCCCGCTGAACACGACCTTGCCGTCGTAGGAGTAGACGGTTATGTACATGCGCTGCGCGGTGTACTCCTGGATGCTGCGCCGGATGCGGTTCTGCGTCTCGTTGCGGCACGCGGAGAGTCCGGTCACCAGCAGCAGGGCTATGGAGACGGCCACGGCCAGCCTCTTCCTTCGTGTCACGAGGCACCTCCGGTCACGTCCGACGGCGCGCGGCGCCGACCGGCCGACCCTCACGATAGCATCGTCCGCCCGCAGCCAAGACTTTAGTGCCTGGCGCTCAAGAAAGGTATGCTGGCCGGGTGACGGTGTCCCGCGACCCCTACGAGGTGCTCGGCGTCCCGCGCGACGCGGACGCGGACGCGCTCAAGGCGGCCTACAGGCAGAAGGCGCTCCAGTACCACCCGGATCGCAACCCCGGCGACCGCGATGCGGAGGAGCGCTTCAAGGAGCTGTCCGAGGCGTACGCGGTGCTGCGCGACCCGGAGTCGCGGGCGCGCTACGACCGCTACGGCTCACAGAGGCCCTCGGATTACCGCCACGACACCAGCAACGTGGACTGGCGCGACGTGTTCCGCGACGCCGACATCCACGTCGACTGGGCCTCGGGTGGCGGCATGCCGCACACCGGGAACGCCGTGTTCGACGCGCTCTTCGGCATGATGACCGGCATGCTCAGGGGTGCCGGGCTGGTGGCGGGCCAGACCTACGAGCTCGCCGCCGCCCTCACGCTCGGTGAGTTGCACGCCGGCGTCAGGAAGGTCGTCACGGTCCCCGGACCGTGCATCTGCTCCACCTGCAAGGGCACCGGGCGGCTGGCGCCGGGCGCGGCCGTGGTCCGGTCCGCCGGACCGTTCGAGGCAAGCGCCGGAGCCTCCAGCACGGTGTGTCCCGACTGCGGCGGGCGCGGTGTGAGGCGGGGCGGCGCCAGGCTTGAGGTGACGGTCCCGGCCCGCACGTCGCTCGGCTCCAAGCTGCGTCTGGCCGGCGCGGGCGGACCCGGGAACCCGCCGGGCGACGTGCTCGTCCAGGTCGGCTGGGCCAAGCCCGCCGACGCCAAGGTGAGTGGCCTCGACGTCCTGGCGCAGCTGACGGTCACCCCCTGGCGCGCGTCCAGGGGCGGCAAGGTGGAGTACGACGGGGTGGAGGTGACGGTGCCGCCCGGCACCGCGGCCGGCGCGGTCATCTCGGTCCCGGGCGGGGGCCTTCCCGGTCCCGGCGGGGCGCGCGGCGACCTGCGCCTGACGGTGGCCACCGCTTGGCTCGAGGGCGCAGCTCGCGCCGTGGGCGGCTGGTTGCGTAGACTTGGCGCTGGAGGCGAGGCAAGGTGACGCTAAGGTGAACAGCTGGTTGCGCATGTTCGAGGTCCTGGCGGCGGCAGAGGACGCGCCGGCTGGCGGGTCCGGCGGTGCCGAAGACACGCACGGGATCGATCAGGACAAGCCGCTCTACGTGATAAGCGTCGCGGCGGAGCTGGTCGACATGCACCCCCAGACCCTGCGCCTCTACGAACGCAAGGGCCTCATCGAACCCAGCCGCAGCGCGGGGAAGACGCGCCTCTACTCTCAGCGGAACATCGAGCAGCTGCGAGAGATCAGGCGGCTGACGCAGGAGCTCGGCGTCAACCTGGCCGGCGTGGAGGAGATCATCCGCCTCAGGCAGCGCCTCGATCAGCTCCAGTCGACCATGGAGGGCCGCATCACCGACCTGCAGAGCCAGCTGCGCGACAGGCTCGACAACCTGAGGAGCCGCGCGCTTCCGAAGCCCCGGGGTGACGACGGCTCCGAAGACCGCTAGTGAAGGTCCGGCGAGAGTGCGACTAGCCTCCCTCACGCTGCAGGGGTTCAAGAGCTTCGGTAACCGCGCGACCTTCGAGTTCGCGCCTGGCGTGACGGCCATCGTCGGGCCCAACGGTTCGGGCAAGTCGAACGTGCTCGACGCGCTGCGGTGGACGACGGGCGGTGGCCGCGCGCGCGAGTTCAGGGCGACCGACAAGACGGACCTCATCTTCCACGGCGCGACCGGGAAGCGCTCCGTCGGTCTGGCGGAGGTGGAGCTAGAGCTCAGGCACGCCGGCAGCAACGTTAAGGTCTACCGCAGCATCGACCGCGAGGGGACCACCCGACTGCGCCTGAACGGCCGCGCGGCCCGGTTCCTCGACGTTGAGGAGGCGCTGGCGGGCACGGGCCTCGGCCGCTCCGGACTGGCCATCATCGGGCAGGGCGAGGTCAGTCAGGTCCTGATGGCCGACCCCGCCAAGCTCTTAGAGCACGTGGCCGAGGCCGCCGGGGTCGCGCGCTTGGCCGGACGACGCGACCAGACGGTGGCGCGACTCGAGACGGCGGCCCAGCACCTGGCGCGCCTGCAGGACGTGCTCGCCGAGCTGCAGGCGCGCTGCGCCGCACTCGAAGATGAAGCGGTCGGCGCCCGCCGCCACGCCGAGCTGAGCGCGCTGCAGCTACGGCTCAGGTTCAGCCTCGCGAGCATGCGCGACGCCGGCCTGCGCGCGGAGATCGGCGAGCTGGAGGGACGGCGCGGCCTGCTAGAAGCCGCGTTGGCTGACGGGCGCGAGCGCCTGGCTGCTCTCCGGGAGGGCGGCAAGCGCCTGGCGGCCGACCGCGACGCGGCCGAGGAACGCTACCGCGAGGCCGCAGCCCAGCTGGAATACCGCCGGGGCAACCTCAGGTTGGCCGACGAGCGCCTCGAACGGCTCGCGGAGCGCGCCAACGCACTGGCGGCGCGCGCCGAGTCGGTGCGAGCCGAGCGCGCCAGACTGGACCAGGCCACTCGGCCAGAGCCGCCGGACGAGACCGAGCGCGCGGCCACCGAGCGGGCCGCCGCCGCTTCGGCGGCGAGGTCCGTGCGCGAGGCCGAGCTGGCCGCCGCCCTGACCGCGGAGCGGACCGCCCGGGAAGCGTTCGAGCGCTCGAGGCGCGAACAGGCGGCCTTCGAGCTCGAGGTGGCGGCGCTCGAGTCCCGGCGGCAGGCGCTGGCGACGCAACTCGAGCAGGTCGACTCTCAGGTCGTGGCACTGGAGGCGGACGCACAGGGCCCCGACTTGGAGGCGCTGGCTGCCCGCGAGGCGGACGCCGCTCAGCGCCTCGCGCGCCTGGAGGGCGAGGCCGACGCGCAGCGCGGGGCGCTGCAGCGGGTCCACGAGCGGCACGCCCTGGCGTCGGCCGAGGCCGTATCGCGCGGCGCCGCCGCGTCGAGGAGCCGCGCGGCGTTCGAGGCCAGGCGCGGCTTCGCGCAGGGTCCGCGCAACGCGCTCACCTCGGGGATCGACGGCGTGATCGGTGCGGTGGCCGACCTCGTCCAGGTGGCTCCCGAGTACCAGGAGGCCATCGCCGGGGCGCTCGGCCGCCGCGCGGAGTACGTGGTGGTCGCCACGGCCGAGACCGGCAAGGAGGTCCTGGGCCACGTGCGCAGGGCGGGCGGTTTCGTGACTGTGTTGCCCCTCGACCTCCTCAGGCCCCAGGGGGAGCGCACAAGGTCGTGGGCGGCACACCGCGGCGCCGTCGCGCCCGCCACGGAGCTCATCGACGTCGACGCGCAGTACACCACCCTGTTCGACAACCTGCTGGGCGGAACGCTGGTCGTGACGGACCTGGACGCCGCCACGGCCATCGCGCGGCTTCCCGGCACGCGGCCGCGCCTCGTGACCCTGGCCGGCGACGTGGTGGAGCCGACTGGCGCGATGAGCGGCGGCAGGCGCTCCCAACACGCCACCGTGCTGGGAGCCGCCGCTGAGCTCGAGGAAGCCGAGGCCACGGCGCGGGCCAGCTCGGCAACGGCGGCTGAGGCGGAACGGCAGCTGAGCGCCGAGCAGGCGCGCATGCGCGAGCGGCTGGAGGAGTTGAGGGTCGCAGGCGAGGAGAACCGTGCCGCCACCCGGGCCCTGGCCGAGGCCCGAGAGCGCGCCGCCGGCCGCGACCGCCTGCTGCTCGACCTGCGCTCGCGCAGGGAACGCCTGGTCACCGAGCAGGCCCAGCTGCCCGTCGCCCCGGCGGGACGCGGCCGCGGCGAGGCGCTGGGTGAGGCAGAGACGGAACTAAGCGTCGCCGCCGCCAAGCTCGAGGCGGCGCGGGCGGCGCTGGAGGAGACGCGGCACGCGGCCGCGCGCGAGGAACGGACTGCCGCCTTGACGGCGGAGCGTTGGCGGCAGTACGAGGCGGCCCGCGTCCACCACGAGGAGGGTGCGGCTCGCGCGTCACAGCTGGCCACGGAGCAGGAGGAGCTGGCGGCCATAGCGATGGCCCAACGGGAGGAACTGGCCGGCGCCACGGCGGAGAGGGACGCCGCGCGCGCCGCGGTGCCGGCCGACCTGGCAGGGGAGGAGCAGGAGCTCGCGGCCGCGCGCGGAGCGCTCTCCCGCTTCGAGGACGAGCTGACGGCCGAGACGGCGGCGCAGGCCGAGCGCGCGGCGGAGCTGGAAGAGGCGAAGCTCCAGTCGGCCAGGCGCGAGGCGGCCCTAGAGCTGGCGCAGGAGGAGCTGCGCGACTTCCCGGAGGGCGTAGAGCTCCTCGACATCAGCGAGCGCGCCGGCCGCGCCCGGCTGCGCGAGGTGACCGAGGAGCTGGAGGCGCTGGGCGCCGTGAACCACCGTGCCGCCCTGGACCTGGCGGAGGTGACCGAGCGGAGAGAGAACCTCGAGGTCGAGGCGGTCCAGGCCACCCTCGCGCTGGCGGAACTCGAGTCGACGTTGGGCCGCATCGATAGGGAGACCAGTTCGCGCCTCAACGCCGCGCTGGACCGACTCCAATCTGCCTTCTCCAGGCACGTCAGGGAGCTCTTCGGGAGCGACGCGCGCGGGGCGATCGAGGTGGAGTCGGAGGGGAGCCGCCCGGTGGGCGTGAGGATACGCCTGCAGCCTCCAGGCAAGCAGACGCACTCGCTCCACCTGCTGTCGGTCGGCGAGCGCACGATGGGCGCGCTCGCGTTCCTCTTCTCGCTCATCGCCGACGAGGGCGGTGGGTTACCTGTCGCGGTCCTCGACGAGGTCGACGCGCCGCTCGATGAGGCGAACATCCGCCGCTACGGCCAGTTCGTCGCGCGCCTTGCGCAGCAGGGCACGCAGTTCGTGTTGATCACCCACCAGAAGGCCACCTTCGAGATCGCCGAGACGTTGTGGGGGATAACCACGGAGCAGGGCGTGAGCCGCGTCTTCAGCATCCGCAAGGAGGCGGAAGCACCCGCGTGAGCGGGCAGGAGAGCCCGTCGCGCTCCGAGCCGGACCTGGCCGGCGCTTGGCGGATCGTGAACGTGGGCGACCTCGGCTCGACGCAGGCGGAGGCGAAGAGGCTCTTGGCCACTGGTCCCGGCTTCGACGGGGTGGTGCTGCGGGCGACGTCGCAGACGGCGGGTCTTGGTCGTCGCGGCGGGAACTGGCGCAGCGGCCCCGGCGGCAGCTACCAGACGTTCGTGGTTCCCGCTGCGTGGCTTCCGAACGGGGCGGCGGGCCTGACCCTCGTGATCGGCGTGGAGCTCGCGGAGCGCTTCCGTGCAGCGGGCGCGCGCTGCGAGGTCAAGTGGCCCAACGACCTCTACTACCTCGACCGGAAGCTCGGGGGAGTCCTGGTGGAAGGCGTGAGGGACCACTTCCTGGTGGGCGTCGGTGTCAACGTGACGAACGAGGTGCCTGATTCGGCGACGGCCCTGAGGGGCTGGGACGTGCCAGCGGTCTCCGACCTCGTGATCGAGGCGGTGACCGCCGCCGTTCACGCGGTCGGCGCCAACGAGGTGCCCGTCCCCGAGACCATGCGGGCGCGCTTCGCTGCGCTCGACTGGCTGGCCGGTAAGCTCGTCACGGTCAGCGACGTCGGTGACGGGGCCCGAGTCGACAGCGTGAGCGGCGTTGCGGCGGGTATCGACGCGCTCGGTCGGCTGGTGCTCGAGTCGCCGGACACCGGGGAGCGGACGGCCGTGGGGTCGGGCACCGTCAGCGGCGTCGAGCGCCGGGGTTGACCTGGCGCGAGGAAGCGGCGCCCGGATTCTGCGCGCGTATCACGACAACGTCGGACCGCACCGTGTGAGGAAGTCCGCTGTCCCCGTCCCGCCGCGCGAGCTAGCTTCCACTGATGCCAGTTACCAGCTCCGCGTCCCCCTGCGGAACAGCTGCCCTGCTGCTCCTAGCTCCCGACCGTGACCCAGGCCACCTCGCGCAGGCCCTTGCCGGTGCAGGTTGGACCGTCAGCGTCGCCGCCTCACCCCGCGAGGCGCTCGCCGCGTCCGCCATCGTCGACTTCGCGCTCGTCGTGGTGGACGCCGCCCTGCCCGACCTCTCGTCGGGCCTACACCCCGCGGTCGCGCTGCTGCGCGGCTGTCCCACCGACCGTGCTCCGCGCCTCGTGCTGGTGACCGACCACGTCGATGAGCGCGTGACGGCCCTCGCCGCGGCCGCGGGGGCCTACCGCATCGTCCCCTTGGGCCCGGCGCACGCCACCCAGTCACCCGCCGCCACGCCCCCGATGGCGGAGCCATTGCCTGGCCGCGATGGGCGGGGCCGGGACCCGCGGGTCTGGATAGTCGATGACGCTCCTGCGATCAGGTTGTTGGCCGGCCGCGCCTTCGAACGGGCAGGGTGGATGGCCTCGGAGTTCCCTGACCTCCACTCGGCTGACCTCGCGCTGGCGGCGGGCGAACGGCCCGATGCCGTGCTCCTCGACATCTTCCTGCCCGACGGCAACGGGCTCGACGCCGCCACCCGGTTCGTCGCCGCTGGCGCCGCGGTCGTCATGATGTCCAACCTCGCCGGGCCCGATCAGGTCGAACGGGCGTTCGCGGCCGGCGCGGCCGACATAGTCGCCAAGCCGGTCGACATGCGGAGCCTCGTGGCGCGCGTGCGTCGGGCGGTCGGGTGGGCGGACCACTCGGTGCCTGCTGACGCCGCAGCGATCACGGCGCGGCCGAGCGTTGAGGACAGGTCGCTGGCGGACGCGCTGAGGTTCTGATGTCGACCCTCAGGGTCGCGGCGTTGTTCGCGGCCATCCTGACCGCGGCCACCGTCGTGACCGTCACGATGATGGCTCTCGTCGTCCAGTTGCGCTCCGGGGTGAGCAGCCAGGCCACATGGTGGTCGCTCAGCGTCGCGCTCGCAGGAGCGGGTGCTTCGCTGGCGATCGTGGCGCTGGTGCACCTGACGCTTGCCGCGTTCCGGCGGAGGCCCAGCATGAACCTGGCCGCCATCGCCGTCTGGACCGAGGCCTGGGCCGAGGTGGCTGACGGTGAGCCACCGCCCGTCGTGCCCGGTTCGGAGATGGCGGTGGCGTCGGAGGCAGCGGCACAGTTGCTGCGAGACCTGGAGGGCCAGCCGGCGGAGGACGTCCGCATCGCGCTGGCCGTAACCGGCGTGCTGCGCGCCGATCTCGAAGTCGCAGCCCGCCAGGGTGCCGGGCGCATGGCGGCCACGGAGGCGATGGAGCGGCTCGCCTGGATCGCACCCGTCGAGGCGCTCCCGCTCTTCCGGCGTGCTGCCCTAGGCCCTGAGGCGCGGGCTGCCCACGCCGCCATCCTGGGCGCCTGCCGCGTGCTCAGGGTCCTGCCGCCTTCGGAGGCGAAGACGGCCGTCGACGAGATCGCCACGGTGTTGGCCGCTCACGCCTCCGCTTTGCGCGAGCCCGAGGCGGCCAGACCCTTCCTCGCGGCCGCGATCACAGCCAGCGGGCAGCGTGTCGGGGACCTGTGCATGGCACTTATCGTTGGGACGGGTCCAGAACCGGTGAGGGCCGCTGCGTTCGACGCCCTCGGCAACGTTCAGCCGCCGGGCGCGGGCGAGACGGTGGAGGGCGCGCTGCGAGCGGGGCTGATGGGGGAGACGGCCGCTGCCGCTCTCCGGGCACTTGCGCGGATCGGCCAGGTGACGGCCGAGGGGGCCGGCTCGGTCGTGGCAGCCTGCCGGTCCGCGCACGTCGGCACCAGGGTTCAGGCGGCGCACGCGCTCGTCGGCGCCCCACAACGCCTGGCGCTGACGGAGCTGTGGCGCCTCCTCGGAGACCCGAACTACGAGGTGCGCCTGGCTAGCGCCGCCGCCCTGGCCCGGCTGGGTCCGGCGGGACAAGCGGAACTGGCGCGGGCCGCTCGCGCCCACGAGGACGCCTTCGCCCGCGACATCGCCGCCATGACCCGCTCGGTCCCTCACCCGGCGACCACCGACCCGGGGCTCGGGCGGGACCTGAGGGTGCCGGCGCGCGCGGCGGGGCTGTGAACCTGGTCGCCGGTCTCCAGGCCTTCGTCCTGGTGGCGTTCCTGATCATCAACGGCTCCAACGCCGCGGCGCTCGCGCTGGCGTCGAGGGCGGTGCTCATGCGGGGCCGCCGCCAATCGTCCCTCGAGCAGACGGTCCTGACGCGGGCGGCCAGCTACCTGCCGGTCAGCTTCCTCATCCCGGCGTACAACGAGGAGACGACCATCGTGAGTAGCCTCAAGAGCCTGCTGGCCATGCACTACCCGGAGTTCGAGGTCATAGTCGCCAACGACGGGTCCAAGGACGCCACGCTCGAGGTCCTGAAGGAGGCGTTCGGTCTAGTGGAGAGCCTGCCGGGCCCGCGCCGGTTCGCGCAGCACGCTCCTTTGCGCTCCGCGTGGCGCAGCACCACCCACGCGGGTCTCCTGGTGGTCGACAAGGAGAACGGGGGCAGGGCAGACGCGATAAACGCAGCACTGGAACAGGCGCGTTACCCGGTGGTCGTCGTGACCGACGCCGACAGCCTGATCGACCCGGTCGCGCTCCAGAAGGCAGGCACCCGTTTCCTGGACGCACCCCACCTGATGGGCATGGGCGGGACCATAAGGGTGGTGAACGAAGCGGCGGTGGTAGGCGGGGCGGTCCTCGAACCCAGGACCCCCCGCAACTTCATCGCGCGCTGGCAGCAACTCGAGTACCTACGCGCTTTCATCGCAGCGCGCGCCGCGATGAGCCAAGTGGGGTGCCTCATCTCCATCTCCGGCGCCTTCGGCCTGTTCAGGCGAAGCGCGCTCCTGACGGTGGGCGGCCTAAGGGTCGACACCGTGGGCGAGGACCTGGAGCTGACCATCAGGCTGCACCGGCACTCCCGCGACGGCCACTTGGGTCACCGCTTCGAGTTCATGATCGACCCGGTGTGCTGGACGCAGGTGCCCGACGAGCCCAAGGTGCTCGGGGCCCAACGCGACCGCTGGCACCGCGGGCTGTGGGAGACCATCTGGACGCACCGCTCCATGCTCATGAACCCGCGCTACGGGCGCATCGGCCTGGCGGCCCTGCCTTACGCGTGGTTCGTGGAGGGCGTGTCACCCGTCCTCGAGGTGACGGGCTACCTGATCGTCTTGGGGCTGGCGGTCACCGGGAACCTGGACACCCCGTTCGCTTTCGCGTTCTTGGGACTCTCCGTGCTCTACGGCATGCTGGTGGGCCTGACCAGCGCGGCGCTCGATCAGGCCCTGCCGCACTCACCGCGCGGGCTCGGCGACCGCTACCGGATGCTGGTGGCGGTCGTGACTGAGAACCTCGGCTACCGGCAGTGGCTGGCCGTAGTACGCGTGGTCGCCATGTTCCGCATCAGGAGCAGCCGCGGCAAGTGGGGGAAGATGACGCGCAAGAGCCTCGGTTAGCGGCGCCGCGGCGCGTTCCACGGCGCTGCGGAGCGCTCACCAATCCTCGATGTCGTCGCCGATGGCGGTGGCATCGACCTTGGCGTAGATGCGGGTCGTCTGGATATCGGCGTGCCTCAGGTGGGCCGCCACGCGCCCGAGGTCGCCGGTCTGGCGGTAGTAGCGGGTGCCGGCGCCGTGGCGCAGCCCGTGCACGCCGGCGTTCTGGTAATCGACGCCAGCCAGTGCGCACAGCCTCTTGAAGCGCCGCCGCGCGTGATCCGCGGCCCACGGCAGCACTAGGGAGACGTCGCGTTGACGGTGCGCCTCGTGCCCGGCCGCGCCGCTGACCCGCCTCAGCTCGGCCAACGCGTCACGAAGACGCCGCGTGACGCTGACCGTGGCCGCCTTGCCGCCCTTGCCGGACCGCACGCGGAGCGTGGAGCGCTTCAGGTCGATGTCGTCCCACCGGAGGTCCGCCATCTCGCCGATGCGGAGGCCCGCGTGGGCGCCCAGGAGCACCATGACCTTCTCAGCGCTCTCGGCGAGATCCAAGAGAGCTTCTACCTCGTCGTCGGCGTACGGGCGTCGTTTCTCCCACGCCGGCGTGGGGTCCTTGCCGACGCGGACGTCGTCGAACGGGCGCGCCTCCGAAGCTCCGGCCCAGCGGAGGGCCTTGTAGAGCGTCCGGGCGGCCGCGAGCTTCACTTGCAGCGAGGCGGCGCTGAGGGGCTTGCCACCAGGATCGTCGCCGACCGATCCGGCCTCGAGCCGGCGCATGTACACCACGCCGGCGTCGCGGCTGGGCCGCAGCAGGTTCTCGGAGGCCCACGCTTCGACCAGGTCGAGCACGCCGCGCCGGTACGTACGCAGCGTGTGCCGGCTGACCTTGGCGCCGCGCGAGCCGTGCAGGAACAGGTAAGCTTCCGTGAGAGCCCAGAGTTGCTCTTGGTCGCGGTCACGAGCCGCGGCGGCGGCTCGGCGCCGGAGGTCTTCGGGCGGCAGCTTGGCCCAGGATTCGGCGCGAGCCAGGGCGTCGGGGGCGTTGTAGAGGTCCAGGGTGCCCGTCATGGGACCAGAATATCGAAGTCGGATAAGGCGAGTTATCAGGTTTTTTACTTGCGGCGCCTTCGCCTACGATACGGATCCAGGTCGATCCCCGTGCTCGCTACGTACCGGGGCAACATTGCTGGACAAGCAGCCAGCTCCTGTTGAGGTCTAACTCCTTTCAACCACTGTCGCAGTCGGGCCACCGAAATTGAACCCGATGGAGTAGGCAACCCTCGTTCCAAGCCCGATTGACCGCCAAGCAGTTTCATCAACCTGGTCGGAATGCACAAAAATCTCTTGCCCGTTGATGTCATTGCGGATGAAGCCAAAATTGGCATCAAGGCGAACAATTACACCCGAAAACCTCTTGCGGTCGGCCCCATCAAGGATGTCGTCGCGAATCCTGGTCCTTTGATCTTTAGGGACTGGAGCGCGTCTCAACTCTCGAAAAATCTGCCGCGCCTCGTCCAAGTCGCCTTCATCTGCACGCTTATGCAGATACCTCGCATACCAGAACCGCGCGACATAGTTTTGATCGCCTGGAGTGTGACTGCGCTTAAGGTGGTATATGACCGTCTCCGAAGAGTACCTAGCGTCGGACATCATCTCTATGGCGAGCTGAAAGTGTAGGCGTTGATCTCCTCGATTACTCTCTAAGGCTTCATTCAAGACCTCAACTGCGCGGGCCTTCTCACCTCTGAACGAGTACAGTTTTGCCAACCTGAGCGCAATCCGGACTTGCCGCCGGTTCACTTTGAAAGCACGTTCTAATGCTTCTAGAACGCGAGAATCATCGTTCAGGAAATGCCGGAAATCGGCCTCGGAAGCCAACATTGCGCTGTCATCCGGTGACTCCTGAAGACCCCTCCCAAGAAGGCTCTCGACTTTGTCAACTGCTTTCTCGATATCGACATCGCTAGCCCCAGTACTACCTGCAACCTCAAAAAGCTCATCCATGGCAATCTTGATGAGCGTGTGCCTGGGGTACTCTCTTGAACCACCACCCTGCAGTAGCTCGCTTGCCAGTTCTTCAGCTTCCGCCCGCAAACGTGCCCTCATGAAAGGCGAGCCAGCCGCGAGTGCCTTCATCCTGGCTAGCTCGGCCAGCGAGTGCTTGACGGGGCGGTATTGGGGCATGCGTGCCTGGACCTCCTTAAACAGCTCATATGCCCTATCCAAATTGCCATTCGGCCGTTGCATCTCATAGATGCCCTGCTGGTGCACTCGATAAGGGTCCTCAGGGGCAACGATTCCAGCAACCCGATAGATTTCCCTGGCGGCTTCATAATCCGGAAAGAGAGACTTCACATGGTAGGCGCGTGTCAACTGTCGAAACGCGTCATTGTCTGACTCATAGGAAATGTTAAGGGAGGACAGCACTCGGATGTACTCGTTGAACCTCTCCTGCGGATCTCTGAGTATCCGGTCGAACACCACTTGTGCAATCTCTGGATGCCGACTGGTGTACATGTAGTCACCTGTTGGGCGGTGCTGTCTCACCGCAACAACTTGCTCAAGCGGTTCGAAGAATCGCTCCTTGAAGTCCGTAAAAGGCACTTGATGACTACGGAAAATTATCCCTGCTCTAACCGCAACACCGAGTCTGTGCAAAATACAGATTGTCAAGTAGATGGATTGGGCCTGACTAGGGCTAATCTGCCTATACTCGTCAATTAAGATATCTTCAAATGGCCGTCCAGATGTCGCCTCGTGAAGCGCAACCAAGAGTTGCCTGCCTGCTCGCTTCTCGAACTCCTGAACCTGTTCTTCCGCTGTCGAGCTTGCTAGAGTACCGAGCGAGTCGTGAGATTTAAGCCGCTCAACTAGGTCGACGATTTCCGGCCTGCTCAAGTACCTGACCCTATAGAAGTCGCTCACGTACTCCTCGAGCACCTTGCAGGTCACGTTCCATTCGTTGGTGCGCTCTGCAGCCACAATCGTTACGCGCAATCTGTGGCGCCTGCAGTAGCGTGCAAGTTCAATTAGCTCGCCTACTCTGTCCGCCGCATTGTCAGCAAACAGGAATACTCTGTCATTTGTCAACCTTACGATTTCGTGTAGTGCCTCTAAGTCCACTCGGCCATACTCGTGAAGAAACAGGCAGACCGCGTTCCAGTCGGTGGACGCCTCCAGTGCGACACGACGCATCAGAGTGGTCTTCCCTGCCCCAGCCTCAGCAAGCACAACGTAAAAATCTGATTCTGATGGCCGATCGCTCTCATCAACCAGGACAACATCACTCAGCAGGTCGTCAGTGATTCGGCGTCGAACGTCCAGGCTTTCTTGGATTGGATACCACCCAAGATCGAATCCCCTGTAAAACTGTTTTGCCGAACCACGATCGATGGGCATCGAACCGTGCACGAATGTAACTTCATTCTGTAAGAACAATGCTACTTCCCGACTCAAATCTGCGCCTGTGCTGAAGTGACTCTGTATCGGGTGCTCGTAGTTGGCGAGCGAGAGAACTGGCCTCAGTGTGGCTGGAACAGCTTTGTCAACAGCCTGCATGAAACTCTCAAATGTTCCATCAAGTGTCGTTACTCGCCTACCTTCCCAAAAAGTCCTCTCGATCTCGTCAAGATGTGGGCGTACCAAGTAGAAACGCGGCCGAGCGGCGCCGGCCCTGTCAACCTCAGCAAGAACGGTTCGGATATCAGAGTCATAAAGCTCGTGCCCAATAAAGACTACTGGACACTCGTGCGCTAGCGACACGAAGCTCTCAAATAGGCGGCTTCGTCCTGCTCTCGCCGAAGTGTATTGATCAGGTGTAAGGATTAATGGAAGGCTTGGGTCGTCAATTCTAGTGACACATCCATGCAACTTGTAAAGGAGCACATCATCAGGTGAACGAGTGTAGTCGTCAATCTTCTGCAAATTACTGTGCATTGGTCTAATTGCCTGAACGCGCGCCTCTGTTTGCTCGTAGGCATCTTCAATGACGCGATCGAAGTTTGTGGTGAATATTGCGCGCCACCTGAAGGTCGGGACTAGATTGTGGAATTTTGCTGGGCTCAAGTCAGTGAAGACATCACGGATAAAGCCTTGTACTGTGACAAGATCCGACTGTGAGATTGCAAGTTCCGAGACTCTGTCCAAGGACCTGTCTGAGAACTTCTCACCAAGAAATCGCTTTGCCAACATTCCTGCCAGCTCTGGACCAAGAGGAGGCTTGGTACCGTCTGGTTTCAGGGCTCCAACGCTTGCACCAGCTCCCAAAAAGAGGACGACTCTTCCCTTGCGAAGATCCTCCAACAGACTTTCCGACAAGATCATTCAGACCAAACTAACCCGGAGCAATGGGTTACTCAATAGCCATGAAGCAGTCTCCTGAACTCAGTAGCACCCTCAAGTCGTCAAAGGACCTGAGTGGCACGGAGCTACCGACGCCGACGGCGCGCTCAAGGTCGTGATGACCGGCTCGGCCACCGACCCCCTCGATTGGCAAGAGGACATCCGCAACAAGCCCAGGCGCGAGGCCCTGGCGGCACGCTTCCGTGACCCGTCCGACCCTTTCCGCATCGTGATCGTGCGCGACATGTGGCTGACCGGCTTCGACGCTCCAAGCCTCCACACCATGTACGTCGACAAGCCCATGCGCGGTCACGGCCTCATGCAGGCCATTGCGCGTGTGAACCGCGTGTTCAGGGACAAGCCGGGCGGCCTGGTAGTCGATTACCTCGGCCTGGCAGAGGACCTTAAGAAGGCGCTGGCAACCTACACGGAGGCCGGCGGCAAGGGTGACACTGCCCTGGATCAGTCCGAGGCGGTCGCCTTGATGCTGGAGAAGTTCGAGATCTGCCTGGGGCTGTTCCATGGGTTCGACTGGAGCGCTTGGGTCTCCGGCTCCCCACAGGACCGCCTCTCGCTCTTGCCAGCGGCGCAAGAGCACATCCTCGCGCAGGAGGACGGTAAAGCGCGGCTGCTGAGGACCGTTACCGAGCTCTCGCAGGCGTTCGCCCTGGCGGTGCCGCACGAGGAGACGCTGCGGATCCGCGACGACGTAGCGTTCTTCCAGGCCGTCCGTTCGGCCGTGGCCAAGCGCCAGCCCGGCGAGCGCCGGACCGACGAGGAGCTCGACCACGCCATCAGGCAGATCGTCTCGCGCGCGGTGTCATCAGACGAGGTGATCGACGTCTTCACTGCCGCCGGCCTCAAGAAGCCCGACATCTCGATCCTGTCGGACGAGTTCCTTGCCGAGGTGCGGGGCATGGAGCACCGCAACCTCGCGGTGGAGCTGCTGCAGAAGCTGCTCAAGGGCGAAATCAGGGAGCGCGCGAAGCGCAACGCGGTCCAAGCGCGGTCGTTCGCCGATCTCCTGGAGAAGGCGGTCCGCAAGTACCAGAACCGCCCCATCGAGGCGGTGCAGGTCATCGAAGAACTCATCCGCCTAGCCAACGACATCAGGGCTGCCGACGCGCGAGGCGAACGCCTGGGGCTCTCGGCCGACGAGCTCGCCTTCTACGACGCCCTCGCCGAGAACGACAGCGCGGTGCAGGTGCTCGGGGACGCCACCCTGCGGGTCATCGCCCAAGAGCTGGTCGACACGGTGCGGCGCAACGCCTCCATCGATTGGACGTTGCGTGAGAACGTGCAAGCCCAGATGCGCGTGTACGTGAAGCGCATCTTGCGGAAGTACGGGTACCCGCCGGATCTGCAGGAGAAAGCGACCCACACGGTGTTGGAGCAGGCCGCGCTGCTTTCGGCGCACTGGGCAGTGGCGTGACGTTCCCGGCCCCATCGCTACACTTCATTCGTGCAGGTGGGCCTGTGAACCAAGGGCAAGTCCGAGTTACCAGATGACTGAACGCTGGTTGCAGGAGCTAAAGAGATGGCGACATATCGAGAGATACAGGCCGACGTCAAGGCCCATGCCGGGCGCACGGTGAAGACCTGCTGGATCGCAGACGTCAAGGCGCAACATGGCTTGATATCGAGGGTCGCCCCCAACCGGCTTAGTGCGGTGGAGCGGAAGTATCCATGCCCGGACGAGTTCCAGCCGTTGATCGAGGCTTCGATGCGCCGGCTCGGGATGCTCTGAGGACAACCGGGGCCCCGTCCCGCCGGCCGCGTCCTCCTCGGCATCTGCCGAGGTAGACATCCGCCATCGTCCGTCACTCGTCTAGTATGGTCGCGAGGAGCGGAAATGAGGAATTTCAGGGCAATTGTTGAACGTGACGTTGAGACCGGGTTGTACGTTGGGTACGTACCAGGGTTCGTAGGAGCCCATACCCAGGGAGCCACGTTGGACGAGCTTCGCGAGAACCTCGCGGAGGTCATCTCAATGCTCCTGGAAGACGGCGAACCAAGCCTGACGGTCGACTTCGTAGGTGTGGAGACTGTCTCTGCTTGACGATGGGCAACCTCCCGGTCTTTACGGCCCGACAGGTCGTTAGGGTCTTGAATAGTCTTGGGTTCATGGAGGTCCGCCATCGTGGTTCTCACAAGCAGTTCCGCCCCGCCGATGGTCGGCAGACCGCGGTGCCAGTCCACGCTGGACGAGACATCTCCCCTGCTCTGCTTCGTCAGATCATCAAAGATGTCGGCCTCACGCCTGAAGAGTGGCTACAAGTCTCTTGAGGTCAGCGCAGGACCGTCCGACACATCCAGCGGCCGCACCTAGCTTTCGACGTCAATCTGCCGCAGGCGCGGTCATCAGCCACCGCCCAACCAACGCCCGCCGGGCATGATGTGGGCATGACCCCGACCCGCGCAGCTACCGAACCCAGTATCGCGCCGAGGCGATGAACCAGGACCACCAGGCACGCTTCGCCGCGCGCCGCCTAGCCTTCCGGGCCATGCACGAGAGCGGCTTCTTCGCCCTGCCCAACCCGTGGGACATCGGCGGCGTGCGCCGCCTCGAGCGGCTCGGTTTCCGCGCCCTTGCCTCCACCAGCGCGGGTTACGCCTGGTCACTCGGCGTGAACGACAGGGAGGTCGGTCTCGAGCAGATGCTCGACCACCTGCGGCACCTGTGCGAGGCCACCGATCTGCCCATCAACGCCGACTTCGAGAACGGCTACGCGGACGAACCCGAGGAGCTCGCCGCCAACGTGGCGCGCGCCGC
This sequence comes from uncultured Gemmatimonas sp., assembly GCA_964634395.1. Lineage (GTDB taxonomy): Bacteria > Gemmatimonadota > Gemmatimonadetes > Longimicrobiales > Longimicrobiaceae > WHSP01. The sequence continues at coordinate 1,314 of CAZWJE010000059.1, read as the reverse complement.
TGCTACCGGGATCGCCGGCCTGTCCATCGAGGACCTCGCAGGCGACCACCTCTACGACACGGCGTTCGCGGCCCAGCGCATCAGCGCGGCCCGGCAGGCGCTCGACGCGGTCGATCCGAACATCATCCTCGTTGGTCGCTCCGAGGGGTTCCTCATCGGCCGCAACGACCTACCCGACACGGTTGAGCGCCTGGTGGCCTACGCCGAAGCCGGCGCCGACTGCCTCTACGCTCCCATGATCACCGAGGACGACCAGATCAGAACCATCGTCCAGGCAGTGGCGCCCAAGGCCGTCAACGTCCTGTTCCGCGCGCCAGGCATGACCACCGAGCGCCTTGCGCGGCTGGGCGTGCGGCGGGCAAGCGTGGGCTCCCTACTCGCCAAGGCTACCTGGCAGGCGTTCGACGAGGCCGCCTCACAACTGGCCTCACAGGGGTCGCTGCCCGCAACCGTGTTCTAACCGTTGGCAGAAGCCATGCCCGAGAGCGGCTCACGAGCTAGCCCTAAAGCGCAGGGCACCTTAAGAGAGCCGCTAGGGTGCCGGTCGGACTCGGCCGAGATGCCGAAAGCGCGACAACAGGTGAACACCGCCCGTCAAGAGGACGCGTTCCACAGGACCGTTGGCACTGGCCGCACCCGCACGTGTGGGCGAAGGTGTTGGCATGGGGCAACCTCCCCTGCTCCGCTGGCGGCACGTACTCATCGTGCTCGCCCTGCTCTCCTTCGGGGTCCTTACGACCGGGTCTCGAGCGGAGGGCAACGTCCTGACCGGCAGCGCTGGTTCCACCCAGGTTGACCTCTACCTCTTCGTGGGCACGGGCTGCCCGTACTGCGCCCGTGAGCGCGAGTACCTCGCGACGCTCGAGGAGGCCTTCCCCGGCCTCACCGTTCACGAGTTCGAGGTGTATGACGACCTCTCCAACCGCGAGCTTCTGTTCGCGCTGGTGGCTTCGGCGGGTGGGCAGGTCACGGGCGTCCCCGTCACGTTCGTCGGTGACTACGCCTGGACGGGCTTCGGGGAGCGCACAGCGGCGGAGATCAGGGCCGTGGTCGAACGCTACGTCAACGCCGGCGGCGCGCCGGACGCCATGAACCTGCTCCCGGCGGAGTTGAGGCCCCGGCGGACCGTGCCGGCGGTCGAAGGGCAGGCCGCGGGGCTGGCGACTCCCGAAGCGGTCCTCGATCTCCCCCTGATCGGCGCGGTTGACCTCAGCAACCGCTCGCTCTGGGTCGCCACCGGGCTCATCGGCCTGGTCGATGGCGTCAACCCCTGCTCGCTCTGGGTCCTGGCGCTCCTCCTGGCCCTCGTCATCA
>CAZWJE010000058.1:0-19791 GCA_964634395.1 uncultured Gemmatimonas sp. | reverse complement strand
CCGAAACCGACCAGGAACCCGCCGATCGCCATCATCACGAACCCCGCCGGCGTGAACAGCGCGGTCCAGGAGAAGAGTTGGCCAGGGACGATCCCCGAGAAATCCGTGACGCCGAGTGCCGCGATCTCTTCGCGCGCCGCATCGGAGATGTGCGTCCCCACGTCAGGCATGCCGAAGAGCGCCACGGCAAGGAAGCCGCCCACCACCACGCCCAGGACGAACACGAGGTTCCATCGACCCGTCCGCCTCCAGTCGTACCGGAGGAAGCCGGGCTTCAATCGTTCCGGCGCCGGCATCGCCGCGCAGAGATGACGTAGATTCGCCGAGAGACCGAACACCTTGCCGCCGAAAAGCAGCAACGCCGGTACGATCAGTCCGATGAGCGGCCCCGACACGTACCAGGGCCAGGGAGCCGCGAAGAACTCGAGCATACACGAGGCCTTTCTTGTCAGGACTTGTAGCTACAAGTAAGGATAAGTGGCGCCCCGGCGGTGGTCAAGGCGCGCGTCGGGGGATTCGCTGGCGCGAAGCAGCCAGCGGAAGGCTACACCGATGGCGCGGTCGTTCGCCAGTGTATCCGGCGCGTTCAGCCCCTCCGGAGGACGGGCTCGTGTTCGGTAAGGACGACTCCCGCGAGTCGTGCGCGGGCCCGTCGGAGATTCGTCGCGGCGAGTTCGACCGCGTCGCGGGCGGTGGCGCCGCTGCGGACGACGAGGACGGTGCCGTCGGCGAGTCCGCCGAGCGTCGCCGCGTCGAAGGCACCATGGAGTGACGGAGCGTCGATGATCACCGCCGCGTACCGATCGCGCAGGTCGGCGATCAGCGCGCGAGTGACGGGCGAGCCGAGAATCTCGGCGGGATGGGGACCGGGGGGGCCGGCCGGGAGCAGGTCCAGTGACGGTCCCGGCTCCGGAGGGACTTCCCCGACCTGGCCGTCGTGGTTTCCGGCGAAAGTAGTGCGGGCGGTCGGATCGTGGACGGCGGTGGAGAAGGCGGATCCCGTGACCCGAGCCGGCGTGGGAGAAGGCGATCGGTCGCCGGCGGCGACGTGTTGAAGGATCTCGTCGATGGAGACTCCGTGGAGGAGCGGCGTGGGCCAGCCCGGTCCGCCGGGGAGACCGAACAGGCGGGTGGTTTCGGCGGCGCGGAGGTCGGCGTCCACGAGGACGGTGGCGGTGCCGGCGCGCGCGAGGGCGATAGCGAGGTTGGCGGAGAGCCGTGCGCGTCCGTCATCGGGGAGCGCGCTCGTCACCACGATCACGCCGGTCGCGGCGGCGGGGTCACCGAAGAGCGTGCCGGCGATCGCCCGGTACGCCTCGGAAGCGGGGTGCCAGGGATCGCTGCGGGCGATGAGAGCGTCGGTACCCGGGCTGCCGGGTCCGCGGATGCGCAGCGGCCCGACGCGGACCCGTCCCTTCAGGCCGCGGTGGGTCGCCGTCCCGCGGGAGAGGGGCGGGACGGCGCCGAGGAGAGGCACGCCATGGGCGGCGAGTTCGGCGTCCCGGCGCGAACGGACGTGCGGGTTGGCCGCCTCCCGGCTGAGGACGGCGAAGAGTCCGGCCATCAACCCGAGGACCGAGGCGAGCACGAGGCTGACGAGAGGGCGGGGAAACGCCGGACGTTCCATCACCTGTGCCCGGTCGACCACCCGGACGGCGGCGTCGTCGATCGCTTCCTGTACCTCCGCCTCCCGCAGGCGCGCCCGCAGCATGACGTAGACCTGGTTCAGCAGTTCCTGTTCACGCACGAGGCGGGCGAGTTCCACCTCGACGGCGGGAATGGCTCGCAGTTCCTCGTCGAAATCGGCGAGAGATGACTCGGCGGCCGCGATCTGATCCTCCAGACCGCGGATATAACTGACACCCATCCCCTGAAGCTGCCCGCGGAGTTCGGCGATCCGTTCGTCGAGGACGCGGACGTCCCGATTGGTTTCGGTGCGGCGGCCGAGCAGTTCGGCGCGCTCATTCTCCAGCGTGGTCAATGTCTGGAGGACGTCCTGCACGGCTCCGTTGGAGATGAACGACGGGAAGGTCGCGAGTTGTCGCCAGGCGGGCTGGTCGAGCGAGTTCGCCGCGGGGCTCGCGATCCGCGCGAGGAGCGCGGCGAGCGCGGTCCGCTCCACCTCCAGCGCGTCCTCGGTGGCCTGGAGTTCCGCGATCCTCCGCACCTGCGCGGATGCCTGTTCCTCCGGCGCGATGATCCGTTCGGTCTCCTGGAACCGCTGTCTGCGTTCCTCCGCGCGCCGTAGTTCCGTCTCGTGGAGGGCGACCTGGGCGCCCAGGATCTCGACCTTCCGGCGCGACTCCCGTTGTTCCCAGCTCCGCGAGAAATCGAGGAAGTAATCGATCGCGGCGTTGACGACGCCGGCCGCGATGACCGGGTCGGCATGGCGGTAGCCGACCTCGATGAGTTGTGAGCGAGCGTCCTGCCGGGAGACCAGGAAACGGTCGCGGAAGCGGGAGACGACGCGTTGAAACGGCCGTACCCGGATGCGCACGATGGACGGCGGGTCGTCGCGCGCGTCCGATCGCAGCACGAGCCTCATCCCGCCGACGGCGAAGGGGCGACCGATCACGACCCGTTCCGGGAGCGCGGGTGGCGGATCGTCACCGCGGAAGGTGGTCAGGTACGCTCCGTCCGTCTGTCGGCGAAAGGTATAGGTACCCCGCACCGCGTCCGGCCCGGCCTCGATCACCTCGATTATCTCCGAACGCCGGGCGCGCCAGGGCCGCGAGAGTTCGACGTGCAGCGCGACGGAATCGACCACCAGGTCGGCGATCCGGCGGCTCCGCAGGATGCCGATCTCCGTTCCGATATCCGGCATCCCCATTCCGGGCAGCGACATCCCGCTGATGGGGAGCATCTCCTCGATCATCCCCATTCCGGCGTTTCGCTCGCCTTCGCGCACCCTCAGCGTACCCTCGCCCTCGTAGGCGGGCGTGATGAGGAGCGTCACCCCCATCACGACCGCCGTCACGCCGATCGTGACCCCGACCAGCGGTGGCCACTGACGGCGGAGGGTCCGCCAGAGGTCAGCGATGTTCGCCTCGCTGTCTGGACCGGCGCGGCTGATCGGAGTCGGCCCGTTCGCGTCTGTGGACATCGCGAGTCCGTAGGACTGAGTTCGGATGAAAGAGTGCGCGGCGGGCGCGGGGCCCCCTCACTGACGGCCTGATCGGCCCCGTGTCGAGCCGGCCGATTCCGACGGCAGAACCCGCGCCGCCGCGACGACCGATCACGCGTACTGGCGTTCTACTTGCATTTTCGCGCCGCCGACGAGGACCCCGGGAGGATCCCGGTCACCGGGGTATGGCGAGGGTCAGCGCGAGGATTCGGAGCCGAACAGAATGGGATACGTCGCGACCGCTGGCGGAACCGGATACTCCGTCGTGATCGTCAACTGGAATGGCTGGCGGGACACGATCGAATGCCTCGAGAGTGTCTTCCGGGGCGATCCTCCACCCGATACCGTCGTCGTCTGCGACAACGGTTCGACCGACGACTCGATCACCCGGGTCCGTGACTGGGCGGACGGGCGCCTCCAGCCCTTGCTCCCGCTCGACCACCCGTTGCGCGCGCTGATTCACCCGCCGACAAGTCGCCCGGCGGTCCCGCACCTCGAATACGATCGGTTTCTCGCGGAGCGTGGCGGCGATCCGGGCGCTCCCGACGTGCCGCTCGTACTCGTCCGCACGGGCGGGGACCTCGGCTACGCCGGGGGGACGAACGTGGGATTGCGCTACCTCCTGGCGCGCGGCGGCGACGGACCGATCTGGCTCCTCAACCCCGACACGATCGTGGAGCCGCGCGCGGGTCGCGCGCTCGTCGAACGGATCGTGGGGGAGCCCGCGATCGGGATGTGCGGATCGAACGTCCGGTTCCATCGCGCGCCCCACCTCAACCAGGCGCTGGGCGGCGCCAGGCACAACTGGTGGTTCGCGCTTCCACGGCATATCGGGTGGGGCACCCCGGTGGGCTCCGGCGGGTCCGAAACACGGATCGCGTCAAGCATGAGCTATGTCTACGGCGCCTCGATGATGGTGAGCCGGTCCTTCTTTCGTGAGGTCGGTCTCCTCGACGAGAGTTACTTCCTCTACTTCGAGGAACTCGACCTGGCGATGCGTGGGCGGCGCGGCCATTTCCGGCTGGGTTACGCCTCGGACAGCGTCGTGTACCATCGGGGCGGCGGAACCGCGGATGGAGAGGGTGACCGCGGCATGCAGGCGGACTATTACTTCCTCCGGAACCGGATCCGCGTCACTCGCAAGTACCGGCGGGTCGCGCTGCCCGGCGCCTACGCGGCGCTCGTCGTGGCGATGCTGCGTCGGGCGTTTCGGGGCGAGTGGGATCGTTCGAGGATGGCCGCTCGTCTGCTGATCGAAGCATGAGTCTGGTCAATGAAGTTTCCGCGCCGGACCGGGCGGTGGAACGAGTCGGCTTCGAGCCGCCGGTGGTCGCCGTTCTCGCTGGCGGTCTGGGCACCAGGCTCGGGGATGAGACCGCGCACCGGCCGAAGCCCATGGTCGAGATCGGAGGGCGGCCCATCCTCTGGCACATCATGCGCTGGTACGCCCGGTTCGGCTTCACCGAGTTCGCGCTCGCGCTCGGCTACAAGGCCGACGTCGTGAAGGAGTGGTTTCTCGATTACGTTCCGCGCAGCGGCGACGTCACGATCGACACGCTCACCGGGGAGACCCGGGTACACGGTGGCGTCCGACCCGATTGGCGGGTCCACATGATCGACACGGGGCTGGGCACCGAGACCGGCGGGCGTCTTCGCCGATTGAAGCCCTGGCTCCGTGGTGACACCTTCATGGCGACCTATGGTGACGGTCTCGCCAACGTCGACATCGTCCGGTTGCTCGAGTTCCACCGGTCCCGGGGCAGACTCGCGACCGTCACCGCCGTCCGTCCGCCGGCCCGGTTCGGCGCGCTCGAACTGGAAGGTGACCGCGTCCGCGCCTTCTCCGAGAAGCCCCAGTCGGGCGAAGGGTGGATCAATGGCGGGTTCTTCGTCTTCGAACGCCGGGCTCTCGACTTCATCGACGGGGATTTCACCGTGCTCGAGAGGAGCCCGCTCGAGTCCCTCGCGCGTGAAGGTCAGCTCGCCGCGTATCGCCATCCCGGGTTCTTCCAGCCGATGGACACCCAGAGGGACCGGCAACTGCTCGAAACACTATGGAACGAAGGAGAAGCGCCGTGGGCGGTGACGGATTGAGAGTCGAATCCAGTGCGGACCCGCGCCCGGGTCCCGACGCGGAGTTCTGGAGGGGTCGCCGGGTCCTCGTCACCGGGCATACCGGGTTCAAGGGGAGCTGGCTCACCCTCCTCCTGCGCGGTCTGGGCGCGGAAGTCTCGGGCTACTCGCTCCCCGCGCCGACCATGCCGAGTCTCTTCGAGCTGGCGAAGCTGGCGGAACTCGCGCCGACGATCATCGGGGACGTGCGAGACCCGTCATCGCTCGAAGCGGCGGTCGGCCGGGTGAGTCCGGAGATCATCGTGCATCTCGCCGGGCAGGCGCTCGTCCGGCGATCCTACGAGGATCCCATCGAGACCTATGGCACGAACGTGATGGGAACGCTGCATCTCCTCGAGGCCGCGCGGCGCGCCGGAGTCGCCGCCGTGGTCGTGGTGACGAGTGACAAGTGCTACGAGAATCGCGAGTGGGCGAGGCCGTATCGCGAGGATGACGCGCTGGGCGGCGCGGATCCCTACTCGAGCAGCAAGGGTTGCGCGGAGATCCTCGTCGACTCGTACCGTCGCTCGTTCCTGGCCCCCGACGGTCACCGGACCGCCGTCGCCACCGCGCGGGGCGGGAACGTGATCGGCGGCGGTGACTTCTCGGCGGGTCGGCTGGTGCCCGATCTCGTACGCGCCGCCCGCGTCGGCGAGCCCGCTCGCATCCGCAACCCCGCCTCGATCCGCCCATGGCAGCACGTCCTCGACGCGCTCACCGGGTATCTCGTGCTGGCCGATCGGCTGTATCGCGGCGGTCCGGCATTCGCCGAAGCGTGGAATTTCGGACCCGCCGCCGAGGATTCGCGCGCCGTGGCCGAGATCGCCGAGCTGGTGACGGCACTCTGGCCGGACGGTCCCGGGTGGGAGAGCGACGCGGACACCAGCCATCCCGCCGAGAGCCGCCTTCTCACGCTCGATTCGTCGAAGGCTCACGCCCGACTCGGCTGGCGTCCGCGCTGGACCGCCGAGGAGGCGGTCACCCGTACGGTCCGCTGGTACCGAAGCTGGATCGAATCCGGCGGTGACGGACGTGCCGCGATCGACGCACTCCGCGCCGACTTCCGCGACTTCGGGATTCCCGCCGACCCGATCACGATCGATGAGCGGCCGATTCCGGTTGGCTGAGACCTCCGTCCCCGGCCTTCGGGTCATCGAGCGGGTCCGACTCGAGGACCGGCGAGGGTACCTGCAGCGTCTTTTCTGCGCCGACGAACTCGGCGACGCGGGATGGACAGGTCCGATCGCCCAGGTCAACCACACGTGTACGCACGCTGAGGGGACCGTCCGGGGGATGCACTACCAGCACCCGCCGCACGCCGACGCCAAACTCGTCCTCTGCCTGCGCGGGGCCGTGTTCGACGTCGCCGTGGACCTCCGCGCCGGCTCGGCGACCCGCTTCCGCTGGCACGCCGAGACGCTCACCCAGGAGAACGGCCGCGCGCTGCTCATCCCGAAGGGATTCGCCCATGGATTCCAGGCGCTCGTCCCCGACGTCGAGCTGCTCTATCTCCATTCCGCGCCCCATGTCGCCGCCGCCGAGGATGGGATCCATCCGGTCGACCCCGCGCTCGAGATCCGCTGGCCGCTCCCGGTCGTCGGACTCTCCGAACGCGACCGGAACCACCCGCCGCTCACCGCGGAGTTCCCGGGAATCTTCGCATGAAATGCCGTCACTGCGGCGCCGACCTCGATCTCGTTCTTCTCGACCTGGGGACGGCCCCTCCCTCGAACGCCTACCTGACCGCTGAGTCGGTACGGATGCCGGAGACCCGTCTCCCGCTCCGGATCCTCGTCTGCACGGAATGCTGGCTCGTTCAGACCGAAGATTTCGCGGGCCGGGAAGCTCTCTTCACCGCCGACTACGCATACTTCAGCTCGACGTCCTCGTCCTGGCGGGCTCACGCCCGAGGTTACGTCGAGGATATGATCGCGCGTTTCGACCTCGACGGATCCAGCCGGGTGATCGAGGTCGCCTCGAACGACGGATACCTGCTGGAGTTCGCCCGGGCCCGGGGCATCCCCTGTCTGGGGATCGAGCCGACCGCGAGCACCGCCGCGGCCGCCCGGGCACGCGGGATCGAGACCGTGGAGGAGTTCTTTGGCCGCGCCCTGGCCATCCGTCTCCGTGACGCCGGGATCCAGGCCGATCTGATGGTCGCCAACAACGTCCTGGCCCACGTCCCGGATCTCGGTGATTTCGTCGCCGGGTTTCCCATCCTGCTCGAGCCGGACGGTGTGGTGACCTTCGAGTTCCCCCACCTCCTCCGCATGGTCGAAGCGAACCAGTTCGACACCGCGTATCACGAACACTTCTCGTACCTCTCCTTCACCGTCGCCAGGACGATCCTGGAAGGCAATGGATTGCGGGTGTTCGACGTGGACGAACTCATGACCCATGGCGGAAGCCTGCGCGTCTACGCCGGCCGCGCCGACACGTCGACGGCGCCGGTCCGACCCTCCGTCTCCGCGCTCCTCCGCGAGGAGGCGGCGGCGGGGATCATGACCGCGGAGTTCTACGCCGGGTTCCAGTCCGCGGCCGAGCGGGTGAAGAACGACTTCCTCCACCATCTCCTCGACGCCCGGCGACGCGGCCGCCGGATCGGAGCGTTCGGCGCGGCGGCCAAGGGTAACACGCTTCTCAACTTCGCCGGCGTCCGGCGGGACCTCATCCCTTACGTCGTCGACGCCAGCCCCGGGAAGGTCGGGCGGTACCTCCCCGGCAGCCACATCCCGATCGTACCCCTCGAGCACCTCCGCGCCGACCGACCCGACGTCATCGTGGTCCTCCCCTGGAATCTCGAGCGAGAGATTACCGAGAAGCTCTCGTTCGCGGCCGAATGGAACGCGGAGCTGGTCTTCGCGGTGCCCCGGTTGCGGGTTGTCGGGCCGGGAGCGCCGGAAGCCACGGTGACGGAGCCGTCCCCGCTTCCATCCCGCGGGCAAGGTTGAACGCTCCGGTCGGCGGGCCGGCCGACGGCGTCGCGGTTCGCGGCGGGATGGTATTGCTCACCGGGGCTTCCGGCTTCGTCGGCCGACAGGTCCTCCGCGCGCTGCTCTCGGGGGGATGGAGGGTTCGGGCGGTCGCGCGAGAGGGCGGGGAAGCGGATCCGCGGCGATGGGTGGATGACCCCGCCGCCGGGATCGATCGATCCGCCGGCCACCTCGAGATCAGGGAAACCCCGGATCTCTTCCGCGAACCGGCCGACCGGCTGACGAGCCTCGTCACGGACGTCGACACCATCGTCCATGCCGCCTGGTACGCCGAGCCGGGCAGCTATCTCGTCTCGCCGCGCAACCTCGATTGCCTTCACGGAACCCTCGGTCTCGCGCGCGCGTTCGTCGAATCCGGGGGGCGGCGCTTTGTGGGGATCGGCAGCTGCTTCGAGTACGACCTCACCGGCGGCCATCTCCCCGTGACCACACCGCTCGCTCCGCTGACTCCGTACGCCGCGAGCAAGGTGGCCGCCTTCCTGGCACTGACGCACTACCTTCCGCCGATGGGCGTCGAGTTCGCCTGGTGCCGTCTCTTTCATCTGTTCGGGGAAGGGGAAAGGGCGGGCCGCCTCGTACCCTACCTGCGCCAACGTCTCGCGGCGGGCGAGCCGGCGGAGCTGACGAGCGGGACGCAGGTCCGCGATTATCTCGACGTCCGGGATGCCGGCGCCCGGATCGCCGCCGTGGCGACGGGCGTCGCGACGGGTCCGATCAACATCTGTTCCGGCGTGCCCGTCACGGTCCGGGAGATCGCGGAGCGTATCGCCGACGAGTACGGCGCCCGGCATCTGCTCCGCTGGGGTTCGCGGCCCGAGAATCTCACCGACCCCCCGGTGGTGGTGGGAGTCCCGGGTCAGCGGTCCGATCCCGACTCCGCGCCGCGGGTGACGCTCCGCGCACCGGCGGCCTCGTGAAGACGCGGTCGGGCGCGGCGGCGGGTCCGGCGACCCTCGCCACACCGGCGCGATCGAGGGTCGCCGTCGACGCCAGGATGATGCGTTCGTCGGGGATCGGCCGGTACATTCGCGAGCTGGTCCCGCTGCTTCGTCGCGGCGGCGGCCTCCGCCTGGCGCTGATCGGGGATCTCGCGAACGTCCGCGCGCTGGCTACCGGTAACGAGCCGGTCTCCGGTCGACCGAACGATGATCGGGTTTCCGCGGAGGTCACCTTCCACCATTGCGCGGCGCCGATCTACTCCGTTCGCGAGCAGCTGGAACTCCCCCGGGCGATACCGTGCGACGCCGACACCATCTGGGTTCCGCACTACAACTTCCCGTTACGCGCGCGCGGCCGCCTCGTCGTCACCGTCCATGACGTGCTTCACCTCGCGCATCCGGCATACGTGCGGGGCGCGCACCGCCGCGGCTACGCCCGGATGATGTTCTCCCGCCTGCGTGGCCGGGCCGACGCGATCATCGTCGACTCCCGTTTCACCGCCGACGAACTCGTCCGACACGCGTGGATCGATCCGTACCGGATCCAGGTGGTCCACCTCGGGGTCGGGATGGAGTGGTTCGCCGCGCGCGTCGACACGGGGACACAATCCGGCCGACCCTATTTCCTCTACGTGGGCAACGTAAAACCCCATAAGAACCTGGGGATTCTGCTCGAAGCGTTTCGCGTGGCCGGGAACGTACTCGCGCATGACCTCGTGATCGCGGGTCGGCGCGAGGGGCTCCTCGGAGGTGATCACGCCGTGGTCGTCGCGGCCGCCCGGTTCGGCGGGCGCGTCCGCTTCACGGGCGAAGTGAGTGACGCGGAACTGCGCGCCCTCGTCGCCGGGGCCGAGGCGCTCGTCCTGCCGTCGCGGTACGAAGGTTTCGGCCTTCCCGCCCTGGAGGCGATGGCCGCCGGCTGCCCCGCGATCGTCTCCAACGCGGGATCCCTTCCCGAGGTCTGTGGTGACGCGGCTCTCTATTTCCATCCCGCCGACGCGCACGGGCTCGCCGACCACCTGGTGCGCGTCGCTGAAGACCGTCACCTCCGCGACGATCTCGTCGCCGCCGGCCGGGCGCACGCGGGACGGTTCACCTGGGAGCGTTGCGCCGCGCTGACTCGAGAGGTTCTCGTCGGCCAGTGATGCCCGGGGCCATCGTTCAGCGCAGCAAGGAGATGACGATACTCGTAAGACCGAGCGCGCCGCTGATGAGGACCGTGCTGTTCCGCTCGAACCAGCCGCGACGGTCGATGAAGATCTGGTCGCCCGAACGGATGTCCACCGCCGAGAGAGCCGTCTCGATCGAGATGCCGTGCAGGATCACTTCGTTGTCGCGGATCACTCGAATCCGTCGGATATCGCCCTGCGGGTTCGCGCCGCCGGCGAGCGCGACGGCGCCCGCGAGACTCACCGTCGGATCCACCGCGTGAAGGCCGGGCCGATTCACCTCGCCGAGGACGTAGACGCGCCGGAGCGGGATGATCTCGATCGCCGGGTTGCGCAGTTCCGCCCGGTAGAGCGAGATCAGCGAATCGCGGAGTTCGGGGATGGGCACGCCGATCACGCGACGATCTCCGAGGAGCGGCAGCGTCACGACGCCATCCTCGTTGACGAGGAACTCGCCGCTGAGGTCCGCCTCGCGCCAGATCTCGACCCTGAGCGCGTCACCGGGTCGCAGGACGACCACCGGGCGGTCCGCCTGCGCGGCGGTATCCGGCGCCCGACCGGCGATCGCCACGACCGCCGCGAGAACCAGGAGTTTCATCGATATCCGGGGAATCATTTCACCCCTGCCTCGGTATCACTGGTGGCCGATCCGGCCCGTGCTCCGGCGGAGCCGCACCCGGATCCCGCAGTTTGCGCACCACCTTTCGTCTTCACCTGAGAGATCACGTGACTGAATACGAGCGGGTCCGGAAAGAACTCGCGGAGAATCCCAGGACCTGGGTCGTCACCGGCTCGGCCGGATTCATCGGCTCCAACCTCGCGGAGCAGCTCCTGCGGCTCGGTCAGCGGGTCGTCGGCCTCGACAACTTCGCGACCGGTTACCAGCGCAACATCGACGACGTGATGACGCGGGTCGGCCCCGAGGCGGCGACCCGATATGACTTCATCGAAGGCGACATCCGCGATCTCGACTGCTGCCTGCGCGCCTTCGAGGGCGCCGACCTCGTCCTGCACCAGGCGGCGATCGGTTCGGTCCCCCGATCGATCGAGGACCCGATCTACTCCCACGAGTCGAACGTCGACGGCACGCTGAACGTGTTCGTCGCGGCCCGTGACCAGGAGGTCGGCCGAGTCGTCTACGCCAGCTCGAGCGCGGTATACGGTGACCACCCGGGGCTCCCCAAGCTCGAGGACGAGATCGGGAACCCACTCAGTCCCTACGCGGTCACCAAGTACGTCGACGAGCTCTACGCGTCCGTGTTCGCCCGGGCGTACGGCCTCGAGGCGATCGGCCTGCGCTACTTCAACGTCTTCGGTCCGCGGCAGGACCCGAACGGCGCCTACGCGGCGGTCATCCCCCAGTGGGTCGCGTCGCTGCTTTCCGGCCAGGAGTGCTTCGTGAACGGCGACGGCGAGACGAGCCGCGATTTCTGCTTCGTCGACAACGTCGTGCAGGCAAATATTCTCGCGGCCACGACCGGGAACGAACGCGCCGTCGACACCGTCTACAACGTGGCCGTCGGCGACCGGACGACGCTCAATCAGCTCTTCGAGATCATCCGCGACAGCCTCATTCCCTGGCGTCCCGAGCTGAGCGGCGCGACGCCCGTCCACCGCGAGTTCCGCGCGGGTGACGTCCGCCACTCGCTCGCCGATATCTCCCGAGCCCGCGATCTCCTCGGATACGCGCCGAGCCATGCCCTCGCGGAGGGGATGACGGAGGCGATCCGCTGGTATGTCGAGCACGTCGCTCCGCCCGTCCAGGCCGTCGGGAAGTCGTCAGACTCGATCTGAGCGCCGCGGTCCACCGGGCATGTTTCCGGTACGGCACGTTCCGCGCGGTGGCGACCGCCCGCGCGGATTCAGGCGCCTCGGCGGACGTTGCCCGCCGCGCGCTCCGGCACCCTCCACGTTCGGTTGATCGGAAGGTATGCTGATTACTGTTGTTGGTACCGGGTATGTCGGCCTCGTCGTCGGCGCCGGCCTGGCGGAAACCGGGAACGACGTCGTCTGCTGTGACATAGACGCCGCCAAGGTCGCCCGCCTCAACGGAGGCGAGATTCCGATCTACGAGCCGGGGCTGGAACCCCTCGTCGCTCGCAACCTCGAGGACGGACGGCTCACCTTCACGACCGACGTGGCGCGGGCGGTCGCCGCCGCCGAGATCATCTTCGTCGCCGTGGGCACCCCGCCCGACGAGGACGGTTCGGCGGATCTGCAGCACGTGCTGGCCGTGGCCGAAACGATCGGCCGCCACATGCCTTCGGACGGGCCGGAGAAGATCGTCATCACCAAGAGCACCGTACCCGTCGGTACGGCCGCGAAGGTACGCGAGACGATCGGCCGCTTCACCTCACGACCGGTCCACGTCTGCAGCAACCCGGAGTTCCTGAAGGAGGGCGCGGCCGTCGCGGACTTCATGCGGCCCGACCGCGTCGTGGTGGGGATCGATTCGGAGTACGCGCGGGAACGACTGAGCGAGCTCTACCAGCCGTTCGTGCGCACCGGGAACCCGGTCCTGTTCATGGACATCGCGAGCGCGGAGATCACGAAATACGCGGCGAACGCGATGCTCGCCACGCGAATCAGCTTCATGAACATGATCGCCGGGCTCTGCGAGGCGGTCGGCGCGGATGTCTCCCTCGTCAGGGCGGGGATCGGCACCGACGATCGGATCGGGCCCGCCTTCCTCTTCGCGGGGATCGGCTACGGCGGAAGCTGCTTCCCCAAGGACGTGAAGGCGCTCATCCACACGCTGCGGCGCGAGGGGGTCGACGCCTCCATCCTCGACGGGGTCGAACGGGTCAACGCCGCGCAGAAGCGCCTCCTCCTCGACCGGGTCGTCGAGCGGTTCGGCGACGACCTCACCGGCCGGACGTTCGCCGTGTGGGGGCTCAGCTTCAAGCCGGAGACGGACGACATGCGCGAGGCGCCGAGCCTCACCGTCATCCGCGGCCTCGTCGAGCGCGGCGCCCACGTCCGCGCGCACGATCCGGAAGCCGAGCGCGAGGCCCGGTTCCATTTCGCGGACCTCCTCGAGGACGGCGGCCTCGAACTCCGCCAGCGCAACTACGATTGCCTGCGGGACGCGGACGCGCTCCTCATCCTGACCGAGTGGCAGCCGTACCGTCGTCCCGACTTCGGCCGGATCCTCTCGCTGCTCCGGGAGCCGGTCGTCTTCGACGGCAGGAACCTCTGGCCGCCCCGGAAGATGGAAGAGATGGGGATCCACTACCACCCGATCGGACGTCCCGGATCAGCTCCGGTCATCGTGGATACACCAGCGCCCGCGCTCGGATGAGGGTGCTGATCACCGGCGCCGCCGGTTTCCTCGGTTCGCACCTCTGTGACCGCTTCATCGCGGGCGGTCACCAGGTCGTGGGGATGGACAACTTCATCACCGGCTCGCCAGGCAATATCGCCCACCTGCTCGGTGATCCGCGTTTCAAGTTCATCGAATACGACGTCACCAACTTCGTCTACGTCGACGGTGAGCTCGGCGGCGTGCTTCATTTCGCGAGCCCCGCGAGCCCGATCGACTACCTGGAGAAGCCGATCCAGACGCTCAAGGTGGGGTCGCTCGGCACGCACAAGACGCTCGGTCTGGCGAAGGCGAGGGGCGCTCGGTATCTGCTCGCCTCCACCTCGGAGGTCTATGGCGACCCCCAGGTCCACCCGCAGCCCGAGGGCTACTGGGGCCACGTCAACCCGGTCGGCCCCCGCGGCGTCTATGATGAAGCCAAGCGCTTCGCCGAGGCGATGACGATGGCCTATCATCGCTACCATGGCGTCGATACGCGGATCGTGCGGATCTTCAACACCTATGGCTCGCGCATGCGGCCGGGCGATGGGCGCGTGGTCTCCAACTTCATCGTCCAGGCGCTCCGCGGTGAGCCGATCACCATCTACGGCGACGGCGGCCAGACACGCTCCTTCACCTACGTCGACGACCTCGTCGAAGGGATCTACCGCCTCTTCTTCTCTGATCGGGTCGAACCCACGAATATCGGCAACCCGGGCGAGTTCACCGTCAGAGAGCTCGCGGAGATGGTGATCGCGAAGGTCGGCGGGGACGCGCGTATCGTCCATCGTCCGCTTCCGGAGGATGATCCGAAGACGCGCCGGCCGGACATCACGGTCGCGCGGGAAGTGCTCGGCTGGGAGCCGCGGGTTCCTCTCGAGGCGGGTCTCGACCGCACGATCGAGTATTTTCGCGGGGTTGTCGGGACGGGGGTGGCTCCGCCGGAATAAGCCGTTCGATCCGCCGGATCCCCTCCTGATCCGCCTACTGTTTCGTGAACTCCGTGCAGACGCCGGAGGGGCTGCAGACGTTCATGGTGGTAAAATCCGTGACCGTCCCCGTGAACCCGCCCGGCACCACGGTGGCGAGGGCGCCGGTCGGCTCGAGGACGAGGTCATCGTCGGTCAGGGAGTACCGCCCCTCGCCCACGAACTGACCCGTGTCCATGGTGAAGGTGCTGTCGGCCGCGAACGTCAGTCGGGTCGTTGCATCCTCACCCAGGACAGCCTCCCATTCGCCGACGATGTCGGCGCCGGCATCGCATCCGGCGAGCAGGATGGCCGCGAGGAATCCAGGAACGGCAAGTGATCTCATATCTTCTCGTTATCCATAAGACGGCGGCCGAGTTCAGCACGGCCCGGTTACCCCCTCCGCACGAGAAAGTTCGCGGGTGAGCGATCGAGTCACGACCTCACGGACTCCGGACCGAAGAGATGTCTCAGTGGTGAGTCATCGCGTTCGCTCGCCGAGAACCCTCAGGTCAGCGAGTCAGAGCAGCCTCGGCCACGAATGAGAATGTAGCGCCGGAAAATGAATGGGAGAGCAGCCGACGAACCGGCCGCTCTCCCATTCCCGGTCATACCACCGAGCGATTACGGCAGAGTGCTATGACCCGCTTCCGATGCCAGGGCATCGCCATTGCTCGATATGCCGATCGCGAAGACCGTGTAATCTCCGCCCCAGTCGATGATCTCCTGGGGGATCGGGGGCGCCGTGAAGCGATACACACGATAGATCGTCAGGTAGCCATCCTGTACCTGTGGCGCGCCAGCCTCGCCGATCAGGTAGTTCATGTCGCGTCCCGATCCGTCGTCGATTCCGTCCAGGTACACGTAGAAGAGGACCCGGCTGAACGGGTTGGCGAACGTACCCGTCTGACCGCCGACGAGCCACGTCAGGGAGTCCATGGGGGCAATCATGATACCGGCGTTCGGGCTCGGGTCAGTGTCGAACCAGGGCACGAAGAGGGTATCGCGGGTGTTCGGCACGATGTTGTTCGCCTGTGTCGAGATCGCGCCGAGCGGGCTCGAATGGTCGAACGCCACGAACCGGGCCTTGGTGGGCAGTACGGGCGCGGTGGCCGTATCCGGTCCGATCATCGCCGAAAGCGAGCGCACGTACGGCATTTCCTGCTCGACCAGCTTGCTCTCGATGATGTGGCTCGGGCCCCAAACCGTTTGAGGAATAGTCACGAACGGCACCCGGAAATCACCATCGAAGTCCAGTCCCACCGTCGCTCGTCGAAGATCGACGTTGTCGCTGATCGTGGCCGCGAACGGATACGCCGTGCCGCCGCTGAACCGCGGGACCGGCGGAATGTTCACGTTGCTGACGGTCGGTGGTACAGGCACGATGGACGTCGGGAACGCGCCGCCGCCGACTTCGGTGTCCCGGATGAACACCATTGACGCGGGAATCAGGCTTTCATTCCCGGCCCGGTCAAAGATCTGACCGAGGTAGTTATGGTATCGGTTCGCGGTGACATCGTTGACGGCGCGAGTGAACGTCCCGACGACCGCACCGATCTGCTCGGTGATCGCGTTGCCGGTGGAGGCCAATCCAGGTGTCGTCAACGGTGTAACCGATTCATCGGAATCATCCGCTGGCGCACACTCCAGCACCGCGGCCGGGCACGCGTACGAGCGCAGAAGGAGCTGCGTCACGGCGATACCGCTCGGACCCTGTTGTGGATCCAGCGAACCGTCGATTCCCTGCGCCGAGACCGTCTCATCAACCGGATTGTACCGCGTCATGAGGGTGTCGCTCAGCTGCAACGAGACGTCCGGCGGTGTAAGGTCGACACCAATCAGGGCGGCATCGCCAGTCTGCGCCGTCGTCGGGAAGTCGATCGTGCTGACGACAGGGTCCGCTCGGGTGATGGAAATGTTCGACGAATTGCCAAGCCTGTCCCAAACGGTGGCAAAGACGGACCACTCGCTGTTCGTCAGGGTCGCGGTCAGGTCAGCGGAACTCGCGACTCCTCCGGTGGAACCCTGGCGGGCGCCCAGTCGAAGGATGTTATCACCGCCGACGTGAGACGCATAGATCACGATCGAATCCTGCCCGACACCGTGGATCGGATCGAAGCCGCCCAGGGCGGGGATGGAACCATAGACGCTCGTGTAGCTCGTTGCCGGAGCCGTGCCCGTGTAGGCGGCGCCGACGGAGCCGCCACCATATTCGAACGGCGCGTCGTGCGAGCCATCCTTGGCCGTGAAGAAGTTCACGGCGTCGTTCACCCAGCCGTTGCGCGCCCAGACGCGGTTGACCTGGGGATGCGCCGGAAGAATCAGCCGTCCCGCCTGTGGAGCCTCGTTGTCGAGCCGGAGGATCGAGTTGAGAAGGGCCGTGCCGCTCTGAAGCTCCGTGAAGTGAACGCGGTTGTTCGCCGTCGGGTTGCCCGTGAACGGACTGTAGACCGTCGCCGGTCCCGGCTGACCGCCGTTGGTCGTGGAGGCCACGTTGATGCGCGTGCCCTCACGGCCCGTATTGAAGCCCGCGATATTGGCGCCGCCGCCGCCCGAACGCGGGAACTCCACCACGAAACCGCCCGCCGTCCGCTCCGTGACCGCGTTCGAGGCGGTCTCGTCATTACCAGCCACGTACCCGTCAAAGTTCAGGTCGACCCGAGCCGGGTAGCCCGAAGAACCCTGGTCCGCGGCGCTGAAGATGACCGGTACGAGCACGACGCGCAGGTCACCATTGCCAAACCACTGAAGGCCGGTATCACCAATCACCGAGCCCCGGAGTTCTCCATTCTGGTGCGTCGCGATGTACGCCTGCATGAAGTCGCTGTTCGCCAGCGTGAAGCCGTTCCTCGTGGCGGCGCTTAGGAGCGTGCCCTCCTTCGTCAACTCGGCATGGATATCGAGCATGCCGTTCGGATACATCGGGATCCCGCTGAGCGAATCCGCCGCCGTGGTGCCGCGGTTGAACGCGCGTGTGTCGAGCGAGCAGACGACCGATGTAGGCGCGGCGCCGATGCTCAGACCCTCGGCCGTGATCGCGGCCGCTCCGAACGTGAACGTCTGTGTGCAGGCGGGGACCGCCTCGCCGTTGACGTACACGGTCAGCTTGTCCGCGTCGCCGCGGTCGACACCCATCGTGATGTCGATCGTGTTCACGACGCTGTCCGGATCGACGGGCGAGATCGTCTGCGCCTGGAAGACGCCCTGGATCGTGACGTCGGCCGTATCCGAGGCCGGAAACTCGACCGGGGTGACGACCACATTGACGGCCGTCTGCAAGGACGGTCTTTCGACGGACGACACGCGGATGGTGGCGCTGCCGACCGCAACCGCCGTGACCGTCCCGGTATTGCCGCCAGCGGCCACCATCGCGACCGCGGTGTTGAGCGACTCGAACGCGACGTTGGAACCATCGCTCATCGAACCGACGATCTGCTGCGACTGTCCCACCATCAGCCGTAACGATGACGGCGCGGCCGAAATCGTCGGATCCGGTGGCGGTATAAGGGTGTCTTCCTTACAGGCCGTCAAACCAATACCCAGAAGGGCGGTCAGGGCCAGTCCCCGAAACAACCTGGTGCGCGGATTCATCGACCCCTCCAGGTAAAGTGAAATAGGATTCAGCACGGCCGATGTGGTCCTGAAACCGGAGAGCACGTAATGGCTTCCGGTACAACCACCGGCCGAGAGGATATCAATCTGTAGCATCGACTCGCCAGAACCTTCCAAATAGCACACCCTGGAGTTTCTGGCAACGAGTGGAAGTCGTCTCGGGAGCCTCATCCATCGACGGGATTTCCGCGAGAACGTCTCCGGTTCAGAAAGTCCAATAGGAAAGGGGCCCCGGCCGAGGCCGGGACCCCTTTACCACTACACCGGCCGAATCTAGATGCCGGCGTCGCCGAGGATTTCAAGCCTCGTCGGGCCATCCGTGGACAACAGCGCGTCACCGGTGGCATTGATACCGACTGCAACCACGGTGAACGCGCGTCCCGACTCGACGATCTCCGTCGGGATCGTCGGGATCGCGTAACGGAAGACGCGATAGATCGTCGCGTAACCGTCCTGAATCGCGGGCGGTGCACCAGCCCCGATCAGGTAGTACAGCGGCGTGGCCAAGTCATCGTAGTCCACGGTGTCCAGCCGGACGTAGAAGAGTACGCGGCTGAACGGCGTCTGGAACGTGCCCGTGGGGCCGCCGATGGTGAAGCGGTACTGGCCCGCGGACACCTCGTGCCAGGACGCGAACTGCATCGGGGAGAACCACGAAGTGCCCCCGAGGTCCCAGGTGTTCGGGACGATGTTGTTCGCCTGCGTCGAGAAGCCGCCGATCCAGTTCGAGTGATCGAAGGCCACGAACCGGGCGAACGTGGGCCGGCCAATCGTGTCCGCCGTGACCGTATCGGACAGGACCGACAACTGCCGGATGTACTGCAGGTCCTGGTTGAGCAGCTTGCTCCGGACGATATGGTCCGTACCCCAGGCCGTCAGGTCGATGTTCGCGAACGGCAGGCGATAGGTATCCGTGCCGTCGGTGAAGTCGAAGCCGGCCGTCGCGCGACGAACATCCACGTTGTCGCCGACGGTAGCCGAGAACGAATACGTCTCGCTTCCGCTGAAGAGCGGCACCGGCGGGATGTTGACGTTGCTGACCAGCGGCAGGATCGAATCGATCGGCGGGAACGGCGTCGCCGTATCGCGGATGAAGAGCGCCGAGGTCGGTTCCGCGCTCTCGTTACCAGCGCGGTCGAAGATCTTGCCACGGAAGTCGTGATACGCCTGCGCCGAGATGGCATCGACCTCGCGGTCGAACTGCGTAACGGTCACGCCGACCGACTGGGTGATCGACCAGGCGTTGCTGCCCGGCGTCGCCAGGATGGTCGACCCGTCAACGACGCCGAGGACGTTCATGCACTCACCACTAACGTCAGTGCAACTATACGCCCGGTTCTGCAGCCGCGTGACGGCGATTCCGCTCGGGCCCACCAGCGGATCCAGTGAGGTGTCGAGGCCCCACACCGAGATCGTGTCGCCGACCGGGTTGTACCGCGTGCTCCACGTGTCCGTCGTGTCACTGTAGAGCAACTCCACATCCGGAGCGACGAGGTCGACACCGATCAGGCTGTGGTTGCCCGTCTGCGACGTGCCCGGATAGTCGCCGGTGCTGACGACCGGGTCCGCCCGGT
>CAZWJE010000057.1:0-19837 GCA_964634395.1 uncultured Gemmatimonas sp. | reverse complement strand
TGGACATCGGACGAACGATCGGCCCGTTCGAGGTCAACGGCACGCTCTTCGGCTCTGAGATTCGAGATCCACTCATGCTCCGCGCGGCGAGCCCGGGACGTATCGAACTGTTCAATTCCGGCGAAGCGACCCGTACGTACGGAACTGACCTGCTCGCGGTCTACCGTCAGGAGCCCTTCTACCTGACGGCGACCTACACCTATACGCGTTCCAGCGAGGGGGATCCGCGGACCGGCGCCCGCCGGGAGGTCTCGCTGACGCCGCGACATGCCGCCGGAATCGTCGGGATGTGGGAGGAGGACGACGAGGGGCTGCTGGGGATAGAGCTCTTCTATACCGGTCGCCAGGAGTTGCATGAAAATCCCTACGGGGACACGAGCCGTGCTTACCTGATCTTCGGCGTCCTGGTGCAGCGCCGCATCGGGGCCGTGAGAGTGTTCGCGAACGGCGAGAACCTGCTCGACGCCCGCCAGACGCGGCACATGCCGCTTCTACTCCCGTCGCGTGCACCGGAAGGACGGTGGACGACCGATGCGTGGGCGCCCCTCGAAGGACGGACGTTCAATGCGGGAGTCAGACTGGAGTTCTGAGCCTTCCCATGTCTCCTCCCCGCCAAGAAACCGGGGCGTTGAGTGCCCTCGCGGCGACGCGCGTTCGTGGAATCGAGGAGACTGGTCGGCCTCTCTGGCGTTCGCGGCGAGTCGTTCTCCGTGAATTATGCCAGAGAGACCCGTCCATCGTGACTTGCGGGATCCTTGAATCCATGTGCTATGGGCCCCATGGAAAGGATGCTTGAGGATGAAGCCTGAGCGTCTGGATATACGTGTCGCGAATCTCGATTGCGCCAGTGACGCCGTCCGCCTGCAACGGGGTCTGAAGGAGGTGCCCGGTCTGATCGACGTCAGAGTGTTCCCCAACGCCGCTCGGATCACGCTGACCTTTGATCCGGGCGCCGTCTCTTCCGAGACGCTTCGCGACAGAATCGGGACGCTCGGTTTTCCGCCGCGAAGCGGCACGGCGAATCCCAAACCACCGAAGCCATGGAGGAACCCGAAAGTACTTGCGGCCGCCATGGCCGGGCTCTTCACACTGGTAGGCTGGGTGCTGTCGCTGTCTTTGCACGAAAACGTAGTCTCGACCGGCTTCTACATCACAGCCGCGGTGACAGGCGGCTACTATTTCGGCCGGGAGGCGATAGAGGAGCTGATCTTCGAGCGAAAGGTCACCATCATGCTCCTGATGGCGGTGGCCGCAATCGTGGCGGCAGTCATGGGGGAGCTGCTCGAAGCCGCTATCCTCGTCTTCCTCTACTCCATATCCGAAGCCGCCGAAGGATATACGGAAGAGAAGACTCGGTCAGCGGTGCGCGCTCTGATGGACCTGACCCCGAAGATCGCCACGGTACGGCGGGACGGGCGCGACGTGCAGCTTCCCGTGGAGGAGCTTCTTACCGGAGAAATCTTCCTGGTTCGGCCCGGACAGAGCGTGCCCACCGACGGTGAAGTGGTCAACGGATCTTCGAGCGTCAATCAGGCTCCGGTCACGGGTGAAAGCGTGCCCGTGGAGAAACTTCCGGGCGAAGCCGTGTTCGCCGGCAGCATCAACGGCGAGGGCGCGCTCGAAGTGCGCGCGACCCGAACGTTCGCCGAGAATACGGTCTCGCGCATCATTCAGATGGTCGAGGAGGCGCACGAACGCAAAGGCAAGAGTGACCGCTGGATCGAACGATTCGGCGCCCGCTACAGCCCGGCCGTACTCGGCCTTGGAATTCTGATCGCGACTCTTCCGCCGCTGATCTCGGACGGGAGTTGGACGGATTGGATTGCGCGCGCCACCGTTTTCATCGTGGCGGCCGCGCCTTGTGCCCTCGTCATTTCCGTACCGGTCACGCTGGTTTCCGCCCTGGGTACGGGCGCCCGACGGGGTGTGCTGGTCAAGGGAGGCGTTTACATCGAAGAACTCGCCAAGATTCGTGTGGTGGCGCTCGACAAGACAGGTACGGTCACCCGTGGCGAGCCCGAGGTCACCAATGTGATCCCATTGCGAGGCGAGGATGGCGTCCAACGCCCACTACCGGAGATTCTATCCGTGGCGTCGGGTCTCGAGCGCCAGAGTCAACACCCGCTCGCCGCCGCGATCGTGCGACACGCCGAGAGGCAGGGTATCGAGCCCGCCCCGGTGGACGATTTCCTTTCTCGCACGGGGATGGGCGTGTCCGCGCGCGTCAAAGGCCAAGCCGTCGATATCGGCAGCCCGGATTCCTTCGCTCGTCAACTCGATTCGAGGCTCGACGGCATCCGCAGCAGAATCGAACGTCTCCAGACCGACGGCAAGACCGTGGTACTCCTCGGAGATCAGACCGAAGTCTGGGCGGTGATCGCCATCCGGGATGGCGTACGACCCAACGCGAAAAAGGCGATCGCCGAACTTCGCCGGACAGGCGTCGAAAGGGTTGTAATGCTGACCGGCGACAATGCACGCACGGCCGGTGCGATCGCACGGGAGGCCGGTATCGAAGAGGTCTATGCCGACCTCAAGCCCGAGGACAAGGCTACGAGCGTCCGCGAGCTAACGGAACGCATCGGCCATGTTGCCATGGTGGGAGACGGCGTGAATGACGCCCCTGCGCTGGCCGAGGCGACAGTAGGCGTGGCCATGGGCGCCGCCGGCACCGACGTCGCCCTGGAGACCGCAGACGTGGCGCTCATGGCCGATGACCTCGAGAAGTTGGTCTACGCTCTCCGTCTCTCACAGCGAACGCAGAGGATCGTCCGGCAGAACATCGTGCTATCAGCGATGGTGATCGGCGTCCTGGTCTTCGGCGCGGTCGCGGGAGTGCTCACGCTACCGCTCGCAGTGCTTGGGCACGAGATCAGCGAGTTCGTCGTGATCGGCAACGGGTTGAGGATGCTGCGCGCGTAGTCGATCGCGATCGATCCGCGCGGGGCAGGATCGAGTATCCGGCGATTGGAAGGTGACGATCGCATCCTTCGACTGGCACGAACATGGATGCCTCTTCCGACTTCGCCAAAAACCCGATACCTTTTTGAGGTATGGTCGTATGCTGGACTCTCCCGACCCTGGAGCGATGTTCCGACGCCTGATCGCCTCACTCGCGTTCCTTGCCATCACCCTCTCCTCAGGGGAGGCGGTGATCGGGGAGTTGCGTGATGGAGAGGTGCATCATGAAAGCTTGGCCGAGGCTGCCGCTCACGATCACGGACCCGATGGCGAACTTGGGCATGAGCATGGATCGCCCCACGGACCGGAACACCAGCACGGCACCTCCGGTGACCACTGCACTCACCAACACGGAGAGCAGTTGAACGGGGTGGAGATCCTTCTGGCGGCCGGTCCGCCCGAGGCCTTCGTTTCGTTCTTCGAGCCGTCCCTTCTTTCGGACCGGACCACCGAGCCCTTCCTCCGCCCTCCCCGGGCATAGCCTCTTCCGGCGGTAGCGGGCTTTCCCCGTCACCGCACCCGGTACTTCCCAACAACTGACTTTCCCAGGCGACGTGTGCCAGGGCGGTGCCGAGAAAGGCACTCGTTCGTGCGCCCACTACGCCCGGGCACAACGGAAGAGGCACGAATGCAACGATATCGGTTGCTCGTGGCCTGCCTGCTGCTGGTTCTGCCCTCTCTCCCTCACGGAGCGGGCGCGACCTCGGCACAGGCCACATCTCTCGGGCGTCTTGGTGAGGCGTCCGGGGATACGCTAATCATCACCCTATCGGAGGCGCAACGCAGGGCGCTCTCTCGAAACCCGGACCTGCTCGCCGAGCGTCGAGAGATCGAGATCGCGCGCGGGCAGATGACCCAGGCACGCGCGCTCGCCCCGAACCCAGAGTTGGAGTTGCGGGCTCCCGGTGCCGGTTCGAGCGGTGCCGTCGGTGAGTTCGAAGTCGCCCTGAGCCAGGAGATCGAGGTCGCGGGGCAGCGAGGTCTGCGGGTCCGCGCGGCCGGCTATCGTCTTCAGCGCTCCGAAGCCGCCGTGGAAGATGCCGTCCGCCGGACGCTGGCGGACGCCGGCCACGCGTTCTTCGGAGCGCTCGCCGCTCAGGAGCGCCTCGTCGTGGTGGCCGAGCTTCACGATCTCGGCCGACGACTGCTGGAGGTGACCCGGATCCAGGCCCGCGAGGGCGAGATCAGCGTCATAGACGCCAATCTCGCGGAGATCGAAGCGGGCCGGGCACGTGCCCGGATGCTCGCCGCGGAGCGGGAAGCCCTATCCGCGCGGCTGGAGCTGCAACGGCTGATCGGGATCCCGCCCGAACAGGGGATCCGACTCGCAACCGATCCGGCGGATCTTCCCGAACCGACCACTCTGGACCCGGATTCCCTGGTTTCGCTCGCCCTGGCCCGGAGACCGGACCTCACAGCCTACGCCCGGGCAGTAGACCAGTACGATGCGCTCGCGGGACTCGCCCGTCGCGAAGCGATCCCCAATCCGCGGATCAGCCTATTCGTCGAACGTGAAGGGCGGTTCTCGAACACCCCGGGCGTCGGTGTTCCCGGCACTCCCCTCGAATCTCCCCGCGTCGGAGTCGGGGTGAGCCTGCCGCTTCCTCTCTTTCAGCGTAACCAGGGCGTCGCCGCCGAGTACCGGGCCCGCGCCGATCAGGCCCGATCCCATCGCGAGGCGGCCGAACTCACCGTTCGCGCCGAGGTCACGGCCGCACTCGAAGCCTATCGATCGGCGGGGGAGGAGGTGCGGGTGCTCGAAGAGCAGGTCCTCCTCCCCGCGAGGGAGAACCAGAGGCTTCTCGATGTCGCCTTCCAGGAGGGCAAGGTCCCGCTCCCCACGCTCCTTCTGCTCCGCAATCAGCTCCTCGATGCCGAACTCGGCTACTGGGACGCGTGGCTCGCCGCCCGCCGCTCGCTGGTGGATCTCCAATCGGTGACCGCCACCCTCGGAACGGAAACGACTCCGGACCCGATCGGAGATTCGAGATGAACGATATGCGGAAGATGCGGAGGGGGCTTTGGGTCCCGGGCAGCGCGCTGTTCCTGACATTGCTCGCCTTGGCCGCCTGTGGGGGAAGAGGACTCGAGGAAGCCATGGAGGAGGGACAAAACGACGGAGAGCACGACGTGGTGCAGTTGGACTCGACCGCGATCGCCATCGCGAACATCACGCTCGTATCCGTGGAGACCGTGGAGACGACGAGTCTTCCGGCCACCGGAACGATCACGTACGACGCGAATCGGGTGAGCCACGTCGGGTCCCGGATCGAGGGCCGGATCGTCCGGCTCTCCGCCGACATAGGGGCGAACGTCACAGACGGTCAGACACTGGCGATCCTGGAGAGCCCCGAGATCGGGCAGCTTCGTGCCGACGAGCAGGAGGCCGCCGCTCTGGTGGAGATCGCCCGCGAGAATTTCGAACGAGAGCGCCGCCTTGAGGCACAGGGGATCTCCAGTCGCAAGGAGCTGCTCGACGCCGAAGCCGATCTCCGCAGGGCCGAGGCCGCCCTGAACGGTACGCGCCAGAAGCTGAACGTTCTAGGAGCCGGAGAAGGCGAAGGTGGACGGCATCCCCTGACGGCACCGTTCCGGGGCGTCGTCGTCGCACGCCACGCAAGCCTGGGCGAGATGGCGAGTCCAGCGGATCAGCTCTTCACCGTGGCCGATCTGGATCGTCTCTGGATCGAACTGGACATCTACGAACGGGACCTCTCCCGGGTGAGGCCAGGCCAGAAGGTAGAGGTCACGACAGCCGCATATCCCGGACGGGACTTCCCCGGCGAGATCGCCTACGTGGGCGACATCCTGGATCCCGAACGGCGAACCATCCGGGTAAGGGTGGAGGTTCCGAACACCGACCGGGCCCTGAGGCCGGGGATGTTCGCCACCGCGAACATCCAGGTGGATCACGCGGGGGTTCCCATGGCCGTGATCCCCGAAGAGGCGCTGCAGGAGGTGGAAGGACGAACAGTGGTCTTCATTCCCGGCGACCGCGCCGGCGAGTTCCGGGCCTGGCCCATCGAGGTGGGGGGAAGGGCGGACGGTGGACGGATCATCGTGCTGTCCGGCCTCGAAGTCGGCGATCTCTTGGTCGGCACCGGGGCGTTCGCACTTCGCTCCGAACTCGCCAGGAACGAGATCGGTGAAGCCGGTCACGGGCACTGAGGCAGAAGACTATGAGAAACCTCATCGCCTTCGCGCTCAGGAACCGCCTCCTCATCTTGGCGCTCACGACGCTCCTGGTGGGTGTCGGCATCTGGTCGATGATCCGGCTACCCATCGACGCCATCCCGGATGTCACGAACGTGCAGGTGCAGATCAACACGAACGCGCCCGCACTCTCCCCACTCGAAGTCGAGCAGCGGATCACGCTGCCGGTGGAGCTAGCCATGTTCGGGCTCCCCAACCTGGAAGAGGTCCGCTCGCTGTCCAAGTTCGGGCTCTCCCAGGTGACGGTGGTCTTCGAGGACGGCACCGACATCTACTTCGCCCGCCAGCAGGTCCAGGAGCGACTACAGGAAGCGAGGGAGCAGATCCCGGAGGGATTCGGCACGCCCGAGATGGGACCGATCTCCTCCGGGCTGGGCGAGATCTTCCAATACACGATCGAAGCGGAACCCGGATCCGGCATCGACGCCACGGAGCTCCGCACCCTCCAGGACTGGGTGGTGGCCCCCCAGCTCCGGGGGGTTCCGGGAGTGGCTGAGGTGAACTCCTTCGGCGGCTTCGCGAAGCAGTACGAGATCCTGATCCGTCCCGAGGCGCTCGTCCAGTTCGGGCTCACGCTCGAACAGGTGCTGGACGCCGTGGCCGCGAACAACGCCAACGCAGGCGGCGGCTACATCACCCAGGGAGCGGAGCAGCTCATCGTTCGCGGCGTCGGTCAGGTGCAGGATCTGGAACAGATCCAGGGCATCGTGGTGACGAGCCGAGGGGGAACTCCGGTCCGGGTGGCCGACGTGGCTGACGTCCAGATCGGCCACACGATCCGCCAGGGAGCGGTGACGGCACACGGCGAGGGAGAGACCGTAATCGGGATCGTCATGATGCGCATGGGGGAGAACTCTCGGACTCTGGTCGAAGCGGTCAGGGAGCGCTTCGACGGAGTGGCCCGAACCCTTCCCGACGGCGTTCAACTACGGGCGTTCTACGACCGAACGGAACTGGTGGAGCGGACGATCGCTACCGTTCGAACCAACCTGCTCGAAGGCGCGATCCTCGTCGTGGTGGTCCTCTTCCTTCTCCTCGGGAACCTGCGGGCCGCGTTGATGGTGGCGCTCGCCATTCCGCTCTCGATGATGTTCGCCTTCAGCGGCATGCTGCGACTGGGGATCGCCGGAAGCCTGATGAGTCTCGGCGCCATCGACTTTGGACTGGTGGTGGACGGCTCGGTCGTGATGGTGGAGAACTCCATGCGCCACCTCGCTGAACGAGAGAACGAGAAGAAGGGATTCATGCGGACCGTGCTGGACTCCTGTGCCGAGGTGGCCCGCCCCATCCTCTTCGGCGTGGGGATCATCATCGTCGTCTACCTCCCGATCCTGACCCTGGAAGGAGTGGAAGGTAAGCTCTTCCGTCCCATGGCCATCACCGTGGTTCTCGCCCTCGTGGGCTCACTGATCCTGACCTTCCTTCTCACTCCCGTGCTGATCTCCTTCTTCCTCCGTGGCAAGGTCCAGGAGAAGGATGTCTGGCTCATGCGCCAGGTCAAGCGAGTCTACCGCCCCGTCCTCGAATGGACTCTGAACCGGCGGAAGGCCGTGCTGGCCGGAGCGGCGGGACTGGTGACGGCCGCGATGCTCGCGATTCCCTTTCTGGGTTCTGAGTTCATTCCCCGTCTGGACGAAGGAGACCTGGCGATTCAGGTGCTCAGGCTCCCCAGCGTCTCCCTGGAGGAATCGGTCCGGCAGTCCACTGTGATGGAGTCGCGTCTTGTCGCCGCGTTCCCGGATGAGATCCGGGACATCGTCTCCAAGACGGGGCGCCCCGAGATCGCGACCGACCCGATGGGCGTCAACATCAGCGATGTCTTCGTGATGCTTCACCCCAGAAGGGAGTGGACGCGGGCGCGGGACAAGGCGGAGTTGGAAGTGCTGATGGAAGAAGAACTGGAGAGGATTCCCGGACTCGTGGCGAGCTTCAGCCAGCCCATCGAACTCCGGGTCAACGAGCTGATCGCCGGAGTCCGAAGCGATCTGGCCATCAAGATTTACGGCGACGATCTCGACCTGCTGGCGGCCACGGCCAATCGGACGGTGGCCGCGGTGTCCGGGATCGAGGGGGCCGCGGGGTTTCGCGCGCAGCAGCTCTCGGGGCTCCCCCAGCTCGAGATCACGGTGCTGCCCGCCCAGCTCGCCCGCTACGGAATCAACGCAGCCGACGTGATGCGCACCGTGGAGGCGATCGGCGGCGTGGAGGCGACCACCCTTCTGGAAGGACAGCGCCGGTTCCCTCTGGTCGTGCGTTTTCCCGAAGGCGCGCGCCGGAACCCTCAGACCGTGGCCGACCTCCTCGTGAGCGCACCGGGTGGGGAGCGCGTGCCGCTCGGACACCTGGCCAGGATCGAGGTCGTGCAAGGACCTTCCGACATCAGCCATGAAGCTGGAAGCCGCCTGGTGATCGTCGAAGGGAACGTGCGTGGCCGCGATATGGGTTCCTTCGTGCAGGAAGTGGAATCACTCTTCGACGACGGAACGGTCGTACTCCCCGCCGGTTACCGGGTCGGCTTCGGCGGTCAGTTCGAGAACCTGGAGCGGGGGACGCGGCGCCTGATGCTCGTCGTGCCCCTCTCCCTGCTCCTCATCTTCCTGCTCCTCTACGCCACCTTCAACTCCCTCCGGCAGGCCGCGCTCGTGTTCACGGGGATTCCGCTGGCCGCTGTGGGCGGAGTGTTCGCGCTCCTCCTGCGGGGAATGCCGTTCAGCATCTCAGCCGGCGTCGGGTTCATCGCGCTCTTCGGCGTCGCGGTATTGAACGGCTTGGTTCTGGTCACCTACATCAATCAGCTCCGGCAGGAAGGGCGACCGCTGGAGGAAGCCGTCCGCGAAGGCGGCATGACAAGGCTGCGGCCGGTGCTGATGACGGCGCTCGTGGCGAGTCTGGGGTTCCTGCCCATGGCGCTCTCCCACGGCGCGGGGGCCGAAGTCCAGCGACCGTTGGCCACCGTCGTGATCGGCGGACTCATGACCGCCACCCTGCTGACCCTGCTCGTGCTGCCGCTCCTTTACCTGTTGATTGAGCGGAATGCCACCGAGCGCCGGCCAGCAGAGACGGAGGCGTTCGAGCTCGACGATGTCAGGGGGGTGACATGACCGATCACCTTCGGCTGGACTTGCCCCTCCTGCTCCCCGATGTCCCCGACGCACGGGACGCATGCGTCTCGCGGCTGGAAGCGACTCTCGCGGGGACGCCGGGAGTCGTCCGCACGCACGTCATGAATCCGGACGATCCGGAGACGGCTGTCCTCTGTCTCCATTACGATCCGGGCCTGCTCACGCTGGAGGAGGTCCGCCGGATCGCCGAAGCGGCCGGTGCAACATTGACTGCCCGCTTCGGTCACGCCGTGCTGCCCATCCGGGTCGTCCGTGGGGAGGACGTGGCCCGGCGGATCGAACGCGACCTCGGGGAGATCGATGGGGTCCTGAGTGCCTCGGTCAACGTCGCCGCGCAACGGGCACGTGTCGAGTTCGACCGGGAGATCGTTTCCCTGGACCGAATCCGCTCCGAGTTCTCCGAGATGGGCTATGCCAGCTCGCCCCCCATTGAGGCGACGCACGGCCCCCGGGAGCCGATCCCACCAGGCCCGGAAGAAGCGGGCTGGTACGGGCGAAACAAGGAACTAGCGTGGAGCCTGGTCGCCGGAGCCCTGCTCCTGGCGGCCTGGACCGGAGAGCGGTGGCTGGGGCTCTCAGCCTCCATGGCTATTGTCCTGTACATCGGGGCGTACGGTTTCGGCGGCTTCGACCTGGTCCGGCACTGGATCGGCGACCTCCGGAAGGGACGAGTCACGTTCGACATCGAACTCCTGATGCTCCTGGCCGCCCTCGGCGCAGCCGCGCTGGGCGAATGGGCGGAGGGAGCCTTGCTCCTCTTCCTCTTCTCCCTCGCCCATGCCCTGGAGCACTATGCCCTGGGGAGGGCCCGCAATGCGATCCGGGCACTGGCCGATCTTGCGCCTGCACGGGCACGGGTCGTCCGGAACGAAAGGGAGTTGGAGATCCCGGTGGAGGAGGTCGCGCCGGGTGAGACGGTCGTGGTCCGTCCCTCGGAACGGATCCCGGTGGACGGTGAGGTACTCCGGGGCCGTTCGGCCGTCAATCAGGCTCCGATCACCGGGGAGTCCGTCCCGGTGGAAAAGGCCGAGGGGGATGAAGTCTTCGCCGGTACGGTGAATGGAGAAGGCGCCCTGGAGGTCGTCACAACCCGTGCGGTGGGCGACCGTACCCTCGACCGGGTCGTCCAACTCGTCGAGGAGGCGCAGACTCAGAAGGCACCCACGCAGCGGTTCACCGAACGCTTCGAGCGGGTGTTCGTCCCGGCCGTCCTCGTGGCCGATGTACTGCTCATCACGATCCCACCCCTCCTCGGGCTATGGGACTGGAGTACCAGCTTCTATAGAGGGATGGCGCTCCTGGTGGCCGCCTCTCCCTGCGCGTTGGCGCTGGGCACCCCATCGGCCGTGCTTGCGGGGATCGCTCAGGCGGCGAGACGGGGGGTGCTGATCAAGGGCGGCGTGCACCTGGAAAACCTGGGTACCCTGCGGGCGCTCGCGCTGGACAAGACCGGAACGCTCACCATCGGTAAACCGGAAGTCACGGACCTCCTTCCCGCCGAGGGAGTGGATGAGGGGGACCTGCTCAGTGTGGCGGCCGCCGTGGAGCGGCGAAGTCAGCACCCCCTCGCGCAGGCCGTCGTCCGGCGGGCGGAGGCGGACGGGGTGGCGCTGCCCGCCGCCGGAGAGCTGGAGAGTCTGACTGCGCGGGGAGTGCGTTCGAGCGTTGCCGACACGACGGTGGAGATCGGGAACCTCCGCCTTTGGGAGGAAGCACGAGTCACCGTACCGGGAGAGATCCGCGAGGCAGTCGAGACACTTCAGGCCCAGGGCCGAAGCACGATGGCCGTGCGTCACGGCGACCGCTGGCTGGGGGTTCTCGGCATCGCCGATCGGCCGCGGGAGGGTGTGAGGACCGTGCTGGAACAGCTCCGCACGATGGGGATCGGGCCGATCGTGATGCTGACCGGGGACAACCGCGGCGTGGGTAACGCGATCGGAGGGGAGGTGGGGATCGACGAGGTCCGGGCTGACCTGCTCCCGGAGGACAAGGTGGCCGCCATCCGCGCGCTTCTCGCGGAACATGGACAGGTCGCCATGGTCGGAGACGGCGTGAACGACGCCCCGGCACTGGCGCACGCCACAGTGGGGATCGCCATGGGAGGAGCCGGCACCGCCGTCGCGCTGGAGACGGCAGATGTGGCGCTCATGGGAGATGATCTCGCCAAGCTCCCTTTTGCCGTCGGGCTTTCTCGTCAGGCGAGAACGATCATCCGCCAGAACCTCTACGTCTCCCTCGGAGTGATCGCGCTGCTCATCTTCGCCACCACCACGGGGATGTTCGGGATAGGGGCCGCGGTGTTGGTCCACGAGGGGAGCACGCTGGTGGTGATCGCGAACGCGCTACGGCTGCTCGCATACGCTCCCCGCGCATGAAATGCTTCTCGCTTCCCCCGGCGACAGGGCTCGCGCGAGAAATATTCAGTTTTCCTCGGTCGCTCGGCGCAGGTTCATATCTATTGTGAGGAGAGCCGGGAGGTAGTCCGAACTTTGGATGAAGCTCTACCGGGTGGACAACTCTGAAATAGAATCGCCCGGCAAACTCTGGCACGGACCGCTGGGGGGATCTCCGAACAGGCTCATGGCCGACGTGCAGCCGCAAGGATCGCGGGCATCGGCAGTTCAACGAACTCTCCATTCCGGTAGCGCCCCGCCTCCTCCGTGACAGCCGCACGGATCCGCTCCCTGGCATCGGGCGGTTGCGCGCGAAGCAGTGCCGCGGTCCGTACGGTGCTCGTCAACATCGTATCGAAGACGGCGTCCGGCGATTCCAGGCGCCAGGTCTGCGGCACCCGGCTGATCCGTGGATCCGAGAACCCGGCATCCAACAGGACCCTTTCGCTCTCGAGCGGGTCGCTGAAGCGAAAGAAGCCTGGGCCCGCGGGAAGCGGCACATCGGGGATACCATGCTTCGCGACCGCGCGAAGCACCATGCCGAAACCGACCGCCTCCTCCGGCGGCGCCCATACGGTGAACGCGAAACGACCTCCGCTGACGAGCGCCCGGGCTGCTTCCCGGACCGCGACTTCCGGCCGGGCAAGATGCAGCAGCCCGAAAGACACGACGACGGCGCCGAACGTGGCGGGTTGGAACGGCAGCGCTTCGGCGTCCCCCACCTGAACGTCGATCTCGGGATGACGCCGCCGTGCTTCGGCGACCATCGTGGCGGAGAAATCGACGGCGCTGACGATGGCGCCCCGTCTCACCGCCGCCGCGGCGAGGAAGCCCGGTCCCGTCGCCACATCGAGGACGCGCGACTCGCGGCCCACCATCGCCGCATCCAGCACGGGGTCGTTGACCTGACTAGTGAGGTCAACGAACGCGCGGGCATAGTGTTCGGGAACACGCTCCCACCCCGCGCGCTCGAACTCCCGGAAGTCGTGCGATCCTTCCTCCCGTCCGCCGCGCGGTGACTCGTTTCGCGGCTCAGTCATCGACATCTCGATCCCCACCCGCTGTGGCAACCGGATCGTCGCGGCGCTGGAATTCGTCCAGCCGGACCAGGAACTCGTCCATGGAGACGACCTGTGGCGCGTGGCCTGCGGGCATCTCGACGACCTCGGCCCAGGGAAGTTCCGCCGCGATGATGTCGACGATCCGACGGAGGAAGGGTGTCGCGCCGGTTCCGGTCACGAGAAGGGTGGGGCGGTTGAAGCTGCGCAGCCGGGCGATGTC
Source organism: uncultured Gemmatimonas sp. (assembly GCA_964634395.1). GTDB lineage: Bacteria > Gemmatimonadota > Gemmatimonadetes > Longimicrobiales > Longimicrobiaceae > WHSP01. Next base: position 6,867 of record CAZWJE010000057.1, on the reverse strand, counting down.
GTTCCGATGGGAAAACACCGCGGGGCCGCTGCGAAGCGATCGTCGGTGGTCAAACCAGACGCTCCACTGCGGCAGGCCCCGAGGGTCGGTGCCGGGAGGCGCGAGCCCCGCGCTTCGCACGAACGTCTCCAGGTCGGATTCGTTCACGTCGCTGGACTCCCCGATCGACATCTCTCGCAGCGCCCGCACGTCGGAGTCGTCCTCGCCGCCGGCGGGGAGCAGCCAGACGGCGTTGGGTTCGATGAGCGTCAGGGTGCGGACGCGATCGGGGTGGGCGAGCGCGAAATTGAGCGTGATCGAAGCACCATACGACCAACCGACCAGGTCCAGCGGCTCCCGCCACCCCAGATCATCGAGAGCACGAGCGAAGGCGTCGCTCTCCAGCTGAATGGAATAGCCCGGGCCGAGCGGGCGGTCCTCGAGACCATACTGCACGCTCAGCAGCTGGAGCCGCGCGACGCGCCGGGTCGGGGCGAGACGAGCGGCGTGGGGCTGCCAGCTGGCCCAGCCCGTCAGTCCGCCACCGATCAGGACCAGCGGGTCGCCGGACCCGGTCACCTCGCTCAGCATCGCGGGCTGTTCCATGACGGTATTCTCCATCGTCTGCATGGTCCCTCCAGGGTCTGGTCGCGGTTCGCTCGAAGGCCGTGCGGCCACGCGCTCTCGCCACGCGCTCCGGATATCAGGCAGCATAAGCACGAAGGCGGGCCGGCACATCGGGCGTTTACCCCATCTTGTCGGATCCTCGATCCAGCAGTCCTTGCTCGACGGCGAAGAGGGCCGCCGCGGCGCGCGACGAGACGCCGATCTTCGCGTAGATGTGTTCGATGTGATGACCCGCGGTCTTTGGCGAGATGAAGAGGTTGCGAGCCGTCTCACGATTGGAAAGGCCACGGGCGATGAGCCGCAGCACGTCGACCTCCCGATCGGTGAGCCCGGCGGGGTTGTTTCGCGGTGTCGACGGTTGCGCGTGACCCGCGGCCCCCAGCACGGCGGCTACCGCATCGCGATCGAGCCGCCCGGCACGGGCCTCCGCGGAGAGGGTGTCGGCTGCCTGCTCGGCGCGTAGCGCCGCGCGATGGGGGCGCGGCTCGGTCATCGCCCGATAGGCGTCCGCGGCGGCGAGCAGGCACGCGGGGCCGGAGAGCGCGGCGTACCCGATCTGGCGAAAGTAGCCGCTGCCGTCGAGCCTCTCGTGGTGCATGCCCGCGAGCGTGGCGAACTCGCGCAGTACGGAGGAGCGGGAGAGTATGCGCTCGGTATGGTACGGGTGCAGCCGAACCTGCTCCCATTCCGTGTGGGTGAGCGGTCCGGGCTTCTCCCAGATTCCGTTGGGTACGGCCGCCCGGCCGATGTCGTGGAGCAGGGCCGCGCGCCGGAGGGCGACGAGGTCCGGTCCTCCGAACCCGAGCGCACCGGCGGCCTCCTCGGCCAGCGCGGCGACGCCGGGTGCGTGCCCGATCATGAAGGGAGACTTCAGGTCGACGACATCGCCGAAGGCACGCGCGATCTCATCGATCTCGGCTTCGGCGGTCCGACGGGATGGTTCCGGCTCGGCGGCGAGGACAGCCGTCCAGGGATCCTCCTCGTCCAGCTGTCGGATGAGATCGTGCGCGCGCCGCGCGAACAGATCGGCCAGCTCGGGATCGAGCGCGCCGCCCGATCGGTGGCGTACCATGGCGACGGCGGCATCGGCACCGCCCAGGCGCAGGAAGACGGTGGCCTGATGGGCGAGCTGGGCCAGACGCGCGGCGCGGCTGATCCGCTCGCCGCGCAGCTTCTCCGGGCCCCCGGTTCCGTCCCAGCGCTCGAAGAGCTCGTGGATCGCGCGCTGAACGGCCATGGGCAGGCCGAGACGACGGGCCATGGCCGCTCCCACCTCACACGTCGCCGTCGAAAGCTGCTCGCCGAAACGCTGCCCGTGCACGACCCCGGCGAAGAGGATCCGCGCCCGCCGGGTCGGCGTGCGCCCACGGCCCAGCTCGACCATGAAGCCGAGCGCCTCTCGCGGATTGCCGAAGTCGTAGCGGGAACCCGCTGCGTTCACGGCGATCTCGTCGCCCCCGAATAGCGCGGCCTGCTCGTGAGCGAACGCCGTACAGCCGACATGGGCCATCAGGGCGGTCCAGTAGACATCCGCCACTTCCTCCCCGGGAAGGTGCGCGGCTCGCGCCAGATGGGTGGCCAGAATGCACGCCCGGATCGCCTCCTCCGCCCGATGACCCATGGCGAGGTCGGTCTCGAGCGAGAGGGCGGCGAGCAATTCGGCAAGTCGTGGTTCCGGGGTAGGCGTCATGAGGGTCTCCCGCTCAACGAACGAGGGCATTGTGGTTCATCCCCGAGGGAGATGGCCGCTGCTGAACGACTCAAAGTTGTGGCTCGGCGAGGCCGCAGCTTCGCGATCGAAGAGTGCCACGTATGGCCTCGATCGGGAGAGTGCCTGCCAATAGTCCTCTTGGCTGTTTCGTGACGAGTCTTCGTTCGGAAGAGCTTCGTCACCATCTCGTCTATGATGGGACGAGTCTCCAGTATGTTCGGTATTAGCACAAGTGGCACTCGGGCCATACCAGATCCGAAAGGGGGGAGAAGGATCCAGGGGAGAACGACCAGCACCGACGATTCTCCGAGGCCGGGATCCCGCAGGGAATACTCACCGAAAGAAGGCCGAACCTCAGCAGCCTGGGGGTGTACTCATCGGGACCCGAGGGGAGCACCTCTCTTGGCGCTCGGACGGCTCTCTCCCACCGGGCTTTCGCCCAGCGCGACCGATCATCGCGCGGCCTTCGGCTCCCGCAATCGCGGGTATTCTCAAGGCGGCCGCCCTCGCCGACCGGCGCGTAATGCCGAGATCCGAACCGAGCCCGAAGTTCGAGGCGGGGGATCTGCTCAGAATCCTTTCAGGGCTCCCGAATCCGAGATGAACGCGCGATCTATTGGGACGGCGCCAGTTTCACGAGACCATCACTACGTCCCGCAGTTCTACTTGCGGGGTTGGAGTGACAACGACGTTGACATTTATGCGTACCGGATCGTCGTCTCCGATCAACGTGTTCCGCCCTGGGCGCGCCGGGCGATCAAGGGTATCGCGTACCAGCCCGATCTGTACACTTCGGAGCTAAGCCCCGAAGTAGACGAATTCGAAAAGTGGTTGAAGACCGATTTTGAGGATCCCGTCGCCGAAGCGTTGTTTCGGGTCCGCGCCGACCGGGACCTCTCGGCGGACGATTGGCATGTGCTGGCGCGTTTCGTGGCCGCTCAGGACCTCAGGACCCCGGCCTATTACATCGAAAGCACGGCACGCTGGCACGAGCAGGCCGACGAACTGCTCAACGTCAACTTTCCCCGAGCGGTCGAGAAGCTCAAGCGGCAGGTGCGCCGGGGAACCCTGCCGAATCCCCGAAGCGATCCTGCGGATCCGAACTGGCCGCTGAAGATCACGATTGAGCGTGGGGATGGCGACGGGCAAGCGGGTATCCGAGCTGAGTTGACGATCGGGCGGGGACTGTGGCTGTCAAACATACGCCATCTTCTCACATCCACCGTAGACGTGCTCCAGCGGCAGCATTGGTCCATTCTCCGCCCGTGTCCCGGCGCGGAGTGGTTGACGAGCGATCATCCTGTTGTGCGCCTGAACTACTCTGGACCGGATCGCTACGACTTCAAGGGAGGATGGGGTCGACCAGGGGGCGACATCCTCTTCCCACTCAGCCCACGGCACCTGATGCACACGCAGATCGGCACGCGGCCACCGGCGGCGCAGGTGCTGTCGCGCGATAAGACGTTCGAAATGCAAAAGATCCTTGCGGAACGTGCGCATCGCTGGATCTTCACTCGCTCGCCTATGACGCGAATCTCCTGGTTCCGCCCGCGCCTTGTTGACGCCGAGCGGTTCGAGAATGAGCAGGATGCGTGGGCGCGCTGGAACCAGCTTCAATCGGGAGGCGGCCCAACATCTACCGAGCCACTGGACTGTCGTAGCTCAACTTTCGCGTCGGCAGGGAGATAGGACCGGTGGCGCGTCGATACCCCACGGGTCCAAGAATTAGCGGGACGGCTGGAACAGGTGGCCGCGAAGCCCGCTGAAAGGGCAGGCGTCATGATCCGGCTGCAGCCCCGCCCGGCGGAGAATGCTGCATATGCGCACAAGTCGGGGCGAATCCCGGTTCCCGTCCGCCTGTCGAGCGAATCGTAGCTAACCTTCGCCACGACGATCGTTGAACACGGCGATTTTCCCCAACGAGTAACGAACCTGATCCCACTATGGCCACACCGAAGAAGAACCTGCCCAATATCAGGATCTACGAGCGCGACGGAATCCTTTACGGTGACTTCCGCAAGGTCGGAGGGGGACGTGAGTCTTTCGCCACCAGCAATCGGAAGAAGGCGATCCAATTGATTCCGGCCCGAATCAAAGAGATCCAAGCCGAGCTCGCGAAGGCGGCGAAGGAGACTAGCGAAGCCGAAGAGCAAGCGCGAGAACTCGCTGTCATCGAGAAGCATTTCGGCGTGAAGAAGACGGCCGAGCTCGCCGAGTTTGCTGACCGGCACCTGTTGTTGAAAGCCCGGAGCGGCCGCGTGACGGAGCAGTGGCTCGCGGTCAGCGAGACGCATCTCCGGACAGCAGTCGAGTTCCTCGGCGCCGATACGATGCTCCACACGATCGACGTGAGCCGGATACAGGAGTATGCGCTCTGGCTGGGTCAGCAGGCGGTGAAGCGAGGTAAGGGTGGGAATCGACCGACCCTCTCCCGTGCCACTCAGCGAAAGTACCTCAACACGCTGTCCAACCTCTTCGCACGGGCGATGGCCGAGGGATTCGTCGCCCCCGGCTTCAATCCGGTCGGGTTGATGATGGAGAAGCCGACCGCGAATCCGCAGGAAGCGAAGTGGTTGGAGCCGCATGACGCGGCCCTGCTGCTGGAATCGGCTCGCACATGGAAGTCGAAGCGGGACGATGTCGCGCTGCCATATGCGTTCCTGCTGATCGCGACGTTCCTCCTCACAGGAGGTCGCGAACAGGAGATCCTCGGGCTCGAGGTGGAGGATCTCAGCTTTGATCGTCGAACGGTCACCTTCCGGCCGAATGAGCACCGACGTCTGAAGACGCTCACGTCCCATCGCACCGTTCCCATGCACCCGCAGCTCGAGGGAATCCTTCGTGAGCACGTTTTCGGGGGTCAGGGCCCAATCTCCGGGCTGCTCTTCCCCGCCACGAGGTTGCCGAAGAATGCGCGGGATCGGAATGAGCCGAAGATGATCACCGACTGGCGGAAGTCGCTGGACGCGATAGCCGAGCGCGCCGGTTGGAAGGAAGGTGAGATCCGGACGAAGGCCTTCAGGCACACCTACTGTGCGGCACGGCTTCAGACTCTCGATAGCGGCGCCCCGATCTCAGTGTACACGGTGGCGAAGGAGCTGGGGCACGGCGGCGACTCGATGGTTCGTCGGGTGTACGGCCACCTGGGAGCGATCCGGCACCGGTCGGAGCATGTCGAGTTCCGGGTTGAAAATCACATAAAAACGGTGAAAGGCTTCGCCGAACGGGTCCGAAAATTGGCACAGTAGCGGCACAGACCGTTGGCTTTGTGCCAAATCCACGAGAAAGGCCCCGCACCTAAATCGATGCGGGGCCTTCTCTTATCTTCAATGCGCCCGACAGGATTCGAACCTGTGACCTTTGGCTCCGGAGGCCAACGCTCTATCCAGCTGAGCTACGAGCGCGTGTGCGGGAGGCGGAATAAGCCGAGTTCTGTCCCGCTCGCGCGGGGAGGATCATTTCTCTGGGAGTACCGTTACCGGCACTCTCAAGCAGCCTACCCGGGACTCAGGTGGAGCGGGCCGCTCCTCGTCCCCTATTTGGCCTTGCTCCGAGTGGGGTTTGCCGTGCCGCCTCCGTTACCGGAAGCGCGGTGCGCTCTTACCGCACCGTTTCACCCTTGCCTGTGCCCATGCGAAGCCTGGGCCATCGGCGGTCTTCTCTCTGTTGCACTTTCCGTCGCCTCGCGGCGCCCGGGCGTTACCCGGCACTCTGCCCTGCGGAGCTCGGACTTTCCTCGACGTGCCGAAGCGCGCCGCGATCCTCACTCGCCTCCCGATCCAACGACTTCCTTCCGACCCGCCTAGTGCCCAGGAGAGGACTCGAACCTCCACGCCGTTTCCGGCACCAGATCCTTAGTCTGGCCTGTCTACCAGTTTCAGCACCTGGGCAACCCACGATCCTTCCCTGAACTTCTCCCGACCTCGACCCAGGAGGCCACGAAACCGGAGAATCCTGCCCGTCAATGCTCCCGAGAGGACTCGAACCTCCACGGGCTTGCGCCCACTAGATCCTGAATCTAGCGCGTCTACCAATTCCGCCACAGGAGCAGTCCCGCCCACTCAGGTGCGCCCGGAGAGATTCGAACTCCCGGCCTTCTGATCCGTAGTCAGACGCTCTATCCAGCTGAGCTACGGGCGCACGAACATACGCGCTCTGGAAAAACCATCAGGACCCTCCCGGAGCGCGCATGCACCGCGAAGGAATCGAACCTTCAACCTTGGGATTAAGAGTCCCCTGCTCTGCCAATTGAGCTAGCGGTGCGTCAAACAATGAAGACGCGAAACATACCGGCACGCCACCTCGGTGTCAACCGCCGCACCCGCCTTTTTTTTCCCGTTCTCCGGTCCCGCGTTTTCCGCCCCGATCGCCCGTTCGCCGGTCCGAAAGGGGTGAATTCGCGGACCTCGATACCGCCCCGCCGTCGACATCGCGGTCGCCTCGCCTCAGGCCCCGCGCCGCGCCTTCCGAGCTCCTCGCCGTCGTCCTGAACTCTCCTAGAACGCGCTGATTCCGGTCACGTCCTGCCCGAGCACAAGCGCGTGAACGTC
>CAZWJE010000056.1:0-20758 GCA_964634395.1 uncultured Gemmatimonas sp. | reverse complement strand
CCCGGTACGCTGGAATCCCGGAACCTGGAATCTGAATGTCGACACCCCCCGCGCCGGATCGGTCCGCCACGGTCCCCGAACACGCCGTGGAACTCATCCGCCTGCGCGATGTCTGCCGGTATCATGAGAACCGGGCGAGCCGCGCGGATGTCCTCAACCATGTCCACCTCGCCGTCCGTGAGGGTGAGTTCCTCACCGTCATGGGCCCGTCCGGTGCCGGGAAGTCGACACTCCTGAGCATTCTCGGGTTTCTGGACCATGGGTGGAGCGGCGACTATTGGTTCCTCGACCACCAGGTCCACCGGTTGAAGCCCAGACAGCGGATGGACCTGAGTCGCCAGTATGTCGGTTTCGTCTTCCAGCGCTATCATCTTCTCGACGACCTGACCGTCGCCGAGAACCTGGACGTGCCGCTCTCCTATCGGGATGTGCCGCGCTCCGAGCGCCAGGCGCGGGTGGCGGAGATCCTCGACCGGTTCCGGATCGTGGGCAGGAAGGATCTCTTCCCCAGCCAGCTGTCCGGCGGCCAGCAGCAGCTGGTCGGTGTCGCGCGGGCGGTGATCGGCCAGCCACGGGTTATCCTCGCCGACGAGCCGACGGGCAGCCTGCACACCTCGCAGGGGCGCGAGATCATGGAGCTCTTCCGCGGTCTGAACGAGGCCGGCACCACGATCGTGCAGGTGACGCACAACGAGGAATGGGCACGGTACGGACACAGGATCGTGGAGATCCGTGACGGACGGATCGTCGAGGAGCGCTGAGACCCGATGAGCCGGCGCCGTCCGTCTCGTTCACGGCCTCTTCTTACCATTCGGGCGGCGCCCGAGTATGATCTCGCGCGACCCGTCGTCCCGGCGGCACTGTTTCGAGCGTGACAGCGATTCCGCCGGGCTCTTCCACACGATTCTCCAGCGAACACGGCCGTTGACGCAGAGCGACGAAGCGAACGGATCGGCGACCGGGCATTCTCCGCGCATCCTCATCGCGGACGATCAGCCCGACATCCTTCAGGCACTTCGACTATTGCTCAGGGGAGAGGGATATTCCCTGGAGACCGCGACCTCGCCGGCGGGAGTCGCCGCCGCGCTTGCCGAGGGGACGTTCGACATGGTCCTCCTCGACATGAATTACGCCCGCGACACGACATCCGGGAAGGAAGGTCTGGACCTGCTGACGCGGATCCACGCCGTCCATCCCCAGCTGCCGGTCGTGGTGATGACCGCGTGGGGCAGTGTGGAGGGCGCGGTCGAGGCGATGCGGCGCGGGGCCCGGGACTATATCGAGAAGCCGTGGGAAAACGCGCGGCTGCTCGCCACCGTTCGCGCGCAGGTCGAACTGGGGCGGGCGCTCCGGCGGGCGGAACGGCTGGAAAGCGAGAACCGGCAGTTGCGGGAAACGGGGGTGCCGAAGCTGATCGCGGAGTCTCCCGCCATGCGCCCCGTCCTGCACGTCATGGAACGCGTCGGTCCGTCAGACGCGAACGTGCTCGTCACCGGCGAACATGGAACCGGGAAGGAGGTCGTCGCGAGACACCTGCACGCCTCGTCGCCGCGCGCGCGGCGGCCCCTGGTCATCGTGAACGCCGGCGGGCTCTCCGAAGGTGTCTTCGAAAGCGAACTCTTCGGGCATGTGAAGGGCGCGTTCACCGATGCCAGGACCGATCGCGTCGGCTTCTTCGAAATGGCGGACGGCGGCACGATCTTCCTCGACGAGATCGGCAACCTTTCGATGAAATCGCAGGCGCGGTTGCTGCGCGTACTGCAGACGGGCGAGTTTCAGCGGGTCGGCTCGTCGCGCACACAGCGCTCCGATGTGCGGGTCCTGAGCGCCACGAACGTCGACATCCGGCGTGAGGTGGCCGAGGGGCGGTTCCGCGAGGACCTTCTCTACCGGTTGAACACGGTCGAACTGCATCTCCCGCCGCTCCGGGAGCGACGTGAGGACATTCCACTCCTGGCGAGCCATTTCCTTTCTCGGTATCAGGGCGGAGGGAATGGTCCGCGAGTGACCATCGGCGCGGAAGCGATGCAGGCGATGCTGAGCTATGCGTGGCCAGGCAATATCCGCGAGCTGGAGCACGCGATCGAGCGCGCGGTCCTGCTCGCGTCCGGGGGTGTGGTAACCCCACGCGACCTCAATCTGCGGTCACTTCGCGACGTGGGCGGCGACGGCGGGTCCCGGGAACTGGAGGAACTCCCGCTGGAGGAGGTGGAGCGCGTTCTCATCCAGAAGGCGCTGCGCCGGCACGGGGGGAACGTCAGCCAGGCGGCGGAAGCGCTGGGACTGAGCCGGAGCGCGCTCTACCGGCGCCTGCAGCGATACGGACTGTGAGCGAGGCCGGGCCCGCGAGCGCCGATATCGAAACACCCGCGGACGAAGCCCGCACCCCGCCTTCGCCCCTACCCTCCGAACCAGGCTTCGAAGGGCGGGTCCTGCGCTGGGGGCTGCTCGCCGCCGCGCCGACGACCGTGATCGCGCTCGGTCTCGTCGCCTTGAGCGACCTGTCCGACACGATTCGCGGGGCGATCGCGGTCTTGTTGGTCGTCGCCTGGGGTATCGGCGCGGTCTTCGTTCGGGACCGCGTCGTACACCCCGTGCGAACGCTCTCGAACCTTCTCGCGGCACTGCGGGAAGGCGATTTCTCCATCCGCTCCAGGGGCGCGCGCGCCGGCGACGCGCTCGGCCTCGCCCTGATGGAGATCAACACGCTGAGCGAGGTGCTGCGCCACCAGCGGCTCGGCGCGCTCGAGGCGACGGCGCTGATGCGCGCCGTCATGGACGAGACCGATGTCGCCGTGCTGGCGTTCGACGCGGATGAGCGGCTGCGCCTGGTCAATCGCGCGGGGGAACGCCTCCTCGACGAACCGTCGGCGCGGATCCTCGGAACCCGCGCCGCCGACCTCGGGCTCGACGCATGCCTGGCCGGCGCGGCTCCGCGCACGATGACGGCCCCGTTCCCCGGTGGCTCCGGTCCCTGGGAACTCCGTCGAAAGGTCTTCACGCAGGGTGGACGACCCCACCAGCTGATCGTCCTCTCGGACCTGAGCCGCGCGCTCCGCGAGGAAGAACGTCAGGCCTGGCAGCGTCTCATCCGTGTACTGAGCCACGAGATCAACAACTCTCTCACCCCCATCCAGTCGATCGCCGGCACGCTCCGTGACCTCTTCCGCGAGGGGACGCCGGCACCGGACGACCGTGAAGACATCGTCAACGGTCTCGCCGTGATCCAGAGTCGTTCCGCCTCCCTCTCCCGGTTCCTGGCGTCGTATGCCCGGCTTACGCGGCTGCCGCCGCCCGATCCCCGACCGGTCGACGTGGAGAGCTGGGTCCGCCGCACCGCGGCGATCGAGTCACGGATCCCGATCACCGTCACCGGTGGGCCGAAGGTGACGCTCTCCGCCGACCCCGATCAGCTCGACCAGTTGCTGATCAACCTCTTCCGCAACGCCGTCGACGCCGCGCTGGAAACACGGGGCGGCGTCGAGGCGGGGTGGCGCGAACGAGCGGGAGATCTGGAGCTGTGGGTGCTGGACGAAGGCCCCGGGATCCCACATCCGGCGAACCTGTTCGTCCCGTTCTACACGACCAAGACGGGCGGGTCGGGGATCGGCCTGGCGCTCAGCCGTCAGATCGCCGAAGGTCACGGTGGCCGGTTGTCGCTGGAGGATCGGACCGACCGGCTCGGGGGGCGGGCGCTGCTCGTGATCCCCGTGCGAGGCGCGACTCCGGTGCCGTGAGCGTGGCGCTCTCACCCACCGAGCCGCACCCGTCTCGCCCGCCCCGCCGGCGGTCCCCCGCCTACTCCCGCCAGTACTCCACCATTCGCCGCCGCGTGGCCGCGTCCGGCAGTTCGCCGACCCCAGCTCCCATGTTGTCGCGCAGGTTCCGGGGGTTGCCGGTGGCGGGGATCACGGCGGTGACGGCGGGGTGTGACACGATGTACTTGAGGAAGTATTTCCCCCAGGTATCGATCCCCAGTTCTTCGGCCCAGGGCGGGATCACCTTCTGCCGCTGACTGGCGAGTCGGAAGAGGGACCCGGAACCGAACGGTCGGTTGATCAGCACCGCGACACCGTTGTCGGCGGCGGCGGGAAGCAAACGCTCCTCGGGCAGCGGATCCTCGATCGAGAAGTCGAGCTGAACGAAGTCGATCGGATAGTCGGCCATCGCTTCCTCGACCTCTCCGTACTGCGGGTCGCGCGAGGTGGTGATACCGATGTAGCGGGTCCTGCCGGCTTCCTTCCATTCGATCGCCTTCTCGAGATGCTGCCGCAGGTACCCCGCGGGAGTCGACGAGCGCTGCGCGTTCATCTGCGTGTCCCCGAGGTTCCACACCTGCTGGAGATCCAGCGCGCGTCGACCAGAGAGCCGGAGCGATTCCGTCATCTGCCGCTCCATCTCCTCCTGGTTGTCCCCGACCGTCCCACCCGCGCGGACGCGCGATCCGGCGGAGATCTGAATGGCGTTGAACTTGGTGGCCAGGAAGATCTGTTCCGAAACTCCCAGCCGCTGCATCGTTTCACCGACGAACAACTCCGAGTTCTGGTAGCCCGGCGCGGTGTCGATCACCCGTCCCCCGAGTTCGGCGAAGAGACGCATCACTTCAACGCCGTCATCGTATTCCGTGTCTCCCGGTCGCAGGTTGAAGGTCCCCACCGAACCGAGACCGATGATCGGCAGCATCTCTCCGGAACGGGGGATCGGGCGGCGCAGGATCGGCTGTTGGCTGATGCCGGACGCGGCGGAAAGCGCCGAGGCACGCTCTCCGAGGGCCAGTACGAGGCTGGCGGAGAGGGTCCGGCCGAGAAATGTACGTCGCGAGAGTGACATCGGTTCGGGGGGATGCAGGGTGAAATGCGCGGACGGAAGGCGCGGAGTTACGCTTCGTCCGCCGGGAAACCGTCCGCCGCCATGACTCGTTTCGCCTGATCGACGTGCCGCTTCTCGTGCACGACGAGGAGGGTGAACGCGTCGTCGAGGGAATAGGTCACGAAGGCCGCGAGCGGCGAGGTCAGGATGGTACGGGCGGGGTCGACCCGGTCGGGAATCGTTCGCAGGTGATCGATCAGCTCCGCCTGCCGCGCGGAGAACCGCTCGACGATCTCCCGATCGATCGGCCGAGCATCGGGATGGGCTTTGCGGGACGTCTTCGTCCGCCGCTGGTTCGCGGGGTCGAGCGACCGGATGAGGAGTCGACCGAAGAACCCGCTGAACGGGGAGAATCGTTGCCAGAAGGTGGGTTTCGCGGTGCCCGCCGCCAGCGCCTCGAACTCCGGAAAATAGAGGGAGTTCATGACGATCAGGTGGTCGAGGCACTGGGCGATGCTCCAGCGACCGGGCGCTGGCGCCCAGTTCAACTGATCGACGGAGAGTCCGCCGAACGCCTGCCGGACATCGCTCGTCACCTCGTCCAGCTGTCGGATGACGGATTCGATCCGTTCACTCATTCGCGATCGGGGGAACGAAGATCGTGGGAAGTCGGAACGAAGGCGCCGTGACCCATTGAACGTAACGCCCGATCGGCGCGTGGCAACGGGTCACCCGCACGCCCACCCCGGTGAGCGCGCCGGACCCGGTCCGATACGAGAAACCGCACCACGAGACCGCCCACTTCCCTACACCCTTTCCGCGCTTTGCCCGACTGGCCGGGGGCCCCGGAGATGTCAGACTTCAGCGGGGCGATCTCTCGCGTACCGATCGTGGAACTCTGAACTTCCGGGGCCACCGATGACCTTCGCCGGATATCTTCTTCGCCTGTCACCGCTGCTGCTCCTCGCCGCGTGCGGACCGTCGATCAACTCGGGTTCGCACATGCCGACACCGATCGACGTGAGCGGGCGACCGACGTTTCGCTGGGACCAGACTTCCGACGTCGTCGTCGGCGACCGACGCCTGGAGGGCAACCCGTTCTTCGAGGACAGGCTGCACGAGACGGTGGCCTGGCACCTCGCGCTGCGCGGAATCCGCCCGCTGGCGGACGGGTCGCCGACGTTCCTCGTCCACCATCACCTGACGCTCGACAATCACGTCTACATCGACGAGATCATGGATGACGCCGGCGTCACCAGGGTCGAGCAGTACCCCTACGAACGCGGCAGTGTGACGGTACATATGATCGACGCCGACACCCGATCGACGGTCTGGGTGGGATGGGCCGAGGCGAACATCGAGCCGGCGCTCAAGAGCCCGGAAGCCATGCGGCGATGGGTCGACGAGATCGTCGCCGCGATGTTCGCGAAGTGGCCGATCCCGACCCGCGAAGGTGGGTAGCGGGTTCGCGTCGTGAACTTCCTCGTCCGGATGGTGGTACCGATGGCGGGCGTTCGCGCCCGGGCATCACCGACCCCAGAGACGAGCCCGGGGCCTCCGCGATGCGGGGGCCCTTTTTTCGCGCCGCGGGGCCATATCCCCCGAGAGAACGAAGGCGCGCATGGCCGAACGGCGACACGACGATCCACGAAACCCTCGACGCGGGGAGTCGGCGTACGTTCCGCCCGATTCTGACACCTCGTCTGGGGACCTCCCCGCTCGCGCCTCCGAAGACGGGGGCACCGACCCCGCGGCGGATCTCCGCCAGATCCCGGACAAACCGACGCCGGACAAACAGACCCCGGACCAGCGGATCCTCGACCCCGCCGACGGCGACCGCGATGGGGAGGGTCGCGCCTCCGCCGGCCCCGGGATCGATGGTGACTACGGGATCGGTGACCTCGACGACGACCGTCACGACGAGGATGACCTGACGACGATGCCCGTGCTCCGGGCGATGGTGACGCTCGCCGTCCCCATCGTGCTCGCGAACGTGCTCCTCACCGTCTACCAGCTCACCGACACCTTCTGGCTCGGCCGTCTGGGCCCCGAGGCCGTCGCGGCGGTCTCGCTCGCGTTTCCGGTGCTCTTCCTGCTCATCTCCGTCGGCGGCGGTCTGGCCGTGGCCGGCGGGATCCTGGTGGCGCAGCATTACGGCGCCCGCAACCGGTCGGCGGTTGATCACGTCACGGCGCAGACGATCCTCGCGGTGGGCACCGCGTCGCTCATCCTGACCGTGATCGGCTACGTCGCGACGCCCTCGATGGTGGGGTTGCTCGGTCCTGAGCCGGAAGTCGCCGTTCCCGCGATCGCGTACCTGCGGATCTCGTTTCTCGGGCTCGTCTTCCAGTTTCTGTACATCGTCTTCCAGACGATCCTGCGCAGTGTCGGGGACGCGCGCACGCCGCTGGTTGTCGTGCTCGGCACGGTGCTGCTCAACTTCGTCCTCGACCCGCTCTTCATCCTCGGCTGGGGACCGATCCCGCGGATGGAGGTGACCGGCGCGGCGGTCGCGACGGTCCTGACGCAGGGACTATCGGCGGCGATCGGGATCGGGCTCCTCTTCGCCGGCCGCGTCGAGGCGCGTCCGCGACTGGCGGACCTCAAGCCGGACCTGGGGCTGATCTGGGAGATGTTCCGACTGGGTGTCCCCGCGTCGCTCGAGCAATCCACGCGCGCGGCGGGGATCGCGATGATGGCCGTTCTGGTGACCGGCTTCGGGACCGCCGTGCTCGCCGCCTACGGGATCGGGGCGAGGATCCTCAGCTTCGTGATCATCCCGGCGCTCGGATTCTCCATGGCGACTTCGGCGCTCGTGGGGCACGCCGTGGGAGCCGGCAACCTGGATCGCGCCCGCGAGGTCGCCGTGTCGGGCGGCCGCATCGCCTTCCTGTCACTGACCGGAATGGGGGTCGTTCTCTACCTCTTCGCCTATCCCGCGACCGCGCTCTTCCTGCCGGACGCGCCGCGGGAGGCGGAGATGGGCGCCCAGTTCGTGCGCATCCTGGCGGTCAGCTTCGGCTTCACCGGCGTGCAACAGGTTCTGGCCGGCGCCTTCCGCGGGGCCGGCGACACGCTGGCGGCGATGCTGCTGGCGATCGTCTCGCTCTGGGTCCTCCGCTTCCCCCTCGCGTTCGTGCTTTCGACTCGCACTTCGCTGGCGTACACGGGAATCTGGTGGTCCTTCCCGATCTCCGAGATCGTCGCCGCGACCACCGCCGCGATCTGGTTCCGCACCGGACGGTGGCGAAGGCGCGCGTTCGTCGACGACGGACTCGAAGCGTGGGTCACCCGGGAAGTGATCGCCGAAGAAGGTCTGAAACGCTAGGCGCGCCGACCGCCGGAAAACCCGCGGCGCCGGAAGGTGATCGGGAACGAGGCGAATCGCGGCCCCGCCGGGGGGAAAGTCCACCGGGCCGAACGACGCGATAGGTACGGAGGCGAGTGGGCGCGCCGGTACGGGCGCGTTCGTCACCGTTCGGGCGGAGGCCGCCAGTCGATCAGCGGCGCGTCGGTCAGCGCCTCGTGGATGGCGTTCGAGACATCGCGCCGCAGCCGCTCGTGGCGCGTGTTCTGGCGGGTCGGATTGACACGGTTGGTGAGCATGATGACGAAGAGCCCGCGCTCCGGATCCATCCACATGCTCGTACCCGTGAACCCGGTGTGGCCGAAGGAACGTGGCGAGGCGAACCGGCCCGCGCTGGAGTTGCCGGAGGGCGTGTCCCAGCCGAGAGCGCGACTGGAGCCGGGGTTCTGCCGCGCGGTCCAGCGGGCGATCGTGTTCGGGTCGAGGATCCGCGTCTCCCCATAATACCCGCCGTTGAGAAGCATCTGCGCGAAGACGGCGAGGTCGCGGGCCGATGAGAAGAGCCCCGCGTGACCCGAGACGCCGCCGACCGCGCACGCGTTCTCATCGTGAACGATCCCGTGCGTGATCCCGTTCCGGTACACCGAGTCGAGTTCCGTCGCCGCGATTCGCGCGAGCAGCGGGTGGTCCGCGCGGTAGGCGACGGTGCACGGCTGGCCGGGAAGGAGCGGCGCGCGCGCGAGCGGGTTGAACCCGGTGTCGCGCATCCCCAGCGGTTCCCATACGCGCTGACGAAGCGTCACGTCCAGCGGCAGCCCGGTGACGCGCTCGATGATGATCCCGCCGGTGATGAGACTCCAGTCGCTGTAGATCGCGCTGTCACCCGGCGTGTAAGCGAGCGGGCGCTCGTTGATCGCGCGCAGGAATTCCTCGCGCGTCGAATAGTCGCGCCAGAGCGACGTGCCGGAGATGAAGCCCGCGCTGTGGGTGAGCAGGTGTCGGACCGTGATCCCCGCCTTGTCGGGCGCATCGAACTCGGGAAGGTAGTGGTGGACGGGCAGGTCGAGGTCGAGCTGGCCTTCCTCCTCGAGCATCATGGCGACGGTGGTGCCGGCGACGACCTTGGTGAGCGACGCGAGGTCGAAGAGCGTCGAGTCCGTCACCGCCGGAGCGTTGGCTGGAGTGTCGATTCGCCCGTAGGCGCCCATATGCACGATACGACCGTATCGACCGACGACGAGCACGGCGCCGGGCGCCGCGCCGTCGGCGACACCTTCGGTCATGATCGAATCGATCGTCGTCCCGAGCGCGGCGTCGAACCCGACCTCTTCGGGAGGGGCCGAAACCAGGACAGGTGTGGCGACGAGACGTACGGGAGCGGGCGGCGGGAGTGGCGCGCGCGCCGCGCAACCGAGTGAGAACAATGCGGCCACGGTGGCGACGGCGTGTCTCTTCATCGGTGTGTTCTCCCGGTTCGCGGTTGCGGGCGGCGGTTCGAAGGTGGATCGGCGTGGAGGTCCGCGGCGTCGGCCCGGAGACATTCGAGCGGTGTCGGACGCTCAGGCCATCGCGTCGAGGCCTCGTTTCAATGCCTGGATCATTCCCAGATGAATGCCGTCGTGGATGAGGCTGAACGAGAGCGCGTCCCGCGGAGTGACCAGCCGGATCCCGAGCGAGGTCATGTATGGGTCCGGAAACGGATCATCCGCGCGGGCTTCCAGGTCGGCGAAGAGCGTCGGCACGACGTCGGTCAGCCGCGTGAGGAGGAGATCGTAGGACGGGATGGGCGCGTCGCCCCACTCGCGCGGACTCGTGCCGCGAGCGAACCATTTCCGGTACTCGGGCGGCAACGGCAGCGGTTCACCGAAGAGACCGTGGGTGAGGATATACGGGCTCGTCACCAGGTGACCGACGTGCCAATGGAGGTTGTTGTTCCACGTCGGAGGAATCACGTCCGCGCGACGCGCTTCGCCGGCGAGCAGGCCGGCGAGTGAATCACGGGTCGCGACCATCCGGGCCTTCAGAATGGTCCAGTCTGACATCGGGGATAGCTCCTGATCGGGTCAACCCGCTCGCCGGGGAAACCGCCGAGCGGGGAGCGGTGACGATCAAGATAAGCGGGCGGGAACGAGCGTGCGAATCACCTCGGAGGGAACGGTGGAGGCACAGAGGGGTCAAGTTCATTGCCCGACCCGTATGCGCTCCTTATCCTTCGGCCGATGGCGGCCTTCCGTCTCTCGACCGACGACGACGTTGCCTATGGTGATCAACCCCTCCCGGGAACCTCTCTTCGTCACGCTGCTGACGACCGCGCACGCACTTCAGGAGCGTCTCGAGAGTGCCCTCAAGCCGATCGGCCTCTCCCGCGCCAAGATGGAAGTACTCAGCCAACTCGCGGCGGCGGGTGAACCCCTCCCCTTGCGCATGCTCGCGGAGGGGAACAGCTGCGTGCCGTCGAACATGACGACGCTGGTCGACCGGCTCGAGAGCGAGGGCCTGGTGCGGCGGGTACACGACCCCTCCGACCGCCGCAGCGTCCGCGCCGAACTCACCGATCTCGGCGCCGACCGGGCCGCCGCCGGGAGCGCGGCCGTCGCGCGCGTCCAGGACGAGTTCAACGCGATCCTCACCGCGCCCGAACGCTCGACGCTCGACCAGCTGCTGACCACGATCCGGGCGGGGTAATCCCCTCCTTCGAGAAACGGGGATCGACGATCGCCTCACCGACGACCAGGCCGGCCTGATCGTAGGGACCCGCCCCATACGCCGCTCACTCCACACGCAGCGAAGAGATCCCCCATGAGGTTCCCGACCGGTATCCCCTTCCTTGCCTCGGCGACCCTGCTGTTCGCCGCCTGCGCGAACACCGACGCCGTCCAGGCCGGGCCAGCACCGCACATCGACGCGATCACGCTGGCCGCGCTCGAGGCCGACGTGCGCGAGATCGCCCATGATTCCACCCGCGGACGGCTCGTCGGCACACCGGAGATCGCGAAGACGGCGGAATGGATCGCCGCGCGCTTCGCGTCGCTCGGGCTCGAGCCGGGCGGCGATGACGGCTACTACCAGAACTTCGATCTGATCTGGTTCAGCCTGGGGCCCGAGAATCGATTTTCCGTCGGTGGTGAATCCGACGAACAGACGCCGGGCGAGGGATGGTATCCGCTGAATGTGAGCGCGTCCGGCACCGCGTCGGGTGAAGTGGTATTCGCGGGGTTCGGGATGGTCGAGCCGGGGCTGCGATACGACGACTACCGCGGCGCGGACGTGACGGGCAAGATCGTGCTGGTGCTGGAACGGGAGCCAATGGTCGGCGATCCCGCGAGCCCGTTCGACGGGATGGTGACGAGCGAGGCGTCGCGTGACTGGCGGAAGGCGATCGCGGCGGCGGAGCGGGGGGCGGCCGGGATCCTCTTCGTGCGCGACGTGCACAACCGCGCCGACCAGCAGAACTGGGAGCGGGCAGCGGCGAACTACTGGCCGGCGGAACGGCGTCGGATCGAGACGTTCTCACTCCCTGAACGGCTGGAACGGATCCCGATCCCGGGTGCGTTCATCTCCGCCGAGCTGGCGGAACGGCTCGTGACGGGAAGCGGGGAGACGCTGGAGGCGCTGGCACGCGAGGCCGAGGAGGCGGGGCGGGCGGGTAGCGGCCTCGGCGTGCGCGAACTGCCGGGCGCGACGGTGAGCCTGACGACCTCGGTGAACCGGAACCCAGTCCCCGCGCGGAACGTCGTCGCGATCGTCCGCGGCGAGGACCCGCTCCTCCGCGACGAGGTGGTGATCGTCCTGGGCCACCACGACATGAACGGTGCCGACGGCGAGTCGATCTTCGGTGGGGCGGACGACAACGCTTCCGGGACGGCCGGCGTTCTGGCGATCGCGGCGGCCCTCGACGCGGCGGCGGACGAAGGGATCCGCCCGCGACGTTCGATTCTCCTGATGGCCACCGATGCCGAAGAGCGAGGCCCATCCCTCGGCGCGTGGGCGTACATTCACCGCGCGCCCTTCCCGCTCGGGAACACCGTGGGTGTGTTCAACCTGGACATGATCGGCCGGGACCAGGAAGTGCCCGTCGAACCCGATCCACGTTTCAACGGAATGGAGCCCCAGACCGCGGAATCGAACTCCAACGCGCTCAATATCCTCGGTTACAGCCGCACTCCCGGGCTCGCGGCGGTGGTCGAGGCCGCCAATACCGCCGCCGGAACCGGCCTCACCCTGCGGATGCGCTACGACAACAACGCCACCAACCTGTTGCGTCGGAGCGATCAGTGGCCATTCCTGCAGAACGGGGTGCCGGCGCTCTTCATCCACACCAGTCTGCACCCGGACTACCACACGGTGGCTGACACGCCGGACCGGGTCAATTACGAGAAGATGACCCGGATCGTGCGCATGATCCACCAGGCCGCCTGGGACCTGGCGAACAGCGATGAGCGACCGACCGTGGAGCCGATGGGGGTGCGCCCGCCCTCGTGAACCACGCCCGACACCGGGCATGAAGGAATCGCGAGCCTGATTGCCGCTCTCCCGCTGTTTCTCCGCGGGCATTTCCACGACGGTTTCCCGATGAATCCGCGACGACTCGCGCGGCTCCGTCCGTTCTCGATCGCGTCCCGGTCAGTTCTCGATTCTGACCCGCTCCATCATCTCGGGATCGACCCGCGTGCCCCACGGCGTCGCGCCAGCCAGCCGCGAGAAGTAGCCATACGCCGCGCGGGACACGGCTTCCACGACCGCGTCCCCGTCGCCGCCGTAGGTGGCCATCACCCCGACCGCGTACGGCCGACCGGGGAGCTGAACCAGCGCCCAGGCCGTCGACACTCCCGTGATCCCGCCGGGCTTGTAGGCGATCCGCACGTTCGCCGGCACCGGTGCCCGCATGGGGCCCCCCTTGGGGATCTCCAGGATCTCGGTCAGCCGCTGGCACGACGCGGTGCTCATCGGCAGATCACAGGCGGCGATCCTCCGCATCAGCATCGCCGCCTCCCGCGGCGTGGAGATGTTCTCATCCCCGCGGGCCGACGCTTCCGGCTGGATCATCTTCCGCTGGACCCGGGTGTTCGGCGCGCCGAGCGACGCGGTGAGCCGGTTGATCGCGTCCATCCCCAGCTCGTCGATGAGGACGTTCGTGGAAGTGTTGTCGGAAAAGACGATCATGTAGATCGCGTGGTCCTCGAGGGAGAGCGCGGATCCACCGTCGGTCAGGTAGTGGAGCACGCCGCTGCCACCCGTGCGTACCGCGGCGGTCAGCTCGACGCGCTCGCGGAGCAGGCCGGGCTCCGCGTCGGCGCGGCGGAATAGTTCGAGCAGAATCGCCACCTTGATCGCGCTCGCCTGGGGGAAGACGACGTCGCCGCGTACGTCCCACGTCTCGCCCGAGGTGAGGTCGATCACGTGCGCGCCGGCCACGCCGTCGTAGCCGAGTACGATCTCCTCGAGAGCGGCCTGGAAGTTGTCGCGAAGGATCGGCAGGTGCACGGCCTCCTGCCCGCGGAGCGCCGATGGCGCGGATGCCATGGTGATCGCCGCGGCGAGACTCGCGACGGTGAGGCGAATCGAGTGTGTCATGGCGAAGCCGGATGCGGGGGAGACGGAACGGCGCGGATGAAGATCGCGGGTCGGACGGAAGCTGCGCGCGCGCGGCCGAACCGTCAAGCGCTTTCCGGGCTAGCTCACGTACTTGATCCCGCTCCCCGTGTTGAAGAGAACCACCTCATCGGCCCGGTCAATCACCCCGGACTCGACCAGTTGAGGCACCGCCGCCGCCGTGGCCGCGCCCTCCGGTGAGACGAAGATCCCCGTCATCGCGCCGACCCGCCTGGTCCAGTCGCGCATCTCGTCGTCAGTCACCGTCGCGACCGCCCCGCCGGATTCACGGACCGCGCGGAGGATGAGAAAATCACCGACGGCGGCGGGCACGCGGATGCCCGAGGCGTACGTTTCCGCGCCGCGCCAGGGCTCCGCGAACTGATCGCCCCGCGTCCAGGCGCGCCAGATCGGCGCGCACCCCGCCGCCTGGACAGCGATGACCTTCGGACGTGCCGGTCCGATCCAGCCGAGCCTTTCCATCTCCTCGAACGCCTTCCACATGCCGACCAGCCCGGTTCCACCGCCGGTCGGGTAGATGATCACGTCGGGCAGCCGCCAACCCAGTTGCTCGGCGACCTCGTAGCCCATCGTCTTCTTGCCTTCGACCCGGTACGGCTCCTTGAGCGTGGAGATGTCGAACCAGCCATGGTCGCGGGCGCCCTCGGCGACGCGTACCCCACAGTCGTTGATGAGTCCATCGAGCAGTTCGAGGTCCGCCCCGAGAGCCCGGATTTCCGCGACGATCGCGCGCGGGGTATCGGCCGGAACCACGACGTGCGTGGGGATCCCGGCGGCGGCGCCGTACGCGGCCGCCGCACTGCCCGCGTTCCCCGCCGAGGGAATCGCGATCTCGGTGACGCCGAACTCCTTCGCCATCGAAACCGCCAGCCCGAGGCCCCGCGCCTTGAACGACGCCGTCGGGTTCTGGCTCTCGTCCTTCACCCAGACCCGGTCGACCCCCAGTTCCGCGGCGAGACGGGGCGCGTCGACGAGTGGAGTCCACCCCTCGCCGAGCCGAACCGCGTTCGCCGGATCGCGGACCGGCAGCATCTCCGCGTAACGCCAGAGATCGGCCGGACGCGTGGCGAGAGCGTCACGATCGACCCGCGGGCGGACCCGTTCGAGGTCGTAGCGCGCGTAGAGCGGGCGCTTGCAGCAGGGAGAGAGCGTCCACGACTGGTCGGCGGGATACTGTCTGCCACAGAGCGTGCATTCGAGGTGCGCGGCCCCGCCGGCCACGATCGCCGGAGCGCTCATCGGGGCGGTACCCGTGCCGCGACGATCACGTCGACACGATCGCTTCCACACGTGGGGCAGGCCGCGGCCGCCTCCTCGAACCAGCGCCCGCACCCATGGCAGAGCGTCACCATCGGACCCTCGACCTCGCCGGCCCCCGGGAGAAGGAACGCTTCACCACCTTCACGCGCGAGACGTAATGAAGGGCCCGTATAGAAGCGGCCGAGCAGATCGCGCACGTCCACCTCCGTGACGCCCTCGACGCGATCCTCCCGCACGACCGCCGTCCTCCCGCGGAAAATCGAATGCTCCGCCGTCCAGCCGCGCTCGGCACCGGTTTCATCCGTCACGCTGAAGGTGAGACCGCGACTCTCGAGCCGGTATGGAACCGCGAGCCGGGAACGGAGCCGGGCCGCGGCTTCCCGAACCGCGGACGCCGGGTCGTATCGCTCCCGGTTCGCGGGATGAACCGACTCGTCACAGTAGAGCGTGGCGCGCGCGTGCGACCAGAGCGGCGTGCGCAGCCGGCCGACGTCGGTTTCGACCACCGCGGTCAGATCGTACTCTCTCCCGATCGGGCCGACCTCGATGCTCACGTCGGTGACGACCGCGCCGGGGGCACCCGCATCCATCTCCGCCGCCAGCAGCGCCGTGAGCAGGCCGCGATGCTCCGCCAGGCCCATGGCGCACCAGCGATCGGAGTGAATCTCGTCGACCGGGTCAGCGGCGGTGGTCGTGTTGGTGTGTGTCATTTCTCATATCCTTGCACAGGTTGACGTATCGTCAGTTGTTTCCCGTCGGAGGGTTCGGATCGCGGACATCATGGTGATCCGTGGAACGAATGCCGACATCCCAGGCACGAACGCCATTGTCGATGTCGTCGCCACGAATGTCATTGTAGATGTTACCCCGACTCTGAGGCTGTCATCCCCGCTACCCCTCCACCCGTGCGATCAGCCGCGCCGCCGCCGCGTACCCCGAGAGGACGGCGCCTTCGACGGATGGACCGTAAAGATAGTCACCGGCGACCACCAGGCGAGCCTCGCCTTCGACCTGACCTTTCCTGAACTCGCCGAGCCGTCCAAGGTAACCCGGATACATCAGGGGTGCGCCTTCCTTCCAGCGATAGGCGCGTGCGCGCGTCACCCGGGTCTCGATCCCGGGGAACGCGGCCGCGATTTCCGGGAGCATGCGGTCGAGGATCTCTCGCGAGCGCATCGCCAGGAGTGACCCGGCCGAATCGGGCGTCGCGAAGGCGATCATGGCGCCGCGAGCCGTATCGCCGAGCGGAACTCCCTTGTGCTCCTGGCTCGCCACGGCGGCGACGAAGCGGTTCGTGCCGCGGGGGAAGGAAAGGCCGAAGTAGCGTTCCCGCGTCGGGGCGTCGAGCAGAAGCACGAGCGCGACCGAGGGCCGGTAGACGACCCGGTCGAGCCAGTCGAGGAGCGAAGGCCGGGCGCCGCGCAGAATCGGCCGGAGGAGCGGTGCCGGGACCGCCGCCACCACGCCGTCAAAGCGCTCCTCGGTCACATCGGTGACGATTCTGGCTCGTCGGGATCGACCCGCGCCCGGGCCTGACGCGGCACCCGTCGCCGCGTCGCTCCCGTCGCCACCGTCGCTCCCGACCTCGCCGACCGTGCGGATCTTTCCCGCCCCGCCCTCCTCGTCGTCGAGGATCACCTCGCGAACGGGCTCCATCCGCCGCACCTCACCGCCCCGCTCGACGATACGTGACGCCAGACGATCAGCCAGCTGGCCCACTCCGCCGTCCAGGGCGTGCAGTGAGACGTCCATCCCGTAGCGGGCGAGGATGTGATAGAAACCCGCGCTCGTCTCGGCGGGTGACGCGGCGTAATACGCGCCGAGTTGTGGGTAGACGAGAGCGCTTACGAACGCGTCATCGATCTCGCGCTCGCCCCACGAGGCGATCGACTCCCGATCGAGACCGGCGACGGCGGCCCTCTCCGGCGCCGCGATCGAGAGATCCGATCCGTGGCGCGCGAGAAAGGGCACGTAGGTCGTGCCGAGCCGGAGCTTG
Source organism: uncultured Gemmatimonas sp. (assembly GCA_964634395.1). Classification (GTDB taxonomy): domain Bacteria; phylum Gemmatimonadota; class Gemmatimonadetes; order Longimicrobiales; family Longimicrobiaceae; genus WHSP01. The sequence continues at coordinate 3,773 of CAZWJE010000056.1, read as the reverse complement.
GTGAAGAATGGGAGCCCCCCGGAAGCCGCCATGCTGGTGACCGAACCATAGACCACCTCGTGCGCGCGGCCATCGCGCCAGAGCGCGTCGCGACCCGGTACCCGCACGAGCCGTTCACCCAGACCGACCTCGCGCACCAGCCCGAGGAACCGCTCGAACATCGAGCCGAAAAGCTGCGCGCCAGGGTCGATCCGTAACCCGTCCAGGTCGTCGGTCAGGGCCCGGCCACCCAGCCGCTCCGTCGCTTCGTACACGACGGCCTCCGCGCCACGTCGCCCCAGGACGTAGCCGGCCACCAGCCCCGAAAGGCCTCCTCCGACCACGGCGATCCGCATCGCCCGGCCCCTCCTTCTCGCCTCCGGCGAAAGTTCGTCGCGCGGGTACGCCACCCCATCACCCGGTCATCGAGCCAGGGCGTCGCGAGTCCGCGCGATCCGACGTCGGACGTGCGTGACCGCACGGCCGCAAGGAAACGACCAACCGTTAAACTCCGCGGCGCGGCCGGGCAAACCGCCCGACCGCGCCGCGACGACCGAAGTATCCCGCCCCGCTCAACCCATCTTCGTTCTTCCCTCACGTCCCCGGCGGCGGATCCACGCGGGCGTCTTCATCCTTCGTTACGCCGCCTTGTGTCCCTGCTTCCAGCGACCGTAGGGCAGCGAGGGCTGTGTATTCTCATCGTATCCGTACACGAACGCGACCGCGCGAGGCCGCGATTGCACCGGCCGCGAATCGTGAACGATAATCCCCACCGGGTTCTCCGGGAGCGCCGTACACTCCGCTCCAGACTCGTGCTCGACCATGACGTACCCACCTTCTGTATGAAAAAGACGCGGGCAACAGACCCGCGCCGTCCGATCTGGCACGACGCATGCCCGCCTTCGTTGTCCATGTAAATAGATATGCAATCGATATTTACGATGTATGTACCCCGAACGCCCGAATGCGGTGTGTTCACTCCTGAGGACGTTGCGCGTGTCATTTCGACACGTCCCGGATTCACTGGAGCGGACCGCGGCGGGTCCTTCAGGCCGAATCGGACGGTTCCTCGGGTGACGTCGAACGCTCGTCGCGTTCGGGGCGGCTCCCGTTCCGACGGGCCCGGTTCCACGCCCGGAAGCTCGGCAGCCGCAACAGCGAGAAGATTTTCCGATCGACGGCGTTGGTGAGGAGGATCTCCGTGATCTGATACTGACCGACCTGACTAACACGAAGATCTTCGCAGGCCTCGTCCGCGAGACGAAGGAGGTCGGAACGGGAAACGCTGTCCTTGTAATCCTCGATCTGGTCCTCGACCCAGAGGTCGTAGAGCTGACGAAGGGTGGGGGAAGATTTGTCCGGCATGGTCGAAGAAGCTAACCGGGCATCGGGAGCCGATCAAGGAAAATCGAGTGGATCCCATGCCAGCCGCGACGCCGCCGCACCCCTTCAGGATATCCCGTAGCGCGCCAGCTTCCGGTAGAGCGTCGACGGATCGATCCCCAGGATCTCCGCCGTCCGGGTCCGGTTGCCGCCCTCCGCCTGGAGCACCCAATGGATATACGCCCGCTCGATGATTTCGAGTGACGGGTTGGGCGGGAGGCGGTCGGACACGAGAGGCTGGGCGCGATCGGCGGTAATGCGACCGGGCAGTTCTTCCAGGTCGATCTCATCGTCGCCGGAAAGGACGGCCGCGCGCTCGAGCGCGTTCTCCAGTTCGCGCACGTTCCCGGGCCAGTCGTAGGCCTGGAAAGCCGCCAGCGCGGCGGACGAGAGCCGCGGCGCCCGACGGCCGCGTGTCGCCGCGAAGCGTTCGAGGAAGAATTCGGCGAGGATCGGGACGTCGTCGATCCGGTCGCGTAACGGGGGCAGATGAAGGGTGACGACATTCAACCGGTAGTACAGGTCACCACGGAAGCCGCCGCGCCGCATCTCCTCTTCGAGGTCGCGGTTGGTGGCGGCGATGATCCGCGCGTCGACGGTGATCGGCTCGGTGGCGCCGACCGGCACGACCTCTCGCTCCTGGAGCGCCCGCAGCACCTTCACCTGCGTGGCCGGGGTCATCTCCCCGACCTCGTCGAGGAAGAAGGTGCCCGAGCGGGCCGCCTCGAAGAGACCCTGTTTGTCTCGCACGGCACCGGTGAACGACCCCTTCACGTGACCGAAGAGTTCGGATTCCAGAAGGCTCTCGGGAAGCGCGCCGCAGTTGATCGACACGAACGGTCCGTCCGAGCGGTCGGAGAGCGCGTGGATGTAACGGGCGACGACCTCCTTGCCGGTTCCCGACTCGCCGGAGATCAGGACGGTCGAGTCCGCCGGCGCCACCGTCTCCGCGACGCGGAGCACTTCGAGGAATCCGCTGCTCTTCCCCGCCGGCCGGGTCGCGGTGCCGACGTCCCGGCGCCGGATCTCACGACGGAGCGCTTGGTTCTCGCGCTTCAGTTCGCGCGATTCGGCCGCCCGCCGGCAGATCGTCAACATCTCCTCGTTCGAGAACGGCTTCTGGACGTAATGGAACGCGCCCTCGTTCACCGCCTGGATCGCGCTGTTCAGCGAGGCCTGGGCGGTCATCAGGATCACGGGCAGCGTGGGGTCCATCTCGCGGGCGGCGGCGAGGATATCGATCCCGCTCACCGACGGCATGCGGATGTCACTGAGGACCAGGTCGGGACGGACCACAGGGAGCGCGTCGAGGCCCATCTGCCCGCTGGACGCGGTGTGAACCTCGAATCCGTCTCGCTTGAGGAGGATCCGCAGGATATCGAGGATGGCGGTTTCGTCGTCGACGATCAGGACCTTCGGGTTACTCACGGTGCTACTGCTCGCTTCGGGTATACTTCAGCGGGCGCGGAGTCGCGCTCGAACGTGGGAAGATAGACCGAGAAGAGGGCGCCCCGATTCCCACTCCGGTGATCTGAAACAGGGTCGACGAAAATCGCCCCGCCGTGCGCCTCCACGGCCCGCTGGACGAGGGCGAGACCGAGCCCGGTCCCCCCCGGCCGCCGGGTGAAAAACGGGTCGAAGATCTGTTCCCGGATCTCTTCGGATACACCCGGGCCGCTGTCGGAGATCGTGAGCCGCACGATCTGGAGCGCGCCGAACGCCGGAGAGAGGATGTCGGAGCGGATCTCGTCGATCGTCAGTTCGACCGCCCCGTCCGCCCCCGCCCACTGCGCGGCGTTGAGCGTCAGGTTGAAGATCGCGCGGCGAAGGAGGTCATCGGCACCCCGAATCCAGATCGGGTCATCCGGCGCCTGGAGGGTCACGTGTACGGCGGCGGCCCGTGTGTCGGGATGGTTGCGGACGACCTCCACGACTTCCGCGACGACAGCCGTGTAATCCAGCGGCTTCGGCGCGACCACCTTCACCCGGGCGAAATCGATGAAGTCACCCAGGAGGCTGGTGACCCGGTCGGTTTCGCGGACGACCAGCGAGCCGAGCACTTCGGCGTCTTCCGCGTCGAGCCGTCCCCCCGCGATCTGCTCGACGGCGCTGCGGATCGACGCGAGCGGGTTCCTGATCTCGTGCGCGAGTGACGCGCTCAGCTCCGCCACCGCCTCCAGCCGCTCCGCCCGCCTCCGCAACCCCTCGACGCGCACTTTCTCGGTGATGTCCTGGAAGATCGCCGTGACCCGCGGCCGTCCTCCATCGGTTCGTTCGACGAGCGTCGTGCTCACCCCGAGTATGGAAGATTCGGGCGCCGCGGAGTTGGTCTCGAACCGACGGATGGGTTTCATCCCCGAGGCGGTCCGTTCGATCACGGCGCCCAGCCCGGGAGCGATCCGCTCGAGTTC
>CAZWJE010000055.1:9674-20774 GCA_964634395.1 uncultured Gemmatimonas sp. | reverse complement strand
GATGGCGCGCCGCGCCGACATATGGGCACCGGGATCGATCAGGAGCCGGCCGGTCCCTCCCGCCGCCGCGAACTCGGCGAACGCCTGGACGTTCCCCGGGGTGATGTAGTCCTTCCACCCACCGGTGACCATGATGGCGATCCCGCTCCTCGCCATTGCGTCGTAGTCCTCGGTAAGTGCCGTCTGGCCACGCCACCAGTCGTCGTAGTCGCGGTGCTGGATCGCCGCCCTGTACTCATGAACGCCGCGAGACTCGCGGCCCGCGCCAGGCAGCATTCCGCCAGGGTACCAGAGGTACTCGTAGCAGTTGCCGCAGGCCACGTCCGGCGCGATCGCCTTCAGACTGGGCGGCGCGGCCTTGGCGATCTGCCATAGCGGAATGCCAGGAAGGGACGAGCCGAACATGCCGACGTTTCCGTCGCACCATGGCTGCCGCGCCATCCACTCGACCATGTCGTAGCCGTCCCGGCCATAGTACTCGTACAGACCGGCCTCGCCTTCCGATTCGTCGATCCCTCGGTAGCTCGCATTCACCACGGCGTATCCACGTTCCTCGGCGAAGCGGCGGTCCCTCGAATCGAAGCTCCAGCCGTAACCATCCGCGATCAGGATGCAGGGCCCCGGCGTGGCCACCTCGGGGATGTAGAGCACGCCATCGAGGCGCACTCCGTCACGCATGGGGATCTTGATGTGCTCAACGATCTCGATGTCATAGGTCCGCGACGGAATCGGGTCAGGCAGCGGCCCTTCGATCCAGTCCCGACTCTCCGTACCGACACCCATCAGGCCCTGGGGCCACGCACCCGAGGGGAAAACGACGGCGAATACGACCACCGACACGCGGAGCAGGTGATCCATGGTCCGAGTACGTCTGAACATCATTCCCTCCCGAGGAGAGGAGTACCAGCGGAACCACGGGTACCTCCCCCGCGCCCGCGCGATTCATCAACCAATACCCGTTTTTTCGCGAACCAGCACGCCGACACGCAAGCGGTGCACGGACTGAAAGTGTCAGAGATTCGGGTTCGCGCGATACTCCACGTCGGGCAGCGGCATGCAGGTCGTCGCCCCGTACGCGAGGTTCTTGTGATTGCGTCCCGATTGCCACTCGATACCGAGCCGCAGGATGTCGTTGTAGCGATGACCTTCGGCGAACAGTTCTCGGCGCCGCTCCTCGATCACCTGCGCGAGGACTTCCGCGTCGTCACCCACATTCGTGGGCGCATAGTTGGGCAGCCCATGGTGATCTCTCAGCACATTGATTCGGTCGACAGCGGCCTGACCAAGCTCGATCTCCGCCGCGATCAGTTGTGCCTCAGGCCAACCGGCCAGACGAATGGGGCTCGACGCGGTCGGGTACTTCTGCTGGAACCAGAGGGGCGTAAGCCGATCGGCGCCCATCCGCTCGGCGTCGAGAACGGGGACGCGCGGATCCGCGACACCATCCACTTCGAGATCCCGGAAGAACGGATCGACGGAGATGTATTCCTTCCGGTGATCATTGTTGTAGACCTGATTCTCGGTACGTGGATCCGCCGTCGAGTACTCGACCATGTAAGCGAAGCCGGCCGGTACCAGGTTGGCGTCAGCGAGCGCGGCGGCGCGATCCCCGAGGTCGAGGTTGACGCGAGCCCGCCCAACCCTCGCGGCATTGAGGATCTGCTGGTCGTTGGCGGCGGTCGCGTCCGCGATAGCCGTCGTGAAGCGGGTTCGGGCGATGCGAAGTACCGAGTCGGGCTGAAGCGCGGGCCCCGTATCGATCGCCATCACACAGAATGATTCGCCCAGCAACGTGTAGCTGTAACCCGCGGCAAGGGCCGACTGCGCCAGGAGGGTGCTCTTGTCGGGCAGGACGTCCACTGAGGCCTCGCTAACCCGCCGATATGCGTCCTCCGCCTGATAGCGCCCCCGCTGCAGCGCCCCATAGTACCCGATGCTGTTCGCGGTGGAACTCGTATAGCAGCCTTGGGCGTTCGTGATGTTGCCACGAACATCCCACTGGTTGAAAACGCCCTGGGTTGATGAACTGATGAACTCGTCGGTCAGAACACCGCTGGACATCACATAGGCCGCGAAGGCGCACTCGAAATCCGCCCTGGCGCCAAGGACAACCGTCCGCGCCATTCTCGGGTCGTCAAGCGACTCCGCCGTCACACTACCAGGCAGCGTCACGGCCAGCAGGCTGTCGCAGGCGCCCAGGGAGGATGTGGCGCCCACCACCAACGCCACGGCACCCGCGCGCAAGACACGGCTGTGCCGTGACGTATGACTTCCGAATCGCGGACCATCCCCGCGACGGGGATGGCTCGACTTCTCGTGGATTGTCGTCATGAGTCTCTCCAGCTCAGAAGGAGACGCGGAATGACATCAGGAGATTCGCCATGGGCGGCAGAACGGTCTGTCCTCCGTATTCCGGATCCCAGATGTTGCCGCCGTAAGGCAAGTCCAGGCCTGTTTCGTTCTCGAGCCAGAGCGTGGCCAGGTTCCGACCGGCAAGGCTTACCGAAGCACTCCCCGCTCCGATCCTGCTCGCGAGTTCGGGCGAGAAGCTATAGGTGGCGGAGACCTCGCGAAGTTTCGCGAACCCCGCCTTGTAGAAGCCCGTCGGATTCCTGTCGACTGCCAGGTACGCGAGGAAGATCGGGTCGTCGCGGAGCTGACAGGCGAGGGTCATGCAGTAACTCGTGTGGCCCGCCGGCACCGTACTCTCCGACCGGACGTTTCCGCCCAGTGCCTCCACGCTGGCGAACAGTCGGAGGCGACCGAAAAGGGTTAGCGTCGAGTTGAGGCTGCCCTGCCACTTCGGCGCGGTCTGTCCCCAGTACACCGCCGGAGCGCTGTTGCATGGCACTGGATCTCCGCCCATCGCGATACCGGCCACACCGGTGCCGCCATCGCACATCATATTGGTGGCCGTTCCATTGACCAGATCGGCTGAAACGACCTTGCGGCTGAGGAACGTCCCGAGTGGATACCCTTCGAAGACGTTACTAAACTCCACGCCGCCGAGGCTGACGACTTCCGTGCCCATGCGGCTGTAGGTGGCGCCAAGGCTGAAACCGGTCTTTTCGGTGTCGAGCAGCCGCGCGTCCATGGCGAGTTCCGTTCCCCAGCCCTTCACCTCTCCGACGTTTACGGACTGGGATCCGGAGAACCCGCTCGAGGGCGCCAGCGGATTCTGGACGATCGCGTCGCGCGTCGTCCGCGAGTATCGTGTAACCAGCAGGCTCAGACGTTCATCGAAGAGGGCCGCGTCGAAGCCGACTTCCAGTTCGACACCGACCTCGGGCTTCAGATCAGGATTGCCGTAAGCTCCCGGGGTCACGGCCGACGTTCCTCCCGGGCCGGTGATCGGGTTGTAGAGACGGACCGCCGCGTTGGTGCCGGGCTGCTGGCCCGCCATACCCCAGGCCGCGCGAAGCCGCAGCTGGCTCAGCGGACCGAGCGGCTCCGGTTCGATCGCCATCCAGGTAGCGCTGAGCTTGGGATAGATCGCCGCGTCGTAGTTCGCGCCGAAGGCGCTGTTGTCGTCTCCGCGAACCGCGGCCGTCACGAAAACACGGTTATCCCAGTCGAGTTCCTGTTGCAGATACATACCGACAGTGGCGTTTTCGGTGAAGCTTTCGCTGCCCCGCGTGGAGGCCGCACCGTCCACGGTGGTCACCGGAGTCGCCGGGAACAGGCTTCCCGCCACCGTCAGCGCGCGCGCTGATCGGCGATAATACTGGAATCCGAAGGAGAACGAACCGTTGATCGTCTCGGTGAGCGCACGAGATATCGTGCCGGCATAGTCGGCGGTCACGAAAGTGACGTGATCCCTTCCGATCGTCTTGTCGCCCAGACCTCGAGCGCTGAACCAGTTGATCTCGCCCTCGGGGGTTCTCGGAAAGAGTTTGGAATCCTCTTCCTCTCCGACATCCACGCCAACGACAACCCGCTGATTCAACCAGGACACCGGTTCATAGTTGACTTCCAGGCTGCCGGTAATGCGATTGACGGAACCCAGGTTCTCGGGTGTGGCGAGCGCTTCCGGCGGGGCGAACAGAAATCCACGCTGCGGCGTGTCCTTGCTGGCGGGAGATCCCCAAACGAGTTGACTGAAGACATCTGTCGCGATCTCGCCCTGAATCTGGCGCGTCGTCTGGTTCGTGTACCCGATGCTCGTGTTCACCGACAACTTTTCCGTCGGCGTCAGGCCCAGGTTCATGCGGCCAGTGAACTTCCGGTTCCAGTTCTCGGGAACGATTCCGTTCTCGTCCGCGTAATCGGCCGATACGAAGTAACGGATCTGGTCCGTCCCCCCGTTCATGCTGCCGTTGTAGAAGTTGGAGAAGCCTGTACCAAAGACTTCCCCCCGACCGAACTCCTTTTCATGCTCGTAGAGATTGAAGCTCTCGATCTCGCCCTGGTCATTCGTGTAGTACGAGAGCCCCGTGCGTCCGGCGGGGTCCTGCAGCCAGTTGGCGCCCATCTTGTAACCGAAGTTGAACTGCGTGGCGCCGGGTCTGCCCCGTTTGGTGATGATCTGTATCACACCGTTCGCGGCTTCGGTCCCATAGAGCGTCGCCGCCGATGGCCCTTTGATAACCTCGATCCTCTCGATGTCCTCGGGATTCAGGTCATTCAAGCGACTGATGTTGCCGCCACCTCGAACGGACGGCCCACCAAGACTCGAGTTCGCCCGCACTCCGTCGATGTAGACGATCGGATCGCCGCTCAGGGAGAGAGACGCCCTTCCGCGGACCTGAATCGACTGGCCGGCACCGACCTGAGCGACCGGGGCCTGGATGACGACCCCCGCCATCCGCGAACCCAACAGCTGCTGAACGCTCACGACAGGCGCCACCTCCATGATCTGACCCGCGTCCACACGCTCCACGACGTTGCCGATCGCGCGACGCTGCTGACCTCCGGCGGTACCGGTGACGATGACTTCGTCCAGAGCGAGAGCCTGGACCGAGATCGCGAAATCCGCCGTCAGGACCGCGCCGTTGACAACCGTCAGCTGCCGTTGCGACGAACTGTACCCGATCATCTGAACACGGAGGGTGACCTGCCCGTCCGGAACGTTGGTGAGCGTGTATCGCCCATCCGTGTCGGTCAACGTGCCGATCCCCGCGTCCGGAACCGTGACCTGGACGCTCGAGAGCGGCTGTAGGGAAGATGCGTCCACGACCCTCCCCGTGATTGTCCCGACGAGGAGAACGGGACTCCTGACGGCCGTCACTCCGGATCGCTCCGGGGCCGGTAACGACGTGAATAGCCCCGGCGGGGGCAGATTGAAATCGATCGGCGCCGGGGAAAGCCTCGAGCGCGGTTCGATGACGATCTGCCTGCCGCTTTCGTTGTGACGGAGCGATGTCCCCTCGAGCAGCTGGTCAAGGGCCTCGGCGACCGTCGAGGATTCGCAGCGGCAAGTCACCACATGGTTCGCCGGCAGGTAACTCGGGCTGAACGCGAGCGGCACGCCGGAGGCCTCGTACAGGCGGATCAAACCAATCTCGAGAGGAACATTCTCGACGTGGAGCCTCGCTGGCCGCACCAGCATGCTCCTGAGGTCTGTCGGGGACGTATCGGATGTCGACGGCAGGGAAGACAGTGTCTGACCGACGGCCGGAATCGCCAACGCGAAAAGCATCGACGCCGTCGAGGTGGCCCTGACGATGCATGTCATACGGCTCTCCTTGAGACGAGGGGATGACGGACTCACGGTGCGGCGAGGGCTGACCTACGGCTCGATATGTACGACCGACCCTTGCACGGAGCAGTGAGCGACAACGACCCGGCAAACGACGGAAACCACCTCCCGCATACTTGCTTGGTTGAACCAGGCGGTAACGGTTTTCTCCTCGAGATCCGGATCCGCGATCTGGACGGAGACTCCGTAGTGACGCTCCAGATCTCGGGCGACGGACGACAAAGGGGTGGCCTGGAAGACGAGAAGGTTGCCCAGCCAGCCCGTGAATGGTTCGAGATCGGCCACGTCTTCCACGGCGACCGAGTCCCCTCCCGCCAGTCGGGCGACCTGACCAGCACCCACTTGCACCGTGCCGTCGTCCGCGCCGAGAGAGACCTTGCCTTCGACGACGACCACGCGGAGACTGTCGCCTTCGAGAAGGACTTCGAAACGGGTTCCGAGAACGAGCGCGTCGCCGGCGCGAGTCCGGACCGTAAAAGGCCGACTCTTGTCGTGAGCGACGGCGAAGAAGGCCCGACCATCCAGCCAGACCTCCCTCGCCCTTGGGGTTCCGCGTGCCCGCAGGCGACTGCTCGGAGCGAGTTTGACGACGGTCCCATCGCTCAGCCTGGCGGTCACCATCTCGCCTGGCCCGGTGACGAACTCGGTAGCGGCGAAAGACGCGCTCTCCTCCGGGCCACCCCAGAGAATGTGAAAGCCGAGGCCGGCGGTCAGCACGATCGTCGCGGCGGCGAGGATCCATGTCGGGTTTCGACGCGACGAGACGGGCCTGGATCCGCGGCCATGACGAGTCACCGACTTCGAATTCAGGAGTTCCAGGGCCGACGGCGGTGGAGTCTCCGGCCCCTTCCCGCGCACCTTGCCAGACAGCTCCCAGATCCTCGCGACGCCGCGGTATGTCTTTTCGTTCGCCAACGACCGCTCTCGCCAGGCGAGGAGTCGTTGTTGTTCGAACGGCGTTGCCTCTCCCCGCAAGGATCGCAGGATGAGATCGATGGCTTCCACGGCAGATCGGGTTGGAGTGGTCCGTCCCGGTGAAGCTCGGTGCGGGCGGCGACCGCGGCCCATGAACAGCAAACGCCGCACTCGCGCGCTCCTACTATTCGCCCGATCTGAAAGGTGATGTTCGCCTGGATCGGGATCCCGCGGTCGGCGAGGGGGTCAGTGTCACTGAATACGGCTGGATGAGGGGGGCGAATCCGGAACCCGACGTTCCCCGTGGGTCGACGCCGCGTGACATCGGGTATCATGGCGCCACGTCCGTTTCACCCCGCCGGGCAACCCTCCCGTCCCATCGTGCGTCAGAATGAACGTGATGAACCAATCCAGCACTGACGACGAACTCGTCGCTCGCGCCCGCCGAGGAGATCGGGAGGCGATCGGACGGCTCTACGAGCGGCACTCGGCGCGAGTCTACGCCCTCGCGCGCCGGCTCGCCGGTGATGACGAGATGGCCGCCGACTGGGCGCAGGATGCCTGGGTCAATGTCGTCCGCGCGCTACCGGGATTCCGAGGTGAGTCACGGTTCACCACCTGGCTGCACCGTATCACCGTCAACGCCGTGCTTCATGGGGCTCGTCGGAACCGACGTCGCGCCCGGATCGGTGACGAGGCGGGTGGGTTCATCGACGAGCTGGAATCGGCATCGCCGAGCGGGTCACCGCTCGTCCGGTTGACGTTGGAGGAAGCGGTCGACCGCCTGCCGGAGCGGATGCGGAGGGTCCTCGTCCTTCACGATATCGAGGGCTACACCCACGAAGAGATCGGAGAGTTGATGGGGATCGCTCCCGGCACGTGCAAGAGTCAGCTCTTCAAGGCGAGAGCCAAGCTGCGCGGGATCCTGGAACCATCGACCATTGCGGGAGAGAGCATATGCACCTGAATGCCGAAGACCTCGCGAAACTGGTGGACGAAGCACCCACGGACCGCGAAGCGAACCATCTGGGAACATGCGCGAAGTGCGCGTTCGAGCTGGAAGAAATGCAACGGATGACCCGTTCCCTCCGGGAGCTTCCCGATCCGAACATGCCCGATCTGGTGCGGAAACGGATCGCGCGAGCGATCGAGGCGGAACCGATCCGCCTGCCGGGGCGACGCGCCGGGCGACGGTTCCCCGCGCTGGAAAGCGGATGGCCGCGCGCCGCCGCTGGCGTCGCGCTCTTCGTGCTGGGCGGCGTCTCGGGAACGTTCATCGTCGCGCCACTCCTCGGCGGGCCCGCCGACAACGGGGCCGCGTTCGGAGTTCGGGGCACCGGACCGGAACTGGCCGGCGAGGGATCGACCGGCTCGGCCGAAGCCGCCGCCGCGTCGCTCGCCCGGGCGGAAGCGGCGTATCTGGAGGCGCTCTCAAGGTACGCCCGAATCCGCTTCGACAACGACGGTTCCGATCCGTTGAGCCGTCTTGTCGCGCTCGAGGGAATCGTGCTGACGACCCGTTCCGCACTGCGTGAGGCCCCGGCGGATCCGGTCATCAATGGCTACCACCTCACCGCTCTGGGCCAGCGGGATGAACTGCTCCGGCAGATCGAGGCCGCCGGGGTGGGCGATGAATGGTTCTGATCTGCGGGCGGCGACCCGCGGCGGAAGGATTCGCTTCGAATTCAGAAGAAATGGAAGGATCGAGATGTGGAATCTGAGAATCTTCGCGGCTTCAACGATGGCGTCGGCGATGCTGGGAGCGGTGGCGCCGACCACGCTCGCCGCGCAGGATCCAGCCCCGGCCGAGCAGGCGCCGTCGGCGTGGATCGGGATGTCCTTCGAGGAAGAAGGGTCAGGGGGAGGGCCGATCGTCGTGGTCGATGTGGTTCCCGGCGCGCCGGCCCGGGAGGCGGGTCTCCGCCGAGGTGACCGGATCACGCGCTGGAATGGCCGCCCGGACGTGAGCGCGGCGATCCTCGCCTCCCGGCTCGAACCTGGCGACGAAGTCCGGGTGTTGGTCGCCGGTCGCGGCGATCAGACGGAGCGGGAGCTGACGATCGAAGCGGTCGAGCGACCCGCGCGGGTCGCCTTCGGCCGCGGGCCGGGTGAGTTCAGAATATTTCGCGCGCCGGGCGGAGGCAGGGGCGACTTCGAAGTGCTCCGGTTGAACCGTGACAGCCTCGCTGTGCGGATGGATAGCCTGAACGCCCAGCTTCGGGGCCTCTTCCGCGACAGCCTCGGCTTCTCCTTCCGTGACGGGCGTGGCGCCCGTCCACTACCACCCCGCTTCGGGGAGAACGTCGAGACCGGGCTTCGCCGGATGCGCGAAGAAGTCGGGTCGCTCGGCCTGGCGCTGGCCACCGGGCGGCGCGCCGTCGCCGGCGCGGAGCTGACTGACATCACGCCGGGTCTCTCCAGTTACTTCGGCACCGATACCGGCGCGCTCGTCGTCCGAGTCGCTCCGGAGTCGCCGGCCGCCCGGGCCGGTCTGCGCGATGGAGACGTGATCCTCTCCGTGAACGGAGACGAGGTCGAGGATGTCGCCAACCTCCGCTGGTTGCTCTCGCGACCGGACACACGGCAATTCACCCTGCAGGTGCTCCGTGAGAGGTCTCGGGTCACGATCGAACTGGGAAGCGGGGACGTGTAGCGACCGGCGCCCCGGACGGTGAACGCCCGGAGAACGACGATGGGGCGCGCCTCTATCCGAAGAGGCGCGCCTCGCGCCAGCCACGCACGGCATTGACCAGCCAGATCCGCGTGGCGGCGGTGAGATCGGACGGTCGCAGCACCCGCTCGGTCACCCGCCCCTCATCCAGCAGCAGACCGCGCATCACTCCGGGGAGAAGCCCGGCCCCGATGGGCGGGGTGACGAGTTCCCCGTCGAGTTCCACCACGATGTTCGCGCGCGTCGCTTCGGTGATCTCGCCGGCACCGTTGGACAGAACCACGTCGTCCAGATCGGATCGGAGCGCCAGGGCGTGCTCGAACAGGGCGCGATGGGTCGTCTTGTGAAAGAGAAGCGAATCCGTGGTGTCGACCTGGAGAGCGGATAGAGCGATCCGCGCTGGCGGAAGCCGTTCGGGGATCCGCTCCGCCGAAACACTGACCTCCCCGTCCCTGGCGAGCAGGAGCCTAACCTTGTGGATGGCCGCGCCCGCCGGCCCGGGCGATCGGCGCGCTTCGGCTTCCCTCGTCGCGGCGGCCTCGATGGATCCCAGGGTCCCGGCCACCAGCTCCGCCAGCGATCTCCTCACGGCCGGTTCATCATACGCGAAGCTGAAGAAGCGCGCCGAGTCGGCCAGCCGCCTCAGGTGCCGTTCGAGGAGCGGATATTCGCCGTCCGCGTCCAGCCTCAATGATTCCAGGAGCCGGAAGTCCGGCTCTCGATGGCGGAGGAACACGCCCTTTCGCAGGCACTCGCGATATTCGTCATCCGCGTCGGAATCCGCGACGATCCCGCTGCCGACGCCGATCTCGGCGCGGCCTTCGGCGACATCGAGCATCACGGTCCGGATCGCGACGCTGAAAACGGCCTCGGGACCGGGGGAGAGGAACCCGATCGCCCCGGTGTAGACGCCGCGGGGGGAGTCCTCGAGCTCCCGGATGATCGCGGATGTCCGGATCTTCGGCGCTCCCGTCACCGATCCCGAGGGGAAGAGCACGCGGCAGAGATCCGAAAAGCGCGTCCCGGGAGGGGTTCGCGCGACCACCGTCGAGGTCATCTGGTGGACGGTCGGATAGCGCTCCACCTCGAAGAGCTCGGGGACCCGCACCGTGCCGATCTCGGCGACCCGACCGAGATCATTCCGGATGAGGTCGACGATCATCAGGTTCTCGGCGCGATCCTTCGGCGAACCCTGGAGTTCGCTGGCGAGGGCCTCGTCTTCGGCGGTCCAGCGGCCACGCGGACGGGTCCCTTTCATGGGACGGGTCTCGATCTGGCCGTCGCGCCAGCGGAAGAACAGTTCCGGCGACGCCGAGAGCAGATGAAAGCGACCGGCGGGGAGGTACGCGCAGTACGCGGAACGCTGGGCTCGGCGGAGGTCGGCGTAGAACGCGGCGGCGTCTCCATGGTACTCGGCGCGCAGCCGAAAAGTGAAGTTGACCTGGTAGGTATCGCCCGCGGCGATCAGTTCGCCGATCCGGCGAATCCGTTCGCGGTATGCTTCGAGAGTGAGTGAAGGGGTGAGCGGTCCGAGATCGTACCGACCGGAGGAGGCGGCCGCGCCATCCGCGGGCGGGGTATCGTTCGTGGATTCCGCGAGCGGATCCTCGAGGGGATCAACCTCCTCTCGCGTGGCATAGAAGCCGAACGAAAGGAGCGGCAGCCCTCGGAGAGGTTGGTGCACCACGAGCGAGGGCTCGAAGGCCGGCGCTGCCTCGTACGAGATGAAACCGGCGGCGTGCAGCCCGGATTCGACCGCGTCCTCGACGGCGGACATCGCGGGGGCGACCTCATCGAGTCTCCAGGCGACCACTTC
>CAZWJE010000055.1:0-9574 GCA_964634395.1 uncultured Gemmatimonas sp. | reverse complement strand
TCTTCCGGGCACCTACCTTCCGGGAGTCAGTACGCGAACGGCGCTACCGGAAGCCGGTGAGAACCCGGCGCGGCCCCGCCACTGTGAGAGGCCCGGAACGACGATCCGGACCGGCCCGCCAACCAGCCACTGCCCCGGCCGAACCCGGGGCGGGAAGGCCGGCGACGCCCGCCTCGAGCCAGGAGACCGCTCCGTTCGCTCCCGCACGTTAATCCTCGAGGGAGGGGAGCGGGGTCCGCCGACGTCACCGTCCCGACTGTTCGCGACGATGACATCGGGCACCGCTCCCGTTCTCCCCGCATCCGGGAAGGACGGGTTTTTCAATGCGAATGACCCGGGTACGGGCGGTCCGGAGTCTCGCCCGCGGTGGGTGGCGCGGCACGCTCATCGTGCTCACGGCCGCCATCGCGGCGGGTTCCTGCGCGCCAGGCGACGCGGACCGCTCCACTCCCGACCAGGACATCGCGACGACCGATGAAGGGTACACATCGGTCGAGGCCGTCGACGACGCGGGACGAACGGTCCGTCTCGCCCGCCCCGCCGCCCGCGTGGTTTCGATCGTTCCGGCCGCGACCGAGACGCTTGTCGCGATCGGCGGCGGTGACCTGCTCGTCGGTCGTACCGACTTTGACGACGCCTCGCTCGAGCATCTTCCATCCGTGGGTGGCGGCCTCACCCCGAGCATCGAGGTGATCGCCTCGCTCCGGCCGGACCTGGTGATCGCCTGGGAGGAGGCCGGTGCCGCTCGGGTCCGGCCGCGACTGGAGTCACTCGGAATCCCCGTCTTCGCGGTCGCGACCCTGGACACCGCGGACATCTTCGCGACCATCGATCGCCTCGGTCGTTTGACGGGACGGGACGCGGGAGCGAATGCCCTGGCGGCGACGTTGCGGCGCGAACTGGACGCGGTTCAACGTTCGGTCTCCGGTCGCGAAACTCCTGGCGTTCTGTACATGATCAGCCTGGATCCGCCGATGGTCGCGGGCCCGGGTCTCTTCATCGGTGAACTCGTCGAGGTCGCGGGCGGAAGGAACATCTTCGCCGATGTGACGACGCCATCGCCTCAGGTCTCGCTCGAAGAGATCGTGCGGCGGCGGCCGGACGTGGTGATCGTGCCAGCCTCGGGCGAGGGAGAGAAAGCGGTCGAGCACGTGAAGGCGCAGCCAGGATGGAGGGAACTCGCGGCGTCGGGCGCGCGTTTCATTGCCCTCCCCGCGGATACCCTTCACCGGCCGGGGCCGGGGATCGGCGCGGCGACGAGGCGGATCCGGGACGCGATCCACCCCGGCGTGACGACGGCTCCCTGAGCGAATGGCGATGCGGCTTCCTCCCGCTGGGCGACTCCTGCTGCTCGCGTGCCTCGCGCTCGTCGCGATCCTCGTGAGCGTGATGGTCGGAGCCGTTCCACTCTCGCCCGGCGAAGTCGCCGACGCCGTCCGCGGCCAGAGTGACCCGACCGCGAACGCGATTGTCCGGCAATTGCGCCTCCCCCGCGCGACGGTCGCGGCCCTCGTGGGAGCCGCGCTCGCGGCGAGTGGCGCCACTTTCCAGGGACTGCTACGGAACCCGCTCGCCGAACCTTACCTGCTCGGCGTCTCGGGTGGCGCCGCGGTCGGGGCCGTAGGCGCGATGCTCGCCGGCTGGACGGGCGCCGCCGGCTGGGTACTGCCCGCGGCGGCGTTCCTCGGCGCGATCGCCGCCATCATCCTCGTCCTGCGGATCGCGGCCTCGGTCGGCCACGCCCTCGACACCCGCGTCCTCCTTCTCGCCGGTGTGGTCGTCGGAGCGTTCTTCAACGCCTGCATCCTCCTCGCTCTCACGCTCACCGACGCGGAATCCTTCCGCTCGGCGATCTTCTGGATGATGGGCAGCTTCTCCGGCTCGACGTGGACGGGGGCGTCCATGCTCGCGCTCTGGTTCGTGCCGGGGATCGTTGTCCTGCTCGCCCTCGGTCGCCCGCTGGACCTGATGGCGATCGGCGAGGACACGGCGCTCTATCTCGGGGCCCCGGTCGAACGGGTGAAGCTGATAGCCTACGCGACGGCGTCGCTCCTCACGGCGGCGGCGGTTTCGGTTTCGGGCGTGATCGGGTTCGTCGGGCTCGTCATCCCCCATGTGGTGCGGATGGCCTGGGGTGGGGGGTTCCGCTTCCTGATTCCGGCGTCAGCACTGCTCGGAGCCGCGTTCCTCACCAGCGCGGACGCGGTCGCGCGGGTCGTCGCCGCCCCGACCGAACTGCCGGTCGGCGTAGTGACCGCCTTCGTCGGAGTCCCGTTCTTCGTCTGGCTCCTTCGTCGGAGGCCGGCGTGAGCGGCGTAACGGCCCGGCCGCCCCCGGAGTTATCAGCGGGATGGTCGCTCGATGACGTCCACTTCCGTTATCCCTCGGCCACGACGCCCGCCATCGATGGGGTGAGCACGGTGATCGACGCGGGCCGGCTCACGGCGCTCATCGGCCCGAACGGCTCGGGGAAGTCGACACTCGTCCGGTTGCTGCTCGGCGCCCTGAAATCCGACAGGGGAGAGATCCGGCTTGGCGGTCGGCCACTCACCGACTGGACTCGCCGCGAACTGGCGCTCACCATCGGGGTCGTCCCCCAGAACGAGGAGATCACCTTCCCGCTCACGGCACGGGAACTGGTGATGATGGGCCGCTACCCCCATCTCGGCGCCCTCCGCGCGGCGGGCCCGCGAGACAGCGGAATCGTCGACGAGGCACTCGCTCGCTGCGACGTGCTACCGTTCGCCGATCGGTCCTTCAACACCCTGTCGGGCGGCGAACGCCAGCGAGTCCGTATCGCTCGCGCCCTCGCGCAAGAGCCGGCCGTCCTGGCCCTCGACGAGCCGACCCTCGCCCTCGATATCGGCCACGAGATGCGGATCTTCGAGCTCGCCCGCACCTTCGCCACGACCGGCGCCACCGTTCTCCTGGCGACCCACAACCTCAACCTCGCCGCCCGCTTCGCTGACCGATTGATCCTCCTGGCGGGCGGACGCGTTCTCGCGGATGGACCGCCGGAATCAGTATTTCGCCGTGAACCGCTCGAGGCGATCTACGATTGGCCACTGGCGATGATGGGACACCCCGGCCCCGGACCCGATACGGGCACCGTACAGATCACCACGGTGAGAAGGACCACTGATACGGCGGAGAGCTCCACCGGGGACGAGAAGAGCGCCGAGCCATGTCCATGACCCGACGCTCTTCCTTCCGCCCATCACCACGGTCGCCGGTCGACTTCGCCGGCCACGCGGCCAATCAAATATCGCGCATCCTCGCCGCGCGCTTGCGGTCCTTGTGACGACGACGCTCCGCCGCCTTCATCTTCGCCTTGCGCGCTTCGCTCGGCTTCTCGTAGAAACGCTTGCGGCGCATATCCTTGAACATACCAGACCGAATCATCCGGCGCCGAAACTGCTTCAGCGCCCAATCCAACCGATCGTTCTCTCCGAGCTGAATCTCAACCACGGCGGTCCTTTCGCGGGGGGCACCTCATTCTCATCACGACCGTTTCACGCCGCACCCGGCGTGCCGCGGAGTCCCCGCCCGCTCGCCATGAGGCCTTCACGTCGATAGACCGACTACTACAGCGGTCTACCCCCCTGGTTCCCGCGGCGGGCGAGGTTCCCCCGCGGAAGGCTGTCGACGCGTCGCGCGACATGCCTCCGGCCGAAAGAGGCTCTCCCATTGCCGGCGTTCTTTCGTGCCCGGGCGATGGGTGGAGCGGGCCGAGCACCGTACCGATCCTTCCTGGGCTACACTAAGAACATAGTTGACAAACCCCCAGCCACGGACGATCTTGTTACTATGAGTTTAGTCACAGGGGAGAACAGGGAGGAAGCGGATGGCGATGGAACCGGTTTTCACCGATCGGGAGATGGACGTCATGGCGGTGCTCTGGCGTCGCGGACCATCCATGGTGGCGGAGGTTCGGGAAGGGATGGCGGACGAGCTCGCCTACACGACGGTACTGACGTTCCTGCGGGTTCTGGAAGGGAAGGGATACGTCGGTCATCAGGAGGAAGGGCGCGCTCACCGTTACCACGCGCTGGTCGCTGAGGAGAAGGCGGGGAAGAGCGCGCTTCGCCGGATGACGAGAAAGCTCTTCCGAGGCTCGCCGGAGCTGGTGCTCACGCAGTTGGTGTCGGATCGAACGCTCACCGAGGACGACCTGCGTCGTATGCGGGATCTGCTCGACGAACGACTGAGAAAGGAGCGTGTGAAATGATCGCGACCTGGATGGCCTATCTCGCGGGGATCTCGGCTCTGCTGGGTATGGCGGCACTCCTCATGGAAGGAGTGCTCCTTCGCCATGGGCTGGCGACGCGGTGGGTTTGGCTCGCGTCGATCGTGGGGACGGTGGTCTTGCCGGCCTTCGTGTCGCTCGTCCGGAGCCCGGCCGGTACCGCATCCGGGGAGGCCGGGTCGATGATCGCGGGTCCGGTCGCGATGATGGGCGGGATCGTGAGCGCTCCGGGCCCGGCATTGGACGGCCTCGATCCGATGCTGGTGGGAGCACTCGACGAGCCGTTGATCCTCGTGTGGGTGGCACTCAGCTCGTCGCTCCTCCTGTTCGTCATCGCCTCGCGGCTCGATCTGCGCCGACGACGACGCGAATGGCGGCGCCGTGTGATCGACGGCACCCCGGTCTGGCAGTCCCGGGATGTGGGCCCAGCCATCGTGGGGTTCGTGCGCGGAGAAATCGTCGTGCCTGGCTGGATTGACGGGTTGACTCCCGCCGAACGCGGGCTCCTGCTCAGACATGAACGTGAGCATCTGCGGGCACGTGACGGCCGTCTGCTCGCGCTGGGGCTGGGAATCCTCGTGTTGGTTCCGTGGAACCCGTTCCTCTGGTGGAATTTCCGTCGGATGCGGGCCGCCATCGAGATCGACTGCGACGCCCGGGTTCTGGCCCCGAGTGGCGATGTTGGCGGCTACGGGGCGTTGCTCCTGGAGGTGGGCCGACGGGCGACCCGGATGCCGCTCATCGCCACGGCGTTCTCGAGGCCCACGACGCAGCTCGAACGACGAATCCGCACGATCGTCGGACGGAATCGCCAGAGCAATCGGGCGGCGAGCCTGGCGATGGCGGTGGGCGGGATCCTCTTCGTCCTCGCGGCCTGTAGCATGGACTCTCCGAGTGGAAACCTGCCAACGGCGCGGTTCGATGGGCCTTCCGATCGTTCCGATTCCCCAGCGTCAGCTGACGGGACCGCTTCCGCCGAGCCGACCAGCCTCGTCGAGGGCATGGGGCGGCAAGACCAGGAAAACCCACTCCCCGAGCCAGCTCCCGAGCCAGCGCGCGCGCCCGACTCGAGCTCCCGCATGACGGGCGAGCCAACGTTCGTCGCCACCGACGTCCGTCCGTCGTTGAGAAATCCCATGGAAGTCGGGCGGGCGATCGAGCAGGGTTACCCCGGGCCTCTCAAGGAAGCCGGGATCGGCGGCACCACCACCGTCTGGATCCACATCGACGAGACCGGTTCGGTCGACGACGTCCGGATCCACACGTCTTCGGGCCATCCGGAACTCGACGATACCTCCATTGCGGCGATACGGACGGTGGCACGGTTCAGCCCCGCCCGAGACGGGGACACTCCGAAAGCCGCATGGATACAGCTTCCGATCACTTTCCGCGTGGATCAATAGTTCGCCGCGCCTCACCCGGCCCGGGGCAGCGTCAGCGCGAAAGTCGAACCCTCGCCGAGCCGGCTCTCCACGGACAGCGAACCGCCCATCGCGTGGGCCAGATCCCGGCTGATCGCCAGGCCCAGACCCACGCCTCGTTCGCGCAACTCCTCCGGTGCCCGCTCGATCTGCACGAACGGGTCGAAGATCGAGTCGAGACGATCGGGCGGTACGCCGCGCCCGGTGTCGCTGACGCTGAAGCGCACGGCGGACGGCTCCAGTTCGACGGCCAGCACGATGGCGCCACCGCTGGCGGTGAACTTGATCGCGTTGGTCAGCAGGTTGAGAAGAACCTGCTCGATACGCTCCTGATCCCCGCGCACCCGCGGGTTGCCCGCGCACAGGTGGTAGGCGTAACGGAGGCCCTTCGCGCGCATCCGCGGCTCGATCACCATGTCGAGATCGCGGATGACACCGCGAACCGGGATGTCCGCGATCGCCAGGTCGACGCGACCGGCTTCGAGTTTGGCGAAGTGGAGGACGTCGTTGATGAGCGCGAGAAGGGAACGCTGGTTGTGCTTGATCCGGGCGAGTGCCTCGCGTTGAGGGCGAGTGACCGGTCCATGCAGCCCGAGGTCGAGAAGGTCCGTGTAGCCGACGATCGCGTTCAGGGGGGTCCGCAGCTCGTGGCTCATCGTGGCGAGAAAATCCGCCTTCGCGCGGTTGGCCGCCTCCGCCTCGGCGGTGCGCAGGCTCAGAGCGTCGTTGGCCCGCTCCAACTCCCCCATCACCGATTCGAGATGAAACGCCTGATGCCGGAGTTCGACCGCGCGCGCTTCCAGTTCCGTGGCCTGCTCTTCGAGTATCAGATTTCTCTCTTCGAGTACCCGGTGCAGGCGTGAGTTTTCGACCGCGAGGGCGATATGGCGAGCTAGCTCCCGGGCGACCCAGACATCGTTTTCAGAGAACTTCCTTCCCGACTCGGCGTGCACGAGCGTGAGTGCTCCGATCGAACCGCGGCGCCCTCTCAGCGGAACGATGATCACCGAGCGAAACCCGAGATTCCGCAGGATCTCGAGGTGTTCCGGAGATCGGGCGACGACGCGTAAGGCCTCGTCCGGCATCTCTTTCCACACCTGGACACGGCCTGTTCGCATGGCCAGGGCGATCGGCGAGTTCTCGCTGACGCCGAAATCAACCAGTTCCGTCTCCGTCCGGGCGAGCCGAACGGGGTCGATGTCGGCCGTCACGAAGCGGCGGAGCGCGCCGGCTGAACCCATCAGATCCACGGCGCAGAAGTCGGCGATCTCGGGAACGGAGAGCCACGCCACATCGGCGAGAGCGGCCTCGTAGTCGTGCGTCGCGGTGAGGAGTTCACTCGCGCGAACGAGGAAACGAAGACCGCGCGCCAGGGATTCCGCGGCGGCCCGCGCGGCCTGCTCGCGGGCGAGTTCGCAGGCCCGCAGGTGAGCCCGCCGAAGCTCCGTGATGTCGATACACGATCCGGCCATGCGGACGACACGGCCCTCGGCGTCGACAATCGCGTGCCCCCGGGAGCGAAGGACACGCTCCTCTCCATCCGCCCGGATGATTCGTTCCTCGTGATCGAACCACCCTCCCCGCCGGAGGGCCTCCTCGATCGTCGCTCGGACACGGTCGCGATCGGTCGGATGCACGAACGAGAGATAGGAGTCGATCCCCGCGAGTCGGATCCCCCCGACGGTGCCGCCGAAAATCTCGTGGAGTTCGTCCGACCAGATGACGGCGTCGGTGGTAATATCCCACTCCCAGCTGCCAAGTCCGACGAGAGCCCGGGTTTCCGCGAGTAGACGGGCGCGATGGCGGAACGTATCTTCCGTTGCGCGGGTAGCCGTGAGGTCACGCACCACGCCCGCGAATCCGACGGTCGCGCCGTCCGCCCCGGCCAGCCGGGTCAGGGTGAGGTGCGAGAGAAAGCGTGTCCCGTCAGGGCGGAGGCGAACGCCTTCGTCCTCCATTCTCCCTTCGGCGGCCGCGATCGCCAGTACACGGTCGGGCTTCCCCGAGGCCCGCTCCTCCTCCGTATAGAAGGCGGAATGGTGCTTGCCGACCAACGCCAGTTCATCGAACCCGCCGTTCCGAGCGTCGTTGCTCAGGCTCACGACGATGCCCGACCGATCCAGCGTGAAGACCGTCTGGTCCCGCTCGCCGGCCATCGGAATGGTGAGCGCGGACCGTGCGCGAGGGTCAGGAAGTTGGACGTTCGGCATCGTCCCGCGAGGCGGAAATCGGTGAACGTGGCTACCCCAGCGCGTTCGGGGACCCGATCGAAGGAAGGCTCTTCGGGCCACGCCATCCGGCGTTTCGCGATCCGGGGAGAAGCGGCGCCTGGCACGTGCAAAAATCGCGCAATCGGCGCGAAAGTAATCGGCGGCGTGGTCGAGACTAGGTGGACAGGCAGCGTCGTCACTCCGTCCGTCCGGCACCGGAACGGTCAAACCCTCACGTGAACAACAGCAGGAGAGAGCACTCATGTGGAAGAAGGATGACATCCCCGCCGCCCCTGCCGCTCCGCAGCCCACGGTGACCCCGGCGCGCACGGAACGCGCGAGTAGTGGCGAGCTGGCGACGATTGGCCGTTCGATCACCATCCGCGGCGAGGTCTCGGGTGATGAGGACCTTCTCATCCAGGGGAAGGTCGAGGGGTCCGTCGACCTCCGTCAGCACGCGCTGACCATCGGTCCGGAAGGCGAGGTGAAGGCGAGCATCGTCGGGCGCGTCGTGACGGTCCAGGGGCGCGTCGAGGGTAACGTGACGGCCGAAGAGCAAGTGATCCTGCGCAGTTCGGCGTCGGTCGACGGTGACATCACCGCTCCGCGCGTGGTGCTCGAGGACGGTGCCCGCTTCCGCGGCGGTGTCGACATGGGTGATGCCGCCGAGCGCGGCCGCCGCTCCTCGACCGGCACGGCGAGCGCGCGCAAGGAAGTCCTTTCGTCGACCGCGCTCGAAGCACAGTCGATGAAGCCGATCGAGGCGCGAGCCACGGCGTCGGCCTGACCCGCGACGCCGCGAAGATCGCCCGCGGGCTGGACCCGGCCCGCCACAGGTCCCAGATTACCCCGGAGCTCCGGTCAGGCTCGTTCTGATCGGAGCTTTTCAGTTTCCGGGTCGGTTTTTCGAAGTGCGGGGGACCTGAGGAGTCAAGCGATGGATTGGTTTCGCCGGATCGCGAAGGATTCGCCGCCGATCGACGCGACGGGGGAGGCGCGGAAACAGACGCCGCCCGTGTCGGGCGAGCGCACCAGTCCGGCACTCGCCGCGTTCTTCGATCGGGTGAGCGAAGACCGGTCTCACGCGGTGCTCGATCTCGGTCCGGCCTCTGAAGCGAGCATGCGGCTCTTCGGGCGCTACGCACGATGGATCCGCTTCGCCGACCTGTCGGACGCGGAGACCGCGCCCGGCGGCTGGGAGGCCGCGCTCGCTTCACTTCCCCGTGACTCCACCCGCCCATTCGACCTCATCTTCGCCTGGGACATCTTCGACCGCCTCGAGCCCGAGCGCCGACCCGCTCTCATGGCCCGGATCACCGAGCTGACCGCTCCGGACGCGCGCCTTTACGTGGCCGTCGATGCCTCGGCCAGACCGGAAACCGCTCCCCTTCGCTTCTCGCTTCTCGATTCGGACCGGATGCGTTATGAGCAGGCCGGTCCGCCACGCCCGCCGTTTCCGCGGATGCTGCCCACCGAAGTCGAACGGATGCTCGAACCTTTCCGGGTGATCAAGGCGTTCACCTCGCAACTCGGCTTGCGGGAGTACGTGGCGATCCGGGGGAAGGGATAGAGAACGGCACTCGGCCACCACGCTCGTCAGGACCCCACCAGCGAAGCGCGAGTCGCGCGCCCGGCGATGGTTGTGAGGGTTTCTTTGATTCCCGGATGCCCGATCGAGGGAACTTCCCTTACACGGA
>CAZWJE010000054.1:0-21226 GCA_964634395.1 uncultured Gemmatimonas sp. | reverse complement strand
ACGATGGCTTCGCGGAAGATACCCGTCCAGATCCCGCGCAAAGTGATGGGCCGCGGACGGATCCGCGAAGGGCAGAAGTCGTTCGTTCCCCTTCGGGTCAACTCCGCCGGGGTGATGCCGATCATCTTCGCCCAGTCGATCATCATCGTCCCGGGCACGATGGCGACGTTCAGCCAGCGGCCATGGATCCAGAACTTCTCGACCTGGTTCGCCTACGGCTCGGTTCCGTACTACGTCACGTTCGCGATCCTGATCATCTTCTTCACCTACTTCTACACGTCGATCATCTTCAATCCGGTCGATCTGGCGGAGAACCTGAAGAAGCAGGGTGCGTTCGTTCCGGGGGTGAAGCCGGGCGCGCGGACCGCCGAGTACATCGACAGGGTGCTGACACGGATCTCGCTCCCCGGCTCGCTGTTCCTGGCGGCGATCGCGATCTTCCCGTTCATGTTGCTCGAATCCGTCGGGGTGCCGTTCCTCGGCGGGATCCTCGGGGGTACGGGCCTGCTGATTGTCGTCGGCGTCGGGCTGGATACGGTTCAGCAGATGCAACAGCACCTCCTGCTCCGCCACTACGACGGCTTCATGAAGCGTGGCCGGGTGAAGTTCCGAGGGCGCCAGCGGTACATGTAACCGCACCTGTCCGCTCATCCGAGCGGACCGCGAGGGATCCCCACCGCGTGGCGCCGGAGCCTGGGGTGCGGATCCCTCGCTGGCTTGGGGCGGAGCGGTCTGATGATCGGCCCTGTTCCAGACCATTCCGTACGCGTCCGGGGCGGCCGCGGGAGAGGAACGAACAGGGATGTCGGGACGAGCCGTCGCCGCCGCGGTGAAGAGAGTCGAAGCGAACTCAGAGGAAATGCATCTCATCCTTCTTGGCGCGCCAGGCGCTGGAAAAGGTACCCAGGGGAGTCAGCTCGCCGAATCGCTGGGGATCCCGAAGATCGCGACCGGCGATATCCTGCGCGACGCTGTCCGGGCCGGATCTCCGCTCGGGCTCCGCGCGCGATCGTACATGGACGCGGGCGAACTCGTACCGGACGCGGTGATCCTGGATCTCGTCCGGAACGCGCTCGCGGCCCCGGAGGCGCGAGGAGGGGCCGTCTTCGACGGGTTCCCGCGGAACGTCGCGCAGGCCGAAAGCCTCGACCGGATCCTGGAGGATGCGGGACGGAAGCTGGATGGTGTCGTGGTGCTGGAGGTGCCGGACGACGTGATCGTCGAACGAATGAGCGGGCGCCGTACCGATCCGGAGACCGGCGATGTCTACCACGCCACCCACAACCCTCCGCCCGCGGACGTCGCGAATCGCGTCATCCAGCGCGCGGATGATCGGGAGGAGACGGTCCGCCACCGGCTCGCGGTTTACGCGAAACAGACCGCGCCGCTGATCGAGTTCTACGAACGGTCCGGCGTGCCCGTCCATTCGGTCGACGGAACGCGCGCGATCGACGAGGTTCAGGCGGAGCTCGTCTCCAGGCTGCAACCGTGATCTCGCTCAAGTCAGCCGACGAGATCGATACGATCGCGCGCGCGGGCGCCATCATCGCGGCACTCTACGAGACGATCCCGGAACGTGTCGCGCCGGGTGTTTCGACGCGGGAGCTGGATCGCTTCGCCGAATCCTTCATTCGCGACCACGAAGGCGCCGAGCCGGCGTTCAAGGGCCTCTACGGATTCCCGGCGACCCTCTGCACGAGCATCAATCACGAGGTCGTCCACGGGATCCCGGCCGACCGACGAAAGCTGGCCGCCGGAGACATCATCAGCATCGATTGCGGCGTGAAGCTCGATGGGTTCTACGCGGACTCGGCGGTTACCCTGCCGGTCGGTGAGGTTCCCGATGGGGTGCGTCGGCTGCTCGACGTCACCCGGGCCGCGTTGGAGAGCGGGATCCGCGCGGCCCGGCCGGGGAACCGGCTCGGAGACATCGGTGCCGCCATCCAGGCACCGGCCGACGAGGCCGGCTACGGGATCGTCCGCGAGCTGGTGGGCCACGGGATCGGCCGCGAGCCGCACGAGGAACCACAGGTCCCGAACTACGGACGCGCCGGCCGGGGAATGCCGCTGGAGGTCGGCCTCGTGCTGGCGATCGAGCCCATGTTCAACCTCGGCACCGCGACCGTTCGTACGCTGGCCGACCGGTGGACCGTGGTTACTCTCGACCGCGCGGTCTCCGCGCATTTCGAGCACACGGTCGCCGTAACGGCCGACGGGCCGCGCGTCCTGACGGGTTGACGAACGGGAAGGCGCGGCGGGGATCGACGCGCGGGCCGTTCCTGACGGAATGGCGGTGCCTCGGGTTGCGTAACCCGGGGGCGCGGCTTACATTCCACTGCTATTTCGCAATTTCTCCCACGAGGAAGCGATGAAGGTTCGAGCGAGTGTGAAGCCGATCTGCGAACACTGCCAGGTGATCCGCCGGGCGGGTGTGGTGCGGGTCATCTGCAAGAAGAATCCGCGACACAAGCAGCGCCAGGGCTAGGGGAGCGAAAGAGAGAAATGGCTCGAATCGCAGGCGTCGATCTCCCGAGAGAGAAGCGGGTCGAGATCGGCCTCACGTACATCTTCGGGATCGGCCGCGCGTCGGCGCGGAGGATCCTGGGCGAAGCCGGCCTCAGCCCGGATACGCGGATCAACCAGCTGACGGACGAAGAGGTCAACCGGCTTCGGCGGATCATCGACGCGCACTATCGCGTGGAAGGCGTCCTGCGCGCGGAGATCGCGCGCAACATCAAGCGTCTGATCGACATCGGGGCATACCGCGGGGTCCGGCATCGCCGTGGCCTGCCGGTGCGGGGCCAGCGGACGCACACCAATGCCCGGACCAAGAAGGGTCCGCGGCGCGCGATCGCGGGCAAGAAGAAGCCCGGAAAGAAGTAGGGGATCTCCATGGCGAAGCCGAAGCAGGGTGGCCGCGCGAAGGCCAAGCGAAACGTCGAGGCGGAGGGGATCGCCTTCATCCAGGCGTCGTTCAACAACACGATCGTGACCATCACCGATATGGCGGGGAACGCGATCGTGTGGGGGAGCGCCGGGAAGGCGGGGTTCAAGGGCTCGAAGAAGTCCACGCCCTTCGCCGCGACCGTCGCCGCCGAGCAGGCGGCGAAGGAGGCGATGGGCATGGGTCTGCGCCGGGTCCACGTCCGGGTGCAGGGTCCGGGGAGCGGTCGGGAGTCGGCGATGCAGGCACTCGCCGCCGCGGGGCTGGCCATCCGGTCGATTCGGGACATTACCCCGATTCCGCACAACGGCTGCCGTCCCCCCAAGAAGCGCAGGGTCTAGGCGAGCACGGCGCCCGGGCGGCGTACACGCCTCGGGCGATCCGGCCGACCTGCCGTGATACCCGGTGCCGTCGGTCGGGCGGGAACGAAAAAGGATCGCGTGAGCGGGGCTCCAGGGCCCGTCACGAGCGAAGATCGGGCGCGCTCAGCGCCCGTCGGGGCGTAAACCTCCGGGGCCATCGGGGGGAGGAAGCCAAACAAGAGAGACTCCAGGAGAGTTCATGGCCCGTTATACTGGACCGGTCTGCAGGCAATGCCGTCGCGAGGGGCAGAAGCTGTTCCTCAAGGGCACGAAGTGCTTCACCGACAAGTGCCCGATCGAGCGTCGGGCGTACGCGCCAGGCCAGCACGGCCAGGCCACCGCGCGACGCCGCAAGGCATCGGAATACGCGCACCAGCTTCGTGAAAAGCAGAAGGTGAAGCGCATCTATGGCGTTTCCGAGAAGCCCTTCCGCAATCTCTTCGAGAAGGCCTCGCGCCAGCCGGGGATCACGGGCGAGAACCTGATCATCGGGCTCGAGAGCCGGCTGGACAATATCGTCTACAGGATGGGGTTCGCGTCCTCGCGAAAGGAAGCGCGCCAGATCGTGCGTCATCGCCACATTCAGGTGAATGGCCGGACGCTGGACGTGCCGAGCTATCAGGTGCAGCCGGGTGACGAGGTTCGGCTGGCCGCGAAGAGCAAGGACATCCTGCCGGTGCAGGTGGCGCTCGAATCGAAGACGAAGCCGAGCAAGGTGACGTGGCTCGCGGTGGACGAGGGGAACCGGGCGGGGCGGATGGTCGAGCGGCCGAGCCGCGCGGATATCCCGCTGGCGGTGCAGGAGCAGTTGATCGTCGAGCTTTACAGCAAGTAAGCAGCGATTCGCTATCCGGACGCCGGAGTTTTCGTCGAAACGCCGGCAGGTGCGTGGCGGCGAGAATGACGGACGACGGATAGCGTTCTTACATACCGCGGAGGAACATGGTGGAACTCGATCTTACCGGCCTCCAGATGCCGAATCTTCCGGAGCAGCCGAAGCCGAATCAGGTGGTCGTGCGTCCGCTGGAGCGGGGATTCGGGCATACGTTGGGCAACACGATGCGCCGGATTCTGCTCTCCGGCCTGCGCGGGTCGGCGGTGTGGGCGTTCCGGACGGATGGTGTACTGCACGAGCATCAGACGATTCCCGGTGTCGTGGAGGACGTGCATCAGATCATTCAGAACCTGAAGAGTCTGATCCTGAAACTCGACGACGCGGTTGATGAGGCGGTGCTGGAACTCCGCGCGACGGAGGCCGGCCCGGTAACCGCGCGGGGGATCAGGAAGCATCCGGACGTGACGGTGGTCAACCCGGACCACCACATCCTGGAGCTGCAGGAAGACCGCGACTTCCGGATGGAGCTTCACGTGAACAAGGGGCGAGGCTTCGTGCTCGCCGAACAGCACGCGGTGACGCGGGGCATGCCGGCGGACCTGGTGAGGATCGATTCGATCTACAACCCGGTGCGTCGCGCGAACTTCGTGGTCGAGGAAACGCGAGTCGGGCAGCGGACGGACTTCGATCGACTGGTCCTGGAAGTCGAGACGGACGGGTCGGTGGAGGTTCGCGGCGCGGTGCAGTATGCCGCCCGTCTGGCGATCGAGCACTTCAGTTTCCTCGCCGGCTCGCGACCGCAGTGGTCGGAAGAGGCGGAGTGGGGCGATGACGGGGAGGGCGGAGGGACGCAGCCGCCGTTCGCCGGGGGCAAGCCGGTGCCCGCTCGGGCGGAGGATGTCCTGAATCGCCCGATCGAGGACCTCGCCGAGTTGAGCGTCCGAAGCCGGAACAGCCTGCAGAAGGAGAACATCCAGACGGTGCGGGA
Organism: uncultured Gemmatimonas sp.; assembly: GCA_964634395.1. Classification (GTDB taxonomy): domain Bacteria; phylum Gemmatimonadota; class Gemmatimonadetes; order Longimicrobiales; family Longimicrobiaceae; genus WHSP01. Next base: position 16,097 of record CAZWJE010000054.1, on the reverse strand, counting down.
TCTGGTGCAGCGAACGGAGGAACAGATGCTCAACATCGACAACTTCGGGAAGAAGTCGCTGCAGGAGATCGTCGAGTTCCTGACGCAGCACGGGTTACGGTTCGGAATCCGGCTGGAGGAGACCGAGAACGGAACGCTCTGGTGGTCGGAAAACGGAGTGGATGAAGGCGGCGAGAACGGTGGCGCCGGAAGCGACGACTAGCGGCCGCACACGCAGAACGAGATAGATCAATGCGACATCGGAACAAGGGACGGCAGCTCGGGCGGACCGCGAGCCACCGGGAAGCGCTTCTCCGGAACATGGCCACGAGTCTTTTCCGTCACGGTCGAATCCAGACGACGACGGCCAAGGCGAAGGAACTGCGGCCCTACGCGGAGAAGCTGGTTACGCTGGCGAAGCGTGGCGATCTTCACTCGCGCCGTCTTGCGGCGCGGAAGATTCGTGACCATGATGTTCTCTTCGCGCTATTCGATACGATTGGCCCCAGGTTCGCGGAACGCCCGGGTGGGTATACGCGTGTCCTGAAGATCGGGCACCGTCAGGGAGACGGCGCCGAGATGGCGCTGATCGAGCTCGTCGATCGCGGTTGAGCGGTTCGACCTCCTATCTCACCTCGAAAACCATCAGGCGGAAGAATGGCGGAGATCACAATCCAGAAGAGTAAGGGTGCCGACCTGACATGGGTCTGGGCGATCGCGGCCATCGCCTCGATCATCGGTTTCATGGCGTGGCTGTTCGTGAACCAGCCCGAGAGCACCGCGGTCAATACGGAAGCGGCGGAAGAGGTCGTGGCGGCGACGCCGGCGACGCTCGCCGCGATCGCGAACGCGCCGGATCATTTCGGGAGCGACCCGGTCCAGGTCGATCAGCTCAACGTGGCCGCGCTGCTCGGGCAGCGAGTGTTCTGGGCGATGCCGGAGGGCGCGAGCCCCGTGCTCGTGGTCGTTGGGCCGGAGGTGGCGGACGTAAGCTGGGTCGCTGAGGGCAACACGGTATCATCCGTGATCGGGACGGTGGAGGCGGTGACGGAGCCGATCCTCGACAGCCTCGTCTCGACCGGCGCGCTCCTCGCCGAGGGGAAGAGCCAGGCGGTCTTCTCGCAGTACTATCTGGCGATCAACGAAGTCACGCCCTGACCATCGCCGGTTTCCATGCGAAGTGGAGCCGCGGTGCCCGGGAGGGGTGCCGCGGCTTTCGCGTATGTGAATGAATGACCGCGGTTCTCGGATCGATCGAGATTGGACGAAAAAATCATCATGAGGAAAGGGGCCCCCGTCGTGGAGGCCCCTTTCTTTCCGCATGCGGGAGCGACGACAATCGTCGTGTCGCTCAGCCGGCCTTTACGACCTTTCCGGCGGAAAGACAGGACGTGCATACGCGAACCTTCTTGCGGGTACCGTTCTCGGTAACGATACGGGCCGGCTGAAGGTTCGGCAGCCAGCGCCGCTTCGTGCGGTTGTTCGCGTGACTGACATTGTTCCCCGAGCGGGGGCCCTTCCCGCAGACGGCGCAGACGACGGCCATGGATGAGACTCCCGTAGAGGTCGTGAAAGGTGGCAAACTTGGAACTTAATTCCCGAAGGGGGCACGGGTCAAGATCACGGGGATGGAAGGTTTGACACTTCCCCCGCGCCCGGAGTAGCTTGCGGATCCTTGGCCGAGGGGGGCGGGCTCGTCGGCGGAGGCCCGGTTCGGTGGTGGCGCAAACCAGAACGAAGTGATTGAATGAAAACCGCTTTGATCACCGGGATCACCGGTCAGGATGGGAGCTATCTGGCGGAGTATCTGCTCGAGAAGGGGTACCGGGTGGCGGGTCTGGTGCGGCGGAGTTCGACGCTGAACTTCGAACGCATCGCGCACATCCAGGACCGGCTGGAGCTGATTTCTGGCGACCTGACGGATCAGAACTCCCTGTACGTGGCGTTGCAGGCGTGCGAGCCGGATGAAGTCTATAACCTGGGTGCGCAGTCGTTCGTGCAGACATCGTGGGCGCAGCCGATCCTGACGGGTGACGTGACGGCGCTGGGTGTGACGCGGCTGCTGGAAGCGATTCGCGTGTTCAACCCGCGCATCCGATTCTACCAGGCGTCGTCCAGCGAGATGTTCGGGAAGGTGCAGGCGGTACCTCAGCGAGAGGATACGGCGTTTTATCCGCGGTCGCCGTATGGCGTGGGGAAGGTGTACGGCCACTGGATCACCGTGAACTATCGGGAGAGTTACGAACTGTTCGCGGTGAGCGGGATCCTCTTCAATCACGAGTCACCGAGGCGGGGTCTCGAGTTCGTGACCCGCAAGGTGACCGACGCCGCCGCGCGGATCCGGTTGGGGATGGCGAAGGAACTGCGGCTGGGGAACCTGGACGCGAAGCGGGACTGGGGTTTCGCCGGAGATTATGTGCGCGCGATGTGGGCGATGCTCCAGCGGCCCGAGCCGGCGGACTACGTGATCGCGACGGGCCGAACACACAGCGTCGAGGAACTGGTGGACGTGGCGTTCTCGCATCTGGGCCTCGATTGGAGAGAGTACGTGGTGCAGGATCCGCGATTCATGCGGCCCGCCGAGGTCGATCTGTTGATCGGTGACGCCACCAGGGCTCGCACTGAACTCGGCTGGGAGCCCGAGGTAACCTTCGAGCAACTCATTCAGATGATGGTGGACGCGGATCTCGAGCGGCTTCAACGGGGTCAGCGGTTGCACCCGTACACGATCCTCTGAACAGGTGAGAATCCTCGTCACGGGCGGCGCCGGCTTCGCGGGGCTGCACCTGCTGCGGGAGTTGACGGAGCGAGGCGGTGATGAACTCTACGCGACGCTGATCGAGGACGCCCACGCGGAAAAGGCGGGGCCCGCGCTGGCGAGAGTTCGGTGGCTGAAGATGGACCTCCGGGCGGAGGAATCGATCCGGGTGGCGGTGGAGGCGGCCCGGCCCGACGTGGTGTATCATCTGGCGGGTCAGTCGTCGGTCGGACGGTCGTTCGCGGACCCGGCCGGCACCTGGGATGTCAACGCGACGGGTACCCTGCGGCTGATGACGGCGCTGGGGCGGGGCGGCGGTACGACCCGATTTCTCCTGATCAGCTCGGCCGAGGTGTACGGTTCCGTCCCGCCGGATGAGCAGCCCATCGCGGAGTCGCGAGAGCCGCGGCCGATGACTCCGTACGGCGTATCGAAAGCGGGCGCGGAGCTGGTCGCGCTCTGCGCGGGGCGTGCCAACGGGCTGGACGTGGTCGTGGCGAGAAGCTTCAATCACGTCGGTCCGGGCCAGGACGATCGATTCTTCCTGCCGGGGATGGCCCGCCAGCTGGTGGGCGTCGCCCGCGGTGAGGGGAGAACCATCCGCACCGGCAACCTCGACATCACGCGCGACTTCCTGGACGTACGGGATGTCGCGCGTGCGTACGTTCGTCTCATGGAGGCCGGGACGGCGGGTCGGGTCTACAACGTCTGTTCGGGCGAGGGCCGGACCCTGGAATCCGTCGTGGGCCGTCTCATCGAGATGGCCGGTGGCGACGTCAGCCTGGAATCGGATCCGACCCGGGTGCGGGCGATCGACATCCCGGTGCTGGTGGGTGACGGGAGCGCGCTGGAGACGCTGGGCTGGCGGTCCCGGATCGCGCTGGACGTGACGCTGCGCGACCTGCTCCGGGAAGCGGAAGCGGAGGCGGAAGCGGAAGCGGAGGCGTGAGTCGCCGCGCCTGGCGAGGTGGGTGTACGATGTGCGGGGACGATGGGCGGTTTGCGGCGCGGACGGCGTCGGAGGTTGCGTCGCGGCGTGAGGCCGGCGTGGCGACGCGCGTGAGGAGAGTGCGAGGCGCGACCCCGTCCACGCGCCGGGACTCGATGGAAGGGACCCCCCTGATGATAGCGGACACCGGCGGCGAAGGAAGGGCACCCCTGGATGGGTGTCGGGTCATCGTGACGCGTCCCAGGCCGCTCTCGGAAGTCGCCGACGACGAGTTCGTCTCGTTGCTCCGGCGACTGGGTGCCCGAGTATTCTCCCTGCCCACGGTACGCGTCGAGAGAATGGAGGACGAGGCGTCGCTGATCGCGGAAGCGTCTCGAGCCGCGGGTTACGACTGGATCGTTTTCACCAGCGCGAACGGAGTCGAGCGGTTCCGGGCGGCTCTGGAGGTGGCGGTTGACGGGGAATGGCCCGTGGGGCCACGCGTCTGCGCGGTCGGGCCGATGACCGCCCGGGCGGTGGAACGCGCGGGCGGAGCGGTGGACAGCATGCCGGATGAATACCTGGGGGATCGGGTGGCGGAAGCCATCACCCGGGGCGACCCGGGTGCTGGTTCCCTCGCCGGCCGCCGTGTGCTTTTCCCGCGCGCGAAGGAGGTGCGATCGGTACTGGGGCAGTCGCTTCGGGCCGCTGGCGCGGAGGTCGTGGAAGTCATCGCGTATCGAACGGTCGCCGACTCGGAGAGCGCGTCAGAGATCCGACGCCTCCTGGGAGCGGGCGACGCGGACGTCGTCACCTTCACTTCCGGTTCGGCGGCGCGGGCGTTCGCGCGGTGGGTGGGGGCGGATTCGATCGATCGAGCCGTGGTGGCCAGCATCGGGCCGGCCACGTCGGAGGCCGCCCGCGCGGTCGGGATCGGGGTGACCATCGAGGCGTCCACGTATACGACGAAGGGGCTCGCCGAGGCCATCGTCGGGCACTACGTCAGGGGTCCGGACGGGTCGGTGAAATGAAGGAGTACGCCACGACCGGAGTCGTCATGGGCATGCTCGCCCTGACCACACCGGGCGTGGCGATCGCCCAGTCGGCGTCGGACCCGCCGGATCACGCCCAAGCGGCGAGCGGCGAGACACACGACACCGCCGGACGGCGATACACGGGGCCATCTCTCCCGCGAACGCACTGGGCCGTGGAGGCCGCGAGGCGGGTCGACGCGCTCGGCCTGTCGACCGATTATCTTCCCGCGCAACGGACGGTACCGCTCGATGTCGTGGAGAGGACGTTGCGCCAGGCCGGCGAGCGGGCGTCCGCCGCTGACCCCGATCTGGCCGCGCTGACCGCGGCCTGGTACGCGCGTCTGCTCGCCGAGTTTCCCCGCGTCACGGGGGCGCGGGCGGGGCGCCGCTCGGTCGTCGCCGACGGGGGTGCCGGTGCCGGCTATCTGGAGCGAGCGGGCGCGGTGGGTCCGGGTACCGGGGAGATCGAACCTCATCGCACCGGAGCGCGCCCGCTCCCGGATCGATCAGAAGTCCTGGGAGAAACAAGCGCCGCGATCACGATCGGTGCGTCGCTCGGCGCGAGCGTGAACGTCGAGATGGCGGCCGGCACCCCTCGCGCGCGATCGTTCGAGATTTCGGGGACGTTGCGGGGGTGGCGGTTGCGGGCGGGCCGGATCCCGATCGGGTACGCGTATGGGTTCGGCGGGGGGACCATGCTTACGGGCGATTCACCGCTGAACACCGTACAGCTCCAGACTGACGAACCGCGCCATCTTCCGGGTATTCTCTCCAGGTTGGGGCCGGTGGCATTGCATGTTTTCTTCGGGCAGCTACGGGAAGAAAGGCATCCCGACCGACCGATGCTCTGGGGGGTGAGCGGCCAGTTCCGGCCGGGCAGACGGTTGGTGTTCGGAGTGAACCGGTCGGCGATGTTCGGAGGCGACCACGCGGTGACTTTCGAACGCGTCGTGGACATGATGATCGGCCGGGTCGCCGGGATCGGTTTCGAGAACCAGATCGTCTCACTTTCCGGCCGAGTGATTCTGCCGACGGAATCGCTGGTCCCGCTCGAGTTCCACTTCGAATGGGGGGCGGAGGACGCTGCCGGCGGCTGGCGGGATGTGCCGGGTCGGGTGGTCGGGTTGTGGAGCCCTTCGTTGCCCTTCGCGCCGGGGGCGAGCATCGGTGTCGAGCTCGCGGGGTTCGCGAGTTCGTGCTGCGGAAACCCGAGCTGGTACCGTCACTGGTCGTTCAACGGGTCATGGGCGTCACGAGAGACGCCGCTGGGCCATCCGGTCGGCGGTGACGGTAGTGAAACGAGGATCCACGCCGCGCTGGAGCTGGTCGATTCGCGAGTGACGGTGTACGGGGAGGCGTATCGGCGAGAGCGGCGATCCGAGAACCTGTATTCGCCCGGGCGGACCGGGAAGAGCCTCGGGTCGGGCGGTGGTTTCCGGTGGTTCGCGACCCCCCGACTCCGGATCGTCGCCGATGGTGCCTTCGAGAACGGAGACGGGTGGGCGGAGACGCGGATTCGCGCGCAAGGAGAGATGAGCTTCTGATGGGTTCACATGGGCGGTTTCCGGCATATCGGCCTCGGCGCCTCCGGCGGAACGAGGGGATCCGCGGGCTCGTCCGGGAGACTTCGGTCACGGCGAGCGACATGGTACTTCCTCTCTTCGTGACCCCGGGAGAGAAGCGACGCAAAGCGGTGGGGTCGATGCCGGGCGTTGACCAGACGTCTGTCGATGAGCTGTTGCGTGACGGGGAGGAGGCGCTCGAACTGGGGGTGCCCGCGGTGCTCCTCTTCGGGATCCCCGAATCGAAGGATGAGCTGGGGAGCGAAGGATACGCGGAGCACGGGGTGGTTCAGCGGGCGGTGCGGGCTCTCAAGCGGGAACTGCCGGAACTGCTGGTAATCACCGACGTCTGCCTCTGCGAATACACCAGTCATGGCCACTGCGGGGTCATCGATGACGTGTCCGTGCTAAACGATGAGACGCTTTCGTTGCTCGAGCGGATGGCGTTGAGTCACGCCGAAGCCGGCGCCGACATCGTGGCGCCTTCGGATATGATGGACGGGCGGGTGGGCCGTCTGCGCGCGGGACTGGACGAGCACGGCTTCAGCGAGACGGCGATCCTGTCCTACTCCGTCAAGTACGCGTCCGCCTTCTATGGTCCGTTCCGGGAGGCGGCGGAGAGCGCGCCGTCGTTCGGCGATCGCCGCGGCTACCAGATGGATCCCGCGAACGCCCGCGAGGCGACGCGTGAAGCGGCGCTCGACATCGCCGAGGGAGCGGACATGCTGATGGTGAAGCCCGCGCTCCCCTATCTGGACGTGATCCAGTCGCTCCGGCGGGAGACGGATTATCCGATTTTCGCGTATCAGGTCTCCGGCGAGTACGCCATGATCCACGCGGCGGCGGAGCGCGGATGGATCGACCTGGATCGGGCCATGATGGAGGCCTTGACATCGATCAAGCGCGCGGGGGCGGACGTGATCGTGACCTACCATGCCCGGGAACTGGCCCGGGCCGTGCGCGTCGGCGGCTCGCGGTAGGCGCGAGCCCGCGCTCCGCCCACACCACGGTGGGCCGCCCGGCTTCCCACTCCTCCTTCGGCCCGTTCCGGGTTTCCGCTTCCTTCGGGCCGTTCTCTTCCTCTCTCCTTCGGTCCGCGTCTCTTCCTCTCTCCTTCGGGCCGTTCTCACGCGCCCATCGTTTTCCCGAGTACCGGGGTCATTCGTCCCGACTGTCCGTGGTCTGCCTTGTGCATTGGCAGGCGGCGATGATGGGTCCGGGCGGTGGGTGGCGTTTCGTCCGGATTCCGGAACATCGATCGCGACAACGGGCTGGAGGTCATGAGATCGACCGCTGGGTTGAGTCCGGGAATGGGCGGCGTCGAGGTCGACCGCCAGGAGATCATCTGGCGGAACCGCGCGGTCCCGCGGGACGTCCGGCTCAGGCGTGAGATCACGCACCGGCAGCTCTTCGTCGCGAGGCTCAGGCGTGTCCTTCGCTTCCTCTCCCTGCACGTGATCGACGGCGCGATCGTGGCCACCGTGGCGCTGATCGCGGCGGCTTTCGTGATCCCCCCGCCGGACCCTGGGGCGTTCGTCGCGCTGGCCGTGGCGATCCATCTTCTGAGTCTGAACGCCGTGGCTTCATACAAGGCGGGGGATGAACGCCGTGACTTTCTGAAGCTGGGAATGGGGGTCGTCCTGGCGAACACCACATTGGCGACGCTTGCCCTGCTTCCCGCTGGAACGGGAATCGATCCACTGCTCTTCGTGGCCGTCGCGGCGACGACCTGGTCGGCGCTGGGGACCGGACGGGCGCTGGTGGATGGCATCGCCGCGTGGGCGCGTGGGCGGGGGATCGGCCTGCGGAGGGCCCTGCTCGTTGGTTCCCCCGACTCGGCGGAACGGGTGATCGCCGAACTTCGGGATGGGCGGAATGCGGGCCACCACATTGTCGGCCACGTCTCTCCCGAGCAGGGCGGCGACCCGGCGGCGATCGGAACGATCGACCGGCTCGCGGAAGTGATCGAGACGGAGGGGATCCGGGAGGTGATCGTGTCGTCCACGCTGGCCGCGACCGCGATGAGCGACGTGGTGGCGAGCTGTTTCGAAAGCGGGACGGCGCTCTTCGTGGTCGCGAGTCCGTCGGTGGAAGGCGAGTATCGGGCCGAACCGAGGCGGGTGGGACAGTGTGCGCTGCTACGCCTGCATCCGGCGCGGCTGGAGGTCCCCGGACTGCTGGTGAAACGCGTCTTCGACGTCTGCGCGTCCGCCGGTGTTCTGTTGCTGTGCGCGCCGCTGATGGCGGCGATCGCGATCGCGATCAGGCTCGACTCGAAGGGGCCGGTGTTCTATCGCGCGCCGAGAGTCGGGCTGGGCGGTCAGCTCTTCAGCATGTGGAAGTTCAGGAGTATGACGCGGGACGCGGAGAAGCGGGAATCAGAGTTGGCGCATCTGAACATCTACGCCAACGGGACCTTCAAGATCGCCAATGACCCGCGGGTCACCCGCGTGGGCGGATGGCTCCGTCGCACGAGCCTGGACGAGTTGCCACAGCTCTTCAACGTGCTCATCGGCGAGATGTCACTGGTCGGTCCGCGACCCGCGCTGCCCGGGGACCTGGATCGCTATCAGCCGCACCACTTCGAACGGCTGACCGTGATTCCCGGGATCACCGGGCCCTGGCAGGTGGGAGGGAGAAACCTGGTGACCGACTTCGAGACGGTCATCGGCATGGAGCGCCAGTACATCCGATGCTGGTCATTCTGGCTGGACATGAAGATCCTGGCGCGCACGCCCGGGGTCGTCTGGCGCGGTGAGGGCGCGTACTGAATGCGGGTGGCCATCGCGGCGGACTGGATGAGCAACGTGGGAGGCGGAGGGCGAGTCCTGACCCACCTCCATTCGCTGTTCCCGTCGGCGCCCATCTACACGACGATCGTGGACCCGGAGCGGCTGCCGGCGCACATGCGGGCGTGGGATATCCGCCCGTCGTTCCTGCAACGGGTTCCGTTCGCGAGACGCGGGTACCAGGCGTTCCTGCCGTTGATGCCGATGGCCTTCGAACAGTTCGATCTGCGGGAGTACGACCTGGTCATCTCGGCGAGCAGCGCCTGCGCGAAGGGCGTGATCACGGCGCCCGGGGCGCGCCATCTCTGCTACTGCTACACCCCCTGCCGATATATCTGGGATCTCTATCACGATTATACCCGGGGGATGAAACTGAAACCGGTGGCCGGGTACGTCGCCCATCGTTTGCGACTCTGGGACCGACTCTCGGCCGACAGGGTCGATCGTTTCGTCGCGATCTCGAAGGAGGTCGCGGGACGGATCCGGCGTCACTACCGGCGTCGCTCGGAGGTGATCTATCCGCCCGTCGATGTCGAGCGATTCACGCCGACGGACGCACCGCCGGACGATTTCTATCTCGTGGTGTCGCGACTCGTGCCCTACAAGCGCGTCGATCTGGCGATCCAGGCCGCGAATCGCCTGGGCCGGCGGCTCATCGTGGCGGGAGACGGTCCGGAGAGGCGTCGCCTGCGACGACTGGCGGGACCGACGATCGAGTTCCGGGGCCCCGTCGATGACGAGGAGGTGAGCGGCCTGATGGCGCGCTGCCGGGCCATGCTCTTTCCCGGACTCGAAGACTTCGGGATCGCTCCGGTTGAGGCGCAGGCCGCGGGTCGGCCAGTGATCGCGTTCGGGCGCGGCGCGGCGCTGGAAACCGTGGTTCCCGGGACGACGGGCGTCTTCTTCGAAGAGCAGACGGCCGGGGCGCTGGCGTCGGCGATCGAGAGGAGCGAGGGAATGACGTTCGACTGGCGGGCGTGCCGTCGCAACGCCGAGCGGTTCGGGCCGGACGAGTTCAGGAAGGGGATCGTGAACGCGCTGGATCGCCTCGTGAACCCGGCGATCGCGCGCGCCCGGACCGTCGGAGCGGTACGGATCGTTCGCGAGGGTGGCGAGTGAAGGATGCCGTGACCGGCGGGATTCCGGTGATCCGCTGGTGACCAGCGCGGATGGAGAGGGTGGATCACTCGCGCGCAACGCCGTGTCGCTCTATGGCGCGCACGTCGCGGGGGTCGTGCTTTCCCTGGTGGCCATCCCCTATCTCGCGCGCGTGCTGCGGCCCGAAGGGTGGGGTGTGGTCGTCTTCGCTCAGTCGTTCGCGGGTCTGCTGACGCTGATCCTCGAATACGGCTTCTACCTGTCCGCCACGCGGGAGATCGCGCGTCATCGCGACGAGGAGGACAGGATCGCGGAGATCGTGGCGGACGTGCAGGCGGCGAAAGCCATCCTGCTCGCGACGGTGACGGTGATCGCGGTGGTGTCGTCGCGGGCCATCCCGCTCTTCCGGGAACACCCCGCGCATCTGACCTTCGCCTGGCTGCTCGCGGCGGCCCAGGGGTTCTCGCCGTTCTGGTTCTATCAGGGGGTCGAGCGGCCGACGTATCCGGCGCTGACGGAAGCGGCGTCCAAGGGAGTCGCCACGTTGCTGATCCTCTCTTTCGTGCGCGACGCGGGGGACGGCGCGCGAGTGCTGGCGATCTATGGTGGCGCCGCGTTCTGCTGGTCGGTCGTGGCCAATGCCTTCATCTACCGGACCGTGCGAGTCGCGAGACCGCGCGTGCGTTCGGGCGCGAGAATGCTCCGTCGAACGTTCAGGCTCTTCGTCTTCCGGGCGGCGTCGGGGTCGTGGGTGGCGGCGAACTCGTTCCTCCTGGGGTCGCTCGCTGATCCGCGGACCGTGGCCTTCTACGGTGGCGCCGAACGGCTGATCCGCGGAGCGCTGAACGGCATCCATCCGGCGACGCAGGCGATCTATCCTCGAGTCAGCCGGCTGATGGTCAGTGATCGGGCGGGGGCGAGTCAGTTGCTGGGCGTGAGCCTGCTGTGCGTCGGTGGCCTTGGCCTGGTGATCGGAATGGCGGCGTTCATCAGCGCGCCGTGGCTGGTGCGGGTCTTCCTGGGGGCTGGCTACGAGGACGCGATTCCGGTCCTGCGGATGCTGGCGGTGGTCGCTCCCGTGGTGGGGGCCAGTACGGTGCTCGGCCTCCAGTGGGCGCTCCCCGCCGGGCTCGATCGCCCCTACTTCCGGCTCGTCGTGGCCGGCGCGGTACTGAACATCGTGCTGGCCGTGCCGCTGATCGGACGGTTCGGGTCGATCGGGATGGCGTCGGCGGTGATCGCGGCGGAGACGACGGTTCTGGCGGGCCTGTGCGTTCTGGCGGCGGTCTATGGGCGTGACGTCTGGCGGCAGGCGTTCCGCGCTCTCGCCGGTGTCACGAAGAGGCTGTCTCGGGTCGGATCGTTGGCGGCACCGACGCCTGCATCGGTGATGATGGACGTCGACACGAAAGAATGACTCACCCGATCGCGGATGAGGCGACCGTCACGATGAGTTCATGGACGCGATACTCTCGCTCTGGATCGCCACACTCGGCCTGACCCGCGTCAACTTCCTGGGCGGCGCGGCGGATTTCATGTTGAGTCCCTTTCTCCTCCTCTCGCCCCTGGTCGTCGGGACGGGGGTGATGAGCACGCTCGGGCGCCGGGGCAACTTCACGATCCCTCGCGGACTCGACCGCTTCGTGGTCCTCGTCTCGGCGCTGCTCGCGGTAATCCTCGTCTCGGCGTTCCTGAGCCATGATCTGGCGACCTCCGCGCGGCGTACGCTTCTGCTCTGTGTACAGGTCGTCGCGGTGGTGCTGGCGGGTCTCACGCTCGCCAACCGGCCGGATCCGCGGCGTGTCCTGCTCGCGGGAGCGGTCGCTGGCCTGGGGATCTCCATCTTCCTGAACGTCCTGCAGGTGGGGCACTGGTTCCTCGGCGAGTGGCTGCCCGTTCCGCTCGCGGGGGTGATCTCGACCGAACCGGGAAACTACTCGGGAATCGTTCCGAGACTGACGGGGGGTTCCCACGATCCGAACCATGGCGGGCTGCTCATTCTCGGGGGGTGTTTCCTCGTCTACCTGCTCGCTCCCGCCGGTCGCTGGCGGACGATGCTCATCTGGGCGGGCGGGCTCTCGTGCGTGCTCACGCTCTCGCGGTCGGTGGTGCTGGCGGGGGCCATGATGATCGCCGTGATCCGGTTTCGAGAGCGCGGGATGACGATCACCCGTCGCGCCGCGACGCGAACGGCCGGGGCCATCGCGGTCGCGTGCCTGTTACTGATCTTCGTTCCCTCGATATGGGGAGCGATCGAGACCATCCGGGAAGTCATGGGCGGGCGATTCACCCTGGGGGAAGGGAGTTCGCGAGAACACGCGGCCGTCATGGTCCGCGGATGGGAAACCGCGACCCGGGACGCGAAGCGGCTGCTGTTCGGCGTCGGTTATGGGAATGCCTTCACCGTGTTGGGGGACATCTTCCCCGGCAACAAGTACGGTAACTTCCATTCGCTCTTCGTGACCCTGTTCGCCGAGTCGGGGGTGTTCGCCGCCGCGCTGGGAATCGCCCTCTTCGGAATTCCGCTGGTCCGCGGCGGGCCTTTCCAGCCTCTCCTCATGGCACTGCTCACCTTCAACCTCTTCCAGCAGTCGCAGACGGAACCGGCGGCGTGGTTCTGGTTGCTGCTGGCGTGGACGGGACCGGGACGCGGGCTTCACCCGCCCGGCGCCGACGCGAACACCGGGAACGCCGGCGAGAGTCCCCCGTCAGCTCATCCCGTCACGGCCTCGAACTCGCGCAGCGGCATGCCGCCCGCGTCGTCCCCCGCCACGCCGGGCTGATCCGGATCGCGGGCGGCCTCCAGTTCATAAGCCATGCGGTCGGCGCGATATGAGCGACGCTGAAAGTAGATGGCGCGTTCGCCGATCGTGCGCGTCGTACGATCGAGTACCAGCAACGGGTCCCCGGGCTGAACACCGAGGGATACCGCGGTTCGCGGATCGGCGACCCCCGCCGTGATCCGGTAGCGGCCACCGAGTACGGGGATGCCGTGCTCGTGCTCGAGCACCTGGTACAGCGTCTCGTTGACGAGGTCATGGCCTTCGAGCAGCTGGGCGTAGTAGGGCGGAACCCAGGTGCGGTCGATCGCGATGGGTTCGCCGTCTCCGAGCCGGAGGCGATCGATCCGCAGCACCGTCGCGCCGGGCGCCATGCCGAGGCGCTCCGCGACCGACGATGGACACGGTTCGTTCGCCCGATGCAGGACCACCGAGCTCGGCTCCATCCCCGCCCGCATGGTGTCCTGCGCGAAGTCCGTGAGGCGAACCAGGCTCTGCGCGGCCTGACGGGCACAGACGAACGAGCCCAGTCCATGTCGGCGGTAGATCAGACCATCCGCTTCGAGTGTCTGAAGCGCGCGGCGGACGGTCACACGGCTTACGCCGAACAGGTCGCGGAGTTCGTTCTCGGAAGGCAGCCTCGCGTCCGCCGGCCATTCTCCCGCGTCGATCCCCGCGCGAATCCAGGCGGTGATCTGCTCGTGGAGCGGCACCCCCGGACGAGGATTCGGGGCCTTCATATGCCCGATCTCCGGAAACGCACATGTGGCGCGGCCTTCATCGGGGCCTCTCGATCGTCGGGCCGACGGCCTCGAAGTGCTGGTCGCCCGCGGGTCCCGCGGCGGATCCTTCACGGGCGAAACCCGTCCGCGGGGGTTCGGTGGAAGTGGACCGCGAGGGTTCGTTCACCCGACCTTTCGGGTCGGACTCCGTCCGCGGCACGGTCGTGTCCGCGATCCGGACCCACGCGGCCGCCGCCTCGACGGCGTCGTCGTCCTCGAAGAAGAAGCGATCCTCGCCCACCCGGGCGGAGAGCCCCGCGCGCCGGAGCCGGTCCATCACGGGTCCCTTCACTCCGGCGAACCAGAGGCCGATTCGCCGGCCGTCGAGGCCGTCGAGGATCTCGCCGAGCTGGTGGAGAGCCGTGGAGTCGATCCCGTTCACCGCGTGGAAGTCGAGGACGATCGCGCGAGGAGGAAGATCGTCGATGAGCGATTCGACCCGATCCGCGAGGAACTCGGAGTTGGCGAAGCAGAGAGCGGCATCGATGCGGAAGACTTTCACTCCTTCGACCTCTCGAGCGGCCGGATGACGGTTGAGGTTCCGCCAGGTCCGCGTGCCCGGGAGGCGCCCGAGTACGGCGGTATGGGGCCGTGAGGTCTCGTAGACGAGCGCCCCGAGAGACAGGATGATCCCGGCGAGTACACCCTGCGTGACGCCCAGGCCCAGGGTGGTGATGAATGTCGCCGCCATCAGGGCGAAATCGCGACGGTCGACCTTCCAGAGACGCACGACCTCGTCGAATCGAATCAGGTTCGCGACGGCGACCACGACGATGGCGCCGAGGACGGCGTTCGGCAGCGTCCTGAAGAATCCCGTGAGGAAGAGGAGCGTAAGCGCGATGACGCCGGCGCTGATGAGGCTGGCCACACCGGTTTTCGCGCCGGCCTGATCATTGACGGCGGACCGCGAGAATCCTCCCGAGACCGGGAAGGAGCGAAAGATCCCGCCGACGAGGTTGGCGGCGCCGAGCGCGACGAGTTCCTGGTTGGCGTCGATCTCGTACCGGTTCCGCGTCGCGTACACGCGGGCGACCGCGATCGACTCCATGAAGGCCACCAGCGAGATGGTGAGCGCGACTGGCAGAAGGGCGACGGCGGCTTCCCAGGCTACGCCCGGCATCGCGGGGCTCGGCAGACCGCTCGGGACGGCGCCGACCGTCCGCAGACCCCTCTCCTCCAGACCCAGCCATGCCGCGAGGGCGGTGAAGAGTATCACGACGAGGAGCGATCCGGGGAACCGCGACCGCCACCGTCTCGATCCCAGCATGATCGCGATCGCCGCGCCTCCCACCGCCAGCGCGAGCGGCTCGATCGAGTCCGCCTGGTCGGTCAGCGCGATCCCCAGATCGATCACCCGGTTCGAGTTCGGAAGGGGGATCCCCAGCAAGTGCTTCAACTGGCTGGCGGCGATGATGATCGCGGCCGCGCCGGTAAAGCCCGTCAGTACTGGCAGGGAGAGGAAATTCGTGAGGAAGCCGAACCGCAGAACCCCCATCGCGATCTGGAGCGCGCCGACCATGATCGCGAGGAGGAGCGCGAGCGCCACGTAGCGTTCCGGGTCGCCGGCGGCGAGGGGCGCGACGCCGGCCGCGACGAGCAGCGAGTCCATCGCGACCGGACCGACGGCGAGCTGCCGCGAACTGCCCAGCAACGCGTAGACGACGAGCGGGACGAGCGCCGCGTAGAGGCCATGGATCGGGGGCATCCCCGCGATGAGCGCGTACGCCATGCCCTGCGGGATCAGCATGACCCCCACGGTCAGACCGGCGGAAAGATCGGACCGGAAGATCGATCCGTCGTACCCGCGAAGCTGACGGTGGATGGGCAGCGTTCGACGGAGGATACCCGTCACCCCGTGTGCACCGGTTCGCCGGTGACCACCTCGCCGATCTCGCGCCAGGTGGAGAAATCGGCGTCCACGAGCATCACCTCGGCACCTTCAGCGGCCAGGAACGCCGCCGCGGCGGCGGCGCGCCCCCCCGCCTGGCAGTGCACGAGCAGCGTCCCGCCGCCCGGGATCCGCTCCTCGGCGATCAACGGGAGCCGGGTGTACGGGGCGTTGACCGAGCCGGGCACGTGGCCCGAAGCGTACTCGTCAGGGTTGCGCACGTCCACCACGGAGACGTCGGGACGGTCCGCCAGGCGGGCCACTTCCGCGAAGGTGATCCGTTCGATCGTGGCGCTCGGGCCGCCCGCGGAGAAATGGGCCGCGAGCGTCGAGGGCGTCACGAAGGCGGGAATATCGTCGTGGCCGATCCTCACCAGGTCCCGGACGGCTTCATCGACTCGCGCCTCATCGATCACCAGGAGGATCGGTCGTGTCTCGTCGAGCACGAGTGAGCCGACCACGGTGTTGAACGTCTGGTTCAGCGGTGCGTGGAGCGACC
>CAZWJE010000053.1:0-21323 GCA_964634395.1 uncultured Gemmatimonas sp. | reverse complement strand
CGCCGATCCTCAGCGTGCCGGTATCAGCAGTACCTGTCCGGCGAGGATACGGGAGCCGCGAAGGTTGTTCGCGCTCTGCAGCGCCTCCACGGAGACGTCGTTTCTGCGAGCGATCGTCCAGAGAGAATCTCCCCGGCGAACCTGGTAGCGAGTCGCGTCTGACGCCACGACCGTGGATGACCGGGCGACGGGCGTCACCGCGGCGACCTGCGGACCGGACCGCGTCGACACATACTTCGCGTACTGGCTGGGGAAGACCGCCACGTGAAAATGCGGCGGATTTCGCTCTTCCACGGCCTCCAGGACACCGGCCCTGTCGAGAGCCAGGAGCGTATCGCGCAGCCAGGAGAGGCACCGGGGATTGGTCGGCTTCCGCAGATCGATCGCCATTCCGGTCGGATGGACCGACTTGTCGATGCTGTTGGCCAGCCGCATGGTGATCGGGCGAGCGGCGCTCGTCACCACCAGCTGTTCACCGCAGGCCGCGCGGTACTGTGAGGCGAGCCGAACGATGAACGTTTGCGCCGCCGGAACCGCGTACGGATAGCTGACGTTGTGAACCCGGTAATCGGCGTTGCCACTCAGACGTACGAGCTGGCCATCGTCGATCGACCGGCGAATCGCCGTCGCGGTCTCGTGGAACGGCAACTCGTGATCGAGCGCCTGCCGGTAGATCCGGTCAACGCTCGCGGGGGAGCCGCGCAGCGTCTGGGCATGCAGTCCGGCGGGAAGACCTATGATGGCCGCGCAGAGGAGCACGCGACGAGGGAACATCCTGGGCATCTTTCCGTCGTATGGCGAAGAACTTGAAGATTACCGGCCCCTCACGCGCGACCGGCGAGGAGACCGCTACTCCGCCGCGTTCACCGGCGCTCCCGACTCCGGGGCGCCGACCGTGCCATAGAGGCTCCGGTAGATCGCGGCATTGCGAAGTACGACCATCACGTAATTCCTCGTTTCCGAGAACGGAATCGCGGCCCTGAAGGCGTCCGTGTCACGGCCGTACGAATACTGCCGACGCCACCGATCCGCACGCGATGGCCCCGCGTTGTAACCCGCCAGGGCAAGATCCGTGGCACCGCCATAGCGACGAACGAGGTCGCCGAAATACTTCGTGCCCATCCGCAGGTTGACCTCAGGTACTTCGAGCAACGATGCGTCGAACTCGCGGATACCCACCGCCGGAGCGAGCGCACGGCCGGTTGCCGGCATGATCTGTCCGAGCCCGGTCGCGCCCACCCGCGAGCGAATCCGCGGGCGGAACGTCGACTCCTGACGGACGAGCCCCGCGTACAGCATCGGATCGACCCCGACTCGCTCCGCCTCCGCGACGATCAGATCACGGTAGGGGAACGGGAACACGAGTCGCAGGAGACGGTCGTCCCATTGACCGTCGCGCTCGGCAAGCAGTCGGTTACCGAGCTGAAGCGCTTCCACCACCCGACCGCGATCCCGCAGACCCTCCGCCAACGTCAACATCGCGACCGGTTGCTTCGCGAAATCACGCAGCGCCCCCCGATACTCCACCTGCCAGGCCTCCGTGAGGCCCGCCTCCTCGAGGGCATCGAGCCGGCGAAGCATCGTGGCCGCCTCGGCGGGGTCTGATGCCAAGCCCGCCCAGACCCGCGGCGCCTCCTTCACCGCCCGAAGCGCCTCGATCCCCGCCCGCTCTCCCGCGCGCACGGCCCAGTAGGAGGTCGGCTCCGCCGCGATCGCGGCGACGTACGCCTCGCCGGCTCGCTCCCGACGGCCCGCGGTTTCGTGCAGGCGACCGAGTTCATAGGCGACCTGCGCCGTCTGCGCTCCGGTCGGATACCGGCGAAGGTATTCCTCCCATGCCTCGACCGCGTCTGCCGGGCGGCGAAGCTTGATGCTCCGATCGCCGACCCGGTAGAGTGCTTCTCGCGCGTCGGGCGAATGAGCGACGGCGGCGGCCCGCTGATACCGGATCACGCCGGCGGCGTTCGTCGTCGCCTCGTCACCGAGCAGAAAATGCGCGGTACCGGCCGCCGCCGTGCCCGGAAACCGGTCCGCCACCACGCCGAGTTCCGAGAGCGCCGTGTTTCGCGTGCGCGCGGCCGTGCCGGACCGGAAGAGGGAACGCGCCGCGTGCAGTTCAGCATCGGCCCGGGCTTCCGCATCGCCCTCCGGGATCAGTTCGGCCACGCGCTGAAACGCCGCGCGCGCGGGGCCGTAATCACGTTCCTCGAAGAGAAGCCTCGCCAGCCTCAGCCGAATCTCGACCGTCTCCGGCTCGCCCAGTTCGAGCGCGTCGCGCAGAGCGGCGGCGGCGCGCCCCGGGCGGCCAGCGACCTCGAACGCCGCCGCGCGCGCCAGCTCATCCACCGCCGAACGGGCGTCATTGTGGACGTTCAGCCGTTCAGCCGCGTCAACGCGCAGTTCGGGGACGACCTCGGCATCCTTCGCGACGTCGCGCAACAGGTCGCGCTCGATCGAGAACGCCCCGACCTCGCGATAGAACTCAGCCTGCCGGAGCTTCAGCTGAGCGGCCTCCGTGGAACCCCGGCTGGCCGCCAGAATCGTCGCCTCGCGGTCGAGGAGCGCCACCGCCTCGCCGCTCTCACCCGACGCCATGAACCCATCCGCGTCGAGAAGCGCTCGTCGCGCGCGTACCGCCCGCGACCCGCTCCGCAGCTCCGCCATGGACGCCGAAACCCGGGTGACTCCCATGCTCGCCCGTTCCTCACGGGCGCGTATCCCGAGCCAGTCCGCGATCACCGGCAACTCCGCGGCGGCGGCGTCATACCGCTCGGCGGCCGCGGTCGCGTTACCCAGCGCGCTCAGGATTCCGGCCAGTCGCGCCAGCGCCAGACCACGATGGTTGGTCTCGGCGAGATCGAGGTAGGCCCGGTATACTGGCTCAGCGGCCTCAACGTTCCCCAGCTCTTCCTCGGCACGCGCGAGATAGAAGAGGCCGTCGCCCCGCGAAACGGTCGCCAGCCAGGGGCGATCCCGTAATACCGACACCACCCGGTCCCATCCGCCCCACTCCATGGCGGCGCGGGCCGCGAGCAGGTTCGCCCCATATCCCGCCGGGCCGATCGCGTCGGTGTGACCGATCAGCGTTTCCCACGCGGCGTACGGGCGCCCGGCCCCGAGCAGCCGCTGTCCCTCGATCATCGCCAGCACGGTCTCCGTCCGCGGCGGTACCCGAACCGGCTCCAGCGCGACCAGCGAGGACGGGGTGGCGACCGGTCCCACCGGCCAGCGCGAAAACCACTCCTCGGAGTGCAGCCGGCCGACGAACATACCGCCCGCGATGACCGCGACCGGAAGCGTCACAACGATCGCGCTTCGCGCTTTCCCGTGGAAACGAGTCAACGGGCCCTCCACCAACGGGTGATTCGTGCGTCCTCCCCGGCACGCGGGGGAACCGCTCAGAGTGCAACCGCGATACCGGCGGGTATGCCTTCGGCGTTCGGATCGGCGTCGTATCTCGGTGCCTTCCGGAACGCCTTTGCGCCACACCCGCCCGGTCATGAACGATGGGACCAGCCGACAGTGGCTATCATAACCAGTCTCGGCGCCTTCGCCAACCCCCTTGAAGTCGTTCGCGCGCTTGCGGTTCCCTCGTCAGGATCGGCCCAGTTGGGCTTGACCGGCCCGCGCGGTCGTCGGTATCTTTCGCGCCGGTGGAACGGTTGATCCCGCGTAGCTCAGTTGGTTAGAGCATCTGACTGTTAATCAGAGGGTCGTAGGTTCGAGTCCTACCGCGGGAGTGAGTATAAGCGAAGGTCCGACAACCACTTGCAGTTGTCGGACCTTCGTGTTTCGAAGCTGGTCGGAAGCGCTGCCACGGCGGTTGCCACGGCACGTGGACGGCCGCGTATTTCCCGCGCTCACGGGCTCACTCGTCGCCTCCTCACGAGCCCTCGTTGGATCGGGCGGGTTCCTTCGCCCCCCGGGGAGAGCGCCCGTCGGGCACTCCTCAGAGTACACCTGTCCTGACATGCCTCGGCGACGATCCGCCGCATGTTGGGGAGGCCAACCTTCACGGATACTTCTGAGAGCAGGCGCAGTCCTTCTTTCCCCCAGACGGAGACGGTCGGATGCTGACGAGATTCGGTGCGGTGGCGGCGGTGGTGATGGCACTCGCGGCGTGCGGCGACTCCACGGCGCCGGAGATCGTGTCGGTCACCGGCGCGTGACGCGGCGATCTGGGCCTGGACTATCCCACGGCCTTCATTTCGATGACGCTGGTCGAGACAGCGGGACAGGTTAGTGGCGGCGGAAGTATCCAGGTCGGCACGGCCGGGGCGATGGCGCTAACGGTCGCGGGCACGCACGCACGGCCGAATGTCTCGCTCAATCTGTCGGCGATCGGGTTCGAGACCTGAACTTCAGCGGGCAGGCGAGCCGGAGCGCGATCACCGGCACACTGAACGGCTCCGGGTTCGTCGCTCACCCGATGACCTTCACCCGGCAATGATGGGTTCGCGCAACGAGAATTATTTTCCTCCATGCTCACCCTCGCCCTCCTCCTCCTGACCCAGACGCCGCCGAGCTGCGACCCCGGCCAAGTCGCGCGAACGACGGCCTGCATCCCCGTCCACGCCGCCACTGACGCCGAGCTGCGCGCGCACCTGGTCCGCGAGTCAATCCGAGGCTACTCCGGCGCCTGCGCGTGTCCGGAGAGCGTCACGGCGGCCGGCCGGCGGTGCGGAGGCAACAGCGCGTACTCCCGGCGAGGCGGCGCCCGCCCGCTCTGCTACCCGACGGACGTGACGAACGAGCTGGTGACGGCGCTACGGGAGCGGTGGCCGGGGTGAGGGTTGGGGCGCGGGATCGGACGAGAGAGAATGGAAGTACGATCAGAGAGCCCACCTGAGAGGGAACTCCGGCCGCGCATACCCGGACGGTCGTTGCGATGTGCTCATCGAACCGATTGCAAAATGTTCAACCATAATGCTGCATATTGTTCAACGGAATCGTTGCCATATGTTGAACATGGAGCAGCCTCCATCGCGACCCCGGGATCCCCTGAACGAGCACCCCGATGTATCGCAGCCGGATAGTCGATCAAGAGCTGAAGCACCTGCTCGCCGCCATGGGTGCAGTCGTGCTCGAGGGGCCCAAGGCATGTGGGAAGACGGAGACGGCACGCCAGGTTGTCGCCAGCGAAGTCCGCCTCGATATCGACCAGAATGCGCGGAATGCCGTTTCCATCGATCCCTCGCTGATCCTGGAGGGGGCGGCACCGCGCCTGATCGACGAGTGGCAGATTGCTCCGGTTCTCTGGAACCATGTGCGGCGAGCCGTGGACGATCGCGGGATGCCCGGACAGTTCGTATTGACTGGATCGGCGGTACCGCGGGATGACGAAACACGCCATACCGGAGCGGCACGAATCGCCCGGCTGCGGATGCGCCCCATGTCATTGTACGAAAGCGGCCACTCGACGGGCGACGTCTCCGTGAGGAGCTTGCTGCAGGGAACTCCGCCACGGGCGCCTGACCCGGGCACAACGATCGAAATGCTCGTGGAGAGAATCGCCGTTGGCGGCTGGCCGGCCTTCGTCGATCAACCGGTGGAGAAGGGTCTGACAGCCGTCCGGGCGTACGTGGACGAGATTCGGCGGACGGACATACAGCGAATCGAAGGTGTCGCCCACGATCCCGAGCGCGTGCTGAGGCTCATGCGATCACTCGCGCGCAATGTCGCCACGATGGTGAGCATCAGCACCCTGGCAGAGGACGTGGGAGGTCCGGAAGAGGCTCTGGCGAGGAACACGGTCATCAGCTACTACGACGCGTTGACGCGCCTGATGGTGATCGAAGACCAACCCGCCTGGGCGCCGCACCTGCGCTCCCGCTCACGCATCCGGACCGCACCGAGACGCCACTTCGTCGATCCTTCGTTGGTGGTGGGGACCCTCAGGGCCACGCCGGAGCGCCTGCTCAGCGACCTGAATTATCTCGGGTTCCTCTTCGAGTCATTGGTCGTTCGAGACCTGCGAGTCTACGCACAAACTTCTGACGCCCGGGTGCTGCACTACAAGGACAACACCGATCTCGAGGTGGATGCGATCATCGAGACGGCGGATGGGCGTTGGGCCGCGTTCGAGGTCAAGCTCGGCACCGGAGCCATCGACGGGGCAGCGGCAAGTCTGTTGAAGTTCGCCGAGAGGATCGACACAGAGAAGTGCGGACGGCCTAAGATGTTGGGAGTGATCGTGGGAACCGGGTTCGCTTACATGCGTCCGGACGGCGTCGCTGTCGTTCCGATCGGAACGCTCGGGCCGTGAGATCACGCGTCGGAGAAAGTGGATGATCCCGACTTGCCGCACCTCCCCTTCCCGCCCGCCTCCGCTGTCAATCAGACGGTCGCGGGTTCGAATTCTGGGGCGGCGTTGGAGAGAGGTCAAAGCCCTGGCCGCATTCGCGCGACCGGGGCTTCCTCGTATCGACGATGAGTGGGTGGGTCGACTACGCGATGTCGCGCGCCGCTTCGCGCGCGTCAGGATTATCGAGTGCGCCAGGCTGTCCGCGCCGCCGCTACCCCCCGATCGGCAGCCGCGCCTCCACCGTGTCGCCGCTCACCGGCATCAGCCAGAAGGCCCCGGAGTCGAACCAGAACACCGCCAGCTGTTCGAACTCCCGTCCGAGACGGATCGCCTCGTCTCGCGACACGGGGATCGCCCACCCCGGCTCCCGGTGTGACCCGTCCGGAGAGCGTCCATCCGCGCGAAACCCCACCGCGCCGAGCGTCCTCACCCTGTCATCCAGAAGAGACATCCGGCGAGTGTTCTCCGCCGCCGATACCATCCGGCCTTTCGGGTTGCAGGCGGTGATCACCGCGAAACGGTCACCGAGCAGGCCACGCAGCGTCTCGACCATCCCGGGCTGGAGGCGTTGCCGGAGGTCTACAACGATACGTCCGGACTCGGTGAAGATCTCGAGGACGGTGTTGGGGAACTCCGCCGCCCGATCCTTCGCGTCAGTGCCCACGACTCACGTGATGAGGTGTGGAGCATGGTTCTCGCACTCGCCGTCCCCTGGTCAACGGTGAGGATCGGTATGGCGTATGAAGGGTGCCGGAGCCGGGAGGGTGGTGCCGGTCCGCGGCTCCCGACTTGGGGGTTCGCGAGTCGACAACATATATTGTCGCCCCGACAATGGCCCGTCTCGATGCACCGGACGTCTCCGGGTCACAAACATCCATTTCGGTTCGAGGTTCATCATGATGAATATCTCCCGAGGTATTTCGTACGGAGCGCTCGCGGTCGTTATCGCGGCGTGCGGCGGTGGGGACGCGCCGGAAGCCCAGATCGAGGCGGCGCCCGAGCCGCAGACCGCGGCTCCGCCGGCCGCGGCCACCGTTCCGGACGGACCCCCACCGCCGCCCGCGGTCGCGGTTCTGCACAACCGTTCGGGCGCCGAAGTCGGCTCGGTCAACTTCCGCCAGGAGGGGAACGAAGTGGTGATAGAGGTCAATGCCCGGAACCTCGAGGGCGGCGAGCGCGCCATTCATATCCACGACGTCGGCACATGCGAGTCACCGTTCGATTCGGCGGGCCCCCATTTCAACCCGACGAATGCCGAGCATGGCCTGAGCAATCCGGCCGGCCCGCATGGCGGCGACCTGCCGAACATGATCATCGACCCGGATGACGGAATCGGCCGGGATATTTTCCGCACGGATCGCGTCACGCTCTACCCCGGTCAGCCGAACTCGCTCCTCGACGGCGATGGCACGGCGGTCGTCATCCACGCCGGGACGGACGATGGGGTGAGCCAGCCGGCGGGGAACGCCGGAGACCGGATCATCTGCGGCGTGATCACGGCGGCGTAGTCCGGTCGGGCGCGGCCCACCGGAACACCCGGCCGCCGGCGGAAAGTCCGGCGACAATCGGAGAGCCCACCAACGCGAGTTGGCGGGCTCTCGCTGTTGGTGACTGGAACGGCAGCTCCCGCCGGTCGGCGACAAGGAGATCCAGGGAAGAACGGTTAAGTTCCGCCCACCGACCCCGGTTGCCCGAGAACGCCGACCCTGTTTCCCCGCCTTCCCTTGAGGGGCGGGCGCGGCTGAGGGCGGCCGGGGGCGGTGGCAAGCGGCCCCCGGAGGCAACCCGTCAATTCGGGGAATTGAGCTTGTTGCGGAGGGTTCGGACGCTGATGCCGAGGAGTTCGGCGGCTCGGGTGCGGTTGTTCCCCGTGAACTCGAGCGCCCGGGCGATGAGTACGCTCTCCGCCTCGGCGACGTTGAGCGAACGGAGGATGATCATCGGTTCGTCGGCGGCGGCATGACCCTCCGACATGATGACGGCGGTGAGCGCCTGTCCGCCATTCGCGGTGAGGGCCGGGCCGATCGGGGATTCGGTGAGCCCGAACCTGCCGCTGTCGAACGCCGATGGCATGAGGACATCGGCGTTGCTGAAGATCACCGCGCGCTCGACGGCGTGCTGGAGTTCGCGCACGTTGCCGTGCCAGGGATGCCGCTGCAGCAGTTCGATCGTCTCGGGCGCGAGACCGTTGATATGCCGACCGGTTTCCGCTGCGGTGCGTAGCGCGAAGCGATAGGCGAGGAGCGGAATGTCCTCGGGCCGTTCGCGCAGCGGGGGAATCTGAACGGGGATCGTGCTGAGTCGATAGTAGAGATCCTGCCGGAAGGTGCCCGCGGCGGCCTCCGCCGCGAGGTCACGATTGGTCGTGGCGATGATGCGCACGTCGACCCGGATCGCCTGCGTACCGCCGATCCTCTCGAACTCCTGCTCCTGCAGGACGCGGAGCAGCTTCGCCTGCAGGTCGAGGCGCATCTCGGAGATCTCGTCGAGCAGGAGCGTGCCGCGGTGGGCACGTTCGAAGGCGCCTTCGACTCGCTTGATCGCGCCGGTGAAGGCTCCTTTTTCGTGGCCGAAGAGTGCGCTCTCGACCAGTCCTTCGGGCAGCGCGGCACAGTTGAGCTTGATGAAGGGTCGTTCGCGCCGCTCGCTCTGATCGTGAATCGCGCGGGCGAACAGCTCCTTGCCCGTGCCGCTTTCGCCCTGCAGGAGCACCGTGGCGCGGGTGGGTGCGGCCATCGCGGTGGTCTGCAGTATCCGCCGAATGGCGGCGCTTTCGCCGATGATCTGCCGCTCGTTCCGGAACTCCATCACCTCACGGCGGAGAGACTCGTTCTCCCGACGGAGCCGAACGAACTCGAGCGCCTGCTCCACCGCCAGCTTAAGCTGCTCGGGCCGAACCGGTTTGGTGATGTAGTCGATCGCGCCCGCCTTGATCGACGCGACCGCGTGCTCGATGCTCGCATGCCCGGTAAGCATGATGAGCGGCGTCTCGTATCCCTCTCGCTGGAGGAGCGAGAGAAACTCGAGGCCGGTCAACCCGGGCATCCGGTAATCGGAGACGATGAGGTCCACCTCACCGCGCCCCAGGATCTGAAGCGCTTCGGGGACGCTGCGTACGCCGATCGCCGTATGACCCGCGCGTTCGAGGGTATCCTGCAGGATGAGGCTGACCGCTGGCTCGTCGTCTACGTGGAGAATCGTCGCCATGGAGTCGGCGAGAGCCGTTCAGGTTCGTGGAGCGGAAGGTGAGGACGCCAGCGACTCAACATAGGGCGGCAAACTCTGCCGGGCAACCGGCGTCGTCCGACCGTCCAGCATCGCCGCCACGGGACAGCCGATCATTCCAGCCGCGCCCCGGATCCGACCGAAACGCGGCTGGCGGTCGATGGAAAACGACCCGGCTCCCGCCAATGATCCGCGAAGGGGCCGTGGAGCGTGTCGCGAAAATGACCCCGTCCGGACGAATCTCACGCGAGTTCGCCGGGCCCATCCCGTTCAGACGTCGAGGTTGGCGTACTTCGCGTGCTTCTCGATGAACGACTTGCGCGGGTCGACATCCTCGCCCATCAGCGTCTGGAAGATCGTATCCGCCTCGATCGCGTCTTCGAGCGTCACGCGCAGGATCGTGCGCGTGGCCGGGTCCATCGTCGTCTTCCAGAGCTGTTCGGGGTTCATCTCGCCGAGCCCCTTGTAACGCTGAACGTGGATGTTCTTCGCGTCACCGCCGCCACCATTGCGGAGGCGAGCGAGGATCTCGTCCCGTTCCTCGTCGCTGTAGGCGTACTGTTCCTGCTTCCCGCGCGCCACCCGGTAGAGAGGCGGCTGCGCGATGTAGATCATCCCCTCGTCGATCAGCTGCTTCATCTGGCGATAGAAGAACGTCAGGAGCAGCGTCCGGATATGGGCGCCGTCGACGTCCGCGTCCGTCATCAGGATGATCTTGTGGTAGCGGGCGTTCTCGAGCTTGAACTCCTCCTCGCCGATACCGGTGCCGATCGCGGTGATCATGGCGCGGATCTCCTCGTTCCCGAGCACCTTGTCCGGTCGCGCCTTCTCGACGTTCAGAATCTTTCCCTTCAGGGGGAGGATCGCCTGGAAGGAACGGTCGCGCCCTTGCTTCGCGGATCCGCCGGCCGAATCACCCTCGACGATGTACATCTCCGAAATTTCGGGATTGTTGGTCGAGCAGTCGGCGAGCTTGCCGGGAAGCACCCCGGTCTCGAGAGAACTCTTCGAGCGGCTCAGGTCACGCGCCTTGCGGGCGGCGTCTCTCGCGCGCGCGGCGGAGATCGCCTTGGTGAGGATGATGGCCGCGACCTTGGGGTTCTCCTCGAGGAACTGCGAGAGCTTCTCGTTGACCACGCTCTCCACGACACCCTTGATCTCGCTGTTGCCCAGCTTGGTCTTCGTCTGGCCCTCGAACTGCGGCTCCTTGACCTTGACCGAGATCACGCACGTCAGGCCTTCGCGAACGTCGTCACCGGAAAGTGATTCCGTGCTCTTCTTGAAGAAGCCCGACCGGCGGGCGTAATCGTTGATCGTGCGCGTGAGGGCCGCCTTGAAGCCCGTCACGTGCGTTCCGCCTTCGTGGGTGTTGATGTTGTTGACGAAGCTGAACGTGCTGTCGTTATAGCCCTCGTCATACTGCATCGCGATCTCGATCTCCGCTTCTTCACGGCTGGCGGCGACATAGATCGGCGTTTCGTGGAGCGGCTTGCGGTTGCCGCGCAGGTGCTCCACAAAGGTGCGAATGCCTCCCTCGTAGAAGTACTCCTCGCGCCGTGCCACCCCTTCCGCGTTCAGGTCGCGCTCATCGGTGAGGGTGAGCCGCACCCCGCGATTCAGGAAGCCCAGTTCGCGCAGTCGGTTCGACAGGGTCTCGAACGAATAGCTCACCTCGGGGAAGATCTCCCCGTCGGCCATGAAGGAGACCGTCGTGCCCGTGACGTTCTCCGGGACCCGCCCCGTGACCGTAAGATCCCGGACCTTCGCCCCGCGCGAGAAAGCGATCTCGTAGACCTTGGCGTCGCGGCGGACGATGACGCGAAGCCACTCGGAGAGCGCGTTGACGACCGAAACACCGACCCCGTGGAGTCCGCCGGAAACCTTGTAGGTTTCCTTGTCGAACTTGCCGCCGGCGTGCAGGATGGTCAGGGCGAGTTCGACGCCGGGGAGCCCTTCGGTCGGGTGGATATCGACCGGGATGCCCCGGCCGTTGTCGACGACGGTGATCGAGTTGTCCGGGTGGATGGTGACGTCGACCTGGTCCGCGAACCCGGCGAGCGCTTCGTCGATCGAGTTGTCGACGACCTCGTACACCAGGTGGTGAAGACCTCTGGGCCCCGTCGATCCGATGTACATTCCGGGCCGCTTCCGAACGGCCTCCAGACCCTTCAGAACCTGGATCTGACCGGAGCCATAGTCCTTCGGTTCGCTACTCGCCATGCGATTTCGTTCCACTCGGTTTGTTGGAAGATGAAGCCACCCGGAGATATACCCTCAAACACCCCGCAAGTGCCTCGATAATCAACAATTTCGCGACTGTCTCGCCCTGCTCGCGCAGCACCGGAAAGCGAGAGCATTCACGACCTTGATCGGGGCACCGTCAGATCGCCTGTCCAGTCACGACCGCGGCCGGAGACACGTCCTCCGGCGAACAGGTGAGAGAATCACTCGCCGCCCCCCATGACGAAGACGATTCGCTCGATCCGCCCGGCCCGCTTGCCCGCGTTCAGACGACGGAGGAGATCGGACTTCATCAGGTTGAGTTCCATCATCCATGGTGAAGTGGCGACCGCGACGAAGAGCGCGCCATCGGATACACGGATGGGGGTCGCGACGGCGGCGATGGCGGCGCCGACCAGCTTCTCCCAGTCGGGAATGACGGAGGCGGCCTCGACCTTCGCGGCGAGGCCCTGACGCTCGAGGAGCGCCGGGAGGAGTTCACCGACGAGTTGTGGGCCCTTGGGTCGACGTCCGCGAGGATTTCGCAACGGTCCGGGATCAGCTTGAGCGACAGCGATGAGAACACCCGAATCTAGCTGTCGTCCCGGTCACGGCAAAGAACCGGGGATGTGGCGTCCGCCCGGTGGAGAACAGCGTTCGTCGGGGCGAGGACGCCCTCAACCCGCGGCGAGCGGAGCGATCGTGCCGTTGTGGATTCGCCAGAATTCGGGAGGGTCGCCGCGGATCGCGAAGTCTCCTGGTTTGGGAGCGGTCAGAATGACCTGCGCGGGGCCGCTGGCGTCGACCCAGTCGAGGATCCGGCGGGAGCGCCCGGCGTCGAGCTCGGCGAACACGTCGTCCAGCAGGATAAGCGGATCGGAGCCGAGATGATCGCGGAGGGTCTCGCCCTCGATCATGCGGAGGGCCACAGCGGCGGTCCGCTGCTGACCGCCGGAGCCGAAGACACGAAGATCGACCCATTCCCCACCGCCGCCGCTCGCGGCGCGGATGCGGAGGTCGTCGCGATGCGGGCCGACGAGCGTGGTGACATGCCGGCGTTCCCGCTCGGCGACCCGCTCCAGCTCCGCCACGAACACCTCCTTCACCCGGTCGAGGATCGGCCTCCCCTCTCCGGCGGCGACCGGGATCGAGGGTTCATAACCGAGCGAAGCGAGCGCCCCGCCAGCGATCTCGCTCGCGCGTTCGGCGAAGGCCGCACTCCGAGCCTCCACCCATCCGAGCCGCGAAACGGTAACGCGCGCCCCCGCCTCGACGAACCCCTCGTTCCAGGCGGCGATCGACGCGCCGGTGGCGCCCGCGCGCAGGAGCGCGTTACGCCGCACGAGGATCCGTCGGTAGCGCTGGAGGTCGGCCAGATAGCGCGGTTCGGTCAGCGAGAGCAGGACGTCGAGGTACCGGCGGCGGAAGGCGGGCGCGCCCGACACGAGCGCCACGTCGGAGGGCGAGAAGATCACCGCACCGACCCGCCCGATCGCGTCGCCGAGACGGTCCGGTTCAGCGCCGTCGATGGTGACCTTCTTCTTCCGACGCCCGCGGTCGAACGCGGCGGCGACGACGCTCGTGGACTCTTCGGTCTCGATCGTCGCCTCCACCCGAAAGACGTCCTCGCCGAACCTCACGAGTTGCTCGTCCGGGGCGCCGCGGAAGGAACGGAAGATCTCGAGGTAGTATATGGCTTCGAGAAAGTTGGTCTTCCCTTGGCCGTTGTCGCCCACGATCGCGATTCCCCCGCGAGGGAGCTCGACTCGCTGGCTCGCGAAATTGCGGAAGTTGGTGAGGCGGAGGGCGGAAAGGTACATCGTGGGAGCGGCGACCGCGCGGAAACGGTCAGCGTCCGCGGAAAACGGGCGAACGCTTCTCGAGGAAGGCCGAAATCCCTTCCGCGTGGTCCTCGGTGGCGGCGAGGAGCCCAAAGAGACTGGCCTCCAGTGTCAGTGCGTCGTCGATATCCGTCTCGAACCCGCGGTTCACCGATTCGATCGCGAGCCCCACGCTGACCGGCCCATTGGCGAGAATCGCTCCCAGGAGCGCGCGGCTCTCGTCGAGTAATCGGTCCGGCTCCGTGACTCGATTGACGAGGCCGATCCTGTACGCCTCCGCCGCATCGATCGGCGCGCCGGTGAGAATCAGTTCCAGCGCGCGTCCCTTGCCGACGAGGCGGGGAAGCCGAACCGTCCCCCCATAGCCGCAGATCGTACCCAGCTTCACCTCCGGGAATCCGAAGCGCGCGCTGGTGCTCGCCACACGGAGGTGACACGCGAGGGCGAGCTCACCGCCGCCGCCCAGCGCGAAGCCATTTACCGCCGCCACGAACGGTTTGCGGGAGAGTTCGATCGCGCGAAAAACCGCCTGCCCCCGACGACTGAGCTCGACCGTCTCGAGTGGCCCGAGCCGTCTGAACTCGGAAATGTCGGCTCCGGCGACGAACGCCCGGCCGGCACCGGTGACGAGGGCGCCGCGCACCTCGTCGTCATCCCGAACCAGGTCGACCGCGCGGGCCAGTTCGGCGATGGTCGACGCGCCGAGCGCGTTCAGCCGTTCGGGTCGATCGACGGTGATCGTGGCGACGGAATCGAGGACCTCGAAGCGAATATCGTTGAAATCCGGCATCGGAGGCCTAGGCGTCGAGCGCGGGAGCGGAAGCGGGCGACGGCGGCTCGGCCCCGAGAAGGCCAGCGGCGGCGAGGAGACGGGCGACATCGGCGCGGCCGGCTTCATCCAGCGGCCGGAGCGGGGACCGCGGCGGCCCACCGGCCTGGCCTAACAGGTCGACGGCGACCTTCGTTCCCGGGACCCCATGGCCGCCGACGATCCCCGTATGCAACGACGTGAGACGTCTCTGGATCGCCGCGGCGGCGGCGGTCTCGCCCGCGCCGTGAAGTCGCCACACCTCGCAACAGCCGGCCGGGTCCAGGTCGGCGATGGCGAGAATCCCTCCCGCCGCTCCGGCCTCCAGCGCCCCATGAAGGATGCCGCCGCTGCCGACGAGCACCGCGAAGGTCGGCGACGCGGCGGCCCTCACGAGCTCCGCGAGCAGGCCGAGGTCACCCGACGAATCCTTGATCCCGACGATGTTCTCGTGCCCCGCCAGTTCAGCGACCAGTTCCATACCCAGCTCCACGACGGAGAACGCGCGCGGAACCTGATAGAGGATGACGGGAATCGGTGATTCGCCGGCCACGGTGAGGTAATGGTCACGTAGCGCGGCATGGGTCATCAGCGGCCGGTAATAGGATGGCGGAGCGACGAGGACTCCCCGCGCCCCGGCGTTCGCCGCCGCTCTCGCCCGCTGGACCGTTACCCGGGTGGACTCCGCCCCCACGGCCGCCAGGAGCAGCTTGTCGCCGGATGCTTCGCGAGCCGCGACGAGCGCCGCGACTCGCTCCTCCTCGTCGAGCAGGAGCCCCTCTCCCGTCGTGCCGAAGAGTACCAGGCCGGCGAGTCGCGTCGCCGCGAATGCGGCCACGTTGCGCTGGAGCCCATCGAGGTCGATCTCCCCGGTGGCCGGATCGAATGGCGTGGTGGCGGGCGCGAAGATGCCGCGAAACGGGGTCATCGAACCAATCCTGATAGTCAGTGATCTTCGCCGCGACCGCGCGATGGATCGATCGGTCCGCCGGCGAAGCCGAGGAGCGTCGGGATCAGCCTTCGCCGTCGCCGGCCTCGCGGACGCGCGTGATGGAGAACGCGATGTTTTGGGCGGTCTTCGGCGTCACGGTCTCGACGGTGATCCGTCGTATGACCCCACCCGGATCCTCGATGATGACCTCGAAGCCGGGACCCAGTTCGGGCGAATCGATCCGGGTGCGGACCCGAGGGCCCGGATCCGCCCGCGGCGTCTCCGGATTTCGGAAGAGCGTCTTGGTGGACTGGCGGCCGGAGTCCAGATCCCGCGTGACCTTCACCTGACCGACCCAGTCAGGTTGGTAGCTCACGGTATAGGCGTCCCCGAACTGGTCCTCACCCGTTCCTTCTCGGTTATGGCGCGCCATACGTGTCCGCTCGATCTGGTCCACGGCCTCCGGGTTCCTCGAAATCTCACCGTGTCGAAAGCTTTGTCAAGTGGAACTTTTTTGAATTTCACGCGGTCAGAGCAGGATCGGAATCGGCGTGAACGTGAGGAAAAATACGAGTACGCAGAACCAGCCAAGCAACCGCTGGCGAGGGGTGATCGTGACCTCCGGGTCGAAGACCGACGGATGACGGATGGTGCCGCGGCCAAGGACGAGGGTAAGGCCGGCCCAGAGCCACCATCCCCACCAGAAGAACCCGAGCCCGATGAGAATCGCCAGGAACGCGGTCCCGGCGTATCGTTGCCCCGACCCGACCAGCGAGTAGAGGATGTGCCCGCCATCGAGCTGGGCGAGCGGGAAAAGGTTGAGCGCGGTAACGAAGAGACCGAGCCACGCGGCGAAGGCCACGGGATGGAGGAGGAGAAACTCCCCCTCGCCGACGAACAGGTTCTCCAGGAAGCCGAAGAGGAGCGAATTGCCAAGCCAGATCGGCTGGCCTCCGAAGAGTACGACGAAACGGGTCGGGGCGGACGAGGTGAGCGGGTCCATGACATCGCTCATCGAGAGGCCGACGATGGCGACGGGGATGGAAAGCAGGAAGCTCGCGATCGGCCCCGCCATGCCCACGTCGACGAGCACACGCCGGTTGATCACCGCGCTGCGCAGACGGATGAACGCGCCGAACGTGCCGATGACGTTCACCCAGTGCGGAGCGGGAATGAAATACGGAGGCGATACCGACATCCCGTATCGCCGGGCAACGAGGTAGTGACCCATCTCGTGGCCGAAGAGGATTCCGAGGAGGGGCAGCGAAAACACGATGCCCGGGAAGAACTCACCCGGCAGGAACGTGCCGGGTACGGGCATCCCCAGCGGTCCGAGGGAGAACCAGGTCAGGTGGAACGGATCATGTCCGACGAAATAGGCGCCGGAGGCGGTGGTCGTGAGGAACGTCGCGATTCCGAGGAGGATATGGAGCCACCACCGTTCGGGCGCCGGCCGGCGGATGGGGCGCACGAGGGTGACTTCGGTACCGCCATCCGTCGGGAACACAAAGTGCGTTCCGGCCCAGCCATCGAGAGCCTCGCGCACGGAAGGATGTTCGGGATCGAGATCGGGGTGGAGAATGCCCTGCACGATCTCGTCGTCGCGAATGACGACGGTCCTGTATACGGCGAAGAGCGCGGGCCAATTTGTCACGGAAATTCTTGACCTCCGCCCGGGCGCTCGTTAATTTGCCGCCATCGTCCCCGAGTGACAGATCTTACCGCCCTGCCGGCGCGAAGCGCCACCATCCAGGATCTTTTCCTTTCGGCATTGACGATCTTTACCGACGAGAGGCGGCGAGCCTTTGGGCGGCCGCAACCCATATGCGTTCTGGAGCATCCATTGGACATCTCTGCTCTCAAATCGAAAACAATCGCTGAACTCCACGAGATGGCGGAGGGGCTGAACATCTCCAATTATTCAGGCCTTCGCAAGCAGGACCTCATCTTCCGAATCGAGCAGAACCTGCTGGATTCGGAGGTCGTGCTGCGTGGTGAAGGTGTGCTGGAAGTACTCCCCGAAGGCTATGGGTTTCTGCGTTCCCAGGACTGGAACTACCTCTACGGTCCGGACGACATTTATGTGAGTCCGAGCCAGATCAAACGGTTCGACCTGCGCACGGGTGACACGGTGCTCGGACAGGTCCGTCCGCCGAAGGAGGGCGAGCGTTACCTGGCGCTGCTGAAGGTCGAGCGGGTGAACGGCGACGACCCGGACAAGGCGAAGCACCGGATCGCGTTCGACAACCTGCGGCCGCGGTATCCCGATTCCAGGATCCACCTGGAGATGGCGAACGCGGACCTCTCGATGCGGGTGGTGGATCTGATGGCCCCCATCGGCAAGGGGCAGCGCGGACTCATCGTGGCGCCGCCGAAGGCCGGGAAGACGATCCTCCTGCAGAAGATGGCCAACGCGATCACGGAGAACCATCCCGAAGTTCACCTGATCGTACTGCTCATCGACGAACGGCCGGAGGAAGTGACGGACATGGAGGAGAACGTCGACGCCGAAGTCATCTCGTCGACGTTCGACGAGCCGGCCGATCGACATACGCAGGTGGCCGAGATGGTGCTGGAAAAGGCGAAGCGACTCGTCGAGCACGGCCGCGACGTGGTGATTCTGCTTGACTCGATCACCCGTCTGGCGCGGGCCTACAACGTGACCGTCCCGCATTCGGGGAAGATCCTCTCCGGCGGCGTCGACGCACACGCGCTCCACAAGCCGAAGCGCTTCTTCGGGTCGGCCAGAAATATCGAGGATGGCGGCTCTCTGACGATCGTCGCGACCGCCCTGGTCGAGACGGGGAGCCGGATGGACGAGGTGATCTTCGAGGAGTTCAAGGGCACGGGCAATATGGAACTCGTGCTCGACCGGCATATCGCCGACAAGCGGATCTTCCCGGCGATCGATATCAACCGTTCGGGCACCCGCAAGGAAGACCTGCTCCTCGACGACATGGAGATCAGCCGGGTGTACCTGCTGCGCAACTTCCTCTCGGACATGCCGCCGGCGGAAGCCAGCGAGTTCCTTCTCGGCCGCATGCGCAAGACCAAGAACAACAAGGAATTCCTCGATTCGATGGCGAAGGGATAAGAGGTACGACCGGCGGGTTTCGTGCTCGCGGGCCGGGCCCGCGGGAGACCCGCCGCGGGAATATGGAGGGCCGGCCGGATCTGTCCGGGCCGGCCCTTCGCGTTAGCCCGCGCCGATGCTCTCGCGGTACGTGGGGTGTACCACGAATTGACCGGCCTCGATGACCTGACGGTCCCAGGGAAAGATCACCAGGTCCTCGGTGGCCAGGGCATGGAAATCGGGCTGATGGCCGGCGGGCCGGCAGAAGCACGTGGCGGTGCGAACATCCTCGGGGACGACCTCGCGCACGGAGGCCAGCGCGAGTCGCAATGTGTCTCCGCTGGTGGTGATTTCATCGACGAGGAGGACGCGACGGCCAGCGGCCTGGACGGGCGCCTTCGAGAAGAGCACCGGCGTATCCCGAACGCGCTGGCGCTCGGAGCGGCGGCTGATCTTCATGCTGTAGAAGTCGACCTGCAGGATATCGGCGATGACGGCGGCCGGGATCACGCCGGCGGTGGCGATCCCGATGACGAGATCGGGGTCATACTCACGGTAGACGCGAAGCGCGAGCGCGCGGCAGAGTTCGCCGAAGAGTTCCCACGAGACCTCGAACGCGGATGCGGGATCCGCCGCCGGCATTCCGGGAATCGCCGGCATCCCCGGAATGGAGAGCGAATCGCGGCCCGCGCGCGGGTTGCTCCCGGGCGGGGGGGAGAACGGAAGATCGGTCATCTCTGTACCCGTGGGTTGTGAGGGAGGGGTAATGTGGTCAACGAGCATGCCGTGCGGAAGGGTGATGATGACGCGACGGGCGCGGGGGGATCGATGAAGGCGAAGGCCGACGCGAGGTTCGAGGCGGCGCTGGAGAAGTCCGGCGCGCGCGATCCGCGCGACTATTATCGCGATCTGCTGAAGGAATTGCGGGACAGGGATGTCGAAGGGTATCGGACCGCGGTTCGTTATTATGAAGACCGGTTGATCCCGTCGGTGGCGGACGGTGAGTCAGACCCGCTGGCCGAATGGCTCGAGTACGGCTGCATGCTGGCGAAACTCATCGTGGACGGGAATCCCGTGGTGATCGATCCATCCGGCCGGCGGTCGTCCCTCGACCCGCCAGCCCCGATCGATGCGCTCGTTCTCCATCTTCCGGTGTCCGTTTCGGAGCCGGCGCGCGCCGTGGGACTGCCACCAACGCTATCGGCGGCGCAGACCGCCACGTACCAGTTACTGGTCGCCCGGAAAATCGGGTGAACGGCCCTTCGAGGTATTGTGATCGCCCGGTAGCGTCGCTATCCTCCACGCCGCTCGCGGGATTGTTACGCGAGCGTTTCGAATACTCGTTCTGGAGCTCCGTAAGACCATGACATACGTCATCGCCGAACCGTGCATCGGCACCAAGGACGGAAGCTGCGTCGAAGTGTGTCCGGTGGATTGCATCTACGAGGCGGACGATCAGTATTACATCAACCCGGACGAATGCATCGACTGCGGTGCGTGTGAGCCCGAGTGTCCGGTCCAGGCGATCTTCCCCGATACGGACGTCCCCCAGGAGTGGACGGACTTCATCGAGAAGAATCGAGTCCTGTCGCAGGGATAGGCTCTTCGGTACTCTCCGGCGGATACCGTCCGAAACACGGGACGGGGAATAACGAGGGGCGTCTCCACCCGGTGTGGAGACGCCCCTCTCGATTCGGGCGGGGGGCCGACGGCGAGCCGGCGAGCCGGCCCCGCCTCGCGGGATCACCGGGTGAAGAGCCGGTGGCCATGGTTCGATTCGCCACGGACGAACGCCGCGTATCCGTTGTCGGGATCGCCACCTCGCCGCAACGCCTTGTCGACGGTACCCGGCCCGCGATTGTACGCGGTCAGCGCCAGGTTCTCGTCACCATTGTACTTGTCCAGGAGATACCGGAGATACTTGAACCCGACCCGGAGATTCGTCTCGGGATCGCGCAACTGGTTCCGAGTGATCCCCGGCTCGATCCACGCCGCCGTTTTCGGCATCAACTGCGTGAGACCAACCGCGCCCACCG
The DNA here is from genome assembly GCA_964634395.1 of uncultured Gemmatimonas sp. Lineage (GTDB taxonomy): Bacteria > Gemmatimonadota > Gemmatimonadetes > Longimicrobiales > Longimicrobiaceae > WHSP01. The sequence continues at coordinate 885 of CAZWJE010000053.1, read as the reverse complement.
AACTTGTCGCGGTGTTCCTGAACGAGCTTTCGACCCGAACGAGCCCGAACGCCACCGCCGGGTCGATCGCGAACGCCGCCGCCGCGTCACCGATCTGGCGCGCGAGTCCCGGCGTCACGGGATAACCCTCCGCGCGATACCGCTCCGCCAGACGGTTCACCTCCTGAGGCGCCGGTGCCCCACTCGTTCCCATCATTTCGGCCGTCGCTTCAGCCGCCACCGGCGCGAGACGAACCACCGGCATCGTGGGCGCGCTCGTCATTCGCGCCATCGCGGTCCCCGACTCAGCGGTTCTGGTCGTCGGTGTGCTGGCATGCACCGCCGCGACCTGGCCCGCGAAGGTGACGGCGAGCAATCCCTGTACGAGCGGACGTCGAATCAGCACGTTGAATCCCTCCCGATGGGGGTGAACCCTCGATATATCTCTCTCCGGCGAACGATCGAAAATGAACATCTGCCCTGCCCCTCCCGGGACTTCGCGACACACGGACGGCGCGCCTGTTACTGGCCGCGCCGTGGAGTGGGTTCGAAGTCTCGATTATCTGAAATAGTGCGTTTACTATACCTTATTTCTCATTTGTTCGCAATGAGTTAGGGAGTTTTATCTCGTTAATGTTTCCTAATTTCTCCGGCCCGTTGACGAGCCTGGAAGAGGGCCTCGACGGCATCCGCGTGACTGGCCGGGCTTTTCAGTAGTCATGCGGACCCGGACGGTCCGGCCAAATCGGGAAGTCCGGCCGGATCGGGAAATCCAGCCGGATCCGGAGAGTTCAGCCGGATCGGGAAGGTCCGGCCGGATGAATGCCGGAACGGATCGTCTCGCGCGACCAGGTCACGGTGCGCATGAGCGCTCGTCAGAGACCCGCCGCCCGGATTCCGTCGAGA
>CAZWJE010000052.1:20538-21817 GCA_964634395.1 uncultured Gemmatimonas sp. | reverse complement strand
GGCGGTGGGGACGCTGCGGATCGAGGGGGAACGAGACGACCGGGTCTTCGCCGAAGTGTTCCAGAACCAGCCGTACACGATCGACTGACGACGAAGGGCACGCAGACCGCCCTTACCAGGATCATCACCTGAACACGGTCCTTCCTCTCCCCGCCTCGGGGAGGGGAAGGATCGCCTTTTACGGCCCGCACCCGCACCCACCCGGCCGCGTCAGCGTGAATCGTGACTCACGCGGCCCCGCGCTTGCGGCCGGAGCGTCGATCACCGATGGTGGGAATGGAGTCCAACGCGGAGCCGTACGATCATGGCCGGAACTGGAAAGAACTCGCTCAGTCTGAAGCGGGCCTACGAGGACGCGGAATCGGCGGACGGATATCGGATCCTGGTGGATCGTCTCTGGCCGCGGGGCGTGTCGAAAGAGGAAGCGCGGATCGATCTCTGGCTTAAGGAGATCGCGCCGAGCACCGAGCTGCGGAAATGGTTCGGTCACGATCCCGGAAAGTGGACGGAGTTCCAGAAGCGGTATTTCCGGGAGCTGGATGAGCACGCCGACGCGGTGAAGAAGATCGAGGAACAGCTGCGCGAGGGGCACGTGACACTCGTCTACGGGGCCCGGGACGAGGAGCACAACGACGCCGTGGCGCTCCGCGAATATCTCGCTCGGCGGAAAAGCGGCTGACCGTCGTTCTGACGCTCCGCTCTCGTCATCCCGAGATCCGGCATTGCCATCCCGAGGCTTCACCCGTCATGCGAGGTCCGCAGTCGCGTCCGGGCCGCGTTCGCCATCCGGGCCCCGACGGCCTGGATCCGGCCGCGGACGGTGTTCGCGGCCGGCGCGACCATCGAAACCACGGGATGAATCCCGGAGCCGGCCTATGACGCCCGGCGTGTCTGGGTGACGTCGAGGGGGTCGCCCAATCCGATCAGGAACCGGCTGAGGAGATGCCCGCCGCGTGAAGCGGTACCGCCGACCCACGTCGAGTCTTCCTCCCGCCGCGTGGCGATGAGGATCTCTCCGACCTCCATGTGAAACTTCACGTAACTATCCGTCACGACTTCCGGGAAGGCGGCATAGGGAGTACCGGCCAGCGCGAAGAACGAGCGCGCCCGCTTGATCACCTCCGCCGGCGTCAGGTCGGTATTCGTTTCATAGAGCATCAAGGCCATCCCCCTCCTGTTCGAGCCGACGCGCGGAGCCGCTCACTCCCGAAGGCACCCGCGCAACGAGACTGGATCAAGCCCAAGATCGCCGCCCGTCCCTCCCGCGGTCTGTGACGAA
>CAZWJE010000052.1:16990-20438 GCA_964634395.1 uncultured Gemmatimonas sp. | reverse complement strand
AGCGTGATCATGCATCCATGATGAGTCACGAAGCCGTCACCGAGTCAACCGTGCGGGCCGCGCTCGCGGAGGTCCTCTATCCGGGACTGAACCGCGACATCGTTTCCTTCGGGATGGTGCGTTCGGTGACGGTGCACAACGGCCGCGTGCATGTTTCACTCGTGCTCGCCGGCGCCCGCGAGGAGGTCCCCGACCAGCTGCGGGCGGCGATCCGAGAGAAGCTCGCGGGGATCGGCGCGGTGCGGTCCGAAGTGCAGATCCTGCCACCGGAGGGCCGTGTGCCGGGGATGTCGGACCCCTGGGCCGACCGCTCCCGGCTCCCCGGGGTCGCGCGGGTCGTCGCGGTGGGGTCGGGGAAGGGAGGCGTGGGGAAGAGCACCGTCGCGGTCAACCTGGCGCTGGCCCTTCGCCTCGAAGGCTTGCGTGTCGGGCTGATGGACGCCGACATCTACGGCCCATCGATCCCGGTCATCCTTGGTATCGAGGACGGCGCGCAACGGGTTCGCATGACCCCGGACAAGAAGATCCTGCCGTTGGAAGCCCACGGCCTCGCCGTGGTTTCGTTCGGCTTCTTCCTCGGTCCCGATTCACCGGCCGTCTGGCGCGGACCGATGGTGAGCAAGGCGGTGAAGCAGTTCTCGCGCGGGGTCGTCTGGCCCGAGCTGGACGTTCTCGTCGTCGACCTTCCTCCGGGGACCGGGGACATCCCGCTCTCGCTCGCGCAATCGGTCGTGGTGGATGGCGGGATCGTGGTGACCACCCCGCAGCGACTCTCCGTGCAGGAGGCGGAGAAGGCGGTGGGCATGTTTTCCCGGCTGGACGTGCCCGTGCTCGGGGTCGTCGAGAACATGAGCTACAGCGTGTGCGAATGTGGGCGCCGGTCGCATCCGTTCGGACGCGGCGGCGGATCGGCGCTGGCGGAGCGTCTGGACATCCCGCTGCTCGCCGAGCTTCCGTTCGAGGAGCCGGTCATGTCGGGTGAGGATCGGGGCGCGCCACCCGTCGTGGAGCATCCCGAGAGCGACGCGAGCCGGGCGTTCCATGCGCTCGCCGACGGAGCGCTCGCGCGGCTGGGCTTCACGCGGGTCGGAGGAGGCGGCGCCGAGGCCGGAAAAGGATGGTGATGGCACCCGAGCGTTCCGGCCCGACGCCGCAACCGGCGCCGCGGGGAAGGAAGGGGACACCCTCGGCCCCGCCGGCCTTCCCCGCCGGCGGCCTCGTCAGCGCGGCCGCGCCGCCGCTACGGCTGCCAGGCGCGCATTTCACGGTGGCGCTCACGTTCTGGATCCTCGGCGCCATCGGACTGACCTGGGCGGCACCCGATATCGCTCGAGGTCTCTTTCCGCTGCCCCGGGTCGCGGTCGTCACCCACCTGTTCACGCTCGGCTGGATCACCACCACCATCATGGGCGCGCTCTATCAGTTCCTGCCCGTGGCGTTGCTGGCGCCGATTCGCTCCGAGCGGCTGGCTCACGTCAGCCTGGTGCTCTACGCGCCGGGGCTGGCGCTCTTCCTGTTCGGTCTGCTGACCGGTTCGCGAACGATACTCCTGACGGGCGCCGCGACCTTCGGCACCGGCCTGTCGCTCTTCGTCGGCAACCTGGTGGCGACGCTGAAGCGCGCGGACGAGCGGAACCTCTCGTGGTGGTCGCTCGCCGGGGCGGTGACCTTCCTCGTCACCACGATCGTGCTGGGCGTCTCGCTCGCCGGGAACCTGCACTGGAACTTCCTCGGAGAGAGCCGGTTCCTGGCGCTGGGCGTGCACCTGCACGTCGCGATCTTCGGCTGGGTGATGCTGGTCGTCGTCGGTGTAGCGGACCGGTTGCTGCCGATGTTCCTGCTCTCGCACGGCGCGCCGGAATGGCCGGGCGCGGTGGCGGCGGGAATGCTCACCGCCGGGACCGGAACACTCCTCGTGGGCCATCACTCCCTCAACGCGCCGCTCCTGCTCGTGATCGGCTTCCTGCTGGTGGGCGGGGTCATCGCCTTCCTGGCCCAGGCGGCCCTCTTCTTCCGTCATCGGAAGAAGCCCTCGCTCGATCCGGGATTGCGGCTCGCCGCCGCTGGCCTGGCGATGCTGGCGGTGGGCCTCGCGCTCGCCCCCTTCTTCGCGGCCAATGGGGTGACGGCGCCGCGAATCGCGACCGCCTACGTCCTCGCGCTCCTGAGCGCGCTCTCGCTCTTCGTGGCGGGGCACTACTACAAGATCCTCCCCTTCCTGATCTGGTTCCACCGCTTCGGCCCGCTGGTCGGCAAGCAGCCGGTCCCGCGGGTGGTGGACCTGTACAACCTCCGGTGGGGGAACGCGGCCACGGCGCTCCTGGCGATCGGCTCGCTGGGTACCGTCATCGTGACGTTGCTCGGTGCCGCCAGCGTCGCCCGCCCGGTCGCCGCGTGCTTCACGATCGGCGCCGTGATCGTGGCCGCGCAGATGTTCACAATTTCGCGCAGGAGGCCGTGATGAAACACGCGACGGACGAGTTCCTCCACGCCGCCGCCCGAATGGACGACCCTGGGTCGTCGGAGAGCGTGCCGGAACCCACCGATTCAATACCCGCCGACCCGGAGCCGGAAGCGGGAATCTCCGGGGACCTCGTCTGGGAAGCGTTGTCGACCGTCATCGACCCCGAGATCGGGCTCGATATCGTCACGCTCGGGATGGTCTACGTGGTCGAAACGCTCGGGGACACCGTGCGGGTCGTCCACACCCTCACCACGCCCGGGTGCCCGATGGAGGCCGCGATCACCGGCGGGATCAGGAACGCCGTCTCCGCCGTGCCTGGCGTCGAGAATGTGGAAACCGACCTCGTCTGGGAGCCACGCTGGCACCCTGGAATGATCGACAGGAGCGTCTCATGGTGATCCGCGGAACCGACAGGATCGCGGACGTGCTGCGGCGCGATCCCGCGCTCACGGAAGTGTTCATCGCCGCCTCGCCGGTGTTCGAGAAGCTGCGCAATCCGCTCATGCGCAAGACGATGGCGCGCCTGACGACGGTGGAGCAGGCGGCGGGGGTCGCGGGTGTGGATCCGGCGCTGCTGGTCGACCGGCTCAACACCGCGCTGTCGGGCGGCTCGCCGGTGGACGGCGTCTCATCGGCGTCGGCGGCCAGCGCCGCGCCGCCAGCGGAACCCGTTCCGGTCGCGAGCGGGAACGGATCGGCTCAGGTCGCGACGGTTGCCGAGGCGGCCGGGATGCCGGCGGCGTTGGCTTCCCTCGCCCCGGACCGGATCGTCGATCTGGACGTGCGCGAGGATCTGCGTAACGGACGGGAACCGTTCAGCATCATCATGGCCGCCCGGCGGACACTCGAACCCGGAAACGTCCTGCGTCTTCGGGCGATCTTCGAGCCGGTGCCGCTCTACGTGGTGATGGCGAAGCAGGGACTCGAACACTGGACCGAGGAACTCGGGGACGAGGACTGGCGGGTGTGGTTCTATCCCGCCGA
>CAZWJE010000052.1:0-16890 GCA_964634395.1 uncultured Gemmatimonas sp. | reverse complement strand
GGCCAGCCGGTCCGGGTCTTCATCCGCCGACGCGACGACGCCTAGCGGCGGGTACCCACGGACGTCGACGATCGACGTCCATCACACGAACCAACGGGAATGAGATGCCCAACTCCACAGGGGAACCGATACAGCTCGACGTACGCGTGATCCCTCCGCGCGAGAAGCACCCGACGATCTTCCTCACCTTCGACGCGCTCGCGCCGGGCGAGAGCTTCATTCTCGTCAATGACCACGACCCGTTCCCCCTGCGCTACCAGTTCGAGGCTGAGCGGACGGGGAAGTTTGGCTGGGACTACCTGGAGCGCGGTCCCCAGGTCTGGCGGGTCCGCATCTCGAAGTCTTGAGATGCGTCTGTCGCTGAGTTCGGCGGCCGCCCCCGACGCGGCGCTCGCGGATCTGTTCGCCGCCTGCGCTCGCCGGGGGTTCGCCGCCCTCGAGCTGGTCGAAGGACACGCGCACGGTGTGTCCATCGGGACCAGCGCCGAAGAGGCGGAAGCCGCGCTCGCGGCCGCGCGCGGCGCCGGCCTGGAGATCGCCGCGTTCCGCCGAGAGACGCTGGATCGGGAAGAGCTGGAAACCGCCGCCGCCTTCGCCGCCTCGCTGGACACCGTCCTCGTGGTGGACGGAGACGGACTGGATCCGGATCTGCTTCCCGCCGCCACGAAGGTCTTTCACGAGGCGGGCACGCGTCTTTTCATCTCCCGGGGCAGCGAGCCCGCGACCGTCGAACTTCATCTGCGGTCGATCGAGTCGCTGACCCATCGGGAGGCGCTTGGTCTCGCCTGGGAGATTCACCCGGAGCATGACGCCCCGGAATCGATCGACGGGATGCTCGCGATCGCGGGATCGTCGCTCCGCTATGTCCGCTGGTTCGGGGGCGGTCCCGAGGCGGTGGCCCAGACGGGCTTCGGGGTGGGGGCGCTCATGGCGCGGCTGGCGCTCGGGCGGTACGCCGGTCCGCTCGTTCTCACGCCCGGCAATCCGCGACATCACCAGATCTGGCGCGCCTGGCTCGGTCGCGCCGGAGGATGGGGATGTGGCAGCAAACAATCGGATTCATCACTGGTCACGCTGGAGCGGGAAGTCCATCCCGCGGGAGGGTATCGATGAGCACGAACACCGCCACGGATCTGGATGTCCGCCCGGTGGAACCCAAACACCGCCTGGAAACGATCATGGGTGCGTACGACGCCCTCCCGGTGGGCGGCACCCTGGATCTCACCGTCGACCACGATCCGAAGTGCATGTACTACACGCTCCAGGCCATGCACGGCGACGAGACCTTCACCTTCGAGTATCTCGAGGACGGCCCGGAAGTCTGGCGCGTCGAGGTCAAGAAGCGAGGATAGGACCTTCCGGTCCCGCATGCTCGTTCCCCACGGGCGCTCCGGCGATCTTCCGCCCGAGCGCCCGCGGCGGTTTCAGAAGTCCCCGCTCTTCACGTACGGGTAGCTCCAGAGCGTGATCTGCAGCAGGCAGGATTTCACCCACGCGGCGTGCATTTTCTCGACTTCCTCGGCCGAGTGTCCTCCCTTCTCCAGGAACGGGATGAGCGTGAAGGTCACCGGGTAGATGAGCAGGAAGAGGTCGCGGAACGGCACGATGGGCGTCGAATGTGCCCCGTCCGTCCGGTTCTTTCCCACCCGATGGTGTCGCAGTCCGATCTCGTGCTGGTAGTCCAGCCAGGTCTGGTCATACTCCGCGCGGGAAGTGTCCAGGACCCACTGACAGAAGCGCTCCCGCACCCGCGCGAGATAGTCCCCCAGCGGCTTCCCCGTTCCCAGCTCGGAAAACGACGCGACCAGGTGGGGCGTGGAGGCCACGAACCCGTACCAGACGTCGAGGATCTCGTCGACCTGGTCTCGCAGGACTTCGTGCGAGAGCCTGAGGTACGCCACGTCCTCCTCACCGAAGAGAACGCTCTGCTTCATGAGGTCGAAATCCTCCACGCTGATGGGGGATCGCGCGACGGCGCTCTCTCCGAAGGTGTACCCGGGGATGGCGGATGCGTCTTTCATCGTCCTGCGTCCTTTCGTATCCTTGGTTTGACGTCGGGTGCCGATGTCTTCAAGGGTATGCGGGACGCGGATCCCTGTCAGGAACGCACTCTCTGGTAAGGAGGTTACGAAATGGTGCCTGCCCCTTCCTCGAGTGGGGGGACGGTCGTGGCGCGGCGAAACGGCGAGTCAGGCGAGGTCTCGGTGGCGGCGATGGTCGAGAGCGTCGTCGGGTGCAAGTGGTCGATGCGGCTGCTCGGACTCTGCGCTTCCGGTCACCGCCGCCCGAGCGCCTTCCTGCGGGCGTGCCCCGGTCTCTCGGCCAAGGTGATGAACGAACGGCTTCGGAAACTCACCCGGTTCGGCATCCTCGAGCGCCACGTCCGCGGCGAGAAGCCGCCCATCGAAGTCGAGTACCGGCTGACGCTCTACGGGCATCGTTTCATGAGGGTCCTCGATGAAGTGCGGAGGCTCCAGGAGGCGGTGGACATGGGCGTCGCGTCCGAGATCGAACGGTTCCCCGGCGCCGCCACGGGATAGCGCACCTCCAACCCGTCCGTGGCCTGGCCGGCCATCCCATCCGATCCGAACCCGGAGCAACACCGTGCTGCACGCCATCCTCGGCGCCAATGGCGTCATCGGTCGTGAACTCTCGCTCGCGCTCCCGGCGTCGACGGACCGGATCCGCCAGGTGAGCCGTAGTCCCCGCCGCGTCAACGCGGGTGATGAGACGTTCGCCGCCGACCTCCTCGATCCCGATGCCACCGCGCGGGCGATCGCCGGCAGCGACGTCGCCTACCTGGTGGCGGGGCTGAAGTACGATACCAGGGTCTGGCGAGAAGAATGGCCGCGGGTGATGCGCAACGTGATCGATGGGTGCCGGCGGCACGGCGCTCGTCTCGTCTTCTTCGACAACGTCTACGCTTACGGCCGGGTCGATGGCCCGATGACCGAGGAGACGCCGTTCAATCCCTCGAGCCGCAAGGGCGAGGTGCGCGCCCGGATTGCCTCGACACTACTCGAGGAAATGGGTTCCGGCGACCTGTCCGCGATGATCGTCCGTGCGGCGGACTTCTACGGGTCGGGCGCGACGACGAGCCTCACGCACGCGATCGTCTTCGAACGGCTGAAATCCGGCGGAACCCCGTTCTGGATCGGCAACCCGAAAGCGGTCCATACCTTCACCTGGACGCCCGACGCCGGCCGCGCGCTCGCGGTCCTCGGAAGGTCGCCGGAGGCCTACGGGCAGACCTGGCACCTGCCGACATCGAAAGAGCCGTTGACCGGTGAAGGTTTCGTGCGGCTCGCGTGTGAACTCGCGGGCCGTCCCTACGGCTTGCGGGTCGCTCCCGACTGGCTCCCGCGGCTCATGGGCGTGTTCGTGCCGGTATTGCGGGAGAATGTGGAGATGATGTACCAGTACCAGTACGACTATCGTTTCGATAGCGGGAAGATCGAGGCGGCGTATGGTCTCGAGGCCACGCCCTATCGGAACGGGATCGCCGCGGTGCTCGGGGCCGGCTCATGACCACGACGGCTTCAGCGGGCGCGAACGCGGCGGCGGGGCGGGATCTCGCCGATCGGAGGTGTGCCGATTGACTATGGCTCGCGGTCGCGGTCGCGGACCGGCGAGGTCGCCGGCCCCGGTGGGCGGCGTGTCAGGATCGACGGATGGGCCGCTGGGCGGTCAATCGAGTGAGAACTCGATGGTGGATACGATACGGACCGTCTTTTCCAGCTGTCCGGATTGCGAGATACCCGGCGCCTGATCGCGGGCGAGGATCTCGAACACCCCCTGATTAGCGCGGCGGATCGCCCCGAGCTGGCTGTCCGAGTCCGCCGCGAACTGTTCCGCCGCTTCCCTCGCCCGCGCCGTCGCCTCGGCGATCATCTCGGGCTTCAGATCGTTCAGCCTCGTGAACACGAACGTCGGCCCATCCGTTCCACCCGCCGACGAGATCGCCACGCCCGCCGAGGTCAGTTCGCTGACCCTCTGGCTGGCGGCGAGGACGAGCGTCGGGCTGGTCGAGCGGATGACCATCGTCTGCCGGGCGACGAACCGGTTGCGCGCGGGTCCCATCGAGTACTGGTTCGCCTCGGCGTCTTCGACATAGTAGCCGGTCAGCGCGACCTGCGTGGTGTCGAGCCCATGCCTCGCCATGAACTGGTGGACGGCGGAGACGCCCTGCGCGAGCTGCCGGTTCACGGCGTCGAGGTTGTTGTCCGCGGCGGTGATCTGCAGCGGCCAGACCGCGAGGTCGGCCTCCACCTCGCGCTCGCTCACGCCCTTCACGGTCACGAACCGTTCCGCGACCCGGCCCTGAGAGAACCCGTATCCCGCGAAGGCTCCACTCAGCGCGACGCCAACGCCGAGCACGACCAATCCCCAGAACCGCCAGTCATAGCCAGACATCGTCAATCCCCGTATTTCGTCAGATCGTTGTGAGAGGTGCGAAAGGTACCCCGGCGCTCCCGGCGAGGTTCGTCCGTGGAGGCGAGCGGAAGGCTCGTGGGGGGCGCGCAGAGGGGGGATCCTGAGCGCCAGGAACGACTTTACCACCAAAGGCCGCCCAAAGGGGAAAACGGAGGTGTTACCTGACGCCCCTGGCCCGATTTGTGGTCGTGGGACATGACGCCTGGATCAGTCGAAGCCTTGTCGGTTCGGTGTCTCCGGATGCACTTGCTGGTAAGGCGGTCCGCGGCGTCACCCTTGCCGGCGCACCGTCTGACACCCGTACTGCAGCCATTCCCAGAACCGTTCGCAGCTACCCTCGATCAGGTAGTCGACGGACTCGATTCCGTCGACACTGAACACCACCGCGTTCAGTTCGCTCAGGAGCATCGTGCTGCCCGCGGAGCTTGAGGCGTTCGGGATCACCACGGACAGGTCCGCGAAGTCCACGATGGCATGGCCCGACGTGTCGACAGTGGCGGATCTGAGCATATTCGCGGTCGCCGATGAGAACCAGGATGGCTCCCCGGCGGAGCCGCCGTTCGCTCCCCGGAGCAGGGTTTCGAGCACCTGGCGTAGGTCGTCGCTCACCGTGGCGGCTTCCTCGGCGCATCCACCCGTGACCAGGATGGCGCCGACCCGGACCGAGTCGGGGAGCGCGGCGAGTTCGGCCGCCGTCCAGCGCCGGGCATCGCCGAAGCGGATCCCCGCGATGGCGAAGCTGATCCCGCAGTGCCCCGGAGTGACCAGGAAATGCTGACCCTCACCGGTCAGGATCGTCGGGCCGGGCAGCGTCGCGAATCGACGCAGGGGTGTGCCGACGCGGAGGGAATCCCGGGTGGCGGGTCCCGGCGTGCGGACCCTGATCCGGCTGATCCGCTCGTCGACGATCTCGGCGAGGATCGTGTCCTGGCCCAGGTCGACGAGGATGGCGGGCTGGAGATCACCCTCCAGCGTCAGCGCGGTGTCGGCGACCACCGCGCATTCGCGCCTGACGTCGTCGATCCGGGTGAGGAGCCGGACGTCGCCGACCGCCGTACCGGTGATCGTCGCGCCGCCGTCGGATACGCATGGGACCGCCGGTACGGCGGTTGGGCTCTGGGAGATCGGGGTCGGGTCGTCGTTCACTCCTCCCGCGTCGGGCCCTGAACAGCCGGAGAGCGGGACGAGCAGCACCAACGGGAGCGGCATGAACAGGCGGGACGACGAACGAGGTCGCGGATGAGCGCTCATGTGCCGGAACGAACACCGATAAGATCAGAGACGCCGGCCGGCGTCCGGATGATACTCATCCAGAGGGCTCGGGTCGAATCAGAATCGAGGGTGTCTCCCGACGCACGTTAGGGGCCGCGCGGAGGATTGACGCCGTCGAAACTGATGGAAAATCTGAAATCAGGGATCGTCAATCAAGGCTCATCCGAAAACGCCGATCTCGGCATGGTCTCCGGGCCGTCGACCGAGGCCCTTCGCCGAGAAACGGCTGCCTTGATGCATGCGGGACGATGACTTCTCGCGGTTTCGACTCCGATCGGGAAGTGGCGCGGGGGTCCTCAGCGGAGGACACCATCGCGTCGTATCAGAGCCTCTGGAGACGCCTCGAAGGCCTCGAAGCGGTGCTACGCGAGGTGAAGTCGGGTTTTGGGGCGTTCCCGCATCGAACCCCCAATGGGCCACTCAGGGCCCGGTGTAGTTTCCCCGACCCGTGGTGAAGATCCGGAATCCCTGATTCACCCGGAAGGCCTCGCCGCAGACCTGATCCGGGCAGATTCCGTCGGGCGGACTGATATAGGATCCGCAGAGTTTGCCCATCTCGACACAAGCGGCAGCTACCTCGGCAACCGCGGCCTCGACGTCCGGGTGGTTGAAGTTTGGTCCCGGCGTGCCAAGCCCCATGCTGATGCTCAGGTCGGCACCTCCGACGAGAACTCCCGCCAGACCGGGCACCGCGAGGATATTCCGTATCTGTTCCACCCCCCGGGCGGTTTCGATCATGGCGAACAGCATCAGTTCACCCCGCGGGTTCAGCGGCCAGACGTCGGCGATGGTGGCATATCCGTCCGAGTCCAGCCCCCAGAGTGTACGAGCGGCCGTCGCGTTCCATCCACGGATACCATACGGATAGCGAAGATGGTCAGGAGTCGATCGCTGGGGAGGGAGACGCATCGCCGCGACGGCCCTCGACACATCGGCCGTATCTTCGGCCATTGGAACGATGATCCCGCCGAGCCCTCTGTTCAGAAGCCCGGCGATGAGATGAGCGAAGTCCTGATTGGCGTTGAAGTCGATGCGGACCACCGGAAAGCACGTCGGTTTCGCGGATCCCGCCGGTCGGAGTTCCGCTAGCGCCTGCTCGATCAGCGGCAGGGCGAACGGGTTTCCTTCGAGGCCTGGAAGGTTGCACCAGTGCTCACCGTGAAAGGAAGGCAGATCAGCCTCGAATCGCTCGATGATGGTATTCAGGTACGGTGTGCCGATTCCCCGCGTGTCGCGGCCCTGCGCCGCGATGGGCGTTGGATACATGGTCGCGACCAGGGTGGCGAAGACGACCAGGCCGGCGATCTGACTTCCGAGTGTTCGTCCGGATTGCATTATTCGGCTCCATGCGGTTTCCATCAAGTTCGGAACAAACTACGGAGACATATCGACGAATCCTCTTTTCGCCTCGCGAACAACGATTTGACGATTTGAACGACTACATGGCATCGCGAACATCCTTGCCGGGGTACTGGGGGTGGAACAAGTTCAACCAGCTGAAGAGTGGGAAGTGCTCATGGCGGATCAAGTGCTCAAAGTGCCTCACTACTCGAACGAGGTTGACGGGGATGCCGGCGGCGGGTCACCCCAACTCATCGCGCCTGAGCGGATAGGAACCTTCAACCTGGTTTTCTGGACCTGCTGGGGCGGACTGATCGCGGCCGTCATTCTCCTCTTCCTTCCGAGGGAGGTCGTTTCTTTCAGCGCTGTGCTCGGCTATTCGTTCGGCGGCGCGGCCATATGGGCGGGCCTATCGCCGGTGCTGATCCAGCTGAGCCGGCCAGGGACCGCGAACGGGTCACGCCGTCGAGTTCGTGTATTCGCGACGACGCTCTTCGCCCTCGCGCTGGCCATGCTCGTCTCGGCGATGGTCTCCGGTGCGGTATATGCGCTTGACGGACCGCTCACGGCGGTCGGGTTCGAGACGATGTTCCGCTATCGATTGCCGCTCGACATGATGGCGGTACTCCTCATTCTGACGTTCGGGCGAGCCCGGGCCTACCTTGATGACATCCATCGACGTCAGAGCGAAGCGGAGAACCTCCGATCGGAACTCGTCCAGTCACAGCTCCAGGCTCTCCGCGCGAAGCTCGACCCACACTTCCTCTTCAATACCCTCAACGCGGTCACCGAACTTGCCCGCACCGATCCCGGGCGTGTTCAGGAGGTAGTCTCACACCTGAGTGACATCTTGCGGCATACTCTGGACTCCGAGTCGATGCGGCATGAGATCCCCCTGGAGACCGAGTTGTCTTTGCTCCGGAAGTATTTCGAAATTCTGGAGCTGCGCTATGCGGACTACCTCAGCACTCGTATCGCCAGCGAACCGGAGCTGGACGGCGCTCTCGTTCCCGACATGATACTGCAGCCGCTTGCCGAGAATGCGCTCAAACATGGTGTCGCGCGCGCATCAAGGCCGGGTTGGATCGAGGCGCGTGCGACAAGGAACGCTGACCGGCTCGTGCTGACCATCGCCGATTCCGGGTCGGGCAAGAATGGCGACGGGACGGTTCGCGTATCACGGGAGAGTGGCGGATTCGGGCTTCGCCAAACAAAGGAGCGATTGCGGCGGCTATATGGGGATGCCGGGTCCTTCACGATAGTTTCGACTTCAGAAGGTGTCACGGTCGCCGAGATCCAAATTCCGTTCAGATGGAGAGCAGACTCGGGGAGGTAGCGAATAACCATGCACAGCTCGATACGGATCGCGCCCGAGCCAGTCATGCTCACGACTCTCATCGTCGAGGACGAATCCCTGGGCTACCGGCGTCTGCGCCATCTTCTCGGGGCGGCGCCCGATGTCGATGTCATCGGGTGGGCTCGCGATGCGGAGTCGGCGATCGATGCCATCCGATCCCATCAACCGCGCGTCGTATTTCTCGACATCGAGTTGGTCAGCTCCTCAGGGCTCCAGGTGATCAGGTCCAAGGACCTCGGACAGCCGCCGCTATTCGTTTTTGTCTCGGCGCACGCGCGATACGCGGTCGACGCCTTCGACCTCGCCGCGGTCGACTATCTCCTGAAACCCTACACGGACTCCCGTCTCGATGAAGCCCTCGAGCGCGTTCGGAGGGCGGTCATGGTGAATGATCCCGGCCTTGGTGCCCATGATACCGATCGCGGTGTGAGAGGGAGTTCGACTATGGGGGTGTCGGCCGCCCGGGCCTCCGGTGACCACTACCTCCGGCGACTGATCGCTCAGTGGCGCGGCCGCCTTCGAGTGGTCCCGGTCGCCGAGATTGACTGGATCGAGGCCGACGGCGTATACGCGCGGATCCACATCGGTGAAACGCATTCCCTCATCCGGGAGTCACTTTCGAATCTCGATGCGAGGCTCGACCCGTCGCGGTTCTGTCGGGTGCACCGGTCCGCGATCATCAATCTTGATCGGATTGGTTGGTACTCACGAGCGGGGGGCGTCTACGCGGTCCAACTGATTGGGGGGGTAAGAGTACCTGTGGGACGAACCTACCGAAAGGCGTTGGAAAGACGGCTTGGACGCCTTTGAGCCCGGGCATGCCCCCCGGAATTCCCCCATCTCGAAACCGGTGCTTCCCTGGAGCGTCGTACGCGGACGGCTTCGCTCCGCGCGGATTGCTCACTCGCCCGGACATGACCGCCGACTCACTCGCCAATGATAACGCGGTCGGGTCACACGGCGGCTGGATCCGGGGCAACTCAATCTCACGAAGCCGCGCGACTTCCGCTTCTCGAGCGATGATTTCGAGATGTGATATCATCCCCCAACCGGTTCGTTCGCGCCGGCGAATGGCTACACCCGCGAACAGGTTACCTATCGTGAGGCGGAGTCAGGAAACCAGCGGCGAGGAGCGACGTGCGGACATCCGACGCTACTCCACCGTCAGCCGCGCCCACCCCCACCCGTGCATGCCGTCACCCCCATTCGCGCGCACCTTCACGACCGTCCCGGCGGGCGCGTCCGCGAGCGTCGCGCGCGGGCCCGCGGCCGCGTCGACCGTGATCTCATTCGCCTCCGGGTCGCCGGCCGGACCGTAGCGGATCGAGTACGAGACTACGTCCCGCTCCGGGCTGGCCGTCCATGCCACCTCCGCGCGTGCGCCGTCGCGCCGTTCCACCCGCAGCTCTTTCAGCGGAGTCGGGCTCGAGGCCATCAGCATCACTGTCGCGATGGTGGTCTTCGCGCCCTCGGCGACGAGTTGCATGTCGATCGTCCGGACATCGTCCGATGGCTGGTGATAGTGTGGGTTGCCGAGTAGCGGGAAGCCTGCGAGCGCCGTGACGATCTCGCCGTACGCGTCGTGGAAGATCGCCGCGTCGGTGCTCCTCACATAGTACGAGTCGTAGGTGATCAGCCGCGAGAAGAGGAAGGCGGCGGCGTGGGTGGCGTCGCGCAGGTCGTCGTTGTTGTGACGGATCGTGTTGTCCATCCGGTGGTCGTTCGCCCAGCCGATCACCTCGTGGTTGATGAAGCCCATCACCTTCGTACCCGCTTCGACCTGGTCCCCGACCCAGGCGCGAGCCCCGAAGAGTCCCGCCTCCTCGCCGTTGAACGCCATGAAGACGATCGTCGCGGGCTGCGGGTTATCACGAAGAGTGCGGGCCGCCTCGAGGACGACCGCGATCCCGGTGGCGTCGTCATCCGCGCCCGGCGCGTTGCGCACCGCGTCGAAGTGAGCTCCGAAGACGTAGACCAGCTCGGGGTTCGTCGTGCCCGGGACGGT
This sequence comes from uncultured Gemmatimonas sp., assembly GCA_964634395.1. GTDB lineage: Bacteria > Gemmatimonadota > Gemmatimonadetes > Longimicrobiales > Longimicrobiaceae > WHSP01. The sequence goes on along the minus strand of CAZWJE010000052.1, from coordinate 6,481 downwards.
GACGAGCACGTTCTGGAGGTCAAGCCCCTGGGCGGTGAAGTCATGGCGTTCCGGCCCGAACCCGAAGGAGCGGAACCGGTCGGCCACCCAGTCCGCCGCGGGGGCGTTTCCTGGTTGGGCGATATGTCGTCCGCCCGGGACCGCGACCAGGCCGGCGACGTACTCGGAGATACGATCCCGCGCGACCTCGGAGGTCACTCGGGCGAACCCCGTCACTCGCGTGGAGAAACACATGGAGTACACACCGCTCGATCAGCCGGCGGACATCCCCCGGGTGTTCGTCGAAGCCTGGAACGCTCGTGACGCCGACGGTATCGCGGCGCTCTTCGACGAGGACGCCGAGTTCGTCAATGTCACGGGGCTCTGGTGGCACGAGCGCGAAGCGATCCGTCGGGCGCACGCGTACGGACTGACGCGGATCTTCAACCGCTCAACCCTGCGATTGGGCGTCGTACGGGTGAAGCATCTCTCGGGCGACATCGCGGTGGTCCACGCCCGAATGTCACTCTCCGGCCAGACCCCCGTCGATGGCGTGGCGGCGCCTTCGGGACGGACGAACATCTTCTCCTTCGTCGTCCGCCGAACGCCGGACGGCTGGAGGTGCGCTTCGGCGCACAACACCGACGTCGTCCCGGGAATGGAGACGAACGTCGTGGATGAAGAGGGCCGGCTTCGTTCGGTGGACTACCGCGAGGAGGGCTGAGCGAACCGTCTCCGAGGGGAGTCGGGGAGAGCGGGAGAGTCGAGGAGGGGCGGGGGAAGCTGAATGGGCGACGTGAAGCGGAAGTCCCGGGCAGGGCCTTCCGCGATCCCGGCCGCCAGCGGAGAATGCCGCGTTCGCCTGGGGGACCTCGACGGAGCCCATGGTGAGGATCCGCGGCACCGCGTACCGCCCGACCCGGACAAGGAACGCGATCACATCGTGTCCCGAACTGGTCAAGCGTTCTCTCAGAACGTAATGATTCAGCTGTGGGAAACTCGACTCCTTGACAACGGGGCTAAGTTTTCCGCGCCCGGTTTCTGGCCGGATCGCTCGCAGTGGGCGCGTGCCCCTCCGCGAGTTACGTGTGTTTGACTTCGTTGGTTCCCGCCTTCCGAGGCACGCACCCCGTTCCGGCCATACGGATCTTCCCGTCGACCGCGGTGATGCCGCGGTCGAGCCATTTGTCCCCCCGATTACGAGAGCCCGACTGTCCGATTTGACGAGGTGTTCAAGCCAGAAAGTTGAGTCCAGCGGACGCGCAGATCTCTCATGGGGCCGCGCGTTTTTGCTGGGAAGCGTTTTCACGGCCGTTCATGTGCCTTCACAGGCTGAAGGAGTCATAGTGTTTCATCGATTCATGAAAATGGGATCGTGGATTTGTGGGATGGTGCTGTTCCTGACCACGATTCCGTCGATAGCCCATACACAGACAACGGGGCAGGTCACCGGTACGGTGTCGGATCAGACGACCGGTGCGCCGCTCCCGACGGTTCAGGTTTACCTGCAGGGCACGTCGATCGGCGCGCTCACGAGCACGTCGGGGACGTTCACGCTGAACAACGTACCGTCGGGTACTTATACGCTGGTCGCGCAGCGGATCGGTTATAGCGAAGCGCGGCGGCCGGACCTGGTGGTGGCGGCCGGCGCGCCGGTCTCCGTCACCCTGACGATGGCGCCGTCGGTGCTGGCGCTGCAGGAGATCGTGGCGACGGGCCTGGTCGACCCGGTCGAGGGTGTCCGATCGCCGATCGCGGTCGCGAGGGTCGGGCGCGAGATGATGCCGTCGGTGGCGTCAGGGAACGCGGTTCAGAACCTCCAGGGGATGGTTCCCGGGATGACGATCAACCGGGGGAGCGGCCAGCCGGGTGAAGGTGTCACCATGATGCTGCGGACGCCGACGAGCGTGATGGGCAACGGCGCGCCGCTGATCGTGGTGGACGGTGTGATCCTCGGCGGATCGGGAACGCCGTCGACGACGGACATCGAGTCGATGGACATCGAGAGCATCGAGGTGATCCGCGGCGCGGCGGCGGCTTCGCTCTACGGCTCGCGCGCGGCGGCTGGCGTCGTCTCGATCACCACGAAGCGCGGTTCGGGGCTCGATATCGGCCAGACGCAGTTCATCGCGCGTTCCGAGTACGGGATCACGCAGGCGGTCCAGGAGAACTACCTGGCGCAGCACCACCGTTTCCTGATGGACCCCACGAACTCGTTCTACGTGGATAACGACGGGAACCGGGTGGAGCGGAACGACCGCGTGGCGCCGCCGGCGGCGATCGCGTTCATGGACAAGCCGTTCCCGGACCCGACGTACGACAACATCACCGCGATCGCGCAGCCGGGCCGTTTCAAGTCGAACAGCCTGTCGATCTCCGGTAACGCGCAAGCCACGAACTTCGCCGTCTCCTTCAACAACTACCACGAGCAGGGGTCGTTGGCCGGGAACGACGGATACCACCGGAACTCCTTCCGCATCAACCTCGACCACCGCTTCGCCGACGCTCTGCAGGTCGGCACGTCGATCTATCACAGCCGTGACGGCCGTGACAACATCACCGGTGACGTCTTCAACCAGGCGTTGCAGGCGCCGATCGACGTCGACTTCAGCAGGAAAGACGCGAACGGCAACTACCTGCAGCAGCCGGATCCGAACGTTCCCGTTCAGAACCCACTCTGGACGAACGCGACGCGGGATGACGACCAGGCCGCCAACCGGACGCTGGCCAACGGCACCCTCTCCTGGAACCCGTTCTCGTGGATGACCGCCGCGGGCTCGATCGGTTATGACCGAAGCGACTCGAACCGGCGGATCTACGTGCCGAAGGGGACACCCGGGAACGTCGGCGCGGACAACACGCTGGACGGCTCGATCGAGCTGCGGAACGCGTTCAGTGACACCTGGAACGCCGAGGGTCAGGTCTCTTTCCGCCGTGACTTCGGCCCGCTGAACGTGCGTACCACGTTCCGTGGCCTGGTGGAGTATTTCCACGAGGAGTCGGGTGTCCGTTCGGGCCAGGACTTCATCCTCTATGGGGTACCGCAGCTCTCGAACATCGCGCAGCAGGACCGCAACGCGACGTCGTCGGAGATCGACCAGCGATCGGTCGGTTATCTCTGGGATACCGCGTTCGACTACGACGGCAAGTACGTGGTGACGGTCCTCGGTCGTCGCGACGGCAGCTCGCTCTTCGGTCCTGACAACCGCTGGCACAACTACTACCGGGTGGCGGGCGCCTGGCGGATCGGCGAGGAATCCTGGTTCAACATCCCGAACGTCAGCGAGTTCAAGCTGAGTCTCGCGCGGGGTACGGCGGGCGGACGTCCGGGGCCGACGGCCCAGTACGAGACGTGGAGCCTCGTCAACGGGATTCCCACGAAGGGTTCACTGGGGAACCGGTTCCTCAGCCCGGAGCACACCGTCGAGAACGAGATCTCACTGAACGCGGTTCTCTACAACCGCGTGGGGATCGTCCTCACGCACGCGCGGCAGGAGACATCGGACCAGCTCGTCCTGGCGCCACAGTCCGTGGTTACGGGCTACACGACGCAGTGGGTCAACGCGGGCGTGGTCGCGGGCCACAGCACGGAGCTGCAGATCGAAGGTCAGCTGATCCAGCGCCCCACGCTCGGCTGGACGACGATGATCGTCGCGGACTACAACGACTCGAAGATCACGGAGTGGCCGCTTCCCTGTGACGCCAGCCGTTCCTTCCGCCTCTCATGCACGGGTGCGCCGATGTACGGCCTGTACGCGCTGCACCTGGTGAACGGGGAGCGCGACGGGCTGCAGGGTGCGCTGGCCAAGCACCGCGGGGGTGAGGCCGTCGCCCACGCCGACCAGTTCCAGATCAACGACGAAGGATACGTCGTCTGGGTCGGCGACAAGAGTTACCGGGACGGGATGGTGAACGGTCAGGTTCAGCCGGGCACGTGGGGCACGGTTTCGCCGGTCATCGGCGGGCGTACCTACGAGTGGGGCCTTCCGTTCGCCGAACAGGACGACGAGGGCAACAACCGTCGTCAGCTCCTGGGCGAGGGCGCCAAGTTCGGGATCGGTTGGGTCAACAGCGTTCGCTACGGCAACGTCTCCTTCAACGCACAGACGCATGCGTCTCTGGGTGGGCAGGCGCTGAACCGTTACGCCGGCCGGATGACGACGACCTACCAGGTCGACCAGCTCGACCAGGCGGGCAAGAAGGACGAGTTGAAGAAGCCGGTCGCGTACTACCTGGCGGCGATCTCGGGGAACACGGACTACTACCTCGAGTCGGGGAACTACCTGAAGCTTCGTTCGGCGTCGGTTCACTACAACATGAACCAGGTGCGGCTGGGGGATCTCGGCCTCGGCTGGACGCGGATCAGCAATATGTCGGTCGGGCTGATCGGGCGGAATCTGCTGACGATCACCAACTACAACGGCTTCGATCCGGAAGCTGCGCTGAATCTGGCCACGCGTGAGAACACGGACGACGGAGGCCGATATCCGAGCACGCGCAACCTGACCGCCGAGATCAGCATCACTTTCTGAGAACCGAACCGAGAGGTCGAAAAGAGCATGTTCAATAGATACAGCGTCGGACGCGTGGGCCGGGGGCTGGTGGCCGCCGCCGCGATCGTCTCGATCGCCGGGTGTCTCGACCTGGACGTCGAGAATACGACGGCGCCGGACCGCGAGCGGGCGACGGGCAACCCGAACGACGTTCTGGCGTTCATCGGCGGGGCGTACTACCCCACCTTCCACAACGCGATGAACGTCTCGCTCGCGATCAACCTGTTCCCGTACGCTTCGTCCGAGATGACGGCGAGCCTGGCGGGAACGGCGGACCAGCAGCAGGCGCGCGACCTGCTGGAACCGCGTGTCGCTCACAACAATGGTGCCCAGATCTCGCAGAGCGTGGGCCCTGAGGGTCCGCGCAACTTCTGGGCGTCGATCGGACGCGCCGCGACGATCCCGTACGATGGGTTGCAGCTCATCGAGAACGGGATGCGGTTGACCGAGAACGGTGTCGACGTCACCGACCGGGCCCGCGCGTTCGCCAAGTTCATGCAGGGTTGGTCGTGGGGGTACGCCGCGCTCATCTTCGAGAAGGCGCACGTGGTGCCGGAGACGGTGGAGTTCCCCGCCGAGCCTGGCGCGCTCCAGGAGATGATCCGCAACAGCCTCGTTCCGTATGACGTGGCGATCGAGGCCGCGGTCAGCTCTCTGGAAGAGGCCATCGCGATCGCCCGGCGGAACCCGACGGTGGTTTTCTATCCGAGCGTCACGGAAACCATCTTCTGGTTCGGCAGCCCGACCACGATCACGAACGCGCAGTTCATCGGGATGGCGAACACACTCGCGGCGCGACTCCTCGTGCTCGGCACGCGTACGCCGCAGGAACGGGCCGCGCTGGACTGGAACCGGGTGGCCGCCTTCACGGCGGAGGGCGTCACGGAAGATTTCGTCTTCCAGCTCATGAACAACCGCACGAACACGTTCCTGGACCGTATCCAGAACAACACCAACGGTGGTACGGCGAACGGTCGCTGGGATTACCGGACCATCGGGCCGGCGGACCAGTCGGGCGCCTACCAGGCGTGGGTCGCGGCCGGTCCCGAGGGCCGTGATCGCTTCGACATCGTGACGCCGGATCGCCGGATCACCGGCCCGACACCAACCTCGGACGGTGCGTACGCCCGGTACCGGGCGGACGACAACGGCTTCCTCGCGGAGCGGGGTCTCTACTTCCGGTCGGCGTATCAGTGGCAGCGTCACGCGATCCGCAACGGGCTCACGGGGAACAACCGGGGTCCGAACGTGGGGGTGCATCCGCTGATTACCGCCGACGAAAACAATCTCCTTCGCGCTGAAGCGCTCCTGCGCACGGGCGACGCGGCGGGCGCGGCCGACCTCATCAACGTGAGCCGGACGCGGGAACATCAGATCGGGAATGAGACGTACCCCGGTCTTCCTCCGGTGACGGCCGCCGGCGTTCCGAACGTCGACGGGGTCTGCGTGCCCCGGCTCGATTCGGGTGCGTGCGGTGACCTGCTCACCGCCATTCGCTACGAGCGGATGATCGAGCTTTCGGGTACGGACCTGGTCCGTGGCTACGCGGATTCCCGCGGGTTCGGAATCCTCGCGGACGGCTCGCTGCTGAGCTGGCCGGTTCCGGGGAACGTCCTGCAGCTGTACAACCTGCCGGAGTACACGTTCGGCGGTGTCGGGACTCCGGGCAGCGCCACCTACGCGCCCGCGACGCTTCCGTAACGGGATGACACCGAGACAGTAGCGTCTCGGACGGCGGGAGAAGAGCGGGTGCCCCCCATGGCGAGGGCACCCGCTCTTCGCGTAGTGTGCCCGACACGGATGACGGATGATGGGCATGAGGCGAGAGACCTCCTGGAACAGGGTCGCGGGGACCGAAGCACACCGCGCGGCCTATTCGCGAGGGAGGCTCGAGACCGCGATCCCGCCACCGACCACAAGGAGAACCGATGAGAACGCTTTCCTTTCGG
>CAZWJE010000051.1:0-21960 GCA_964634395.1 uncultured Gemmatimonas sp. | reverse complement strand
TGCTGGACGTCGCCGGGTTCAGCCGTCGCGTCCTGTTTGGAGGGGTTTTTAACGAGGCGCCGGCCCCGCTCGTCTTTTACCTGCTGGTCAGGCACGCACTCCTCGAGAGGGAGATTCACGACCGACGGCTCGCGGACTACACGGCGGCGGTCCTGCTGGAGTTCGGACGAATCGGACGTGGAACCCTGAAGACGAGCGGTCTTCCCGACACCATCTGGCTGGTCGATATCCTGGCGGAGATCGATCGGGCGCGAGGAGAACGGGAGTTCCTGCTGCGCGCGCATCTGGGGAACGTGGCGCTCTGGCTGGCGGGGGTTTTTCCCGACTTCATCACATCGCGGGTGAAGCGTCGGGGGGCTCCTCCGATCTCGTACTACGATGAGCTGGGCGCTTCGGGGTTTCGGGGCGCGGCGGCACTGGCGAGCGGGCGATTCGACCTGGGCGAACTGTACCTGACCTTCGCGGACGAGTTCGCGAACGTACGATCCGCGCTGAACGGATTGTCGGACGCGCTATTCTTCCGCGGAGCGGGGGATTCCGTGGAGCGGGTGCTGCGCGACGTGACCGATTCGTTCAATCGGCGGTGGCGAGACCCGAGGTGACCGTGATCGATATCGACGGTCTGCTCGCGGCGGCGACGGAGGCCCGGACGAACGCCTACGCGCCGTACAGTGGATTCCGGGTGGGGGCCGCCCTCCTCGATTCGGCCGGCCGTGTCTATCGCGGCGCGAACGTGGAGAACGCCGCGTACCCGTTGTCGACATGCGCCGAGCGGGTGGCGGTCACCGCCGCCGTCGCGGACGGGTCGCGAATCTTTCGGGCGATCGCGGTGGTCGGGCCTCCCGACGCGGGGCCGGCTTTTCCGTGCGGAGGATGCCGGCAGATACTCCACGAGTTCGGCCCGGATATGGAGGTGCTGATTCCGGACGGGGCCGGTGGCGTGCACATCCTGCCCCTGGCGTACCTGTTTCCGAACCCGTTTGGCGCCGATTCCCTCGGGACATGAGTGACGTCCACTCGATGACGACGCTGATCTCCCGCAAGAAGGTCGGCGCGGAGATGACGCTCGATGAGCTGACATGGCTCTGCGAGCGCTATCTGACGAAAGAGATTCCCGATTACCAGGTGGCCGCATGGCTGATGGCGGTGTGCTGCCGGGGGATGACGCCCCGGGAGACCGCCTGGCTCACCGAAGCGCTCGTCACGAGCGGCCTGACCCTGACCTGGGATAGCGATCGGCCCGTGGTGGACAAACACAGTACCGGCGGGGTCGGTGACAAGACCTCGATCGTGCTCGTGCCACTCATCGCGGCGGCGGGATTCACGTTCGTGAAGATGTCGGGACGAGGGCTCGGGCATACGGGTGGCACGCTGGACAAGCTGGAATCGATCCCGGGATTCCGAACCGCGATGCCGCTGAATGAGTTACGCCGCCAGGTCGCCCGGATCGGGTGCGCGCTCGTCGGACAGAGTCCCGAGTTGGCGCCGGCGGATGGCGCGCTGTACGCCCTGCGGGATGTGACGGCGACTACCGACTCGTTGCCCTTGATCGCCAGCAGCGTGATGTCGAAGAAGCTGGCGGCCGGCGCGAGCGCGATCGTGCTGGATGTGAAGTATGGGTCGGGCGCGCTCATGGAGACGAAGGCGGAGGCGGAACGGTTGGCCGAGACGATGGTGGAGATCGGGCGCGGCGCGGGCCGGCGCGTGTGCGCGGTGCTCGGCTCGATGGACGAGCCTCTGGGGCTCACGGTCGGGAATGCGCCGGAAACGCGCGAAGCGATCGAGGCGCTCCGGGGTGACGGGCCGCCGGAGCTGCGGGAACAGGTGATACGGCTCGGATCGGAACTGATGGTGCTCGCCGGCGCCGCGAACTCGGTGGCGGAAGCCGCCGCCGAACTCGAGCTGCTACTCGACTCGGGGGCCGCCGCGGAACGGTTCGCCGAACTCGTCGAAGCCCAGGGAGGCGATCCGGAAGTCATCCGGGATCCTTCTCGCCTGCCCCGGGCGGCGCACGTCGGTCCGGTGACGAGTTCGACGGACGGCGTGGTCATGAGAGTGGACGCGCGTGGCGTGGCGGAAGCCGCGTTGCTGGTGCGCGCGGGCCGCGCGCGGAAGGGGGATTCGGTGGATCCCGCGGCCGGCGTGGTCCTGCGGGTGCGGCGGGGTGATCGGGTGACACGGGGAGAGGTGATGGCGGAAGTGCTGGGTGGTTCCGCCGACGAGGTCGCGGCCGCCGTACTCCGGGTGGAGCAGGCGATTCGCCTGGGTGAGTGACTCGTCGCGCCTCCGAGCCTCGGCCCGATCTCAGCCATACACGACGCCGTCGTCGCTCGCCGCGCCGTTCCCGCTCACCGCTCGAAGAACTTCCGCAGAACCTCACGGGTCTCTTCCGAGCGCAAACGCTCCGCGAACTGAACGGCTTCGGCGCTCATCTGTTCCTTCACGGCTCTTCGTTCGGCGTGGCGCATGAGGGCTTTCGTGGCCCGAACGGATTCCGGCGGAAGGGCGCTGAGCCTCGTGGCCTGAGCGAGGCTTTCGTCCTCCAGGTCGTCATCATCGAACAGAGCGGTCACGAAGCCCGCCGCATGCGCCTCTCCGGCGGTCAGAGTCTCACCCATGAGCAGCATTCCCGCCGCCCGTGCATAACCGATCCGGCGAGGCAAAAGCAGCGTCGAAGCCGCTTCGGGGACGAGCGCGAGCGAGGTGAACGGAAGCTGGAAGCGCGCCCCCCGGCCCGCGTACACGAGGTCGCAGTGGAGGAGCATCGTGGTTCCAATGCCGATGGCCGCGCCGCGCACCGCGGCGATCACGGGAACCGGTACCGCCGTGAGGGTCTCGAGGAACCGGTAGACCGGGCTCGTCTCGTCGACCGGAGGACGCTCGAGGAAGTCACGGAGGTCGTTCCCCGCGCTGAAGGTATCTCCCGCACCCGCGAGAAGAACCACCCGGATCTCCTGATCGATCCCACTCAAGGCGGCGGTGAGGGCCGCATACATTTCGACCGTGAGGGCGTTCTTCTTCTCGGGCCGGTTCAGCTCCAGGCACAGAATCCGATCACGCGTCTCGATTCGTACGGAATCCGTCATGCCGTTCCTTTCAGGAGTGCCTCCATCAATCGTGGAAGTACTTCTCCCAGCCGTCCGTTCACCTTCGCGAAGGCCATCTCGTCGGCGCGGGTCGGACCGAGGTTGACGACGCCGATCGGGATGCCCGTTTCCCAGGCCCGGTAAAGGAAGCGTCGCCCCGAATAGACCGTCAGCGACGAGCCCAGCACCAGGAGAACGTTTCCTTCGGCGAGCAGGTCGAACGCCTCAGCCACGATCGTGGCGGGAACGTTCTCCCCGAAGAAAACCACATCCGGCTTGAGCACGCCACCGCACACGTCACACGGCGGGACGACAAACTCCGCGAGCGCGGCTCCGGGCACCTCCGCGTCGCCGTCGGGCGCCGTCTCGGCGGAACGCTCGTCCGTATCGGCGACCCGCGCGATCCAGTCCGGATTGACGTCGAGCAGACGCTCCTGGAACTCGGTACGCGCCACGCGATCGCCGCACGCCAGGCAACGAACCCAGGCGAGGGACCCGTGCAGCTCCAGCACTCGTCGGCTGCCCGCCTTGTGGTGAAGCCCGTCGACGTTCTGCGTGATGATCCCGGTGATCGCTCCGTCAGCCTCGAGGCGGGCGAGACTTTCGTGGGCGGGATTCGGCCGAGCGTCCTCCATTCTGGGCCAGCCGATCGAGCTGCGCGCCCAGTAGCGGGCGCGTGTCGCCTCGTCGCGCACGAACTCATTGTACTGGATAGGCTTGCGTTTTCGGAGGCTGCCCTCGGGGCCCCGATAGTCGGGGATGCCGGATTCGGTGCTGCACCCGGCTCCCGCGAGCACGACGATTCCGCGTTCGCGGAGCAGGTCGACGAGCGAATACAGCGACGTCGAATCGAGACGAGAGGTGGCTGAAGTCATGATGCGTGAGAAATCTATGGACGACGCCCGGAAGAGGAAGGTCTCGCGGCATGCGGGGTGCACTTTCCGATCGTGTACGCGTGTGGTACCAGGAAGTGGAGGGAGAAGTGTCATGTGCAAGAGCTGTAGGAGCTTGCGACTCGTCGTACTGGTTGTGCCGCTGGTCCTTTCGACCCGCGGACCGGCCGCTGGCCAGGAGCCTGTCCCGGCGGGTAACACCGATCCCTCCGCGACCGTGCTGGCGGATGCGCTCGATCGGGGAGAAACCCAGCGACGGGCTGAAGAGATCGTCGCCCGAACCTCAGGTGACTGGGGGGTCTTCGCCTGGTCGATCGATCAGGAGCGACCGCTCGTGATGATCAACGCCGACGAGGCGTTGATCCCCGCGTCGAACAACAAGGTACTCACCGCGATCTGGGCGCTCGACATGCTGGGTCCGGAGTATCGATTTCCCACCGACCTGCTGATCGTCGGACCGGTGGAGGACGGCGTTCTCCGGGGCGACGTGGTCATTCGTGGCTCAGGAGACCCCGCGTTCGGGTACCCACCGCCGCTCGGCTACGAGACCTTCTTCGAGCCGCCGATGGCGCCGCTCGACCGGATGGCCGAGCGGCTCCGGGCAATGGGCGTCGTCAGCGTGGCGGGGGACATCGTCGGTGATCCGTCGGCGTTCGATTCAGTGTTGGTCGGCCCGCATTGGCCGAACGATACGGGTGCGGGCGCATCGAGCTATGCGCCGCGGGTGAGCGGTCTGCCCTTTCAGCGCAACATGCTCTGGGTGGAGGCGCGTGCGGGCTCCGATGGAGCGGTACAGGTGCGAACCGATCCCCAGGTAACCGCGGTGCCGGTGATCTCGACCGTGCATCGTGGCGGCGGGAACGCTCGGGTCGTACGCCTCCCCGCCGACGATACGGTACGGATGATCGGCGGGATCAGCGGACAGGGGCCGCATCGCTACGGCGTAGGCGTCGCCAACCCCGCGCTGTTGACCACGGACGCGCTTCGCTACGCGCTTTCGCGCAACGGCATCACCGTGAACGGCGAAACAAGGATCGGCCAGACCCCCGAAGACGCGGAACTGGTGCACCGACACTATTCGATGCCGCTCGGAGAGATGATCCCGTTTCTCGGACAGCGATCCGACAACTTCTTCGCGGAACATCTCTGGAAAGCCGCGACACGGGAAGCGGTGGGGACGGGAAGCTACGCACGGGGTGGCCCCGCGGCCGCGCTCCATTTCATCGAGAACGCGGGGGTGAGGCCAGGAGAGCTCTACCAGGCGGATGGCTCCGGGCTGTCCAGTCTGACTCGTGTGAGCGCGGCCGCCTTCGTACAGGCTCTGGTCTACGCCCATCATCAACCCTACTCTGAACTCTGGCACTCGTCGCTCGCCGTGGCCGGCAGACAGCCCGGTACGCTCTCCCGGCTCTTCGCGGGTACTCAGGCGGAAGGCAACCTCCACGCGAAGACGGGCTATATCAGCGGCGTCCGAACCCTTTCGGGATATGTGACGGCGGCCAACGGGGAACTGATCGCCTTCTCGTTCCTCTACAACGGTTCCAACACGAGCGGTGCCAGGCAGGCGCAGCTCGAACTGGGGACCCTGCTGGCCGGGTACGCCGGGCCCTGAACGAGGAACGGGCGAGAACCGGCCTCCCCGATCGATGGAATTCCGGCGCGACGGCATCGATGAAATGCTGGCCGGACAATCGCGATGAGCGGCGTACAATGACCGACGGACGGGAAGGAAACGACGGAAGCGGGAAGGTCGGGATGCCGGAAGGCGTCCGGGCCCTTCGCGCGCGACTACTCGAAGTGATCGGCCGCGGAAGCGCCGCCCGAGTCGACGATGACGAGTTCCGGTCACTCGCGCTGGCGGTCTTCCGGCACCAGTTCCTGAACGATCCGATCTATCGCGCGTTCTGTGAACGGCGAGGCGCGACACCTTCCAGCGTCGTCGAGTGGCTCGAAGTTCCCGCGGTACCGACGGACGCTTTCAAGGCCGCCCCTTTGATCAGTGGCGGGACTCCGGCCGACGCGGAAGTCGCTTTCCGCACGAGCGGAACCTCGGCGGGCGAAGCCCGGCGGGGCACGCACTATCTGCTCGAGACGGGTCTCTATCGCGCCGCGCTCCGTGAAGGCTTCCGCGCCCACCTGCTCCCGGACCGCGAGTCGATCCGTATCCTCTCGCTCGTGGTCGATCCGCGAGAAGCACCGGACTCTTCCCTCTCCTTCATGATCGGCGAGGTGATGGACGCGTTCGCCGTCGGCGGCGAATGGTTCGTCACGACGTCCGGCTCGCGCATTCCCGCGCTGCGAAAGGCCCTTCTCGCCGCGATCGCCGACGGTGTCCCGGTTCTCATCGCTGGAGCGTCCTTCGCGTTCGTTCACCTGCTCGACGCCCTCGAGAAGACCGGGGAATCCTTCGCCCTTCCGCCGGGCTCCCGGATCATGGATACCGGCGGGTTCAAGGGCCGCTCCCGCGTCGTCACGCACGCGGAGCTCGGCGCGGGAATCACCGCCCGGCTCGGAATCGAGGCGCGCTTCATCGTCAATGAGTACGGGATGACCGAAATGAGTTCGCAGTTCTACGATGGAGTGGCGGGGGTCCCGCGTCCTCCCGGGGGCGGCCGGGTGCATCGCGGGCCAGGCTGGGTTCGAACCACCGCCGTCGATCCCGAAACGCTGCGACCGCTGCCCGCGGGCACGCCAGGAATCCTTCGCCATATGGACCTGGCGAACCTGCACTCCATCGCGTCGTTACAGACCGCCGACCTGGGTGTGGTGCATACGGATGGCGGGATCGAAGTGCTCGGCAGGGCGACCGGCGCGGAGGAGCGCGGTTGTTCGATCGCGGTGGATGAGCTGCTGGACGCGATGTCTCGGGCCCGTTAGGCGGTCGGCCCGGGTTCCGAAACTACCTGGCGCCCGGGCGACCGGAAGATGGCGTCGTGCGGGGGGACGGATCGACATCTCGCGAGGTGGCCCCCGATCGGAGAGACGGTGTTCGCCTGATTCCCGGTATCCTGTCGAATCCTTTGTCGAAGGTCGCGATCTCGTCGATCCCGTGGTTGAGCATGACGGCCGCGTGCAGGACGTCACGCACGCCTGGCCCGCTGATCTCCCTGAGGAGATCCCGCGCCCGGTCGGTATCCGCGACGGTGACCGGCAGGATGACGGGACAGATGGACGCGAAGAGTTCGTACACCTGGTAGCCGAGTTCCGCGTGGTTGATCCTCGTGTACCGGTAGAGAATTTCCTGGAGCACCTCCGCGCTGCTGCAGATATCGATGACGCCCGAACGGGCCAGTTCCAGGAAGTGGAGCGACGGCTCCCGGTTCGGATGCTCCCGCCCCGCGACATACATCGGGATGTTCGAATCGACGAAAATCACGTCACTCCACCCGACCTTCCTCGATTTCCCGCAGCAACTGATCGATGTCTCCCGTCGGCGCACCGAGCGAGGCCAGGGCCTCCAAAGGATTGCTCTCGAACCTCTCTTCTTCCAGTGCCCGTTCGATCGCCCGCCTCACCCACTCGCCCTGAGAGACCCTTCGGCGCTGTGCCACCCTCCGGATATCCGCCGCGAGCGGCTCCGAAACCAGAAGCTGCAACCGTCGAGTCTTCAGATCATCATAGTTGGTCATGCTCCCCCCTCCTCTCCATCGGATCATTTCCATGATGAGCATGCTAAGGTAATATGCTCATCATGTCAAGGTCGGGCGGTGTTTCTCGTGGACAGAGGGGGGCGGGGCTCTATACGCGTGCCCGGGCCATCGCGCGTATCAGCCGCGCGACGAGCAGATGCACGAAGGCGAGCGGTTGTGACTGGCGCACGACGCCGGACTCATCGTGGTGGAGTCCGGCGATCTTCACGGCCGGGCTGGAGCCGAATGGATGACGGGCCCAGGCGTCCAGCGCCGTGGAGGGAAGGTCGGAGGGGATGTGGATGCGCAGGCCTTCGGGTTCCCGGGATGTCGAGATGGGCAGGCCTTCGAGGAAACCCTCCGAGGCCGCGATCATCGCGGCGATTCCGCTCAGCCTCGCGGTGGTCCGTACTTCGGTGTCGGGCGCATCGGGTTCCGGGAGGGAGAACTCCACGACCAGGTCAGCCAACGCCGCCTGTGGGCCGATGAACTGTTTCGCGTCAAGGAGGTGGTCCGCGATGTTCTTGAGAACCTGGGCCTCCTTGTAGCCACGGAAAAGCACGTCGCGGCGGGTTTTCCAGCGGAAGAGCAGATCCGGCTCGGGAGCGAGGAAAACGGAGAGGTCGTAGAGTCCCGTCGCCTCGCGGGAGGGAAGGCCGAGGAGACCGCGGGCGACGACGAACTCGCGGGGTTCGACGGTGCGGCGCGGGCCGAACGCGCCGTCCTCGTGTCGGTAGCTCCGTGTTTCTATCGATGACCCGGCGCGCAGCTGGCGGAAGTGTTTGAACAGGAGAGGCAGGTCGGGGGCCCGGGGGTCGAACGCGGTGATACCGAGTTCCGCGCGTTCATTTCGCGTGTATCGATGATAGTCATCGAGCCAGAGTTCCGAGACGCGTGATCGACCCAGAAGCTCGGCGATTGACGCGGCGAGGGTGCTCTTGCCGCTCCCCGAGTCGCCCAGAACGCCGACGATGAACGCGGATTCGGGCCGGCCGACTTCGCCGGGGCCCATTTCAAGCACGGCTTCCTCCCATTCCGCGGGTGTGAGCGCGACGGGCGCATACCATTCCGCGCGGTCCTGATCGTTCATTTACACTCCAGCCAGTTGGAACCGACGCCCGTTTCGACGCGGAGAGGTACCCGCAGTTCGAGCGCGCCTTCCATCCGCTGTCTGACGAGTGCCAGGGTCGCCTCGATTTCCGCGAGCGGGGTCTCGAACAGGAGTTCGTCGTGGACCTGCAGTAGCATTCGCGCGCCCGAGTCCGAGGCCTTCAGTGCCCGGTGAATGTCGATCATCGCGATCTTGATCAGGTCGGCCGCGGTGCCCTGGATCGGCGCGTTCGTCGAGACTCGTTCTCCGAACGAGCGGATATTGAAGTTCTTCGACCCGATCTCGGGAATGTATCGTCGTCGTCCGGTGAGTGTTTCGACGTACCCGCGCCGTCGTGCCAGTTCGACCTGACTGTCGAGATAGGATCGAACACCCGGGAACCTCTCAAAATATCGGTCGATGAACTCCTTTGCTTCGGCGTTGGGGATTCCCAGCTGGCGTCCGAGCGAGAACGAGCCGATCCCGTAGATGACCGCGAAGTTCACCGTCTTGGCTCGGTCGCGCATCGTCCGGCTCACGTCGGCCGGGTCGACGCCGAAGATGAGCGCGGCCGTCTGGCGGTGGATATCCGCGCCAGCGCGGAACGCGTCCACGAAAGCCGGATCACCGGAGAAATGAGCCAGGACTCGTAGTTCGATCTGTGAGTAGTCGGCGGAGACGAACGCGTATCCTTTCTCGGGGATGAAGCCGCGCCGAATCTCCGCGCCGAGTTCCGTTCGGATCGGGATGTTCTGCAGGTTCGGGTCGCTCGAAGCCAGTCGGCCGGTGCTCGCGACCGTCTGGTTGAACGAGGTATGAACACGCCCGGTTTCGGGATTGATCGTCCTGGGAAGCGCCGTTACATACGTCGAGAGGAGCTTGTCGAGTTGGCGGTACTCCATCAGCAGTGTGGGCAATCGGTGGCCCATCGAGGCAAGCTCCTCCAGGACGCTCACATCGGTGGACGGGCCCGTCTTCGTGCGCTTGACCACCGGCAGCTTCAGGCGCTCGAAGAGAACCTCCCTGAGCTGGGGTGTGGAGCCGATGTTGAACTCGACGCCCGCCTCTCCGTGGATTTCCTTTTCGATCACCGCCAACTGGTCGGACAGTCGCCGCTCGAGCCGCGCGAAGAAATCGGGGTCGATGCGGATGCCGGTCCATTCCATATCCGCCAGCACCTCGACGAGAGGCATCTCGATCGTCTCGAAAAGGGGCACGAGATGGAGTCGTTCCAGCTCCGGCGCGAAGAGGTGCGCCAGGCGAAGCGAGAGATCGGCGTCCTCGCTCGAGTAGTCACGGGCCTTGTCGATTTCCACCTCGGCGAAGGGAATCTCCGATTTCCCCTTCCCGACCAGCTCCGTGTACGTCGTGGTCCGATGGTCGAGGTGTTCGAGGGCGAGCGAGTCGAGGCCATGCTCGCGGCGATTCGGATCGAGCAGGTAACTCGCGACCATCGTGTCGAAGGTGATGCCCCCCATCTCGACCCCGGCGCGTCGGAGGACCAGGAAATCGTACTTGAGATTCTGCCCGGTCTTCTTCACGCCCGGATCCCGGAGCAACTCGACGAGCGGTGTCATCGCGGGTGAGAGGAGTGGCGGAAGGTTTCGCGCCGGTGGCGGGGTGTCGAGCAGGTCGGCGCCCGGCGCGCGATGAGCGAATGGCAGATAGAACGCCTCACCGGGTTCGACGGAAATCGCGATCGATATGAGGTCCGCGCGCATCGGGTCGACGCTCGTGGTCTCCGTGTCGACTGAGAAGTGACCGACTTCGCGGATCCGGCGGACGAGCGCGTCGACATCGGTCGGATCGTCGAGGGTACGATAGTCGACCGGTTGTGTTTCGGCGGTCGTCGACTCGGGGGCGCCGTACTCCCGGACGAGTGTGTGGAATTCCAGATCGAGGAAGATGCGCTTCAGGGCCTCGCGGTCCGGTTCCCCGCAACGCAGGTCGTCCAGGTCGAGTGCGACGGGCAGATCGGTGCGGATCGTGACGAGTGTTTTCGAGAGCCGCGCGTCGTCCGCGCTGGCCATGAGCGACTCGCGCGCGCGCTTGTTCGGGATCTCGGGGAGATTCTCCAGGATCTCCTCGATCGTGCCGAATCGCTCGATCAGCGAGATCGCCGTCTTGGGCCCGATGCCTTTGACGCCCGGAACGTTGTCCGACGAATCGCCGATGAGGCCGAGATAATCCGTGACCCGCTCGGGGCCGACGCCCAGACGTTCATGGGCGTTGCTGGTGTCGACCCACTCCTCCTCGACGGCCGTCGGGCCGCCACGGCCGGGGTTCAGGAGGACCACCCCGGGCTCGATAAGCTGGTAGAAGTCCTTGTCCCCCGAGACGATCACCGTCTCCAGGCCTGCCGCGTTCGCCTGCCGAGCCATGGTGCCGATCACGTCGTCCGCCTCATATCCCTCCAGCTCGAGGACCGGGACGTTGAACGCGCGAACCAGCTCCCGGATACGCGGGAGAGACGCCTCCAGGTCGTCCGGCATCTTCTCTCGCGTCGCCTTGTATTCCGGATAGAGGATGTGACGCTCCGAGTTGCCGGCGTCGAAGACGACGCCCAGGTACTCGGGCTGGTGCTGTTCGAGAATCTTCAGCAGGAAACGCGTGACGCCCCACGCCGCCGAAGTGTTCTCGCCCCGCGAGCTCAGCAGCGGTCGGGTAATCAGCGCGAAGAACGCCCTGTAGATGAGAGCGTAGCCGTCGATCAGGTAGAGGCGCGGACGTCCCTTGCTTTCGGGAATCATCACAACGGGGAACGGTGCGTGGGGATCAGGATTGCCGGGGGATGCCGGGACGCCGGTGCGACCCGGGAGCCGCCACCTCGTTGCCCGTCGCCATCATGGCTCCCCGGGCCTACGAATCTTCATAACGAATGGCGGTCCCGCTCGCGCTGACCATCAGCATCCCGCCGTTGGCGCCGACCGTCTCATAGTCCAGGTCGACCGCGATGACCGCGTTGCCGCCTCGTGCCGAAGCTTCCTCGACCATCTCGCGAACGGCGATCTGTTTCGCCTTGCGCAGTTCTTCCTCGTAGGCGGCCGAGCGGCCACCGACGATGTCACGCACTCCGGCGAAAATATCCCGGAAGATATTCGCGCCAAGGATCGCTTCTCCCGTCACCAGGCCGAGATACTCGACGATCCTTTTCCCTTCGATGTTGTTCGTGGTCAGGACGAGCATGGATCAGGTCTTTCCCGGGATGGACCGTCCCCCGGATGCGGTTCGGCTTCCCCCGCCGGTTCCACCGGAGGGGACGAGGAGGAGGCCGCCGATCACCAGCAGCGCACCGATCAGAGAATACACGGTGACCGATTCACCGAGCCAGAGTGCGGCTGTCGCGAGCGCGACGACCGGGGCGAGATTGGAGAAAACCGCCGTGCGCGCTCCGCCGACTCGCTGGACGCCGCGATACCAGAGCAGGTATGCCACGCCGATCGCGAAGACCGCCGAGAAGATCACCCCGAGCCACGCACCCGTGCCGACCGCCGACCAGTCCTGCCGGAGCAGTCCCGGAACGCCCAAGAGGAAAACACCGATCGAGCCGACCCAGAGTGTCCAGGCCGTCGCCCGGATCGGACCGTACTTCTCGATCAACGGTTTCGAGCCGATCGTGTAGATCGCCCAGACGGCCGCCGCGCCGATCAGGATGACGTCGCCGACCAATGTCGACCCGTTCGTCAGCGTGAAGGTGGTCCAGCTGACGAGCCCGATGCCCAGGACCGAGGCGGTCGCGCCGAGCCAGGCCCTGCTTCCGCCCTCGCCTCCGCGCCGGCCGAAGAGGAGCACGAAGATCGGCGCGAGCGCGAGCATGAGGCTGGCGTTTCCGGCGCGTGTTCGGTCGAGTCCGCCGACGAAGGCGATCTGGTAGAGAATGATGCCGACGAATCCCAGCCCCACGATCCGCCGCCAATCCGTCCTCGCCGGCCGCCCGATACCATCTCCGGCCAGCAGAACGAAGAGCATGAAGGCCGAGGCGACCAGGTGGCGCAGGGCATTGAACGCGAGCGGCTCCAGCACCTCGAGCGCACTCTTCACGACCGCGAAGTTGACACCCCAGATGATCGCCAGCAGAAGGAGCCCCACTTCCGTCCACGGATCCCGGTGGCGTCCGCTCCCGGCCGGCCGATTCACCTTCCCCACCCCGATCGAGACTTCGACGTCCGGCGAGTTTCCTTCGATGATATCCGCTCAGTCCTCCAGATTCGTCCGGAACCAGGCGATCGTGCTCGGCCAGGCGCCCTCGGTGGCCCGCAGGTTCGCCCCGTCCATCCCGTCCTGCTGGCGTAGGAATCCGTGCCCCGCGCCCGGAAAGATCTGTTTTTCGTAGGTTTTTCCGAGACCGGCGAGGGCTTCTTCGGCCGCCGAAATCGTTGCGTTCACCCGTTCGTCGTTCTCGCCGTACAGACCCAGGATCGGGGCGTTGATCGCTCCATAAAGCGACACGTCAGGGCTCGCGCCGTAATAGACGACGGCCGCGCCGAGTGAGGGCGACTGGATCGCGTGTTCGAACGAAACCGTCCCACCCCAGCAGTAGCCGACGATCCCGTAGCGGTCCTCGGCCGCCGGCAGCGCCATCCCGTACTCCGCGACGGCGAGCAGCCGCTGATGGAGCACATCCCGATCGAGGGAGCCGATCTCGGCGCGGGCGCGCTCCGCGTCGGGCGCGCCGTCAGCGCCCAGTGGGATGTCATTCATCGTCAGCATGTCCGGCGCGATCGCCACGAACCCTTCGGCCGCGAACTGATCCGCGACCGCCCGAACCCAGTGCGAAAGCCCGAAGATCTCATGCACGACCAGGACAACTGGAGCCGGATCGCTCCGCTCCGGATAGACGACCCAGGCGCGAATACTGTCGGAGTCGCTCGTCCTGACCGTTACCCATTCACCATGCCTCGGTGATGCGGCGAGTCGAGCCAGCGCTTCTTCGGCGCTCGCGGGGAGCGGGTCCGGCGCGGCCATCTCCATGGCGGCGGTCGCCGCCTCCTGGGCCGCCTCTCCGTCCGACCCCGCGCACCCCGCCACCCCGATGAGGATTCCGAGGACCCAGGCCATGTGTCTCATCAATGCCTTCCTCTCCGGTTGAGGGAACGTCCGGTTCCGCACCGCTGACATGATGGGCGCCGAGTCCGCCGCGAACAAGGTTCTCGACACGGTCCTCGATTCCCCACCCCGGTCCCGGCGGGTGCCCGGTGATATTCGTCGACCGTCCGACCTTCAGGTTTCCGGGGAGTCGAGTTCTTTGGTTCCCGGGAAGGCGTTGGACGATTAGCTTGTCGTGGTCGTCGGGATCCCGCGTCGGCGAAGGTGCGCGGCGTCCCTGAACTTCTGAACGTGGAAGGATTTCCCATGCGTCACATGCTTACCTCGGCCGCGCTCGCCACGGCCGTTCTCGCGCTTCCCTCCATCGCGACCGGTCAGACGGTGCTACCGGGCTACCTCGACGAGGTCCGTGCCCTGGGGGCGGACGGTTCGGTACGGGCCGCGATGGAACGGATCGAAGCCCTTGACCCCTGGGGGATCGAGCGACTGATCGAACTTACGGAGATCCCCGCCCCGCCGTTCGGCGAGGAGGCGCGGGGAATCCGCTTCGGCCAGTTGCTCGCCGAGGCGGGTGCCGATTCCGTGTGGACGGACCCGGAGGGGAACGTCATCGGTCTGCTGCGAGGGAGTGGTGGCGGGCGAACGGTGGTGCTTGGCGGGCATCTCGATACCGTCTTCCCCGAGGAGACAGACGTCACGGTTCGGATCGTCGGCGATACCCTCTTCGCGCCGGGAATCGGAGACGACACCCGGGGGCTGGTCGTAGTGCTCACCGTCCTTCGCGCGATGACCGAAACGGAGATCCGCCCCGAGGACGACGTGCTTTTCATCGGCACGGTCGGCGAGGAAGGACTCGGAGATCTGCGTGGGATGAAGTACCTCTTCCGGGACGGGGCACCGACGATCGACTCGTGGATCGAGATCGACGGTGGCGGGATCGGCGGCGTGACGAGCATGGGGCTCGGTTCGGTTCGCTACCGGATCACCTTCGAGGGCCCGGGCGGGCATTCGTGGGGCGCGTTCGGAACGGCGAACCCGGCGCACGCGCTCGGCCGCGGCACCTTCAATTTCCAGGAAGTGGCCGAAGCGATCACGCGATCAGGTCCGCGTACGAGCTACAACATCGGAACGCTCGGTGGTGGAACCTCGGTCAACGCGGTGCCGTTCGAGGCGTGGGCGGAAGTCGATATGCGCTCCGAGAGTCCCGAGAGTCTGGCGCGGATCGAGGAGGCCATGATCGCGTCGTTCCGCCGGGCGCTCGAGGAGGAGAACGGGCTCCGCCGCCGTGGTGAGGAACTCACGCTGCGGCTCGACAAGGTTGGAGACCGACCCTCGGGCGAGCTTCCGCACGAGGCCCCACTGGTACAGCGCGCGCTGGCGACTTCGGAGTTTTTCGGCGCGCCCGGTGCCACATCGCGTTCGTCGACGAACTCGAACATCCCGATATCGCTGGGCGTTCCGGCGGTCACGATCGGTCGGGGCGGGATCGGCGGTGAGAGCCACGCCCCCGGCGAATGGTGGTCGAATCGCGACGGTCACCTGGCGATCCAGCGGGCGCTGCTGCTGCTCCTGCTCGAGGCCGGCATCGCCGGAGGCTGACCCCTCGGCGAGGATCGTCCCAGGGACGGGAGCGGGTCAGGAGTCCATCGCCCAGATGGAAACGGTGGATATCTCGAGCTGGTTCTGGATCTGGTAGTCCACCGTATCGCCGGGTCCGACCGTGATCGCCGGGGTGGTATGGCCGAAACGTGAGCCGATCGGATCGGCGATGAGCCAGAAAGTGTTCGTGGCGATCGAGGCCGGAAGCATGAACGTCTCACTCCTCATGCTGGTGACGCTGCCGAGTCGAACGCGCTGGCCGCTCGACTCGGCGTAGATCACCATGTCCAGCCAGTTGTGGTTGGTCACGAGAACCCGCGCGTCGCGGATGGGCACGGTGGTGGGCCGATCTTCGTCCGCGCCGGGAAAGAGAATCGCGCAGGCGTTCAGGCTCGCGAAGAGGAGCAGGGGCGCCAGCGGGATGCGGATGGCGTTCATCGAGGTCTCCTGGCGGGTCGGTACCGAGGAGGCGGGCACCTCCAGAGTTCTCGGCTGTCGGGAACGTGCCCGAAAGAATCAGGCGGGTAAAGAATCGCCTCACTCTTCGTATCGCCGACGAGCATCGATCGTTCCTTCCGTCTCTCGTCGGTTCACCTCGCCGATATGGGGTTCCGTGTCTCCACCCGCTCTCCTTGCGGGGCGGCCGCGGCTCACCCAAGTTGTTTTCCTCCCGACATATCTCCCTGTTCCGGAAAGGGTGTGCCGCGCGCCTGGGTCGGAATCGTCCTGCTGCTGCCCTGGCTTGTCGAGCCGGGGTCCGCGCAGCGGGATCCCTTGCCCGAAACACCGGCGCCGAGCCTTTCGGCGGCGGAGCTTGATGTGGCCGAGGATGAGATTCCGAACGCGACCAGGTGGGATGGCTGGGTTCTCGACGTCGCTCACGGCTCTCGATCGGCCAGTGGAGAGCGAGCACCGAATCAGGAGTCCGGTTTTCGAACGAATTGCTCGATCACGCAGAGGACCACCATACTCCGGCGGGCGCTCTCCAGCCGTGTCGGCAGGCCCTCTCCGCCACTCTGCGAGTGGCTTCCATACAACGCGAACGCCCCTCCGCTCGGTTCGTAGTCTCTCCGTAGTACCGAAGTCGCCCATAATCTGACACCCGTGCTCGCCCCTACCGGGATCGAGTAGCTGATCGAGAGATACGCTCGCGCCGCGCGAGTCACGCCGGGGAATTCCCGTCGTGTCACCGTGGCCGTGCGACCCGAGGCACCACCTCCATACCGCCTCCAGACCTCTCGGTGAGACTCGTGGCGCTCTCGGCCATATCGCCGTGGCGCGCGAGCGCTCCGCGTGCTCGCCACCAGGATGGAACGCGGGCATCATGACGAACTTACTGCCAGGCATCATGTTCCTACTATTCGCTAGCATCGCGTCGGCGGCCGCGCAGGCGGAGCCTTTGCACGTCGACCTCACCGGCCACTGGACCGGGTACCTGTCGATCCTCGTCTTCATCCTCGCGTATGCCGTGGTCGTCCTGGAGGAGAAACTGCACCTCCGCAAGTCGATCCCGGTCATGATCGGTGCCGGCCTGATCTGGATCCTCATCGGCATCGGCTATCTCCTCGCCGCCGACACCGTAACCGCCGCGACCGCGTTGCGGCACAGTCTGGGCGAGTTCGCCGAGCTCTTCCTCTTCATTCTCGCGGCGATGACGTTCGTGGCGACGATGGAGGAGCGACAGGTGTTCGACAAGATGCGCGCCTGGCTGGTAGGGAGGGGACTCTCGTACCGGCGACTCTTCTGGGTGACGGGCACGATCGCGTTCTTCCTCTCGGCCTGGCTGGACAACCTGACCACGGCGCTGGTGATGGGCGCGGTCTCGCTCTCGGTGGGTCGCGGCAGTCCCCGGTTCATGGCGCTTGCCTGCATCAACACGGTGGTAGCCGCGAACGCTGGCGGAGCGTGGAGCGCGTTTGGCGACATCACGACGCTGATGGTATGGCAGGCGGGTCGGGCGGAGTTTTTCGATTTCTATCGACTCCTCATCCCCTCGCTGGTCAATTGGCTGACGCCGGCGATCATCATGTCCTTCGCGCTGCCGAAGGGCACACCGGCACGGGTCGAGGAGCAGGTGGTTCTCCGTCGAGGCGCATGGGGCGTCGTCGGCCTTTTCGCCTTCACGATCGTGTTGGCGGTGAGCAGCTACAACATCCTCGGCCTGCCGCCCGTGATCGGCATGACGACCGGCCTCGCGTTGCTCAAGTTCTATGGCTATTACCTGCACCGGACAGCTGGCGTGCACGAAGGCGTGGGCCGTTACGCGGAGACGGCCGAGCCGCTCGGCGGGATCGACGCGCCCGAAGAGGACTTCTTCGACATCTTCGACATCCTTCGCCGGGCCGAATGGGACACGCTGATGTTCTTCTTCGGCATCATCGTGGCGGTCGGCGGGCTCGCCACGATCGGCTACCTCGCGCAGCTCTCGGCATTGCTCTACGGGGGCTTCGGAGCGACCCAGGCGAACGCCGCGGTCGGCGTCATCTCAGCGGTCGTGGACAACATTCCCGTGATGTTCGCGGTGCTGAACATGGACCCCCCGATGGATTTTTTTCAGTGGCTGCTGGTGACGCTTGCGGCGGGTACCGGGGGATCGTTGCTCTCCGTCGGTAGCGCGGCTGGCGTGGCGCTGATGGGGCTCGCCCGGGGTCAGTACACTTTCTTCTCGCATCTCAAGTGGACGTGGGCGATCGCGCTTGGATACGCGCTTTCGATCGTGGCACACTTCCTGGTGAACGGCTGATAATCAAAGAGAGGAACCCTTACCTTCTCAGTCGGGATATCGCCTCCGGATGCCGGAGCCGGGGCCGATATCCCGAACCGAGACCGCTTCGGCTTCCGGACCCGGTGCGCCGCCTCGCTGTTGGGAGAAGAGGGTACAGGACTGTCCGATTCATTGCCGTTCCTCCTTGACGTACGATTCCGGAGATCGCAGGTTACCCCACCATCGAGGCTTCGCCCATTTATCCCGCGTTGGCAATGAATCGGTCCCGAAAAGGACTTCTTGCGTTTCTGCTTGCCTGGCTGATCATGGCCGGCGTGCGGACGGATTCGGCGCCTTCCCCGATGCCGGCGTCGGTGCCGGGCGAACATGCCCTCACCTACGGATTACCGGGCGAGAGGCTTCCGGATCGGCCCGCATGGGAGCGGCTGCTTACTCCGGTCGCCGCTGCTCAACCACGGGCAACGGTCGATCGGTCCTCGCCATCCGGTCTGCCAACGGCCCGCCCGGAAATCGTCTCGCGGGAGCCATATCCGAGTTTCCCCGTCGTATCCCACCAGTCACGGGAGGTGGAGTTCCTCACGCCAATCCGTGAGCGACTTCCGTATTACGCCACCGCTCCTCCCACCGCGGCCTAAGCTCACTTCGATCCAGGATCGTCGAACCGTCCACGACCAGTCCATGGAACTTCGCGGGATATCCCGCGGCTTCAAGGGTTGATCGCGGGGCGAATCGTGGTCGTCGCCCGCCTCTCTTCCGGCCGGCCGCCCGAGACATCAGTTCCCGTCGATCCGGATCGGGCATTCGCGTCCTCATACGCTTTCGCTGACGGCGACGGCGTTTGATTCGGTCGACGCTGGATGGTGGTGAGTCAAACGCATGCACCTCAGGCGACCGTCGCGTGATGACCTCGCGGCGAGCAAGCACGAGGACAACGACGAACCCATGCCAGGAAATATGCCCGTACCATTCGCCCTCATTTCATTGTCGGCCGTCGCTCAGGACGCCGAGCATGCGTTCCTGGATCTGACCAATCACTGGGTCGGATACGCGGCGATTGTCGCGTTCGTCGTAGCCTATATCGCCGTCGTACTCGAGGAGAAGCTACACCTTCGGAAATCGATTCCGGTGATAATCGCGGCCGGGATCATATGGGCACTCCTTGGGATCGGTGTGCTCATCACGGACGCGCCACCCGGGGCCGCGGACGAGTTGCGTCACGCGCTGGGCGAGTTCGCCGAACTCTTTCTCTTCATTCTCTCGGCGATGACGTTCGTCGCGACGATGGAGGAACGTCAGATTTTTGACAAGTTGAGGGCATGGCTGGTCGGAAAGGGCTACTCATACAAGCAACTTTTCTGGATGACCGGCGTGCTGGCCTTCTCGCTTTCTCCATGGATCGACAATCTGACGGCGGCGCTGGTCATGGGGGCCGTATGTCTGGCACTGGGCCGCGGGAGCCCCCGGTTCATGGCGTTGGCGTGCATCAATACCGTGGTCGCCGCCAACGCCGGAGGAGCATGGAGCGCGTTCGGCGACATCACCACGCTGATGGTTTGGCAGGCCGGTCAGGTCTCCTTCTTCGAGTTCTACGCCATCTTCCTTCCCTCGGTGGTGAACTGGCTCGTGCCGGCACTCCTGATGTCGTTCGCGCTTCCGGAGGGCACGCCCGTCAAGATCGAGGAAGCCGTGGTGTTGCGACGGGGTGCGTGGGGCGTGATCGCGCTCTTCGTGTTCACGATCATGATGGCGGTAAGCAGTTACAACATCCTTGGCCTCCCGCCGGTGATTGGCATGACGACCGGGCTGGGGCTCCTCAAGTTGTATGGTTACCTACTGCGCAAGACCGCTTCCCCCGCGCTCGATGAGGGACGTTTCACGCAGAGTGCGGAACCGCTCAGCGGCATCGATACACCGGAGGAGGATGCTTTCGACATCTTCGATATCCTGCGTCGCGCCGAGTGGGACACCCTGATGTTCTTCTTCGGCATTATCGTCGCCGTCGGTGGACTCGCGACGATGGGCTATCTCGCGAAGCTGTCGGAGATCCTCTATGTCGACTTCGGAGCCACGCCCGCGAATATCGCGGTCGGGTTCATCTCGGCGATCATTGACAACATTCCCGTGATGTTCGCGGTGCTGAACATGAACCCGCCGATGGATCACTTCCAGTGGCTGCTGGTCACGCTCACGGCCGGAACCGGAGGATCACTTCTCTCCGTCGGCAGTGCGGCCGGTGTGGCGCTTATGGGTCTGGCGCGCGGCCAGTACACGTTCATGTCACACCTGAAGTGGACGTGGGCGGTCGCGCTCGGGTACGGGGCCTCGATCTGGGTCCATTTCCTGATCAACGGATAGCGAAGGGGAGATTTTCAGAATGACCACTCCTGACGACTCCAGGCGGCGGTTCACATTGACGACGATTCTCGTCGCTGTCGACCTGCCGGACGGAACACAGGCGCTCATCGATGGCGCGAAGTCGCTCGCGTCGCGGTTCGGAGCACACATCCACATCGTCCATGTATTCGACCCGAAACGGTCCGATCGCGAACCGCCCCGGGACGAAGAACGGGATCGAACGACGCTCAGCGAGGCCGTGTCGGCGGCATTTCCGGAGAACGGCGGCGTCCCGGTGGAAGTACACACCTTCCGGGGCAGGCCGGATGAGATCATCCTGCGCGAAGCCCAGCGGAGCCGGGCTGACGCGATCGTTCTGGGCCCGCATCGTTCGCGCGGCAGGAGTGACCGGGTGCTGGGAAGTACGGCGGAATCACTGCTGCGTCGTGCGACAGTGCCCTGTCTGGTATTGAATGCCCCTTTTGAATTGCCGCTGAAGCGGATCATGGTGCCGACCGATTTTTCGACGCCCGCCCGGCGTGCCACCCACGCCGCGCTCGCATGGAGCGAATCCGGTGGCGAGCGGGCGACCGTGACGCTCGTTCATGCCGCTGGTGCAGCCAATCTGATATCCGACGATGAGGATCTGGAGACCGACCTCGCGATGGAGGCACGGTCTCTGTCCGAGGGATTCGATCCGCCGGAAACGCGGTTGCTCCGAACGGCGAGCGACCCGGCGGGGGCACTGATCGACTTCGCCATCCGAGATGGCGTCGGCCTGCTCGTCATGGGTACCAGTGGCATGGGTGCCTTGGGGCGCGCGTTTCTCGGAAGTGTCTCTTCCGAGGTTCTGCGACGCGCCGACGTCCCACTTCTCCTCATACCGCGGCGTATCGAAGACCAACCGAAGTAGTCCTCTCCCAGGGGCGAAGATCGTCTCGCCCCACCCCTCTTTTTCGGGAAAGAGGCCTGCCGCTCCTTGACGGATCGCGGTGAGCCGGTAATTTGTCGCGCTCCCAAAAATCACGTCATCCACCAGGAGAGCGCCATAGGTCACACAGACCATAGATTCGCCGTTCCCGCCATCCTCGCCGTTTGCTGGTGGGCGAATAGACCATCCTAGCTTCTCCCCCAAGAGTGCGTTCGGTCCGAACCGAAAACATGAGAGTCGGCTATCAATCAGGCCGTCTATTCAGGTGCGGTGTCGTGCTTGGGGGGACACACGACGAACCTGTAGAGCTGGATCACACATGTACTTACCACTCAGTAGCGCCGCCGCGCTCGTGCAGGAAGCCGACCATGTTCTCCCTGATCTGACCGGACACTGGGTCGGCTATCTGGGTGTGGTAGTGTTTCTCATCGCCTATGTCCTTGTCGTGCTGGAGGAGAGGTTACACCTCCGCAAATCGATTCCCGTCATGGTCGCCGCCGGCCTGATCTGGGCGCTGGTCGGGATAGGCTATCTGGTGCTCGGCGTGGAGGCCGACGCGGCGGAAGGATTGCGGCACAGTCTCGGGGAGTTCGCCGAGCTCTTCCTCTTCATTCTCGCGGCGATGAC
>CAZWJE010000050.1:0-22094 GCA_964634395.1 uncultured Gemmatimonas sp. | reverse complement strand
CCTCCTCCTCGCCCGTGCCTTTCAGCACGTACACGGTGGCGGCGCGGGCGCTACTCAACGGGTCGCGCCCGCGGCCGTTTCCAGGACCCGAACGAAATCGGCGGCCAGTTCGTCGCCGTATTCGGAAACGGGTTCGGGAGCGGGCCTGACGAGGGTTTCCCTTTCCTTCTCGCGAATCGAGGTGAGCAATCCTTCCGCCGCGAACTGGACCTTGGCTTCGCGGAATTCGGTCGCGCTGGCGAGGGCGCCGAGTGCCGCGACTTCGGAGCGGTCGTAGGAACCAAGCGCGAAGTAACCGCGCGCGACCTCGAGGAGGGCCCGAGCGGCGGCGCTTCGGAACCGGGGTTCGGTGATCGCCTGGTCGATCCTGGCGACGGCGGCGTCCAGAGTCTGGCGTTCGCCGAGGCCACCCGCGGCGCGGGCGATGTTGGCGAGCACGAAGACGCGCTCGATTCCGTCGTCGACCAGGGGCAGGACGGCGCGGAACACGGAGAGCGCGCGAGAGAAGTGGCCCTGTTCGAGCCAGAAGTAGGCGACGTCGTGGGCCAGGATGTGGATTCTCGGATTCCGGTTGCCGAACGCCTCGAGCGCCTGGCGCGCGAGTCTCTCCGCTTCCTGGACGTTCCCGGTATCGATCGCGACGACGAAAAGGTCGTGAAGCGCGAGTGCCTGTTCACGACGCATGCCTCCCCGACGGGCTCCTCGGAGGGCGCGGGTGTGGAGTCTGCGCGCGGCGGGGAGGTTGCCGCGTCGAATATACAGGTTGCCGAGACCACCGAAGGCGAGTGAATACATTCGCCAGTCTTGATTCTGGCGCGCGATGGCGATCGCGCGGCGGAACCAGCCTTCGGCCCTGGCATGATCGTTCATCCGTCCCGCGATGGTACCGACCCAGTGGGCGGCGGCGGCGTTGGAGCGGTTCGCGAGGGCGGCGTTCTGCGCGAACGCCATCGCCGTGTTCAGCTTGCCCTTGCCCGACGCCCACTCGGAGATGGTTCGGCACGCCGCCGCGACATGATCCTCAGTGGCCTCGTCAGAGTTCAGGACGACGGACCGCAGAGATGTGAGCGCGGACCCGACACCGGAAGCACCCGATTCCTCCAGGACCCGGCCGGCCGCGGCGCGGCGGGACGCGGTAGGCCCTGATGAAAAGATCTCCGCGCGGTTCTCCGGGGCCGTGGTCGCCCAGAGCAGGACGTCCCGCGAAGCTTCCCAGAGCGCCACACCCAGGACGTCGGTCCATTCGGTGAGGATCGCGCCGCCTTCGAGCGTTTCGGAGCCGTGGATGAGCGGCGGCGGTATGTGCCACCGCCGTTTCGGCGTCGGGTGGTTCTGTCTGTGTCCGCGGCGCTTCTTCATGGATTCGTCAGCCCGTGGTGTCCAGATCCTCGCTGAAGAGTAGGGCGCTCGATCCATCAACGCCATACTTTCGATGCCGACGACTATCTGGAGGTTCCGGCTCCGTGTCGGTTCGAAAGTCCGCCTCACTCTCCTTCGGCGGTGACGTCACCCGGCGTGCATCGCTTCGAACCCGTGCCGTTCCTCGGCCTTTTCGGTCAGGCCCGAGAGGAGATAGTCGATCACGTCGTCGGCCGAGTACTCGAGTCTGCCGCGCGCGAACTCGCTGATCCTGCGCAGGTCATCGCCACTGGTGATCAGCGGTTGCTCGACGGCGCCGCCGTCCCGTACCTGCGGGTGGCCGACATCGGCGAGAAGGGCGTTGCAGAGGCATTTCCGACCCACCGTATCCTCCAGCTCGCCACCCTTCTTCACGTAGGTATTCACCGGTTCCGAGGGACACCGGTATCCGAGCTTGCCCGTCTCGGTTCGATAGGCCGTTCGCAGGTAACCGAGGTCACAGACCCGTTCGCGTGCCTCGTACACCGGTCGCGACGAGATCGTACCCTCGATCTGTACAACCTTGAACGGGAAACCCGTTGGCGAGGCCCGTCCGTCGGTCAATACATCGACCGGCCCCCTGGCCGCGTCACGCAGCACTTTCTCCTTGAAATCGGGGCGAATGCCGGATTCCTTCGAGAAGGCGAAGAGGGTTCCCACCTGGATTCCCGCCGCGCCCGCGTCGAGCGCTTCGACGAGCTTCTCCGGCGCGCCGGTCCCTCCGGCGAGCCAGAACGGCAACCCGATCTCGCCGAGCTTCTGGAGGTCGACCTCGTCACGCTCGGTGTAGACCGGCTCGCCGCGCTCGTTGACCACCCGGTCGCCGCGCGGCGGCGCGTTATGTCCGCCCGCCGTCGGACCCTCGACGATGAAGCCATCGATCCGGCCGCTCGACTTGCGCGCCAGCATCGTCGCCAGGCTGTTCGAGGCGATGATGGGGAAGAAATAGGGCCGGCGGATGGTGGGAGGGGGCGCGTCCACCCAGTGTTCCCCGGGGTCGAAGGTGAGAAACTCGGCTTCATCGCGCCCGAGGCCCTCGACGTCGAGCCGGATCGAGGCCGCGCGGTGTTCAGCCAGTCGGTCGAGCACGCCGGGAATCTCCTTCGGTATACCCGCCCCCATCAGCACGTAGTCCACCCCGGCGAGCATCGCTCCGTAGAGCGATCCCAGGTTCGGCATCTGCACCTTGGTCAGCAGGTTGATCCCGACCTGTCCGTCATGGCCCTCCTTGGCGAGCCAGACTTCGCAGAAGTTCGCCATCATCGTGAGTTGATGACGAACCCGGCTCACGACCTGCTTGTACATCGGGACGGCCTTGTATGGCGCGCCGGGAACGCGCCCATCGGCATTGAAGTAGCGATGCAGGATATCGGTCGCGACGCCGGGGATCGGGAAGTGTTCCATGGCCCGGCGGAGATGACCGCCAGTGTCGCCGTCCTGCAGACGGCGGACGAAGAGCGTATCGAGCGCGGTTCCGGAAACGACACCGAGTTGGCCCCGCATCGAAACGGCTTTCGCGAGCACCCAGTCCGAGACACCTACACCCATTCCTCCCTGGATGATGAGTGGGTGCACGACGGTTGAAGTCATGAGGTCAGTCACTGGCGAGGGATGCGGGTATCAGGCGAAATATAGCGGCTGGCCCCGGCGGGGCGAAAGCGGCTCGTCTCCGGGCGGTCGACGGGATCGTGCGGCCGCCCCGAGCGGAAGGCCCCTCCGGCGCGGTTGCCCGGCCCCGTCGGGATGCGCTATCTTCGCGTCAGGAAACGCCGAACGGGCGTTGTCGACGTCATACCCGAAAGCTCGGATACGGTTCATGTCCGCACTGGCACCCGCCACCGTCGAAGGGTGGTTTTCGCTGCATCAGATGTTCACCATCGACTATGCCGCGTTGAGGAGGCTGGACGCGGACGAGCGACACGAGGTGACGGCCGACATCCGCCGCCTCGTCGCGGCGCTCACCGACGCGGACACGGGCGGATGGAGCGCGGCGTTCCGCCTCGCGGGCGGTGGCGCGGACGTCATGATCCTCCACTTCCGTGAATCGGTCGACGCGCTTGCCGACGCCCAGTCGCTCATCCGTCGTTCCCGCGCGGCGGATTTTCTTCATCTCGAGTACGATTATCTCGCGGTCACCGAAGCCGGCCTGTACCACGCCACCGCCGAGGTGGCGCGGGAACACGCCCCGCATACGCCCGAATTTCGTGACGCGCTCGCCGCTCTCGTCGCCGCCGAGCGCGGGGGCCGGCACATCGAGACGCGTCTCTACCCGCGGCCACCCGCCGAGATGCGCTACATCAGCTTCTACCCGATGAGCAAACGTCGCGCGGATCCGGACAACTGGTACACCCTCGATGTCTCCGAGCGGAACCGGCTGATGCGCGAACACGGCCTTACCGGCCGTCGCTACGCGGGCCGCGTTTTCCAGGTCATCGCCGGCTCGGTCGGTCTCGACGACTGGGAATGGGGCGTCACGCTCTTCGCCGCCGACCCTCTGGAGTTCAAGAGGATCGTCACCGAGATGCGATATGACGAGGCGAGCGCCCGATACGGGGAGTTCGGGCGGTTCTTCACCGGAGCCCGGGTTGACGGGGATCGCTGGCCGGAGTTGTTCGCGCTCGAATGAGATCATTCGTGCTCGCCCTGGTCCGGCCCTTCGCCGCGGTCGGGCGAGCCACGGGCGGGATTCTCGCCGCCTTCGGCCGATTTGGCGGCTTTTTCGTCGATATCCTCACCAGCCTGCGTGACGTTTCCACCTGGAGCCCGCTCCTCGTTCAACAGATGAAGCGATTGGGGGTGGACTCCATCCCCATCGCGCTCTTCCTCGCCGCCTTCACCGGCATCGTCCTGGCACTCCAGGCATCCTATACGTTCACCGGCGCGATCCCGCTCTATTTCGTGGGCACGCTGGTGGGGAAGACGATGATGCTGGAGCTGGGGCCCGTCCTGACCGGGCTCGCGCTCTCGGGTCGGGTGGGCGCGAACATCGCCGCGCAGCTCGGCACGATGCGCGTCTCCGAACAGATCGACGCGCTCGAGACGCTCGCCTACAACCCGATGGCGTACCTGGTCGTGCCACGGGTCATCGCGGGCGTACTGATGTTCCCGATCATCGTCACCTTCGCGAACGCGCTGGGGATCGCGGCGGGGCTCGTCACGGCGATCAACCTGCTGGATATGTCGGCCGAGGAGTTCATCCGGGGGCTTCGTCTCTTCTATGAGCCGTTCGACATCACCTACTCGCTGATCAAGACGACGTCGTTCGGATTGATCATTACCGTGATCGGCAGCTTCATGGGGTTCACGACGAAGGGAGGAGCCGTCGGCGTCGGCGCGTCGACCACGCGCGCGGTGGTGATATCGAGTATGCTGATCCTGGTGTTCGACGCGTTCTGGGCCGTGGTCCTGCTGCAATGATCGAGTTCATCGATATGGGCAAGTCGTTCGGTCCCAAGGTCGTCCTGAAAGGGTTCAACCTGCGGGTCGGCGAGGGAGACACGGTCTCGCTGGTGGGCTTTTCGGGGTCGGGGAAGTCGGTCGCGCTGAAACACATCGTGGGGCTGATGATCCCCGATGAAGGAACGGTGCGGGTCGATGGACAGGACGTACCGTCGCTGGGCCGCGAGGAGCTCTACCAGGTGCGGCGGAAGGTGGGGTTCGTGTTCCAGTTCGCGGCGCTTTTCGACTCGATGACGATCGCGGAAAATATCTCCATGGGGTTGATCAAGGCCGGCGGATACTCGACGGAAGCGATCCAGGAGCGAATCCGGGAATCGCTCCGGCTCGTGGAACTCGAGGGGTACGAGTCACGGGTGCCCTCCGAGCTTTCGGGCGGGCAGCGGAAACGCGCGGGGCTCGCGCGGGCGATCGCGTTTCGTCCGAAGTACCTTCTCTATGACGAACCGACGAGCGGGCTCGATCCGGTGACGACGGCGGTGATCGACCGACTCATCCTGCGCATGCGGGATGAGCTCGGGGTCACGAGTCTGGTGATCACGCACGACATGCGCAGCGCGGAGCGAGTCAGCGACCGGATCGCGATGCTCTATGACGGGCGTGTGCTGGAGGAGGGTGCTCCCTCGCGGATCCGGGAGAGCGCGAACCCGATCGTCCGCGGGTTCATGGAGGGCCTGCCGGAGCTGGTGGAGCAGGGAACTCGTGAGAACATGGGCCAATCCGCGAGCCGGAGTGCGTCATGAGGCTGAAGAACGAGATCATGGTGGGACTCGTCGTGATCCTGGGGATCATCGTCACGGTGGTGGGGGCGTTCTGGTTGAGCGGCCGACCATGGGGCGAATCGCAGGAAGACCTGGTCGCCGTAGTCCGCGAGGTCGGGGAGTTGCGGGAAGGGAACCCGGTGAAGTTCCGCGGCGTTCAGGTGGGTCG
Source organism: uncultured Gemmatimonas sp. (assembly GCA_964634395.1). Classification (GTDB taxonomy): domain Bacteria; phylum Gemmatimonadota; class Gemmatimonadetes; order Longimicrobiales; family Longimicrobiaceae; genus WHSP01. The sequence goes on along the minus strand of CAZWJE010000050.1, from coordinate 16,310 downwards.
GGTCTCGGAAATCGAGCTGAGCGGGGCGGGTGCGGGGGTGCTCGTGGGCATGGAGGTCTCGCCTCGGGTCGAGCTGCCTGAAGACGTCGCCGTACTTCTCGCGCCGGCGTCGCTCTTCGGCGACTGGCAGGCGTCGATCGTCTCTCAATCCTCGTATCCGGAGATGGAGTTCACCGAAGGCAATCCGCCGACGGTCCTGCCCGGGGCGACGCTGCCCGACATCACCCAGCTGACGGCCGTGGGCGCGCGCATCGCCGGTGACCTCGAGACGCTCGCCGAGCGCGTCGAGCTCGCGTTCACGGAGGAGACCGCGATCAAGATCCGGGAAACGATCGAGAACGTACAGGAGATGAGCGAGCAGCTCACCGGGTTCGTCGATCAGCAGACGGGTGTCTATCGGGACGTTTCGGAGAACGTCCTCGTGGCCACCGAGAACATCACTCAGACCACGGCGCGGGTCGGTCGTGTGGCGACGGAGGTGGAAGCCGCGTTCCTGGAGGGAGGGCAGGTGCAGCTGATCCTGGCGAACGTGAGTCAGGCGAGCCGGAACCTGGAGGCGCTGAGCATGCGGCTGGACGAGGCGACGGTCGGGATCCCCAGTCTGGTGGCCCGGGCGGACACCACGATCGGACAACTGGGTGAACTCGCGTCCAGCACCGCGACGCTCCTGGAAACCGTGGAGCCTCAGCTCGAGGAGGTTGGCCCGGCGATCGCCGAGATGCGCCAGGCGCTGGCGGTGATCGAGCGCACGATGGCGAGAGTCGAGGCTGGCGATGGCACGCTCGGCCGCATGATCGAGGACCCCGCGCTCTACGAGGAGACGCAGGCCACGATCGCCGCGCTCCGCCGCGTTCTCGCCGACATCCAGGCCAATCCCGGTCGGTACATCGGCGCGGTACGGATCTTCTAGTGGTCTTTCCCCGGCGGAAACGACGAAGCGGGGAATGGGCATGCTGATCGTCCAGAAATACGGTGGCTCGTCGGTCGGTACACCGGAGCGGATCCGGGTGGTGGCGGCGCGCGTGGCGGCGACACGGCGTCGAGGAAACGATGTCGTCGTGGTGGTCTCGGCGATGGGAGACACGACCGACGAACTGACCGCGCTCGCCGAGGAGGTCGTTGAGCGGCCCGGAGTGGCCAAACATCATCCCCGCGAGATGGACATGCTGCTCAGCGCCGGCGAGCGGATCTCGATGGCGCTCCTCGCGATGGCGATCACCGAGGCGGGAGAGAAAGCGGTCTCGCTCACCGGCAGCCAGGCCGCCATCATCACCGATGAATCGCACACGGCCGCGCGGATTCTCGAGATTCGAGCGGACCGCGTCCGCGAGGCGCTGGATCTCGGCAAGGTGGTGATCATCGCGGGGTTCCAGGGCGTGAGTTCCGCGCGGGAGATCACGACGCTCGGTCGCGGTGGATCGGATACCTCCGCCGTGGCGCTCGCGGTGGCCCTTTCCGCCGACCGGTGCGAGATTTACTCCGACGTCCGGGGCGTCTTCACCGCCGATCCGCGGCGGGTGCCATCCGCGAAGTTGATTCCCTCGCTATCTTACGAGGAGATGCTGGAGCTGGCCTCGTCCGGGGCGCGGGTGATGCATGCTCGGGCCGTCGAGATCGCCGCCCGGTTCAACATGGAGCTGTTGCTCGGAACGGCGTTCGAAGACGGCGAAAACACGATCGGGACGACGATTACCCGTACTCCGAACCGTATGGAAGAGCTGGTGTTGACGGGGATCACGGCACGTGGGAGCCAGGCCAAGCTGGTCCTTCGCGGGCTGCCGCGCGGGCTGAGTACGGTAACGGCCATCCTGGTCGCGCTCGCCGAGGCCGGGGTGAGCGTGGACATGATCTCCGAAGCCGAGGAGTCGGACGGCCGGATCCAGCTTCAGCTCACGGTGACCGAGGAAAGCGCGGAACGAGCCGCGGAGGTCGCGGAAGGCGCGGTTCCAGGGCTGCCCGACGGCAACGTCTCGATCGACCGGGGGCTTTCGCGGATCGCGCTCGTGGGGAGCGGGATGCACCAGCGGCCGGGTGTCTATGCCCGGGCCTTCCGCGCCCTGCTCGATGAAGGGGTCGAGATCTTCGCGGTCTCGACCTCGGCGATATCCATCACGGTGCTCGTCAACGCGGACCGTGAAGCCGATGCGCTGCGGGCGTTGCACGACGTTTTCACACTCGAACTTGTGGGTGGCGCGGCGGAGGAAAGCTCCGCCGTGGCCGCGGGATAGACGATAGAGATGCGTGTGGCGATACTCGGCGCGACCGGCGCCGTCGGACGGACCTTCCTCGAAGTCCTCGACGAACGTGAGTTCCCCGTCGACGAGTTGACACTGCTCGCTTCGGAGCGAAGCGTGGGCAGGGTGATCGAGTGGCGGGGACGCCAGATTCCGGTTCGGACTCCCGCGCCCGGAATCTTTCGGGATGTCGACGTGGCCCTCTTCTCCGCGGGCGGGGCTCGATCCCTGGAATGGGCGCCGCGCGCGGCCGAAGAGGGGGCGATCGTCGTCGACAACTCGTCCGCCTGGAGAATGGATCCCGAGGTTCCGCTGGTCGTCCCCGAAGTCAATCCGGAGGCTCTGGCGGACCGACCCCGGGGGATCATCGCGAACCCGAACTGTTCGACGATTCAGGTCGTGGTCGCGCTCAAGCCACTCCACGACGCTTCTCCGCTCACCCGTGTCGTCATGACATCGTTCCAATCGGTGAGCGGCGCGGGGGAAACGGGGACGGCGGCGCTCGAACGCGAACTCCATGGCGAAACGGGGGGGGATTCGCCGTTCAGCCGTCGGATCGCTGGCAACGCCATCCCGCAGATCGGCAAGTTCGACGCGGAGGGATGGACGGAGGAAGAGCGGAAGATGGTCAACGAGCCGCGGAAGATCATGTCCCTTCCGGACCTCGCGCTGGCTTCGACGTGCGTACGGGTACCGGTCGGGATCGGCCACGCGGTCGAAGTGATGATCGAGCAGGAGGACCCGGTCACGCGGGAGGCCGCGATCGAAGCGCTCGCGTCCGCGCCGGGAGTGATCGTTCACGCGGCCGCGGAGGAGTTCCCTACACCGCTGGAGGTGGCCGGTCGCGATGAAGTCTTCGTCGGTCGTGTTCGGGTCGACCCCTACCGGCGCAACACGCTGCACTTCTGGGTCGTGGCCGATAACCTTCGCAAGGGTGCGGCGACCAATGCCGTACAGATCGCCGAACTCCTTGCCTGACGCGGAGGGGGCGCCAGTCGAAGAGGGGCGCACGGAGATCGCCGCTGGAGGCGTCGTCTACCGGCGCGCCGAAGGCGGAGACTTTTCGGTACTCCTGATTCTCGACGGTTATGGGAAATGGGGTCTCCCGAAAGGCCACATCGAGCCCGGCGAGACGCCGGAGGCCGCCGCGATTCGCGAGGTCGAGGAGGAAACGAGTCTGCGTGGGCTACGTCTCGGCGGCCTTCTGCGGACGATCGACTGGCATTTCCGATCGGAACGGTGCCTCATCCGAAAGGTATGCCACTTCTACCTGATCGAAGCGCCGGAGGGAGACGCGGTGCCTCTCGAGGCCGAAGGGATCAGCGCCTGTGAGTGGTTGCCACCAGGCATCGCGCTGGAACGGATCTCCTACGCGAACACCCGAACCGTTCTGGACGCGGCCGTGGCGGAGTTGGCGGCCCGGGCCGACTGACCCTGTCCCGTCCGCGATCGGACTCGGGCGAGGCTCCCCGTCCACGGATCGGGTGGCCAGGCACCGTCCGCCAGCGGCGGGAGGGGGCGAATGAGACGGGCGGGCGAGCAACGCCCGCCCGCCGCGCGCTCAGTAGTCCCAGCCGGAGCGGTCCAGCGAGGCGTCGTCGGAGAAGATCATCCTGCCAAGCCAGATGCCGATGGGTACGGCGAGGATCGCGATACCGATACCGGTCATGCGGGCTCTACGGCGAGTCGCCCTGCGCCTCCGCATCGGCGACATCCAGTCCATCGCTTCGTTCGCCGCTTTCCGCGCGGCCGCGCCCGTATTCTTCGAAGCGTATCTCAGGCGGGGCGCGAAATCATGGTTTCGGCCCATCGCAAGTTGCTCTCGGAGTCTCATGACGTCCTTCTCCCTCCGGTACGTGATCGGCTCTCCAAACCTGTTGACGATGCACGAACCGTGCGCGGCACAATGAGTTATGAGGCTCGAACGGGGGCTGGTCCCGCCCGTCGCGAGCGGTGAATTCTCCGCTCGTGGAGCTGGCGCTGACGGTTCTGGCGGCGATCGGCGCGCTGGCGCTGGCGGCCCGGCTCGTGCGCGCCGTGGGTGGCGCCCTGTTGGCCACGGCGGCCGTCGTCACCGCCCGCTCGGCGGGGGAGACGAGCGCGCGGCGGGGTGATCTCACGTCGATGCGGGAGGGAAAGGGCGCCGAACGGATGGCGAAGACGGCGCGCAACCTCGCGACGCTCACCGGTCTTTTCTGGCTCGCCTGGCTCGTGGTGCCCCTCGTTTTCGGCCTGATTCCCTGGGCGTACGCCCTGGCGGCTCCCCTCTGGTTCATCCGTCGCCCGCTCTTCGGCCCCCACCGCCCTGACCAGCCGGGTGGTCGGTCGGGCGGTGGGGGCCGCACTCCAGCGCGGGGGTCCTAGGGCTCCTCGCCGAGTGCCTCGACGATTCGGAACTCGGCCGCCGTGACCGGCTGTACGGACAGCCGACTCTTCGTCGTCACCACCATGTCCTCGAGGCCGGGAGTCATCTTGAGCGTCCCGAGCGGGACGTAGGTGGGAAACTTCTTCTCGAACTCGACATCGACCATGAACCAGCGGGGATCGTCCTCGCTCGCCTTCGGGTCGAAGTAGCGACTCTCGGGGTCGAGGGCGGTGGGGTCAGGGTAGCTGGCGCGGACGACGATCGCCGTTCCGGCCACACCCGGCGGTTCCGTGTTGCTGTGGTAGAAGAGGACCCTGTCACCCTTCCCGACCTTGTCACGCAGAAGATTTCTCGCCTGGTAGTTCCGGATGCCGTTCCAGAAGGTGCGGCCATCTTTTTCCAGGTGATCGATCGAGTAGCTTCCGGGTTCGCTCTTGAAGAGCCAGTAGCGGGGCATCTGCCTTTCCTGTTTGGTCCGCCTCCCTGGTGAGCGACGAGAGCGCGGAGGGTCGTTGCGGGTTCAGCCCGCGCCGGTCGCGGAGACTCCCGTAATGCGCTCACGAAGCGTCTGGAGTTCCGGGGTCGGGAGGCCGCGTGTGGAGTTGAGGTAGTAGTCGGCCACCTTGGACGCGATGGGCGCCGCCATCGCGGAGCCCGACTCGCCGAGTTCGATGATCACCGAGAACGCGATCTCCGGATCGCCATCGATGGGCCCCGCGAAACCGGTGAACCAGGCGTGCGGCCGCTCGAGGTCCTCGGAGTTCTGGGCCGTGCCGGTCTTCCCGTAGACCTTCCAGCGTTCGAGGGACGACATGTACGCCGTACCGCCCGGCTCCATGACCTGTGCGAGACCGCGGCGCAGCGACACGAGCGTCTCACGCTGGACGTGGAGGTCGGTCTCCGGCTCGGGATGCTGCTCGGGATCGACCGCCATGACGCGTGGCGGTGGCGCCGTACCGTCCCCCGCGAGGGCGGCGAAGAACTGCGCCATGCGGAGCGGGGTCTGCGCGTTCGGGCCCTGACCGATCGCGAGGCTCAGCACTTCGTTCGCCGTGGGCGCCCAGCGGAAACGCTCGAAATACCAGTCGGCGTCCGCCGGAAAGGTACCGGTCGCTTCGGTGGGGAAGTCGATGCCGGTTTTCCGCGAGAAACCCAGTCGCGTTCCTTCTCGCGAGAGCTGGTTCAGCCCGAGCATGACGCCGAGTTGATAGAAATAGACGTTGCACGAGTTGCCCAGCGCACCCGCCAGATCGAGTCTGCCATGTCCGCTCGGGTACCAGCAGCGGGCGTAGCGTCCCGCGTAGGACCATCCTCCCGAGCAGGCGACGGGCATTCGGGAATCGGGCTGGATCAGGCCCGATTCGAGCCCGGCGATCGCCGTCGCGAGTTTCCAGGTCGAGCCGGGCGCGTAGATCCCCGACGTGGCGCGGTTGAGCAGCGGGCGGCGCGGATCGGAATTGAGTTCCCGCCAGAAATCGGCGGGGATACCGCCGGTGAGACGATTCGGGTCGAACGTGGGATACGAGTAGAGCGCCAGCACCTCTCCGGTCGACGGAACGATCGCCACGATCGCGCCATTGAGATCCTTGGGAAAGATCGAATGGATAAAGCGCTGAAGGCCGACGTCGATACTCAGCCGAAGTGAATCACCCGGGATCGGGTTCACGGTCGCGCGCGGCGCGATCGTGCCGACGATGCGGCCTCTGGCGTCGACCTCCGCGTACCGTTCGCCGGCTCGTCCACCGAGAATGTGCTCGTACTGCCGTTCGATCCCCGCGCGACCCACCAGGTCGCCGGCGCGGTAGCCGGGCCAGTTGGCCGAATCGGCGAGCTCGTTGCCGTTGATCTCCGCGATGTATCCCACGAGGTGGGCGACCGCTTCACCCTCCGGGTAATATCGTCGTGGGAAAGGTTCGAGGTCGACGGTCGGCAGATCGAGCCGGTGCTCCTCGATCCAGGCTACCTGCTCGAAGTCCAGCGAACGGGAGAGAAGGACCGGTTGCGTGGGCCGTCGCTGGAAGAGATCGGCGATCGAATCGGTGTCCGGCCCGCTCAGCCCGAGCGGTACGCGGAGCAGCGCGAGAGCGGCCCGCGCCGTATCGGCCGAACTGGGGAGCAGGCTGAGCGAGTAGTCGGTGAGAGTCTCCGCGATGAGCTCGCCGTTCCGATCGTAGATCGGGCCGCGCGGCGGCGTGATGGGGATGATCCGGATGCGGTTGTCCTCCGCCCGAAGCGCGAAATCGTCGTTACGAAGGACCTGCGTTCGGAAGAAAGCTGAACCGAGGAAGAACAGCACCGCCCCGATCCCCAGCATCGCCGTTATCGCGCGCTGCTGCCTGGAACGAAGGCTGAATGGGCTGATCGGACGCAAGTGACGCGTTGCGGACGCCGAAGTCGTGGGACGATAGTCGATGGTTCTCACGAAAAATCTAACCCTGTCGGAGACCGGGTCGCCAGTACTGGATCGATACCACGCTTGCGCCGGGACGGGAACACTCTATCTTGTTTCGTCGCCTCTTTCGTCGCTCTCAAGCGCAGTCAACGTCGTCCCGCGGCCGTGGCGTCACTCATCCGCCATTCTGGGCACGGTATTTGACGGTTCTGGAAGAGGTCCATCGTTCGCTCACCCGCGGTGCTCCACTGGTTCCCGCACCGAGATCGGGTTCCTGAGTCTTTCCGTTCAATCAGGTTCTATGACTGCACCGGCTCGTCGGCGCGGCGCCGACGCCGCACGCGTACCCGCCACGGCAACCGCCGTTCGTGGAGTGCTCGAAGTTCTCCAGAGCGGCAGCGGGTTCCTCCGCTCTCCGACGCGTGGATACGTATCCACCCCGGACGACGTCTTCGTTCCACAAAGCCTCATCCGGCGTTATCGGCTCCGAACCGGCGACGCCATCGATGGCGAAGCGGGAAATTCGCCGGGCCGGGGAAAGAGCCCTCCGCTCGTCACGGTAACCTCCGTGAGCGGTATGGATCCGGAGGAAGCCCAGCGTCGACCCGACTTCAGCAGCCTGCCCGCTGCTCATCCATCCGAAAAGCTGGTTCTCGAGGCCCCGCCGTTGCCCGGTCGGTCCGCCAACGACTACACCAACCGGATCATCGATCTGATCATCCCGCTCGGGAAAGGGCAACGCACGCTCATCGTGGCGCCCGCCCGCGCCGGCAAGACGATGCTCCTGCAATCGATCCTTCACGGCGTCGCCACGAACTATCCGGACGCGCTATTGCTCGTTCTGCTCGTGGACGAACGGCCGGAAGAGGTGACCGAGATGCAGATGATCGGCTACGGTGAGGTCATCGCTTCCTCGTTCGATTTCCCCGCCGAGCGGCATGTGGCGATCGCGGAGATGACGCTCGAGATGGCGCGCCGCCGGGTCGAGGCGGGACAGGACGTCGTGCTCGTCCTCGATTCGCTCACCCGTCTGGCACGGGCCTACAATACGGCCGAGCGGGGGACGGGCCGTACCCTTTCCGGGGGAATCGACAGCGGCGCGCTCGAGAAGCCCAAGCGATTCTTCGGCTCCGCTCGCAGCGTTCCCGAGCGCTCCGGCGGCGGCAGCCTCACGATCATCGCCACCGCTCTGACCGAGACGGGCAGCCGGGGGGACGAGGTGATCTTCGAAGAGTTCAAGGGAACCGGCAACGCCGAGATCGTCCTCGACCGCGAGATCGCCGAGAAGCGCATCTTCCCCGCCATCAACATCGAGAAGAGCGCGACCCGTCGGGAAGAACTGCTCTTCCCGCCGGAGGACATGGAGAAGATCTATCGGCTGCGCCGAACGCTCCATTCACTCTCCCCCGCTGACGCGATTCAGCTACTCATCAAGCAGCTATCCTCGACGCGAACGAACACCGAGTTCCTGGAAAAGATCAAGTAGGGGGAGCGGCCAGGCGGCGGCGCTCTACGCCGTCGCCAGGTACTCGGGGATCAGGCGGAGCAGTCGGCCGGTGTCGACCGGCTTCGTCAGGTATCCGACGCATCCCGCCTCCAGACAGGCGGTCTGGTCGGTTTCGAGCGCTCGGCCGGTGAGTGCGACGACTCGGCAGTCGCGGGTGCGCGGATCGGCCATCAGGCGGCGAGTGACCTCGAGACCGTTGATGTCGGGCAGGCCAACGTCCATCAGGATGAGCCGCGGAGGGTCCTCGAAAGCGATCGCGATGGCTTCCTCTCCCGAACCGGTCTGGCGGACACGGTAGCCGCTTTCCTCGAGAAGGATGCCGAAGGCGTGTCGGATCGTGGCGTTGTCCTCGACGAGCAGGATCATGGGTTCTCCCGCGCTCTCGGGTGGCGTGGTCACGATCTCATCGCGGGTTGGCCTCGATGGAGGGCAGCGTGAACCAGAACAGGCTTCCCTCTCCGACCTCGCTCTGCACGCCGATCCGACCCCCATGGAGCGTGATGAAATTGCGGGCGATCGCGAGCCCCAGCCCGGTTCCGTGATACTGGCGGGCGGGCGAACTGTCGACCTGTGAGAATTCCCGGAAGATCATTTCGTGGTTTCCGGGATCGATGCCGATCCCATTATCCCGCACGCCGATGCGGATCCAGGAAGGATCCTCTTCCCATCGCCCCGCCGTGATATGCACGAAGCCACCCGGGCTGGGCGTGAACTCGATCGCGTTGCCGATGAGGTTCGTCAGCACGTGAACGACCTTGTCGTGATCGCCCCGGACGAGCGGGAGGTCCGGTTCAGTCGCGCTCTCGAAGGAGATCCCCTTTTTCCGGATGAGTGAAGCGCTCATCCGATAGGCGGTCTCCACCACGCTGGCGACGTGGAACTCGGAGAGGTCGAGTTCGATGGCGCGGGCGCCGGTCCGGGCGTAGGTGAGGATCCCCTCGATCATGGAGAGGAGTTGACGACTGGAGCTGATCACGGAAAGCACCGCTTCGCGCTGGCGGGAGCTCAACTCGCCGAGGAGTCCGTCGCGCAGGATCTCGCCATAGGTGACGATCGCGGTCAGCGGAGTTCGCAGCTCGTGGGAAACATTCGCCAGAAATTGCGATTTCGCGATGTCCAGATTGCGCAGTTCGCGGAGCGCGACCTTCAGCTCTTCGACCTGTTGAGGATCAGGCAGAAAATCGTCGGTGGGACGGACAACGATCGTGGGCGTACCGGCCTGCGACTTCTCGTCGATCGCGACCTTGAAGCCCTCCTTTTCGAGCAGGTCGCGAAGCCGCGCCGCCTCAGCACGCGCCCCATCGTTGGATAGCTGAAGTCGAATCATTCTGACGCGGCCGGCTGAGGAAAGTTACTGTCCAATCTAGATTTCCTCCTCCGCACCGGCAAGGATTTTTCCACCTTCCACTTCCTGTCTGAGAAGCTGTCTACGGAGAAGCGAGGCGTACGTGCCATCGCGCTCGATGAGCTGTTGATGGGTGCCTCGCTCAACGATCCGGCCATCCCTCAACACCAGGATCTGGTCCGCGTCGATCACCGCCGATACGCGGTGGCTGACCACGACACTCGTCCGGCCGCGTCGCACTTCGCGAAGCCCTCGCAAAATTTCTGTTTCCGTATGTGTGTCGACGGCCGACAGACCGTCGTCGACGATCAGTACGCGGGGTTCCCGCGCGATCGCCCGGGCGATCGTCGCCCGCTGCTTCTGCCCGCCCGAAAGGTTCACTCCACGTTCTCCGAGCAGCGTATCGTATCCGTTCGGGAGATCGCGAATCGTTTCGTCCAGTCGCGCGACCCGGACGGCGGCGGAAATCCCCCGTTCGGGATCCGTCGCATCCTCCAGGCCTATCGAGAGGTTCTCGCGAATGGTCTCGGAGAAGAGGAACGCGTCCTGGGGGACCATGCCGACGGCCGCGCGCAGTGTGGCGAGTGGTATCGTCCCGATCGGCCGACCGTCGAGCAGGACCTCGCCCGAGGTTGCTTCGTGGATGCGCGGGATCAACGAGACGAGCGCGGACTTGCCGGCGCCCGTGGCGCCAACGATTCCCACCGTTTCACCCGGGGCGACGTGAAAACTGATATCGTGCAGCACGTCTCTCTTCGTCCCCGGGAAGCGAAAGGAGACGTTTCGGAACTCGATTTCACCCGCCGGCACCGCGGCCAGCGGATCGGCGTCAGCGTCCGTGATCGCCGGCGACGTGTTGAGGATCTCGTTGATCCGTCGCATCGAGGCCGCCCCGCGCTGGAAGAGATTGACGACCCAGCCGAGCGCGATCATCGGCCAGGTCAGCATCCCCAGGTAGAGGAGAAACGCGACGAAGTCGCCCGTACTGATGGTTCCGGCCATCGCCTGGCGACCGCCGAAGAGGAGCACACCGGCCATGGCGAGGCCGCTCACGAGCCCGAGCGTCGGGTGGAAAAGGCCGGAAACCCGCGCGAGCGCGACGTTGTCGTCCAGGTACCCGGCCGCGATCTCATCGAACCGGGCCGTCTGTCGACCTTCCTGTCGGTAGGCCTTGACGATGCGCACACCCGCCAGGTTCTCCTGCACCATCGTCGACATGGTCCCGAAATTTCGCTGGATCCGTTCGAAACGGCGATGGATGACATTCCCGAAGCCGATGGTGATCGGCGGCAGGGCGATCAGGGGAATCATGGCGATGAGGGTCAACCCCGGATCGATCCACGTCATGAGCGTGACGGCGAAGAAGGAAACGAACACCGTGTTGGCGAGGTACATGTAGGCTGGCCCGGCGACCATCCGGACCGCCGCGATGTCGTTGGTGGCGCGGCTCATGAGTTCGCCGGTGGGCATTGACGCCCAGAATCCCGCGTCGAGTCTCGTGAGATGGTCGAAGAGGCGATTGCGCAGATCGTACTCGACGCGGCGGCTGACGCCGTTGAGCAGCTCGCGCATTCCGTAGCGGGCGGCGCCGCCCAGAATCGCTGAACCGACGATGAGGCCCGCGTAGCGCGCGATGACCGACCGGTCCGCGCCGTCGGCGGAAAGCGCGTCGATGGCTTCGCGGATGAGCCAGGGCGGCGCCAATGAGAAGGCGTTGGCGACGATAACGAGCAGCAGCCCCGCGAAAACGAGGACGGCGTATTTTCGCAGAAATGGCGTAAGTGTAAGCAGTTCCTTCATATGCCAGTTGGCGCGCCGGTTGCTCTACGAAGGGCGACGAAGTCGGGTCCGGACGAGGTGAAGGTACGCCTGATAACTCCGGGAGTTCAAGGCGAAATCGCGTTTCAGTCGAGGAATCCATGTACAGCAAGAACCGCGGAACCGGTATTCTGGTGACGGCGATCCTGTCCACTTTTCTGGTCGCCTGTGCCCAGGATTCGGACAGTGGTGACAGAAGCGCCCTGGAACGGGAGTCTCTGGAGCGGGAACTGGAGCTCGCGCTGCAGCCGGATACGACTCGCCGGGTGACGCTGACCGACATTCCACTGGAGGCGGTGGAGACCCCGTCGGTACCGCCGGCGGCCGCGCCGACACCGAATCCGACGCCAACGCCAACGCCAACGCCGACGCCGACGCCGACGCCGACGCCGACGCCAAGGCCGGCACCCACGCCGCCGCCGCCGAGCCCGCCTCGGCAGGCGACGACGCCGCGCCCGAGTTCGCCGCCGCCGGCGCCCGCGCCGACGCCGGCTCCGGCGCCCGTCCAACCGCGGGTGTCGACGTACACGGTTCCGGCCGGAACCACCTTCGGCGTTCGGCTGGATGAGCAGTTGAGCACCAACAGCCACCGAATCGGTTCCGCGTTCACGGCCACGCTGACCGATCCGATTCTGGCGCCCGACGGCCGGGTCCTGATTCCGGCCGGGGCGACGGTGCGGGGCGAGGTCATCGAGTCACGTGAATCGGGCAGGTCCGGTGAGGAGGCGCGGCTCGCCGTGGCGTTCACCTCGATCAGCCATGCCGGAAAGACGTATTCGATCGCGGGTTTCGCGACCGATACGCCGGTCCGGCTCGTGACGCGTGACTCGCGGGCGGAGCAGGCCGCGAAGATCGGCGGCGGCGCGGCGATCGGCGCCGTGATCGGCCAGGTCCTCGGCGGGAATACCCGCGCGACGGTGGCGGGCGCGGCGGTCGGCGCGGCCGCGGGTACGGCGGTGGCGATCGGGACGGCCGACGTCGACGCGGTCGTCGACGCGGGTTCGCTGGTGACGATCCGCCTGGACCGCGGTGTGACGATGGAAGGGTAGGTCGCTCGGCGGCTGATGGCTTTCACGCCTGCCCGGGAGATGGAACGCGCGGCGTGGGGGCGAACGGCGGGCGGGAAGAGAGTGATTCTTCCCGCCCGCCGTTCATGGGTCCGCCGCGACCGACCGTGTGGCGGCTCGGTCCGATCGACCGATGGTGCCCGCGACTCGACAGTGGTACCCGTTACCCGTTCGGCCCTGATCTATTGCACGACCTGTCGTTCCTCGACGAGAGTGATCGCCGCGCCGCCTCTTCGCGGGTCGGAAACGGCGGTCGCGGAGCCGTCCGGAAGAAGGACGATGGTCTGGGTGTCGCCCGAGTAGCCCGTCCGTTCCTCGACCTGGTGCCCACGGGCGCGGAGGCTTTCGACGACCTCGGGGAAGAGCCCATTCACCTCGAAGCGGAGGATGTCCGGGAGGTGCTGGTGATGAAGCCTGGGGGCGAGCGTCGCCTCGGCGGCGTCCATGCCGAAGTCGACGACATTGGAAATGATCTGGGCGACGGTGGTGATGATCGTCGCGCCGCCGGGGGTGCCGGTCACCATTCGCACCCCTCCCGAAGGATCGAGGACGATGGTTGGCGTCATCGCCGAAAGCATGCGTTTCCCCGGCGCGATCGTGTTGGTCTCGCCCTGTACGAGGCCGAACTGGTTAGGGGTTCCGGGCTGGGCCGTGAAATCGTCCATTTCGTTGTTCAGGAGGAACCCGGCGCCGGCGACGGTGATCGCGTTCCCATACAGCGAGTTGATCGTCGTGGTGATGGCGACGGCGTTCCCCTCACCGTCGAGGACCGAGAAATGCGTCGTATGCTCGGGTTCCCGGAGCGCCATCGCGGTGCCGCCGGGGACCGGTCCGAGGCCGGGATCGACGTCTTCGGAAGGTGTGGCCCGGGCGAGGCTGATCGATCCGCGACGACGGGCCGCATACTCGTCGGAGGTCATCTCGGCGATCGGCATCGTCACGAAGTCCGGGTCTCCGAGGTAGAAGTTCCGGTCGGCGTACGCGCGTTTGACGGCCTCGGCCCATACGTGGACGTGATCGGCGGAGAGGAATCCCATCGAGGCGATATCGTAGCCCTCCAGGATGTTCATCAACTCGGCGAGCGTGGCGCCTCCCGAGGAAGCCGGGGGCATCGAGAGTACGGTATATCCGCGGTAGCCGAAGGAGATCGGCTCACGCCAGGCGGCGCGGTATTCCGCGAGGTCCCGCTCGGTGATGAGGCCGCCCCCGCGTCGCATCTCTTCCGCGATGAGTCGCGCGGTCTCGCCGGCGTAGAACCCGTCATGGCCGTTCGCGGCGATGCGGGCGAGTGTCGCCGCGAGGTCCGTCTGGGCGAGCCGCTCCCCGGTACGGGGCGCGCGTCCGCCCGGGAGGAACGCGGCCGCGCTCGCCGGGTTCCGCGCGAGCAGCCGTTCGTGACTCCGCAGCGAAGACGCCAGCCGCTCATGCACGACGATGCCTTCGGCGAGGTTCACCGCCGGTTCAACCAGCTCGGCCCACGGGAGCGACCCGAACCGCTGGTGGGCCGCGTACATTCCCGCGACCGAGCCGGGAACGCCCGACGAGAGGTGTCCGCTCGTGGACTCTCCGGTCAGCCGACCGTCGGGCCCGACGTACATGTCCCGGGTGGCGGCCAGCGGAGCCTTCTCCCGGAAATCGAGTGCCGCCGTCGTCCCGTCGGCGAGGTGGACGACCATGAAGCCGCCCCCCCCGATATTGCCGGCCTCCGGGTTGACGACGGCGAGCGCGAAGAACGTGGCGATCGCGGCGTCCACCGCGTTCCCGCCCCGTCGGAGAATTTCGAGGCCCATCTCGCTGGCGACGCGATCCGTGGACGAGAGGATGCCCCCGGTGCCGCGGACGGGGATCACGGAACCAGGCGGGAAACTCCACTCGGCGGGCGCGGCGAAGCCCGTCGTCGGCGTCGCGGCCTGGGCGCTCTGATCGGCCACCGGGGCGGGTTGAATCGACACGGCCGGCGCGCAGGCGCCCGCGACGAGCGCGGCCCCGACCAGGAGGGTCCGCTTGAGGGGATGGGTCTGGGACATCGGCAGGGACCTTTTCGAGCGGCGGGAGGGAAATTAACGTTGACGGCAACGTACCCTCAGCGGCGCTTACCGCAAGCTCTCTCATGCTGAGCGAAGAGTCTGGCGACCCGCGAATCACCGAGCAGAGGAATCCGCTCTCCGGCGAGATCGATCGTCTCACGCCGCTCGAGATCGTCGAGATCATCAACGCGGAGGACCAGAAGGTGGCGCCGGCCGTCTTCGAGGTCCGGCAGGCGGTCGCGACGGCCGTGGAGTTCGCCGAGGCGGCCCTGCGCGCCGGTGGTCGCGTCATCTACGTGGGAGCGGGGACCTCCGGTCGGCTGGGTGTTCTCGATGCGTCGGAGATGCCGCCCACCTATGGCACCGATCCGGACATCGTTCAGGGAGTGATCGCGGGTGGCCGCGAGGCGCTCACCCGGGCGGTCGAAGGCGCGGAGGACCACCCCGAGGAGGGAGCGGCGGAGATGGATCGCCTCGGAGTCGGAGGTGACGATTTCGTCCTGGGTATCGCTAGTTCGGGCACAACCCCCTACGTTCATGGCGCGCTCGATCGCGCGGCCCGGCGCGGCGCCCGGACGGGCTTCCTGCTTTGCAACCATCCCTCACCCGATCTCTTCGACCGTTACGACGTGGTGATCGCGCCGCTCGTTGGTCCCGAGGTGATTACCGGTTCCACCCGCATGAAGGCCGGGACCGCGACCAAACTCGTGCTCAACGCCATCAGCAGCGGGGCGATGATCCGGCTCGGCAAGGTGTTCGGGAACCTGATGGTCGATCTACGCGCCACCAACCGAAAACTTCAGGATCGCAGCGAGCGGATACTGATGGAGATGTGCGAGATCGACCGGTTGGAGGGGCGGGAACTCCTGAGGCGGGCGGGTGGCAGCGTGAAGCTCGCCATCGCCATGTACTGGACCGGGTTGAACGCTGACGAGGCGAAGCGGCTCCTTCAGCAGAGCGGCGGCAGGCTCGGGGACTTGCGTGGCGCCCGATCGTCGGGCGATTCGTGACGTGACGGATCGCGCTGAATCGCTCCTGTCGTTTCCGCCGCGGCCGGCCTCGGAGTTCGAGTGGGAGGACCTGCTGGTGAGGATCGAGATGATGCCGCGCGTGCTTCGGGTCGCCATGGAAGACGTCTCGCCGGATGATCCGGAGATTCGGTCGCTGGTCAGCGAACTGGTGGACCAGGAGATATGGACGTCTCGATTCCTGGAGGCGGCGGCGGCACGCGCGGAAGGGTGGGCCGTCGATTCATCGTCGACCGCGCACGTGCCGGCGCCCCTCGATGACGACGGAGTCCGGCGTTTCGAGCGATTACGGGCGAAGAATTTCGCGATCCTTCAGCGACGCGGGATCGCCGTGTGGGAGTGGCGCCCCACCTCCGGGGAGGATTCCGGGCCGACCGTTCATCAGCTGCTCGCGCATCTCGCGGAGTGTGATGTGGCGACGCTCGGACGGATCCGGACGGCGGTACGCGGGTCGGACGCTTGCTGATCATCGGCCTGATGAGCGGGACCTCGCTGGACGGCGTGGACGCCGCCCTCGTCGAGGTTTC
>CAZWJE010000049.1:0-23337 GCA_964634395.1 uncultured Gemmatimonas sp. | reverse complement strand
CGCACCTCCGCGAGCAGTCTCTCCCCCGTGACCGGCCCGGTATCCGTCTTCGTCGCCGTCGGATGGATCGGCCCGAACCCGACATAGCTGGCGCCCGCGCCCTCCGCCCTCGTGCTTCCTCGGGCGTGTCCACGGATCCGCCGAGGATGAAGCCTTCGGGAACGATTCGCCTGGCCGTCTCGAGGGGGAGGTCGTCGTCGCCGAGATGGGCGCCGTCGGCCCCGGCCGCCAGCGCGATGTCGATACAGTCATTGACGATGGGGATGGCGCCCGTGTCGCGGGTCGGGCCGCGCAACGCCCGGGCGAGTTCCAGGATCTCGCGCGTCGAGCCGCCCTTCCAGCGTACCTGGATGGTGCGCACCCCGCCCCGCAGCGCCGCGTGCCTCATCTCCACGGGTCCCAGCGAAGCGGCGGGATCCGTGATCACCGTGAGCGCGAGCCGTTCGCGCAGGGACATGTCAGACATCAGGGATTGTCTGCCGCAGCCGCCGCCTCTCGTCGGGCTTCTGTATAGGACCCGGTTCTTTGGACAAGTTTCCGCCCCAAATCAGGCGGCCCGTCGAGTGAACTCGATGCGCATCTCGGCCGGGGTCTTGTAGCCGTGCCGCTCGATGAGCCACTCGGAGTTGTACTTCCGGAAGAAGCACTCGATGATGAAGCGCGCTTCCTCCAGCGTTTGGAAGGCGTGCACGTAGACGCACACCTCCTTGAGCGTACGCATGAACCGCTCGATCAGCCCGTTACACTCGGGCTCGCCGACGAATGCGGGCGAGTCGCGGATCCCCAGCCACTTCAGCTCGGCATGGAACTGACGCGCCGTGTACTGCGGTCCCCAATCATGACGCAGGCCCAGGCCCAGAGCGATCTTCGGCGAAAAACCGCCAAAGTGCCGGCGTACGCCCTGGCGCACAGGTTCAAGCGCCGCCCACCGATCCCCTTTCTTCGCCACATGATGCCCGACGATCTCGTCCGTGCAGTGGTCAATGGCCTCGAAGAACCAGCACCAGCCGTCCTCCTCGGTCCAGAAACGCGTTGCATCCGTTCCCCAAAGTTCTTCCGGGCGATCCGTGCGTATGGTGCCACTGTGCGTCCGATCACCCCGCTCGTGATATCGCCTCACGGGAACGAGCAACCGATTCTCTCGCATGAGCCGTAGCAAGCGGTTCTTGCCGACCCGGATTCCCCTGTGCCGCAGCCGGATCGTGACCTTCTTATGTCCCTCGCCCAGGAAGCGGCTGTGCGCCAGCACGGTGCGGATCTCCGTGAGCAACTCCGCATCCGAGAGCGCAGTCTTCGGGCCCCGCTTGTCTCCCGAATGCGGCACCCCAGCCTCTGCCGCCTGGCAGGCGTAGACGCTGGAACGCGCCACCCGCCACACCGAGCAGATCAGGGTCAGCGGATATCGTTTGCCCGTCGCCGGGCTCACTCGCTCTCGCTGTGCCTGAGCTTCTTCAGGTCGGCCCCGAGGCCCCTTTTTTGGAGCAGCTCTTCAGCAAGCTCCAGCTTCATCATCGTCTCACCGAGTTCGCTCGGGTACGCACCAGTTCGCGTTCCGCCAGATCCTCGGTGCGTTTCTTCAGACCCATCTCAGCCCCAGCGAGGCACACTCGCCGCCACGCCTCGAGTTCGGGCGGGGGAACCTGAATCTCCCGGCTGATCTCACCCAGATCTTCCCCCTGCAGGAGCCGAAGCACGATCTCCGCTTTGCGCTTCGCGCTCCATCGCTCGGGCAACTCGTTCGTTCCGTTCGTTTCACGCATCCTGAACTCCTCCCGACCCCACAGGTTTCCGGGAGCACTTCAGCGGGGCCGAGTTTTCCACATCCTCCCGCGGCGAGCTACGCCCGAGGGCGCTCTCCTCGCTGGCCATGGAAACTCCCCTTCCTCCCGCTCCACCACCTCCCAATCTACTGTCCAGAGAAATCGGGGGCTCTATAGGCGTGCTCGCCTACCTGGAGCTGGTCGCCCGGGCGCTTTCCCGCGCGCTCGAACACCGTCCACACCGCCCGCTCCCGAATCTCGGGGGAATACGTCGTCGATTTGTTCATGACTCCAGTCTGTCAATGCTTGGAGCCTCCGACAATCCCGGCGCGGTTCACTGCTCTTCATGTTGATCCGTCATCAATAAGAATCCCAAGTCCAGATGTTGATTACACCGCAGGGGTGCGCGCCCCCGGTATCGGAGAACCAGAGCCTGCCAGCCGGAACCTCTCTCATGCTATTGTAAACCTCGACGGCAGCGATACGATCGAGGGGAATCAGGTCCATCGACTCCAGACCAACCATCTCCGAATACCCCCCCATATTGTACGTCCGATTCAGCGGCCACTCATTGAGGAAGAGGAGAACGCAGCCCCCTCCAAACGATTGGGTGACCTGAGGGACGCCCCGCTCCGAATACCTGACGTAAAGGCCAGTCTCTTCGGCCAGGAACCTGGTTAGCGAGACCGGGTTCCGGGCGGCCAACACCGCACCAGAGAAGAACGCGCCTTTGCCGAGGGCCTGCCTCCTCTCGATCCACTCGCGGCCGGGCGTCAAACGACGTCGGCCTCTGATGTTCAGTTCGTCGAGAACGATCGGTTGGGGTACGAGCGCCAGGGTAGTCATCTGGAACAAGGTCCCGTCGGGGACGACCAGTGAGTCGGCCACGGCTGCCCGGTATCCCACGCGACCTACCTGTATGCTGAAAACTCCGCCCTCCGGGAGGCTCAGTTCGTAGTCTCCGTTCTCGACGGTAGTCGTGAAGAAGGCTCGGCCCGTCTGGCCGGTCACGACGACGTTGGCCTGGGCGATCCCCTCCCCTGTCTCGGCATCAACCACTCTTCCGCGGACCGTCTGGGCCTGGATGACGGAAGGGAGAGCAAGCATCCCGACGACCAACAGCCAGCGCTTTGGGCGCATCGGACACCCCCAGGTTCAGAGCCCTTGAACCTCAACCCTCGTCCATCTTCCGGCGCCTACCCGTCCCGGCGCATCTCGAACGCATGTGATCTGCTTCAGGCGAGTTTCCATGCACAGCGCCGATCCATCCTATCGGGCGACGTGCCATATTCGGGGCCTCGCCACCCTACAGGGAGCGCCTCAGCGCATGCTGAAACCCACGATGCTTTCGACCTCCAGCGAGTCCCGCATTACGCCGAACGCCATCTCGGCCGTCGCGGCCAGGATCCTCACCCGTTCTGGAAAGCGATAGACCGTCGGAGAATCCGAAGCGGAGTCGAACCGAATCCACTCCTCCCCAACTCCGTCGCCCCGCTCGAACAGCGGGTTGTATCTTCGAGCCCAGATATCCCCGTCGACCGAACGAAAGACCCTGTCGAACGATGGAACGTCTGCCCTTCCGAACGGAATCTCTTCTTCAACGGGGAACTGGGGCACCCATTCGTCCAGATACGCCGTACGCATACCCGTTGTGATCAGCCCGAGCGCACTGTTCACCCTCCACACCCGACTCGCCACAGACTCGGAGTCAAATTGAGCGACTTCGTATGCATCGTCGCGCGCCAATACAACACCATCCATTTCAACCGCGACGGGTGTTCCGGTGGCCATCGGGGTAAGGGTCACTGGCAGGATCCCGGGAGTCTGAAGTTCGTACATCCAGGGACCGGGCATCTCCACCGGGCTGGAGGTCGCTCCGTCGTCCGGATCAACCACGGTGATCGGAGAGCGCACGCGTCTCAGACCCGGTTCACCCGCTCGCTCGACGGTCTCCGGTCCAAGAAATACCAGCTTGCCGTCAGCAAGCGCGCCGAGCAGAATCCCCGGCAAAATGAACCCCAGGTTTGGTGAAGGGTCGGGCATGGGTGCAGCGGCACTGACGGTACGTGCCAGTGTACCCGCCGAAGAAAAGAACGAGCCCCTGTTATGTCTCTGGTCGATCGCGACCAGTGTATCGCCTTTCCAGGATTGCAGGCCCGTCAGAGCTCCAAATTCGCCCGGTCCGTCTCCTCTTTGCCCAGTCCTCCACTCGAGACTGGCCTCGGCATCAAGAGCCTGGATTTCCGAAGCGCCAGAGTTCGCGATGTACAGCCCTCCGCCTGGACGAGGTAGAATGTCCATGACGCGGAACAAGGGTGCCTCAGGCTCGGTCACGGACTGGGCGTAGAGAAATGACGGCGGCCCGTTGACCTCCACGATCTCCGGCCACTCATCGAACTCGTGGATCTCGGCGCTGGAGAGATCTATCCCGTACGTCGAGAGCGACGGAGGTTCACGGTCCAGCCTGCTCTCACAACCCAGGGAGGTGATGAGCAGGGATACGACCAGACCGCCGGCGAAGGCGCGTCGAAATGACGACCGGAGTTCATCCGGACCATAAGCTCGGCTGCTCATCACATCGCTCCTGATCCTCCCGGATCGGTGGGTACGGAATCTCGTGCGAATCCGGTGTCGCCAGTCACGTCACTCCACGATCGCACGCCCGTATACGATCTACTCGTCAACGGCTTCAGACATCGGCGACCGTGCCTCGCGCCCGCCCTCGCTCCATCAGCAGATACAACGCTGGCGTCACCGTCAGCACGAAGATCGTCGAGCTCGTCAGCCCGCCGATCAGGGCATAGCCCATCGCGTTCCAGATGTTCGCGTCCGGTGACTCGCTGAAGAGCACCAGCGGCAGCAAGCCGACCACCGTCGTCGCCGTGGTCATGAGGATGGGCCGAGCCCGATCGAGCGTGCCCTGGAGGATCGCCCGGTCGAGAGCCAGCGCCGACTCGCGCCGGAGCCGGTTGATGTGGTCGACGAGCAGGATCGCGTTGTTGACCACGATCCCGCACATCATGATCACCCCGATATAGGCCTCGCGGGTGAAGCTGGCGTTGGCGTAGAAGAAGACGAGGAAGACACCGACCAGCGCCATCGGCACGGTCATGAGGATGATGAACGGCTGTCGGAACGACTCGTAGAGACCGGCGGTGAGCATGAAGACGAAGACGAGCGCGACAGCCATCACCCCGTAGATCTGGCGTCGGTCGTCGGCGGTAAATCCGAAGTCACGCCGGCCGACGATCGTGTAGCCGGGCGGCACCTCGGTCGATTCGATCACCGCGTCCCGGACGAGGTCGCCGAGGCGGGTGGGTCCGCGGAACTCGTAGGCGATCGTGCGTTCGTACCGCTGGTCGACGCGGGTGATGCGGGAGAGCACCTCGCGCTGGTCGATCCTGGCGACCTCGCCGAGCCGCACGCTCGCGCCGTCCCCGCCAGTGACCGCGACGTTCTCGAGGCCGAGCACGTCCATCCGGTCGTGGCCCGCGAGCTTGACGGCGAAGGGGAGCTGGTCGCCCTCCACGCGAATGACGCTCCCGCCACGGACTCCAGCCGAGCTGACGATCGCCGCGTTGACCTGGCCGACGAGGTCGCGGGCGGAGAGCCCGTGCATCGCGAGCCGCGCGCGGTCGGGGCGGACGACCAGTTCCGTCGCCCGGTCGCGCGTGAAACCCTGACCCGCCGAGTTGGTGTTCACCTCCGCGATCCGGGTAAACCGCGTCAGGCGGCGGGCAAGGTCCTCGGCGATGTCGCGAACTTCCTCGTAGTTGAAGCCGAGGATCCGGATCGTGTAGTTGGGGGACATCCCCCCGAGTCCGCCGGCCGAGAACGCCGGGCCGAACCCGCGCACGCTGATCTGCGCGCCGCCGAGCTGGATCGCGTAACTCTTGAGATACTCCTCCGCGATGAGCGGGACCGTGCTGACGCGCAGCGAGTCCGGGAACTCGACGCGGATCGTGGCATTCCGCGCGTCGACGTTGGTGACGAAACGACTGACGCCCGGGAGGCCGGGGATGCGCTCCTCGAAGAACCGCGCCATCTCGTCGACACGGGCCACCTCCTCACCGCGCGGGAGTGTGACGCTGACCTGGATGAACGTCGGGTTGTTCGTCCAGGAGCGCCAGAGGACGTCGCGGTTGACATGGTTGTCGAAGAGCCACCAGGAGCCGACAAGCGAGGCGGCGGCGGCGGCGACGGTCACCCAGGGGAAACGCAGTGTCAGGCCGGTTAGGAAGGTGTAGAAGCGGATGTAGGGCGGGGGGCGCGGTTCGTCGGTGTCGCGGGTGGAGTCGGCGGGTGGGAAATGCGGATCCCTCGCTTCGCTCGGGATGACAGACGGGGGCCCCGGGATTACAGGCGGCGGGCCCGGGATGACGGAAGAAGAACTCGGGACAGCGGAAGAGACTAGGCTGTCGTCGAGCGGAGGAGTGCCATCCCCCGGGTCATTGGAGAGGGTCTCCGGCGCGGAGACTCCCCGGTGCAGCAGCACTCCCGCCAGCGCCGGCACGAAGGTGAACGAGACGAACAGGCTGGCGAGCACGCACGCCGCGACAACCATCCCCAGCGGCACGTAATAGAGGCGCAGTTCTCCCTGCAGGTACACGAACGGGATGACGACCACCAGCGTCGTCAATGTCGCGGCGATCACCGGCACGACGACCTCTGACGCCCCGCGTTCCGCCGCCTCCGCCGCCGGCAACCCCCGCCGCCGCAGCCGGTAGATGTTCTCGAGCACCACGATCGCGTTGTCGTCGATCAGCCCAAACCCCATCGCCAGCCCCATCAGCGTCAGCATGTTGAGCGACATGCCCGCCCAGTACGCCAGGTTGAGAGTGATCAGCGCCGAAAATGCGATCGTCGCGAAGACCACCGCCGCCGAGCGGAACGAGCGAAGGAAGGCGACCAGCACGACGAGGATGATCAGCGCCGAGAAAAACGCCCGGTTGCGCATGTCCGAGAACTGCGTGCGGATGGCGATGCTCTCGTCGGCGTCCATGATCAGGCGGACACCCGGAGGACTGAGCGATTCCAACCCGGTGACGCGCTCGCGCACGCGGTCGGCCACATCGATCACGTTGGTGCCCAGCTCGCGCTGGATGGTGAACTGGATCGCCGGCCGGCCATCGATCCGGTAGTGACTGGTCGCCTCCTCGTAGGTGTCGCGGATCGTGGCGACCTCACCGAGGCGGACGATGCGGCCGCGGTCGCTGAGTACCGGCAGCCGGCGCAGGTCGTCGAGCGATTCCGCCCGTTGGCGGATGGCGAGCGTGTGTCGGGTGCCGCCGACCTCCACGACACCCGCCTCGCGGATGTCCTCCAGACTGGCGACGCGATTGCGGACCAGCGGGACGGTGAGACCGAGCGCGCCGATCCGTGACTCGTCCAGTTCGATCTCGATCACCCGCTGTCGCCCGCCGCTCACGCGTACCGCGCCGACGCCCTCGACCTCCAGCAGCTCCGGGTGGATGACGGCGTCCGCGTGCGCGCGCAACGCCTCGGTCGTGTAGGGACCCGTCACCGTATAGCGGAGGAACGGCCGCATCTGCTCCTGGAACTCCCTCGGGACATAGGGCGTCACCGAGGGCCGGGATGCGGCCGGCGGCAGGGTCGGCTCGAGTGCGGCGAGCCGTTCCGAGAGTTCCAGCCGCGCGAAGTCCAGGTCCGTGTCCCGCTGGAAATCGACGGTGATCTGGGCCTGCTGCTCGATCGAGACCGACTCGACGCTTTCGACCCCGCGCACCTGCTGGACCGCTGCCTCGATCGGCGAGGTGACGGACGCCTCGACCGCCTCCGGTGAAGCACCCGGCCAGGTAGCGGTCACCGTGAGCCTGGGGAGCTGCGTGTCCGGCAGCATCTCGACCGGCAGCGCGCGCCAGGATTGCACGCCGAGCAGCGCGATCGCGAAGTAGGCCATCGCGATGGCTACGGGGCGGCGGATGGCGAAGCGGATCATGCGTGATCGGGGCGGCGAATTGGAGGCGTCACGGGCCTAGTCGGCGCTCGGGACAACGACCTTCTTTCAACGCGAAGACGCGAAGCTCGAATAGAAAGACGCAAAGGAACGCGATGAGAGAACTCATCGAAATCACAGGCAGGGAGGTGGTGGATGCGGCGTACCGGGTTCATCGGGAGCTTGGGCCAGGCCTGCTGGAGTCCGCCTATCAACAGTTTCTCGCCCACGATCTGCGTATCCATGATCACGAGGTGGAATGCGAAGTCAACCTGTCCGTCGAGTATCTTGGCCTCGTCGTTGATGCTGGTTATCGAATCGATATGATCGTCGACAATCGAGTCCTGATCGAGAACAAGTGCGTCAAGGAAATCCTCCCCGTTCACGAGGCGCAGCTGCTGACCTACCTCAAGCTTTCCCACCATCGCCTGGGATTTCTGATCAACTGGCATGTCCCCCTCATCAAGGACGGAATCCGCCGCAAGGTCCTTCGATTGTAGTTCCTTGCGTCTTTCAGTCAGCTTTGCGTCTTTGCGTTGAAACGGAACTCACGCTGAAGCCCGCTCCATCGCCTCGAACACCACCGGTATCACCACCAGCGTCAGCAGCGTAGACACCGCCAACCCGCCAATCAGCGTCACCGCCAGCGGCGCGCGCAGGTCCGCCCCGCTGCCGATCCCAATGGCCATCGGCAGCAGGCCGAGCATGTTCGCCATGGTGTTCATCACGATCGGGCGCAGACGGGTGTGCCCCGCCTCGATCACGGCTTCGCGGACCGGATGTCCTTCGCGTCGCAGCCGGATCATCACGTCGACCATGACGATCGCGTTGTTCACGGCGATCCCCACCATGATCACCATCCCGATCAGGCTCATGGTGTTCAGGCCGCCGCCGGTGAGGCCGAGCGCCCAGACCACGCCGATCAGCGCCATCGGCACGCTGAGGAGGATCGTGAACGGATGGACGAAGGACTCGAACTGGGCCGCGAGGATCATGTAGATCAGGAGGACGGCGAGGATGAAGGCGAAGCCGAGGTCGCGGAAGCTCCGGCGCATCTCCTCGTTCTCTCCGCCCACGGTGAAGCGCAGGCCGGCGGGCGGGGGAAGCTCGGCGAGCGCGGTCTGGGCGTCGGTGAGGGCGGTTCCGAGGCTGGCGCCGGCGGCGTCCGCGAAGACGGGGACGACACGGGCCTGGTCGAGCCGGTGGATCTCGGCGGGGCCAAGGCCGGTGTGCAGCCGCACCAGCCGGGTGACGGGAACGCCTCTGACGCGCACTTCGTCGAGTGTCGCGAGGTCCTCGCGCTGGGCGTCGGGAAGGCGGACGACGACGGGGACACGGCGGTCGAAATCGGCGAACTGGGTCGCTTCGGTACCGCGCATCGCGCTTTCGATCGCGTCGGCCACGGCGCGCGGATCGAGCCCGTAGCTCGCTGTCGCCTCGCGGTCGATCTCGACGCGGATCTCCGGCTGACCCAGTTCCGTCCCCACGCGCACGTTGCCGAGCGACTCGACGGCGGCGAGCCCGCGCGCGATGTCCCCGGCGTAGGCGAGCGCGGCGTCCAGGTCGTCGGCGGAGACGCGTACGGCGATATCGGACTCGGCCCCGCCCAGGATCCCGCCGAGAGCGGTGGTCCCGCTCGTCTCGATGGTCACCGCGCCGACGGGGATCCCCATGGCGTTGGCGAAGCTCCCCACCGAGTTGGCGGAACTTCCCACCGAGTTGGCGAAGCTCCCCGCGGCGTTGGCGGCCGTACCCGACCGCAAGGTGGTTGGGATGGCCGAAAGCGCCCTCGCGCCATCTCGGCCGTCGTCCGCGGATAACGCCGGGGAGCGTCCCTCCTCGCCGCCGAGCGCCGCGCGCAGGCGTGTGACGACGTCTCCCGTCGCCGCGCCGGGGGCGAGCCGAGCCTCCAGGGTGGCGGTGTGGAGCCCGTCGCTTCCCGCCTCGGCGCCCACGAGCGCGTCGGCGCGACCAACCTGTGTGAATACAGCCGCGACGCCCCGGTCGGCGAGGAGGAGATCCTCGAGTCGTTCGGCCACCTCGAGGGTGCGCTCGATCGGGGTCCCCCGGTCCAGCTCGACCCGAACCCGGAAGGCGCCCTGGTCGACGTCGGGAAGTACTCCACGCGGCAGGAAGGCCGCCCCCGCGAGCGCGAGGACGAGCAGCGCCACCGAGATGCCGATCGACCGACCGCGATGCGCGAGCGCGGCAAGCAGAAGGCGGTGATAGTACCGGGTGAACCAGTCGAACGCGCGGTCGAAGGCCGCGAGCGGTCGCGCCGAGACACGCGCCACGCCCCGACCGATCAGCGCGAACGGAGCGCCCAGGATGCCGCGTAGCGACCCACGTCGGCCACCACCATCCCCACGACCCTCACCATCGTCGTCGGTCCAGCTTCCCGCCATCGCCGGAAGCACGGTCATCGCCACGAGCAGCGAAATCAGCAACGAGAACGCGACCGCCAGCGAGAGCGCCCCGAACAGCTCGCCCGCGATCCCCTCGACGTAGACGATCGGCCCGAACACCGCCACCGCGGTCAACGTGGACGCGGTGATCGCGCCGATCACTTCCTCGGTGCCGAGAATCGCCGCGGTGAACATCGGCTCGCCCAGCTCGCGCCGTCGGAAGATGTTCTCCAGCACCACGATCGAGTTGTCGACGAGCAGCCCGACGCCGAGCGCCAGCCCGCCCAGCGTCATGATGTTGAGCGAGATCCCGAGCGCGTCGAGCAGCGCGAACGTCCCGATTACCGAGATCGGGATGGCGATGGCGATGGCCACGGGATAGCGCGGGTCGCGCAGGAAGAGGAAGAGGACGAGGAAAGCGAGGACCCCCCCGAGCACGAGCGCGGAGAGCACGTTCGAGATCGCGTCGGAGATGAACCCCGCCTGGCTCATCGCGATCTCCAGCCGGATGTCCGGATACTCGGCGCGAAGCTGCGCGAGGGTTTCCTCGACGAGGTCGGCGACGCGGACAGTGTTCGCCTCGGACGTCTTGAAGACCAGGATACCGACGGCGTCAGCGGACTGGGCTATACCCGATGCGGCGCGCGATTCGGATCCCGGCGCGGTACCCGGCGCGATACCATTCAGGCGCGGTGCCCCGAAAGCACCCGCTCCCCCCGAAGCGCCCTCCGGGGCGCCTCCCGACGGTCCTTCGACGAGACCCGAGCCAATCCCCGATCCCGGTTCGACCCGACCCTCACCCTCGCCCATCGAGACGGGAGCGCCGGTGGCGTCTCCCGCCATCCGGAAGCGGGCGATCGACGTCCTCTCCTTCACCCCGTCGGTGATGGTGGCGACGTCGCGCAGGAGGATCATGCCGGAGGCCGCCCCGACTCCACCCGGCACTCCGGACTCACGGTCGTCCGCCCCGCCGAGACTACCGGAGCCCGTTCCGGCTCCGTTCCCGCCCACCCGGAGCGCCACCGCGCCGATCTCTTCCGGCGTCGTGAACTCCCCGATCGTCCGCAACGAATAGCGGTAGCGCCCTTGCAGCACCGTCCCACCCTGCCCCGCCGCGTTCGCCGCCGCCAACGCCGTGGCGATATCGCCGATCGTCAGCCCGTAACTCTCGAGCTGGCGCGGCTCCACGTCGACGTGGATCTCCCGCTCCAGACCTCCCGTGACCGCCGCCCGCGCGACCCCGTCGAGCTGCTCCAGCCGGCGCTTGAAGACCTGGTCGGCCATCTCCTTCAGCGTGAGCAGGTCGGCCCGGCCGGAGACGCTGACCGAAAGGATGGGCTCGCCGCGAGGATCGGTGCGGAGGACGACGGAGGGGCTCGCCGTCACGGGCAGCGCGGCGCGCGCGTTGTCCAGACGCTCCCGCACGTTGAGGGCGGCGAAATCCATGTCCGTCCCCCACGCGAACCGGATCGTCACGAGCGAAACGCCTTCGCGAGTCACGCTCTCGATCCGCCGCACGCCCGCCACCGAAGCGACCGCGCGTTCGAGCGGCTCGGTGATCGACCGCTCGATCTCCGACGGCGCGCCCCCGGGCTCCTCGGTGTGGATTACGAGCCGCGGGTAGGCGACGTCCGGGAGCAGCTCGATCGGCAGCCGTCCGAGCGACACGAGCCCGACCAGCACCACCGCGACGAAGAACATCGCGACGGTGACGGGGCGGCGGGCGGAGACGGCGGGCAACGACATCGATTCGCGGGTTTAGGTCGGGTGCTCTTTTTATCAACGCGAAGACGCCAAGGGGACGGAACGACGCCAAGAACCATCGGACACAGCGGACCCACTTGGCGTCTTTCTGTTGAGACTTCGCGTCTTTGCGTTGAAAGATTGGACTGACCTACCGGACGGGCGCCCCCACAGTCTCTTCAAGACCGAGCAGCGCCGTCACGAACGCATGCCGAGCCGTCAGCACCGCGATCTCGCGGGAGAACGCATCGTCCTCGGCGACGCTCAGTTCGGGATACGCCACGTCGCCGAGCAGGTACCGGCGCGTCGCGAGCTCCAGCCGCCGCGCGGAGAGTTCCGCCGCGCGATCCGCCAGGGCGATCTCGCGCCAGGCGTTCTCCAGCGCGATGACCCCGCCGCGTACCCGGCTCTCGACCTCGAGCCTTCCCGCGCGCAACCGCTCCTCGGCCGCGACCCTCGCCACGCGTGCCTCGGTGATCGCTTCCGACGCCTGGAACTGGTCGAAGAGCGGCACACGGAAGGAGAGACTCAGGCCGTAGCTCTCGTCGCGCGGGTTCATCTGGAAGAGCCCCTCCGTCTCGCGACCGCTCACCCCGCGGCTCGAGCTGAGGCCGAGCGATACGGACGGCCAACGCTGTCCACGCGCCACGCCCACGCCCTGCGCCGCCGACTCCGCCGACGCTTCGAGTGACGCCACGGTCGGGCTGCCGGCCACCGCTCGGGCGACGAGATCCTCCAGGTCGAGCCGCGCGGGGTCGAACGCGTCGGGGAATCCATCGACGAGTTCCGCTTCGACCGGGGTCCCGAGCCCCATCTCGTGGCCAAGCGCCAGCCGGGCGGTACGCAATGCCCCGCGCGCCCGCTCGAGCGCCTGCTCCCGCTCCGCCACCCGCAGTTCCGCGCTCAGCAGGTCGAGGGGATCTTTCAACCCGACCGCGTAGAGCCGTTCGGTGCCCTCGAGCGTCTCCGTCGCGGTCGCGAGCATCCGTTCGTGGAGCGCGATCTCCGCGTCGGCCCTGACGGCGTCGTACCAGAGCCGCGCGAGCCCGACGCGCAGCGTCACCGTCGCGGCCACCGCCGACGCGCGGATCCCCGCCGCCCGCGCCCGATCCGACCGCGCGCTCGCCAGCCGCGCGCCCCCATCGAAGATGGTGATCGACCCCCAGGCCAGCCCCTGACTCGACCCGCTGCTCGACGCGATCACCGGATCGTCCACGCGCGCGGGCCGCCCGAACTCGTCGATCGCGGTGAACGACCGCCGCTGGCTGTAGCTGGTGCCGAACGTGAGGCTCCCCGGGCGGGGAATGAACGAGAGCCAGAGCGGGCGCTCGAGCGGGGGGATCGTCTCCAACTGGGCGCGCGCGATCCGGTATTCGGGGTTGTTGGCGGCGGCCAGGTCGAGCGCCTCCGCGAGGGTGAGGCGCTCCTGCGCCACGGCTGGCGCGGCGAGGAGAAGCATCGCGGCGGGCATGAGTCGTCGGAGCATTCTGACACCATTCAATGGCTTCACCGACAGGCTGCCCAGAAGGTCCGGGAGCGTCATTCCCACTCCACCGCGTATCGAACCACGGTTTCCACGTCGACTTCGTCCCGCTCGATCACCCAGATACGGTCCCCTTCGCCCACGGCCACGCGGCTCCGTTCGGGCAACGACAGCCATCCGAGCGGATCCCCGTCGGCGCCGATCACCCGGACCGGCGCGACGCCGGCATCCGCATGCATCTGCACGAATACCGTTCCATCGCGGCCGATGATGATTCGCGTCAGCGGTGGGTAGACGGATCGCCGCGGCGTTTGCCGCCGGATCGCGGCCACCAGCTCCGGATCTCTCGCGGCGAACGACTCCGCCGTCGAAACCACGCTGTCGAACACGGCTTGTGGCAGCGGCACCCCGGGAAACGGATACCGCCGGTCGATCACGGTGTCGCCCGCGGCGTCCACGACCGTGACGCGAAACGTTCCTTCGTCCACGCCGTCGAGCGAAGCCGTCGCGACCGCTGTCCGCGAACCGTCCGGGGAGGTGGCGATCGACGGGACATTCGCGAATGGCATCGTCATCTCCGCCCGCGCCGTCACCACCTGAAGCCCGACCGTCGAGATC
The DNA here is from genome assembly GCA_964634395.1 of uncultured Gemmatimonas sp. Classification (GTDB taxonomy): domain Bacteria; phylum Gemmatimonadota; class Gemmatimonadetes; order Longimicrobiales; family Longimicrobiaceae; genus WHSP01. Next base: position 9,372 of record CAZWJE010000049.1, on the reverse strand, counting down.
CGATGCAACAGGTGGATGATTTCGCCCTCTTCGCTCACGCGCGCGATCGAGGCGTGATCCCCGGAGTCCATCGGCCCGCCACCCGTCTCGTAGCTCTGCGCCATGACGATCATCGTACCATCCGGAAGCAGGCCGTTCGCGCTCGCGCTCAGATAGGTGGGGATAGCGCTCTCGTCCCCGGGCGGAGGTCGTATCGGGCGTGGCACCGGAACGTGACGCACGAAGGCGCGTGCCGGCGAGATCAATCCCGCTCGCTGCTGGCGGATGTCGTAGGCCCACAGGGTGTCGGCGACCCAGCCGAGCGCCGAGATCGCGGTGAACTCGCCCGGCCCCTGTCCCTGGCGTCCCACCGATCCCAGCGGCTCGCCCGTGTCGGAGAAGAAGCGGATCGTCCCGTCCTGCGTCTGGCCGACGGCGATCGTGCCGTCCTCCGCGACCGCCAGCGCCTGAATCGGAACGAGATTCTCCGCGTACGCATCGAGCCGGAGCTCTTCCGTCAACGTCGCCCGACGGTCGGCAGCCGGCACCGCTCCGTTGTCCGCGCATGCCGCGACGAGCAGAGCGATCAGCGGAATCCGGGGGGTTGTCCGAGTCATTGAGGTTCGTCGCGTTGCTGGACGATCAGTCGATGTTGAACCGATGGACCACCAAGGGCACCAGGGGAACCGCAAAGTTCACCAAGGGCCCGGGAATCAATGCCCGCCCGCATTCCGGATTGGTCGGCTTTCATTGCGCCTCGGGAGATGTTGCCCTATGCGCATCAATCCGTTTCACTCTTCATTCTTTCAGCGAGACGATACCGATTCCCTCGCCCGAGGCCTTGGTGAACTTCGTGGTTCCCCTGGTGCCCTTGGTGGTCCAGCCGTCGAACCACCGAACCCCCGCACGACACTTCACGGCTCCTCCACCACCGTCACCCGCGCGTCATGCACCAGCGAGTAATGCCCGCCAACCAGCACGATCTCCCCTTCGCTCACCGTCTCCGTATCCGCGTCCTCGACGATCTCCACCTGCGTCTCGTTCGCGAGCCCGGTCGTCACGTACCGCCACTTGGCCCGCCCGCCCCGGTCGTCGGGATCGAACACGAAGAGCATCGTGCGCCGGTCGCGCTCGAGGATCGCCTCGCGCGGCACCATCACCCGGTCGGGGAACTCCCGCGCGTCGAGGGCGACCCGCGCGTACATCCCGGGCAGGATCCGCCCGCCGGGGTTCGGGACGAGCACCGTCACCCGCGCCGTCCGCGTCCCCGGTTCGACGAGCGGGTTCATCGTCTCGATACGGCCCTCGAACTCCTCGCCGGGCAGCGCCGCGAACGAGACCCGCGCCCCGGCGCCCCGCGCCAGGAATCCGATCTCGCCCTCCAGCACCTGGACCTCGACGCGGATCGGGTCCAGGTCCACGATCGTCATCAGCTCGGTACCCGGTGTCACCCACTCGCCGGGGACGACCCGCACGCTCGCGACCCGACCCGGGATCGGCGCGGTCACACGGGTGCGATCGAGTTCGAGGGTCGCCCGACGCAGCGCCAGCTCCGCCGCTTCCACCCCGCTGCGCGACCGCGCGAACGCCTCCCGCTCCGCGCGTGCCGCCGCGTCCGCGATCCGGTCGTCAAAGAGCGTCAGCTCCTGGTACGTCGCGGTCGCGTTCCGCAACGCCACCTCGGCCTCCTGTACCCGCAGCTCGGACTCGACCGGGTCGAGCACGGCGAGCGCCTGACCCGCGCCGACCGTCGCGTTCTCACGCACCGGCAACTCGCTGATCCGACCCGCCACGAGCGGCGTGATCACGGTCCGCCGCCAGGCCTCGGCCTGCCCTGAAGCGTTGACGTGGATGATCAACGTGCCCCGCACCGCCGCGGCGCCGGATACCGGGATCGCGATGTCGCCCGTCAACGCGCCCGCGGCCGCGTCCGGCGCGACGCCCGCGATGATCGCGGCCGCTGAGTCTTCGTCCGCCGCATTCGCCGCACGCAGGCGCAGGAAAACGCCCGCTCCGAGCACCGCCATGAAGCAGAACGCCGCGAATATGAGCAGAAACTTCCGGATGGCTGTCATGGGATCCGGCCGCTCAGGGCTCGAGGGAACAACCGGGCGTCGACGGACTTCGGGGAGGGGCATCGCCTCCCGTCGAGCCACAGCGGCGGTGAAGATTCGTCCAAGCGGATGGTGTACGGCGGATCCTCAACAATCGGCAGTACCCATCCATCCTGCCGGGATAAGCGGGGGAATGATGAACGTGTTCTCGCCGTTTACATGGAAAGGCAGAAAGTCTCGGTTCCTACTATGATCGCCGGAGGCGCTGAACGCAACGGACTTGCGATCAGGTGGATCCGGTGCGGTGGGAAAGTCCCGGTCAGCATGGCCCGCCCCCGCAAGCGGGTTCGGAACACGCCCACTACTCCAATGGAAGGTCCGGAACCGTGGCATGAAAGACGTATTTGACATCGAGTTCGTCCAGCGTCACCGCCACGAGGGTGTTCCCCCACACGGCGATTCCCGACCGCCAATCGATGGGAACGTTCAATCGAAGCGTGCCGATCGGACGGCCTGAGGCACCGTAGACCTCGAAAAGGCTGCTCGGCTTTCCCGGTTCCTCCTCGATGAGCGCGAGCAGGTTCTGGTCGCCAACCGGAACCAGCGCGCGTATTACCTGCCGTCCATACGCCCATTCGTTCGTTCGCCGCTCGACCGGACCGAGTCGTTCGGCGATCAGCGACCGCTCGTCACGCGACAGGGGCGGCGGTGTCCGGGTGACTTCATAGTGCCGGATCGTATCACCCGCGAGTGTCCGCAGATGAATCTGCCGCCCGTTCGAATGGGCAAACCAGATACTGTCGCCACCCATCCGGAGTATGACGTCCGGAACGAAGGATTGGAGATCCCGCAGCCCGAGTGTCGCCATATTTCCGCCAGAGATGACGCTCGCATCGGTCAGGACCGGCGGAACCCTCGCGGATTCCCGACGATCGAAGACCGGGCCGACAATGGGCGGCAGCGTATCCATGGCTTCTCCCGATATGTCCATGCGGACGAAGCCGATCCCCGGAGTTCCGACGTACCCTTCCACGTCGGGACGGCCGCGCACGATTTTCGTGTTCCCGGGTCGCATATTTCGTTCTTCGACGATCCATCCCGCGGCGTCGAAGGTGATGTGCTGGTATCCCGCATGAAAAAGGTCCCTCGGTATCGTCTCCAGGAGGCCGCCGGCGCCATCAAAGATGCTGTACCGGGTCTGGTCACGAACCCAGAACCGTCCCTGTGTGTCGAACCCGATCGCCGAAGGAGATGAGAACTCGCCCGGTCCCTGACCCTCACGGCCGAATTGCCTGACGAACTGGCCGGTTTCGTCGAACACGCGGACTTCACGGGAACTCACGTCGACTACGTACACCAGCCCCTCAGGCCCGACGCTCAGGAGGAGGTCAAAGGCCCCGAATACCGCCGGTCCCGCCGCATTGGGTCCACCGACGATCCAGTTGACAGCGATATTCCAGTCAGCCGGCCCGGCCTCGCCGGTCGAAGCCGTACCCGCTGGTACATTCGCTGCCTGGCCGGGGCGACCATCGGCCCCCGGCTGCCCGGGAGGCGGAACGGCGTCCGTATCCGAGGTGCAGGAGCAGCAAAGTGCCCCGAACCACGCGACAGTGCCGACCGCCCGTGCGACTCTGATCACTCCGTCCTCCACCGAGGTGAGTTCATTCTTCCGGGAGAGATTCGGGATCGAAAGAGGGATCGCGACAAAGAGCACAGGCCCTTGCCGAAGTCTCCATTCGGGCACTTGTGACAACAGGGCACCTATTACCAGGAAACGTGATACCGGACGAGGTCAACACCCCCGGCCGAGTCCGGTTCGAACACCCAGATTCGGTTGAGCTCGGCCGCGACGATCCGGGCATCCGGGGGGAGGATGACCGTGCCAAACACCTCCCCTCGCGGGTCGAGCACCACAGTCGGCCGATACGAGGAACCCGGTCTCAATCGCAACCACACGGTCGAATCGCGGCTCACGACAAGAGACACTCCCGGTACATCAATGGGCGGATAGTAGTTCGGAAGCTTCATCTCTCGCATGGCCGCGACCATACCGGGGCGGCCGGCGAGCTGAGCGACTCGTGCGGAGATCGCGTTATCCTTGACGGATTGCGGGATCCGTTCGAGATCAATGACATGATTCTTCCGGTAGACTTCACCGCCGTCCTTGCCCCATACAGAAACGGCCAGGCTCCCGGCGGCCTGATCTGTCACAAAACCCATCGCGGACGCCAGAAGTCCACCGTCCGGAGACACTGCCCAAGCCGTGGGGACCGTGAAAGGGATGTAGATCACACCTTCTCCAGCGACGACAACCGACCTGTTCTCCGACCTCGGCCTGACCAGGATCCTGAGCACCTCCTTTTCCGAGCTGATGATTCCCGTCGCCTCGCCGTCAGCCCAGAATGGTTCGGGAAACGGTCTCGTTTCCATTCCGATACGGGCCATGATCGACCCATCGGAATAGAACGCCAGAGGATAGGTTGAGAAGTAGAGGTCTCTGCCATCGTACAGAAGCGAATCTCTTTGACCACCTACCTCATTGACGATACGAGCCACCTCCAGGTCCGGAGAGATCAGCGAGATTCGTCGCTGATCAGAGTCCCAGGTCCACAGAGTGTCCGCTTGCCAACCAATTCTGCTGATAGCGGGAAGTTCATCCTCTTCGCTAACCGTGCCGATATGCGCGCCGGTCGAGGAATAGAATAGAATCCGCCCTTGACGAAACGGCGCGAACGCCACCACCCCATCGTTACGAACCGCGACCTGTCCCGGGATCAATCCCTGGGTCGCGCCGTCAATTCGTATCTCCAGCGTAAGCTTGGCCACTCTTCCGAATTCCGTCAGGGGCGTGCCCATCCGGTCACCGCATCCCACGGTGGCAAGGACCAGCCACAGGCATATCGCGGACTTGAGTCCGGGCATTGGTAAGACCGGGGATTCGGGATCAGCCGTACGCATCATCCACAGGAAAGTCCGCGGGAGATCAACGTAGCCGCCGCTATAGCGAGAGACTCAATTATGAGGGATTGAGCCAACTATGATCGTCGGATGCGCGGAACGCAACCCGCTTCGCCCGATCTGGCCTCTTCGGTCCGGTGGCCTACGCGGGCCCTTCCATGCCGCCCGAGAGAGCGCGCGCGGCCCACAAGATCAGGCGATTCCGGCCCATCGTGCCAGAGCCGACTTGTGCCGTTTGTGCATTTTGTGGCCAACTCCCTCGGCCGGTGCCGGAATCACCTCAAGCGCCGCGAGTAGACCGTGCCGTATTCCGCCCTGGCCATCTCCATGCACGCGGTCCGCGCCGGTTCCTCACCCGGGCAGTGCTGGAATCTCTCCCCGGCGGCGACCACGAAGAGCGTGACCCCGCCGTCTTTCTCGATCACCAGACGCATGTACCCGGGCGCCGACTGCCCGAAAACCAGCCCGTCGACCGGTCCGACCGAACTGAGCTTGCTCGCTGAACCCGAAACGATGCTGAACAGTGGGTCGGTCGGCTTGATCGCCTCGAGGAGCTGGAGGGAGTGCTCATGGCCGCCGATGAACGCGAGCGGCACGCCATGGCGGGAGAAGGTCTCTCGAAGCCCGGTCTCGAGTTCGCGGTAGGGTCGCGAGCTGATGTCCTGCAGGATCGCGCCGCTACGGAAGAGGATGTAGCGGATCCCCATCGTCTCCCAGAAGGAGAAGCTCCCGCCGTGGGGCCCGCCCGATCGGAACGGATGGTGCGCGGCGAGGAGCAGCTCACGGTCGCCGGCGGTCGCGAACGCTTCGTCGATCGCCGTGAGCACCGCCGCGCGGGTTTCCGCGTCACCGGCGAGCAGCCACCAGGCGGTGTCCAGGATCAGCAGCCGATAGTTCTTCCCCCAATCGACGACGACCGGGCCTCCCGAGCCGGCGACGGGGACGAGTTCCGCGGCGACCCCGGTACGTGACCGTTCCGCCGCGACGAACTCCTCGAATCGTCGAAGTCGCACGTAACCTTCCCAGTCCTCGCGCAGACCCCAGTCGTGGTTGCCCGCCATGAACCAGATCCGCGCTCCACGCTCGCGCGCCGACGGGCGCGTGACGAGGTCGATCTGGCCCATGACCACAGCGGAATCCCGCCCGTACTCCCCATCGTCCGGGGGATGAAGGCCGCGCGGGTAGACGATATCGCCGAGCACCAGAACCGCGACGGACGAGTCACGATCCAGCTGGCTTGTCCACCATTCGATATCCTCCCGCATCAGAGCCAGGACCGGACTCCGTCCCGGGAGCGCGTCCCCAGCATCGCCCATCAGGAAAAGAACGCTCTCGACCTCCGACGGCGCGGGAGCGGGAATCAGCGTGGTGCCCGAGGGCGTGTTCACGGTCGGGCCGCCGCAGGCGGAAAGAGCGGCCAGGACGGTCAGCAGAAGCGGAAGCACGGAACGTCGAGTGGTGGCCGACGAGGGGTGGGGCTTTCCGGGAATGTGCGAGACGACCCTTCGCCGGAAGGTGGACGATTGCCGTAGCCGAAGGGCGGAAGGCGTGCACGATGATTCCCTTTCGGTGACCCTGTCGACCCTCACAACGGAACCGTCACCCCGAGCCGGACGGGCCTGGCGTCATTGTCCCCGCTCGACTCGGCCCAGCCCCGCGCTCCCATCAGTACACCGCCGATCGTCAAGCCCAGTCCGGCGCCGATCACTCCCCCCGCCCAGGGAGATTCCGGCTGGTCCGACGCCAACCATCCGATCCCCGCCCCGACCACCGACCCGATCAGCATCCCCCCGGTCGAACCGATGAGGCTTCCGCGCAACGCCTCCTCGCTCGTCCACCCGAAGAACGCGCCCACCGCCGGAGTAACGATCATCGGCAGCGTCTGCCAGTGAACCAGGTCCTCGACGGAATCGAGGTAGACATCCGAGAACCGGGCCCGCGCCACGATCACCGAGAGCGTGATGACCGTGCCACCCGCGACCCCGGCGGCGCCGCCGACCGCCGCTCTTCCCACCTGCTGCCCCGCCACGGGCCGCACCCACAGACCGACACCGACCACCGCCACCGCCAGCAACGCGAAGATCAACGTCTTCATCGACTTCCCCCTTATCCCGTTCGGAGCGCGTCGCATCGTCCGGGGGGCCGATGCACGCGGCGTACCCCCCGGCGGGATGGAGGACGGACGTCAGAGGGGTGAGGACAGGCGATGGACGGCGGGTCGGTTGGCGCACGGACAGAGAGCGAGGGGAGCGGCGATTGGCTTCAGGAGAACGAATGGAAGAGCGGGATGGCGCAAGCGCGTACGCGGACGATCCGCGGGCGCGCCCGACGGATGGGGATCGTCAGCGTCGAGACCACGCCCGGGGCTCCAAACCGCCGAATTTCCTCCATTTCATCCGTACAGACACGCAATTTCCTAAGTTTTTTAGGTTGATCGCCATATTCACCTTGTCATCTTCGGACCAGCCTGCTAAACTTGGCGCTCGTCAACTGAATGCGGATCTCGCCGCGCCGTCAGGCCGGACAGGGCCGCGCCGTCGCCTCACCCGCACCTGAAGAACCGATGATCGTCCCTGGAAGCATACCATTCACCATCCCGGCCGCCGCGACGCAGGGCGCGGCGATTTCGGGGGCGGATACCGCCTGGCTGCTGATCTCCGCGGCGCTGGTGCTCCTCATGACACCCGCGCTCGGGTACTTCTACGGCGGCCTCGTTCGTTCAAAGAACATCCTGAACACCTTGATGATGAGTTTCGCCTCGCTGGGCGTGGTCGGCGTGACCTGGGCGATCGCCGGGTACAGCCTGGCGTTCTCGGAGGGGAACCGCTGGGTCGGAGGCCTCGACCATCTCTTCCTCAACGGCGTCGGACTCGAACCCTACGGGGGCGTTCCGCACCTGCTCTTCATGGCTTTCCAGGGCACCTTCGCGATCATCACGGCGGCGCTCATCTCCGGCGCCGTCGTGGAGCGGATGCGGTTCGGGCCGTACCTGGCGTTCATCGCGCTCTGGGTGCTCGTCGTGTACGCGCCGATCGCCCACTGGGTGTGGGGTGGCGGCTGGATCGGACGGATGGGGGCGCTGGACTTCGCGGGTGGCACCGTCGTGCACGTCAACGCGGGAATGGCGGCGGTGGTGGCCGCGCTCGTGGTCGGCGCGCGGAAGGACTTCGGCAGGCAGGCGCTGCTGCCGCACAACGTCACCTATGTGCTGCTCGGCGCCGGTCTGCTCTGGTTCGGCTGGTTCGGATTCAACGGCGGCAGCGCGCTGGCGGCGAACGAGGTTGCCGCGCTCGCGTTCGTGAATACGATGCTCGCCCCGGCGGCGACGCTCGTCGTATGGATCGTGCTCGACATCGCGCGTATGGGGAAGGCGACCGCAGTCGGGGGCGCCACCGCGATCGTCATCGGCCTGGTCTCGATCACGCCCGGCGCGGGCTTCGTCGGCCCCATGAGCGCGTTGCTGATCGGCGCCATCGCGACGTTCCCCAGCTACTTCCTCATCCTCATCCGCTCCAGGAGCCGGCTCGATGATTCGCTGGACGTGTTCGCGGCTCACGGTACAGGCGGCATCGCCGGCGCGCTCCTCACCGGCGTCTTCGCCAGCGCGGCCTGGGGTGGCACCGACGGCCTGCTCACCGGGGCCCCCGGCCAGATGGTTCCGCAGATCGTCGGGATCCTCGCCGCCGCCGCCTACAGCGCGGTCGGCACCTTCATCCTCCTGCGGTTGATCGACCTGGTCGTCCCGATCCGCGCCAACGCGAAGGATGAGGGCGTCGGCCTCGATATCGCCCGTCACGGCGAGGAGGGCTACGCGAGCGGCGACGGAGCCGTCCTCGTCCTCAACGACTTCGCGGTCCGCACGGTGACCGTCCACACTCCGTCCGCGCCCGCGATCAAGGAGGCCTCATGAAGCTGATCGTCGCGATCGTCCGGCCCGAAAGGCTGGGCGACGTTCTGGAAGCCCTCTTCCGCGCGGATGTGCGCGGCATCACGGTGTCGAGCGTCCGGGGCCACGGGGGAGAAGTCGAACAGGTCGAGACCTACCGGGGCACGACGGTCAAGATGGAACTGCACGACAAGGTCCGACTCGAGATCGGGGTCACCGACGGGTTCGTCGAGGTGACGATCCAGGCGATCCTCAGCGCGGCGCGCACCGGCGAGGTCGGCGACGGCAAGATCTTTGTCCTTCCCGTCGAGCGCGTCTATCGCATCCGCAGCGGCGAGATGGACGAAGAAGCCGTGACGCCCCACGACCCTTCGCTCCAAACCCTCCTGGACGAACTGGCCAACAGATAGCGCGCCGAGCCGGTGACAAGCTTTTCAACGCGAAGACGCAAAGAACGGAAAGACGCAAAGACCTCCGGCTCCCGCCACCGGAGGT
>CAZWJE010000048.1:0-23444 GCA_964634395.1 uncultured Gemmatimonas sp. | reverse complement strand
CAACAGGAGCAGCGAGATGGCGATCTCTCCCGCGACCAGGGCGTTCGCCGCGCGACGGGTGGGCCTGCCACCGGATACATGCCTGCCTCCCTCGCCGAGCGTACCGTTCAGCGAAGTACGCGCGCCCGCCAGCAGCGGCGCAAGCGTGAAGACGAGACCGCCAGCGACGACGATCGCCAGCAGATACGCCAGAAGACGATGGTCGAGGGCGAGGTTCACATCGGCGACAAGCCCGGCGGCACCGAATACGGAGTACATCCTCAGGAAGAGCCAGCCGACCCCGACTCCGGCGACCGCCGCCAGGACGGAGAGCACGGCGTTCTCCACGAGCATCTGCCGGACGAGCCGGCCACGTCCCGCTCCGAGTGCCGCGCGGACGGCGAGCTCCCGCCGACGCGAGAGCGCCCGCACGAGCAGGAGGTTGCCCACGTTCGCGACGGCGAGCAGAAGCAACAGCGCCACCGCGCCGAGCAACAGTTTCAGCGTCAGACTCACGTCTCCGACGAGGAACTCGTGGAGAGGCGTCAGACCCGCTCCCATCAGTTGGTTCGTCTCGGGATACTCGCTCTCCAGGGCCACCGCGACCGCCGCGAGCCGCGCCTGGGCCTGGTCAATCGTCACGCCCGTCCGCAGGCGCGCGATGGGGCGGACGTAGTGCGCGCGGCGGAACGACGCGGTCGCGAGGTCACCCGGCTCGAAACGAATCGACCGCCAGAGATCCGCCTCGACGCCCGGGATCCGGAACCCCTCGGGGGCGACACCCACGATCCGGTACGGAGTCCCGTTGAGGCGCGCGATGGTCCCGATCACCGCCGGGTCCGCACCAAATACGCTCACCCACGATTCGTGGCCGAGAACGACCGCCGCCTCCGACGTCGACCAGGTCTCTTCCTCGGTCAGCAGCCTCCCCGCGGCCGGCGCCACCCCGAGGACGGAAAACAGGTTGCCACTCACCGACCTCGCCGTGAGCGCCACCGGGTCCGCATCCGCGATCACCGTCACGGGGTCGGGAAAGGAGACGTAGAAACCGATATCCTCGAACGCGTCCACCCTCTCACGCCAATCGAACACGTTCGCGGGCGCGGCGGTTTCCCGGTACCACCCGCGCTCCGGGTTCTCCTCCCAGAGCATGACCAGCTGATTCGGGTCGGCGAACGGCAACGGCTTCAGGAGCACACCGTTGACGGCCGAGAAGACGGCCACGTTCGCGCCGATCGCCAGCGCCAGGATGCCCACGGCCGTGATCGTGAATCCCGGTCCCCGCCGCAACACGCGGACACCGTACCGGAAATCCTGGCGGAGATCCGTCACCCACGCCGACCGACGTTCCTTCCGCTCGGCTTCCCTGTCGATCGCCACCACCTCGCGCCGCACCGCCTCCACGTCGCCAAATCGACGGAGGGCCTCCACCCGCGCTTCCTCCGCCGTCAGCCCCCGAGCCCGTAGCGCACTCTCGCGCATCTCCAGGTGGTGCCGCACCTCGTCCTCGATGTCCGCGTCCGGATCCGCGCCCAGGAATCGCTGGATCCGCCTCCACATCGGCCCGCCGCTCATCGACTCCTCGCCCATTCCGGAGCCGTCACCGACCCCAGCACCAGCCCCACCGCCTCGGAGAATCGCGCCCACGCACTCGACTCCGCGCCCAGCGCTCGCCTGCCCTCCTCGGTCAGCGCGTAGTACTTCGCTCGCCGATTGTTCTCGGAGAGACCCCACGAGGACTCCAGACACCCCCGCCGCTCCAGCCGGTGGAGCGCCGGGTAGAGCGAACCCTCTTCGATCGCCAAGGCGTTCCCGGTCACCTCTTCGATCCAACTCGCGACCGCGTAACCGTGCGCGGGTCCCCAGGAAAGCGTCTTCAGGATCAGCACATCGAGCGTCCCACGCAGTAGTTCAAGCTCTCGATCGGGCACGACGACCTCGGCGGGAAAAGGGGGAAGGAAGAAACGACGACTACCATAGACTTTCTAGGGAAGAGATGCGAGGCCGCCTCGAGAAAATCAAGAGGGAAAGTGACGCGGCCAATCCCAACAACGTCCACGACTACCACGACGATCCGCGCCTGGATCACACCGGAGCGACCGGAACGGAACTGGGGGCGGCTCCGCGACGGAGACCGACCCCTTCGTTCACGGAGGTGTCCTGGCCGCCACGAACCGCGCGAGGTGTTCGCCGGTCAGCGTCGACCGCGCCGCCGCCAGGTCGACGGGCGTGCCTTCGAACACGATCCGCCCGCCGTCGTGGCCCGCGCCCGGCCCCAGGTCGATGATCCAGTCGGCGTGCGCCATCACCGACAGGTGGTGCTCGATCACGATGACCGACTTGCCGGAGTCGACCAGCCGATCCAGCAGTCCGAGCAGCTGGCCGAGATCGGCCAGGTGCAGGCCAGTGGTCGGTTCATCCAGCACATAGACCCCGCCTTCTGTCCCCATGTGGGTCGCGAGCTTGAGCCGCTGGCGCTCGCCGCCGGACAGCGTGGTGAGCGGCTGGCCGAGCCGCACGTAGCCGAGTCCCACGTCGGCGAGCCGCCGCAGGATCGCGTGCGCGGCCGGTGTACGCGCCTCGCCGGAACCGAAGAAACCGACCGCGTCGTCGATCGGCAGGTCGAGCACGTCCGCGATGTTGAGTCCTCCGAACCGGTACTCCAGTACCGACGCCTGGAATCGCCGCCCCTCGCACTCCTCACAGAGGGTCGTCACGCCAGCCATCATCGCCAGGTCCGTATAGATCACGCCCGCGCCATTGCACGCCGGACACGCGCCCTCGGAGTTGGCGCTGAAAAGCGCGGCCTTGGCGCCGGTCGCCTTCGCGAACGCCTTGCGGATCGGGTCGAGCAGCCCGGTATACGTCGCGGGATTGCTGCGCCGCGAGCCGCGAATCGCGGTCTGATCGACGGAGACGACCCCCTCCCGGCCGGACACCGAACCGTGGATCAGCGAACTTTTCCCGGAACCCGCCACGCCGGTCACCACGACGAGCACTCCGAGCGGGATGTCGACCGCGACATCCTTCAAATTGTGCGTGTTGGCCCCGCGCACTTTCATCACGCCGGTCGATGCCCGTACCGACGGCTTCAGCGAGGCCCGATCATTCAGGTGCCGACCGGTGAGCGTGTCGCTCGCCCGCAACCCATCGACCGTGCCCTCGAACACGACGTGGCCGCCGCCGGTCCCGGCCCTCGGTCCGAGGTCGACGACGTGGTCGGCGATCGCGATGACCTCGGGCTTGTGCTCGACGACGAGCACGGTGTTGCCCTTGTCACGCAGCCGAAGCAGCAGCTCGTTCATCCGCTGGATATCGTGCGGATGCAGACCGACCGTCGGCTCGTCGAAGACGTAGGTCACGTCGGTGAGCGATGATCCCAGATGACGGATCATCTTTGTCCGCTGCGCCTCTCCACCCGACAGCGAACCGCTCGCCCTGTCCAGGCTCAGGTAGCCGAGACCGATCTCCACGAACGAGTCCAGCGCCCGCCGGAGCGTCGCGAGCAGCGGCGCGATCGACGGTTCCTCCAGCCCCCGCACCCACTCCGCCAGCTCGTTGATCTGCATCGCGCAGGCGTCGGCGATGTTGATTCCCCCGATCCTCGACGACCGCGCGGCCCCGTTCAGCCGGGTCCCCCCGCACTCCGGACAGACGGTGTATGTGACCGCCCGCTCGACGAACGCGCGGATGTGCGGCTGCATCGCGTCCCTGTCCTTCGACAGGAACGACTTCTGGATCCGCGGCACCAGCCCTTCGTAGGTGAGGTTCATCCCCTCGAACTTCACCTTCCGCGCCTCGGCGTGAAGAAACTCCCGCCGCTGCTTCGCCGTGAAATCAACGATCGGCACGTCGATCGGCACCACCGCTCCGAAGATCTTCACGTACCAGCCGTCGGCCGTATAACCCGGGACGGTCAGCGCGCCCTCCGCGAGGGACTTCGTCTCATCGAAGAGCTCGGTCAGATCGATGTCCGTCACCGACCCCAGCCCTTCACACCGGGGACACATCCCCCCGAGAATCGTGAACTCCCGGGTCTCCGCCTTTCCGCCTCCCTTTCGGATCTCTCCCTTCCCGCTGACCGACGGTACGTTGAACGAGAACGCCTTCGCCGGCCCGATGCGCGGCTCTCCGAGTCGGCTGAACACGATTCGCAGCAGTGCGTCGGCGTCGGTCGCGGTGCCTACCGTCGAGCGCGAGTTGGCGCCCATCCGCTCCTGGTCGATGATGATCGCCGTGGTCAACCCGTCCAGCACGTCGACCTCGGGCCGGGCCAGCGTCGGCATGAACCCCTGCACGAACGCGCTGTACGTTTCGTTGATCAGCCGCTGTGACTCCGCCGCGATCGTGCCGAACACCAGCGAGCTCTTGCCCGAACCCGAGACGCCGGTGAACACCGTCAACCTTCGCTTGGGCAGATCGACGTTCACGTCCTGGAGATTGTTCTCTCTCGCGCCACGCACGCGGATCAACCCATGGCTGTCAGCGACGTGACGTATCGGTGAAATCGGGTCGAAATCGTGGGGCGGACTCATTTCGCAGATTTCCTCTTCGGTGTTTATTCGGCGACCGCCTGGTGCGCCGGCAGAGTACGGGTCGCCGGACGGAACGTCAAGCGTCGATGAACTCATGGGATAGACGGAAGGACACAAACTGGTGTGAACACACTCCGTGGCCCTGTCTGGCGGGAACGGTTCACGACTTCCTTGACAACGACCACCGCCGAGTATTATCGACCATGGAGTATGCTTCGCCTCATATGTTAGACGTGTTCGGGCCACCTGGAGGTTTCCGATCATGCTCAGAGTCCTTCCGACTGGTGGTGAACCGGAAGACGAGGAAGGCGCCCGAACGGAAGCCCTCATGGAGCGGATCCGGAGAGGCGACGAAGCGGCCCTGGAAACGTTGCTCGAACTGTACTGGGGGCGACTGGTCCGGTACGCGAGATCCATCCTGGGCAGCGAGGACGCGGCCGAGGACATCGTCCAGGAGGCGTTCGTGCGTCTCTGGAAGGGCGCCCGGAACTGGAAAATCGGGGTCCCGGCGGCGGGCTTCCTCTACCTGACCGTCCGCAACCGTTGCCTCAACGAGGAACGCCATCGCCGGGTCCGCTCACGCTTCGCGATCCTTCGCTTCATCCCGCGACCAGACAGGCCGGCCACGCCGTTCGAGGCGCTCCAGGATCGGGAGATGAGTTCGGCGGTGACACGGGCGCTGGACAGGTTGCCCCCTCGCCGCCGGGAGGTGTTCGATCTGGCGAGAAACCACGGTCTCTCGTACCGGGAGATCGCCGACGTGATGGGCATCTCGCCGCAGACCGTCGCGAATCAGATGAGCGCGGCTCTCGACCACCTCCGGCGTGAACTCCGCCCCCACCTCGAATCGAAGGAGTGAAAGACCGACCCGCGCTCTTCCTTCGGCCGGCCCGCCTCTCCTGAACACACCCGTCTGAACCGCCTGAACCGTCTGAACCGCCGGAAGACCGACGGATAGTAGAATCCGCCGGCCCGCGTGTTTCCCGGTCAACGATGCGCGAAAGGAGCTGGTTCCCGCTCCGTCTCAACCATCTCGAGAGAGTTCCGTGGAAGAAGTCATCATTCGGCAGTTGCTTGGGCGATCGACGCCCGCGGAAGACCTGACCGTGTCGCGATGGAGGTCCGCTTCCGCGATGAACGAAGCGCGATACATCGAGCTCGCCCGGCTCTGGCGCGTTACCGGGGAGCCGGTCGACTCCGGAATCGAACCTCGGCCGAGCGCTGGCCAGATTGTTGCTCGCGCCGAGGAGGCCAGGGTGGCGCGCGTCATTCCACTGAGCGTCGGCGAGCGGCCCCGGGCACGGGTTCCGGCGTGGGCCATCTCCGCCGCCGCCGTGCTTCTCCTGGGACTGGCGCTCGGAGCCCTCTGGCCGGGAAGCCGCCCGGGAGTCTCGGAACTCGCCGCGATGGAAATCACCACCGGCCCCGAAGAGATGGTCACCACGCGACTCAACGACGGGACGATGGTGCGGCTGGCGCCGGAGAGCCGGCTCCTGGTGCGCGGCAATTCGAGCGCCCGCGAGGTCTGGTTGAACGGGCAGGGATTCTTCGCCGTGGCCCATGAAGAAGACCGGCCGTTCACCGTCCGCACCCGGGTGGGTGACGCGATCGTCATGGGGACGCGATTCAGCATTCAGGTGCGGGAGCGGCAGGTCCAGGTCGCGGTCGTGGAAGGGCGGGTCGCGCTCGCCGCGAACGGCGAACGGGTCGAGGCCGCCGCCGGTGATGTCGGGCATGTGACCGAGGGTTCACCCCCCCGGCTCGAGCATGGGGCCGACCTCGCCCCCATGCTCGCCTGGATGGGCGGGTATCTCGCTTTTCAGGATACGCCGCTCTCCGTGGCGGCCCTGGAGATCGAGGCACGTTTCGGTCTGCGGGTCCTCATCGCCGATCCCGAGGTGGGTCGCCGCACCATCTCGGCCTGGTTCACGACCGAAGGTCCAGGAGAAGTCCTTTCGATCGTCTGCCGCGCCGCCGGAGCACACTGCACACTCACCGATTCGATCGCCAGCATCGAACCGTAGCCGGCCTTCGCTCCTCCGGAATACCCGGAGGAGCCGCTTACTCCAGGTGGAGGATCGAATGTTCTCTCGAACCGCCCGCCGTCCGTTCGGTCTCGGCCCCTGATTGATCCGGGGGATCGGGTCTTCCGTTCCGGATCCGATCACCCGTCGATGCGCGCGACGCATCCGCGACCCGGGGTTCGACGACAAGCCCGACCGAGGTGGCGTACGACGGGGCCAACCCGTCCACGCGCCTGATCCACACGTTGTCTCGTGAGGCGATCCCGCCAGGCCCGAGCACTGGCTCGGGACGACCCCCTCTACTCTTGGAGGCGCCAATGCTACGACGATCGCTCCCGCTCCTGGGACTTCTCCTCTGCGCCGCCACAACGGCGCAGGCAACCCAGCATCCCGTCGCGCAGTCGAGGAACATCGCGCTTTCCAATGACGCATCGCGGGTGGAACGCTCGCTGCTCAGCTTCCCCGCCCGCCTGAAGACCGATGGGGTCCCGCTCCCGGCCGCTCTCGCTGAACTCCAGCTGCGTTCCGGGATCCCGCTCGCTTTCAGCCCCACGCTCATGTCACCGGACCGGCGGGTCTCCTGCGACTGCGAACAATCCACCGTCGGAGAGGCCCTGCGACTTCTGCTCGTCGCCTCCGGATTCCGCTTCACGGAACTTGGCTCCCAGATCCTGATCGAACCGATCCGCGAAGTCACTCCGCCGCGAACCGTTCCGTCTCGTCCGGGCAACAGTCTCCTGCGCTTCGCGGCGGCCGGCGCCATCGGTGCTCCGCTCGGCCCCCCCGTCGCCTCCGCGCGCCAGGGAATAATCACTGGTCAGGCACTCGACGCGACCACGCGACGCCCGCTGATCGGCGTGCAGGTGTTCATTCCCGAGACCGGACGCGGAACCCTCACCGACTCGAACGGCCGCTTCGTTCTGACCAACGTCGAAGCGGGCAGCATCACCCTGCGCGCCCAGATGATCGGCTACGGCTCCGTGGAAGCGGTCGTGAGCGTCGTATCCGGTGAAACGGTGACCGCGAACCTGATGCTGCAACCGGAAGCCCTCTCGCTCGACGAACTGGTCGTGACGGGGACGGGCGGCTCGGCCCGCGTCCGCGAGATCGGCACGACCGTCTCCCGTCTCGACGCGCAGGAGATGGAGAACCTGCCGGCCGCCCGGCCCCAGGACATCCTCATGGGCCGGGTCGCGGGCGTGAGCGTCAACCTGGGTGGCGGCCAGCCGGGACAGGAGGGAAGCATCCGACTGCGCGGCAACAACAGCATCTCGCAGGGAAACCAGCCGCTGATCTACGTCGACGGAGTACGTATCTACAGCGAGCACACGCCGTCCGGGCCGGGTACCTCCAGCGGGTCATTGGGCCTCAACAGCATCAGTCCCAACGACATCGAACGCATCGAGATCGTCAAGGGCGCGGCCGCGAGTACGCTCTATGGTACGGAGGCCGCGGGTGGCGTTATCCAGATCTTCACGAAGAAGGGTTTCTCCGGGACGCCTCAATGGCGGGCCGAACTGGGCTATGGCGTCAGCACCATCGGCCATTATGGGCCGAACTGGAACAAGGAGGACAACCCGACCGGTTCGTACATGAACGAATGCCGCGGCCCGAACTTCGTCGATTACCGGGGACAGCGGATCGACGACGTGACCTGTCCGGAGAGCGGATCGTGGGCGAAGGACGGGCCGATCCAGAACCTTTCGCTCTCGGTGAGAGGCGGGGCGGGTGACGTCGCCTACTACCTGGCCGGCTTCGTGAACGCCGAAGAGAGCACGGCGCCGCAGGGATGGGGCAGGCGCGGCGGCTTCCGTGGCAACATCAGCTTCAGACCCTTCACCGCCCTGCAGCTGGACTGGAACAACGCCTACACACGCAGCATCAACCGCTTCCTCCCCGAGGGCGGAGGCGTCGGCACCTTCATCGGTCAGGCGACCCGCGGACCCGGTATCACCTACCGGATCGATGGTGAGCCCGCCGCCGGATTGCTCCTTCGCAACCAGACCTATGATTGGAAGGATCACTTCGTCACCGGCGCCACCGTCACCTATGACCAGACTCCGTCGATTTCGCATCGCCTCACGGCCGGCTTCGATTACAATGTGTTGACCGGCCAGGACCTGTACGAGTTCGGACACGGTCTGTACCCGACGGGGCAGATCAGCGCCCGGGACTGGCGGAACACCGTCATGTCGCTCGACTACGCCGGTTCGTTCTCGCTGGGCGCGCCCGAGCGAATCAGCTCCACGCTCTCGTGGGGAGGCCAGTATTTCTATAACAACAACCGCATCGTCAACAGCACGTCCGTCGAGTTCGCCGGACCGGGCGATCCGACCCTTTCCAGCGGCGCGCGGCGGGAGGTGAACGAATCGCGGACTCGTGTCGTCAACGCCGGGCTGTTCCTCCAGGAAGTCCTGGGCTTCCGGGATCGTCTCTTCCTGACGGGCGGGATCCGCTTCGACGGGAACAGTGCCTTCGGAAGTGACTTCGGCATCCAGGCGTATCCCAAGCTCAGCGCCTCCTACGTCATCTCCGACCATGACTTCTGGCCGGATCAGCTGGTCGAAAGCCTCCGCCTGCGCGCCGCCATCGGCGAGTCAGGGAAGGCGCCCGGCGCCTTCGACGCCGTGCGCGTCTGGAACCCCATCGCGGCTGACGATGGCCGTCCGGGGTTCACCCCGTCGCGCCTGGGCAACGCCGAGCTGGGACCGGAACGTACACGCGAAGTCGAAGCCGGATTCGAGGCGGCTTCGCTCGGCGGCCGTCTCGCGGTCGAGCTCACCTGGTACCGGCAGAACGTCATAGGCGCGCTCGTCCCCGTACAGCCGCCTCCATCGCAGGGGTTCCTCAACACGCAGCTGGAGAACATCGGCCGACTGCGGAACCAGGGGGTGGAGATCGCCACCGACTTCTCGCTGCTGCAGACCGCCGCGATCGACTGGTCCGCGCGACTGAACTACTCGACGACCCATAGCAAGGCACTGGACCTGGGTGGTCAGGCGATCTCGATCGGCAGTCAGAACGAGGTGCTCGAAGGCTATCCGATCCCGGTCTTCGTCGGCGCGAAGATCATGAACCCCGACGAGTACGCGAACCCGATCATCGAACAGGATCAGGTGCTCGGTCAGGTCTAACCCGACCGGACGATCGGGATCGGAACGAACCTCATGCTCGGCCGGGCGTTCACGATCGAGGCGCTGGGCGAGTTCGTTCGCGGAGGACACAATATGTTCCCGCAGGGTGAGATCAACTCGCGCCGGCGCACCTTCCCGCCCTGCTTCGCGATCCAGAACAAGTTCGACGCCTACAACGCCGGAGACGCCTCCGCGCTCGACGACGTGACCGCGACCTGGCGGGCCCGCTGCGGCGGCGCGTTCAACACGGCGTGGGCGCGCTATGACATGTGGACCGGGTCCACCGACTTCTTCAGGCTTCGCACCGTCTCACTCAGTTACCAGCTCCCGGTGGGGCTCATCCCCGGCACCACCTCGGCCACGGTATCTCTCGCCGGCCGGAACCTGCTGACGGTCACCGACTGGTTCGGCGTGGATCCCGAGGAGAACAACGGCGGCGGTAGCAACCTGTCACGCCGCGGCTGGAGCGGGTGGCCGACGCCACGAACGTTCATGATGACGGTCGGGATCGGGTTCTGATCCGGGCCCGGGCCTCGATCGTCCATGAACGACCCCAACGACCGAATCGGTAACGATGACGGCAACGAACGGAACGGGGAACCAGCGCGGAAAAGACTTCTCGGTGGAGGGGGACGCCTCCCCTCCCGACGGAGACCCGCGACGGCGTCCTCTCTACACGACACCCTGGAGGAGGCATCGATGAGACGTTCTCGACTGATGACGGGGTTCGCGCTGGCGCTCCTCGCGAGCGGGGTCGCCGGTTGTGACGCGATGTTCGATATCACCAATCCCGGTCCGATGACCGACGAGGCACTGAACGATCCGGCCGCCTTCGCCGGCCTCGTGGCGGGGATGTCGGGCGATCTCTCGCAGGCGATCGACAACATCGGCTATGTGAGCGCCACGATGTCGGGCGAACTCAAGAGCACGGGGTTCCTCGCCTCGTTGATCGCGATTTCGGATGGAACGATGATCCCGACCGACGCCGACGAGTACTGGGAAACGGGCCATCGAGCCCGCTGGGTCGCCGAGGACGGGATCCGCAGGATGGAGGCGGCCGGCCATGAATCGGCCCTGCTGGCCCGGGCCTACCTGCTCGCGGGGTTCTCCAACCGGCTGCTGGGGGAGCATTTCTGCAGCGCGGTCATCGATGGCGGAGCCATCCAGCCGAACACGGTTCATTTCGAGCGGGCGCGCGCGCAGTTCGCCGTGGCGGCGCAGCTCGCGGCGACCCACAACGACGCGAGCGTCCGCGACGCGGCCCTCGTGGCTGGCGCATCGGTCCTTGCGGCCCTCGGGGATTGGGCGGGCGCCGCCGATCTGGCGAAGGATGTTCCAATCTCCTTCCGATACGACGCGAAGTTCTCCCTCAACTCGTCGCGGGAGACGAGCGGCGACCTCATCTACTATCCTCTCGAACACAGTGAAGGCACGGTCTGGGGAACCGAATGGGCGCTCGTCACCGACCCGCGCACCCCGTGGGAGATCGCCCGCGACCCCGGCGGCGCGCCGCGTATGGGCCGGGACTCGAAGACGCCCTGGTACCGGGCCCTGAAGTACACCTCGCGGGGCGACGACGTCGCGCTCGCCAAGGGAACCGAGATCGCCCTGATCCGCGCGGAGCGAGCGCTCCGTGCCGGGGACCTGTCGGGGATGGTGGACGAGCTGAACCTTGCCCGCGAGTTCCGCGAGATGCCCCCGCTCGGGGATGTATCGTCCGAGACGGAGGCCTGGACGCTCCTCAGGTATGAACGCGGCGCCGAGCTCTGGCTGGAAGCGCGTCGGTTCTGGGACCGACGGCGCTGGTTCGCGGAGGGCCGGGACGATTATCTTGCCGATCACAACGACAAGTGCTTCCCCGTGGGCCAGAGCGAGATCGACTCGAACAGGAATCTGTAGCCCGCGCCGGATCCACGACCGAACACTTCGTTCGCGGACACGACCGGCCGTCACCCTTGCGCATCGATCATGAAACGCGACCCACACTTTTCACGGAGCCTCGCCGGGACGATCGTGTCGGCGATCCTGGCTCTCTGCATCGGCGCCTGTTCATCCGGTTCACCCGGTATACCGGCACCGGCCCCACCGCCGATGGCCACCCCCGCGGCCGGGCCTGAATCAGGAACCGACGCGGGTGTGGTGACGACCTACGCGCCCAGAAACCGACCCGACGTTTCGGGAACGCGCGGCGCGGTGGTGGCGGGTCACCCTCTCGCCGCCGCCGCCGGCGCGGACGTACTTCGCCGCGGCGGGAACGCGACGGACGCCGCGGTGACCATGGCGGCCGTCCTCGCGGTCGTCCGGCCGCATATGAACGGCGTCGGCGGCGACGCTTTCGCCCTCTTCTACAACGCCGACGATCGCCAGGTTTTCGGGCTGAACGGCAGCGGGCGTGCCGGTGCCCTCGCCACCCCGGAGTTCTTCGCCGCCCGGGATCTCGAGCGAATCCCGGGCAGCGGCGCCCTCAGCGTCACCGTGCCCGGCGCGGTTTCGGCATGGGCGGCGGCGCTCGAGCGATTCGGTACGATCACGCTCGCGGAAGCGCTCGAGCCGGCGATCCGCTACGCGGAATCAGGCTTCGTCGTCTCGAGCATCCTCGCGGAGGATCTCCAGAGCGCCACCCGGCTGAACACCGGCGGCCAGGGCATCTACGCGCCCGACGGCGTGACCCCGCGGGAAGGCACTGTTCTGCGCAGTACCGCGCTCGCCGGTACCCTTCGCCAGATCGCCAGCGAGGGGCCCGGCGCGATCTATGGCGGTTCGCTGGGCCGGGTCTTCGCCGACTTCATCGAGGCGGAGGGCGGATACCTCCGCGCGGAGGATTTCGCGAACCATCGGGCGAACTGGGTCGACCCGATCTCGGTCGACTACGAGTCGAAACGCGTGTACGCGATGCCACCCAGCACCCAGGGCGTGGCGCTCCTGCAGCAGATGGCGCTCGCCACCCACTTTCCCCTGGAACGGATGGGGCACAACAGCGCGGACTACCTGCACACGATCGTGGAGGCGAGGAAAGTGACGTTCGCCGACCGTGATCGCTGGATCGCCGATCCCGAGTTCGCTCCATCCCGCGTCGCCCAGCTGCTCGACCCTTCGTACGTGAGCGGCCGGGCCCACCTCGTCGGGCCCACCGCGGCAACGGATGTCCAACCCGGCCTCGGCGCCACAGCCGCCGCTCCGAAGGAAAACGGTCTGGGAGACACCGTCTATCTGATGGCCGTCGACCAGTGGGGGAACGGCGTGAGCTGGATCCAGAGCCTCTTCGGGACCTTCGGCTCGAGGCTCGTCGAACCCACCTCCGGCGTCGTATTCCAGAACCGCGGCGGACAGTTCACCCTGGATCCCACACATCCGAATCGGATCGCGCCGGGCAAACGACCCTATCATACGCTCACACCACACCTGGCGACCGATCTGGAGGGCCGGCTCGCCATCACCTTCGGTACGCCCGGCGGCGACGGCCAGACGCAGACGACCTTCCAGGTGTTCAACAACATCTTCCTCTTCGGGATGGCGCCGCAGCAGGCCGTCGAGGCGCCCCGCTACCGTGGTTCACAGGGTACCTCGGTAGCGATCGAAAGCCGTATCCCACCGGAGGTTCGCGCCGAACTGACGCGCCGTGGTCACGATCTCGAGGTCATCGACGGATGGGACGGACCGACCTTTGGCGGAGCCCAGGTCATCCTCGTCGATCCCGTCTCGGGCGCGTTGCGCACGGGTGCCGACCCCCGGCGTGAGGCCTACGGGATCGCCTTCTGATCCCCCGGCGCATACCGATCAGAGTCTGAATCTGAATCTGAACCGCCCGCGACGGGATCGTCGCGGGCGGTTCACGATGGCGGGAAAAGGGTTGCGGGGACCTAACGACGTTCAACGCGTCCGTCACGTTCGACGCGACGTGTGACGCCGTCCGCGACCAGGACTAGCGAACGGCCGCCTCCTCCGCCCGGCTCAGCGACAGGGCGTTGAACAGGAAGTTGAACGTCCCGTACGGCTGCGCGCGGAAAAGGATCTCGGGTCCGAAGAGCAGGAGCGTGCCGTCTCCGACCGGCGCCGCGACGGCCGCCGCGCCATCTTCGAGGTATTCCTGCCCCCACGCCCAGCCACTGCGCAACGGCTCGGCGGTATCGAACCACCCGACGCGCCGAACCCCGGCCTCTCCGGCGGCACCCTCGAGCGCGAACACCGGCGAACTGTCGAAGAGAACGTCGACCGATTCGCCCATTCCCCAGGCGATCGGATCGGTCGGATCGAGCCGCAGCGAGAGCACCGACCCGGGGACGTAGAAGTCATTGGCCGAGAGCGGCTCCCCGTCGTCCGTCACCAGATGGCTGGTGACCGGCAGCCCCAGGTGTCGCGCGAGCGACGTGGAACTCCCGATCGTCACGATCGTGCCGCCGTCTTCCAGGAACTCCTTCAGCCGGGGGATCGTAGACCCCGCCGTCACGGAGCCGACCCGCTGATGGTACTCCTCCGGGATGCCGTCGAGATTCGGACCGCTTCCCGCACCCGCGCCCCCTCCGCCACCCTGCCCGTCCTCGCGCGGCGGTGCCGGGATCGCCCCGTCCACGAAGATGATCGCGTCGTACTCGTCGCGCAGATCGCCCTCGTCGAGGCGCGGGGCGAACACGACGTCGAACGGAATCCCGTTCTGCTCGAGGATCCACCGCGTCCAGCCCGAGGGCATCGAGCCGCCGTATCGGTCCCAGAGCGCGATCCGCGGTGCCCGCATTCTCACGTGTTCGCCGCCGGGAACCACGTTCGTCGCGGCGAAATCCAGACCCAGCCGGCCAGCGATCTCCTCGAGCTTCTCACGCGTGGCATCTCCGGCCCGGATGTAGTACGAGCCGACGGGATAGGTCGCCTCGCCCGCCCGCGTCGCGGTCGTCAGGCGATACACCTCCTCGCCCGATGAGAGAAGCCCGTAGACCGCGCCGAACCCGTCGGCGTACGCGGGCGAAAGGAGGTAGCCGCGCGTGTCGGGAGCCGTCCCCACCGTCCCGGCCGGCGGCGCGAGATTCCACTCCGTGATCGTCTCGAACGATCCCTGGACGCCCTCCAGCGCCCGTTCGAACTCCACGCCCATGGTGAACGCGAGCGTCCAGCCGGCCACGTCGTAGGGTCGGATCGGCGGACCGCCCGGGTAGGCGAAGTCGTTCGGGTGGTCCTGGGGCTCGAACATGTCGAGCACGTGCGCCCGAAACGCCTGGGCCGAGGGCACGACCAGCGTACCGGCCGGATAGGTCCTCCCCGCGTACACGAACGGAGAACGCGCCCGCCGCACCTCGACGCCCGTCTCCAGAAGCGCGTTCACGAACTTCACCGCCGTCGGAAAGTCATCCTGCTCGGGCGAAATGATGAACGCTCGCGGATCACGATCCTCCGGCTGGCGAATCGCCCGCCACACCTCCATCGACCGCTCGAGGTCCAGCCGGGCCGTCCCGCCACCGCCGCCCGTCGTATCGCGCATCGCCTCGATCACCGCGGTCGCCCGCTCGATGTCGTTCGGATACATCGTCCAGCTGTCCTGGCTACCCTTCCGGATCGCGTTCCTGCCCATCTGATAGATATTGAAAAGGAACGTCTCCCGGTATCGGGACGCCAGGTCGAGAACCGCATAGTTCGCGGTCACCGAATAGTCGACCGAAGACCGGAAGTGCCAAATCTGTGGATCGATCGGAAAAGGAAGGTCCGCGTTCGCCAGCTGTCGGTTCGCGAGAAACGGGATCTCTTGTGGCGTCGGGTTCCCGATCGTCTCGGTGAGCAGGCCGATCATGTTGTGGAAGTAGGGCGTCGTCCGCAGCCCGCCGTTCCACCACGTCGAATAGTTCGCGCCACGCCGCATCGTCACGCCGGGCTTGTCTTCGGCTTCGAACCGGGTATGCATCGCCGCGCCGACCAGGTCGAGCTGGGTGATGATCAGCGGGTCGAACACGTAGTTGAACGGGTCCCGGAATGGAGGCGCGAACATCACCGTACCCGCCGGTCCGGTCTGATGATGATTGTAGACGATCTGCGGATACCAGACCCGGTACAGCTGTCGGTTGATGTTCTCCGTCTCCGGCTGGGTCGAAGCGAAGAAGTCCCGGTTGTTGTCGTGCCCGACGTACTTCTGATAGAGCCGCGGAATGCCACCGGTACTCCGCTCCTCGGGGTCTTCATGCCGCATGTACCAGTCCGAGACGAGTTCCATTCCGTCCGGATTCGCGTGCGCCGCGAGGATCACTACATCGTCCAGGATACGCATCGTCTCGGCGTCGGTTCGGCTGACCAGCTGCCAGATGGTTTCCATCAGCTGCTGCGGGCCGAGCACCTCGGTGGCGTGCAGGCCACCGTCGATCCAGACGACCGCCTTCCCCTCCCGCGCGAGCGCCCGGGCCTCCTCGTCGGTCAGGTCCCTGGCGAGCGCGAGACGCGCGGAGATCTCCCGGTAACGGTCGAGGTTCGCGTGATTCTCGGGACTCGTGATGATCGCCATCAGCTGCGACCGTCCTTCCGCCGTCGCGCCGATGTCCACGACCGTCATCCGGTCGCTCTCCGCTTCGAGCGCGGCGAGGAACTCGGTGAACCGGGTATAGTTCGGGAGCACATAGTCCGCGCCGATCTGGTGACCGAAGAAGCTCTCCGGTGTGGTGGTCACCGCCTGCGCCGCCAACGAGGACGCCAGCATCACGCACGACACGGTTACCAACGCGCACCATCCGGTCTTCAGCTGCTTCATCTGGCCTCCGTGGGAGTCCGGGATCGACGACGATTCATTGGGGGTAACCAGCGAGTACCCATCGGATAACCAGATTTCAATCGCGGGTCAATATCGCGCGGACGATCTTCCTCGTCGACCCGACGCATCGCGCCATCGTCGTCGCCCGCGCCGGACTGGCTCTCGATGTACTGACCCCGGTCGCCCGACGGCCGGTGTGCGTGCCGGCCGCCGTCTCCGCGATCAGCCTCGTCCTCAGTTCGAGGACCCCGAACGCGGCCGAACGCCGCCCGTGGGTCCCGTCGCCGCCGCGATGCTGATCGCGGGTCTGATCGTCGCGATGAGCACGTAGCGCGAAGCTCCGCTCGCCCGATCGCGCTCACGAAAAAAGCCGCCCCCGGATGGGGGCGGCTCTCTTCATGAACTTCGGCTCCGCTCAGGCCAGGCGGACGACGTTCTCCGCGGCGGGACCCTTCTGCCCCTGCACGACGTCGAACTCGACCTGCTCGCCCTCGGTCAACGACTTGAAGCCGTTGCCCTGGATCGCCGAGTGATGGACGAAGCAATCCTTCTGCCCGTCCTCAGGCGTGATGAAGCCGAACCCCTTGGTGTCGTTGAACCACTTCACCGTTCCGATGGTACGCATACCGTACTCCTCCATGAATGCTGACTGTCGAGGGTCCGGTATTTCCGTACTCACCGACTGTCTGAACGCCGCGCGCGTAAGTGCCGCAGCAGATAACCCACCCATAAAAAAAGACCAGGGAAGGAAGTGCCTCCCGGGTCCGATTAAAGGCGGGCGTACACCGTGCCCGTCAGGGCTGCGATGGGCTCAATATATCAGCCGTTGCCCGGCTCGTCAATACCTTTCGCGTTTTCCGCTCGTCGGCGCGCGGTCTCACTTCCGGCGGCCCGTGATTCGCCGCCCTCGCCTTCCCGCGGTCACCCCCCTTCTCAGCCCGGACGGAGCGAAGGAACCGAGCTCGATTCCCGTCGCGCCGGCCTCAGGGCGCGGGTGGAGCGCTTTCTTCACCTGCTTTCACCCCATCGAGGGATTCCGGCGCGTCGCCCGACTCCGTCGCCGATCCTTCCTTCCTCAATCGCCTCTTCTCGACTTTCTCCTCCTTCTTCCGCTGCCGTTCCATCTCTTTACGCCGCTTCTCTCCCCCGTAGTTAGGTCGTCTGGCCATACTTTCGATTCTTTCCCGAACGGGCCCCGATCCGACCCGTCCGGGTCGTTCCGGCCCATCCGTGTGAGCGCCATATCCGACACCATCGTGTAACGTGAGGACCCGCCATCGCAAGTTACAGCCCCACTCGCGCGCCTTCCGGACCCGCCGTCAATGGCGACCGCGGGCGAGTTCGCGCCGCCGGCGCCCCGTTCGAAAAGACGAGCGTCCCGGCACCAGCGCCACCTCGTCGCGAACTCGATCGGTACCGGTCGCGCCTGATCGGGGTACGAAGGAGACAGGGTGCATTCGGCCGAATCGACGGCGTGTTCCACGCGATCGGAATGTTCTCGTGGACATGCCCCTCACCCGCGGCACGAACGTACAACGGCGATCCCCAGGAAAGCGCTGGACGGCGACGAACCCGCGAGATTCGGGAATCGGGTGTCGATGCACGACGGCACCATTCATCGTATCGTCGTCCCGTTCGTCTGGAGCGATCGTGGTCTGTCGCGCGAGTCGGATTCGGTCGTTGGTGTGGTTTGAGGGCGACCTCGGAACTCTCAATCGAAAGGCATCATGAATCCCGCTGAACTGGCTCTGGAAATGGCGGCGGCTCGACGTCGCCTCGCTGAGAAGACCGCTTCCCAGCTGAGGGACGCCCGGGTCCAGACGATTCGCTCCGGCATGCGTCCGGGTTCGACCCGGCGGGAAGTCGAAGAGCGTGCACGGTACTTCTATCCCCGACTTCGACCGGACCTGCTCGAAGAGGCCATCAGCCTCATCTGCGCTCCGGCCCGGTCCCGGGAGCAACCCTGAAGTAACACCATCGTGGCCGACCGCCGGCCGGGCGGTTCGTGCCCACGTGGGTTCCTGAATATGGAAAGCGACTGGTGATATGGCGAGAGCAAGTAGCGACAATACACGAAGAGCGGCGAAACCCGGCGAACGGACGGGCATGAAATGTCCCGTCTGCAGCGACGATGTACTTCGACAGGAGCGGGTCGCGAGCAACGGCAAGCTACTCAGCAGCCGGCTCGTATGCAGCAAGCGGGGCTGCCCTTGGCAGGCCCGGGAGTAGCCACGGAGCGTCCCCTCGGTAGTCCCCCCGGATGAGCGGCCAGCCTGACCTGTTCGCGGAGGCCGTCGTCGAGTCCGACGCCTACCTTGGGACGCAACTCATCACCTGCCTCGGCAACAAACGCTCACTGCTGCCATTCATCGACCGGGCGATCCGCCGGGCGATGTCGGCACTGGGCAAGGAACGGATCGACTTCCTCGATCTCTTCTCAGGTTCGGGCGTGGTTTCCAGGATGGCTCGTCGGTACGCTCGCGTGCTCCACTGCAATGACCTGGAGCTGTATAGCCGGGTCACCAACTCCTGCTACCAGACGAACGCCGAAGAGGTCGACGGGGAGTGGCTGCGCGCCGAGATCGCCCGCGTGAAGGATGAGGTCGAACGGACGTTCTCACCCGGCTTCATCGCGGAGCTCTACGCCCCGAAGGACGACGACGACATCCAGCCTGGGGAACGGGTCTTCTACACGCGCCGCAACGCGATCTGGCTGGACACCTTCTGTCGCGTCATCGCGGGGATTCCTGACGAACTTCGACCCTTCCTGCTGGCCCCCGTTCTTTCGCGGGCGTCGATGCACGCGAACACCGCCGGGGTATTCAAGGGGTTCTACAAGAACGAGGAGGGAATCGGCCAGTTCGGCGGAACGGGGCGGAACGCGCTCTCCCGGATCCGCAAGGAGATCGAGGTGCAGACTCCCGTGTTCAGCGCGTTCTCACGCGAAGCCCATGTATACCAGGCCGACGCCAACGCGATGGCGCGCGATCTCGACCCGGTCGACGTCGCCTACTTCGACCCGCCATACAACCAGCATCCCTACGGGTCCAACTACTTCATGCTGAACCTGCTCTGCGACTACCGGCGACCCGCGCGGATCAGCGGCGTCTCCGGCATCCCAACGGGTTGGACGCGGTCACCATACAACCAGGCCAGGCACGCCGAGGCGACCCTCTTCGACGCGATCGAGAACGTGAGCGCGAGTTTCGTACTGATCTCCTACAACTCAGAGGGGTTCATCCCGAAGGAGCGGTTCGACTCCGAACTCGCGAGGCTCGGGAAGGTGAGCATGATGGATACGCGATACAACGCGTTCCGGGGATCCCGAAATCTGTCAGGGCGGGATCTGCACGTCACTGAGTTCCTCTACCTGGTCGACAAGAGGTAATCGACACGGGCTAGAATCGGGCGTCGAAGACTTTCAGCCCGATCGCCGGCCGGAGCGTTCCCCCGCGTACCCGTTCATCCCGAACCATCGTCAACGTCGGCGTCGGCGGATTGAACGTCCACCGACCGTCTTCCACCCGGACCATCGACCCTGAGAACCCCGCGGCCCCAGGCGTCATGGCGCGCGCTTCGGACGGGGCCGGATCCGACCCGGTCAGCAGCGCTCCCAGCGCGAGCCCGGCGGCGCTTCCGGCGAGCGGAACCGCCATCGCCAGCCTTGCGTTGTCCGGCTGAACGATCAGATCGATACCGGCGCCAGCCACCCCTCCGACGACGCCCGCGATGCTGATCAACCGCGCGCGGTTCTGGCTGAGGTTCCAGTCCGGCCCGAGTAGAGCCGTCGTGACCAGGCCGGCGTTTCCACCGAGGAGCGTCCCCGCCAGCAGTGCGTCGCCTTCCGCCTGCCCCATGAAGGAAAGTCCGAAGCCGAACCAGGTCCCCCAGAGAGATCCGAAGTTGACGGTCGTGGCGAGCCCGGCGGGGATCGGCCGGCTCGCGAGGAGGCCGCCCACGACGATCCCCGTCAGTCCACCGGCGACCATCGACGCGACTACTTCAGTGGTGCTGTCACCCGTTCTCACCTCGTAACAGGGGATCTCCGGATCGGGACACACCTCCTCGACCTCCTCACCCAGATCCAGCACCTTCGCCCAGCCGAAACCCTGCCAGCTGCCCCACGTCCCGCCCCAGGTGATCGCCCGCGCCTGACCCTCGCTCAGCGGACTGAACCGACTGTAGGCGCGTGACGCGAAGAACCCGGCGGGCGCACCGAGAAGGAGCCCCGTACCATAGGCCGCCGGACCATCGGCGTCGGTGATCATCGGAATCGCGATCCCCAGCCAGGCACCATAGAGCGTACTCCAGACCTGGAGTTCCACCTTCCCACTTTCTTCCTCCACGCTGATCATCGGGCGTAGCGCCTGGAGCCTCCGAACCTCGTTCGCGGCCACGGTCTGGGGAAAGCGGTCGACGATCATCGCGCGAATGGCTTCCGCGACATCCTGACGCCCCCGTGACTCGAAACGGTTCGCCGCGTCGAGCAGCACGTTCGCGCTGTCGGCCGGCGTCTGCGCCGCCACGCGGACCGGGGAGAAGAACAGGCCGGCGACGAATACGCCCACCAGAAGCCAGAGCCCGCCCGGTCTTCGGGGTCGCCCCGACCCGTTTGCGGCGAGAGACATTTTTCGGAATCTCCAGGAGAGAACGGATCCCCGCGCGACGATCGGAGCGCCGGAATCGGTTTCGGTCGAAAATCAGCGGCCTCATGAATGCCGGTAACGTCCATATCGGACACCCCGCACGGCGTCGGAGGTCCAGAGACCGCGGCCGAACCGGGTCCCACTCGGGCTGGACATGGCCCTGACCAGGGTCACACCCTCGCTACGAGAGGGTCTCTTCCCGCCCGGATCCGGGAGCGGAAACGACGAGAGGGAAGCGCTCGGGGGAGTGCACGTGCTCGGGCCGGACACCCATCCCAAGCAGCGCCGCGACCCGGCGTTTCAACCAGGAAGAGCGTGAGATCATTCGCAGAACCAGCGGCGGGTGAGCCGAGCGCCGCCCGGCGAGGAGCGGCGCGATGATACCATCCTGGGCTCGCAGCTGCACGAATTGCGTCGCGCGGACCGGCCAGAGCCGCCGCCGCCGCACCCGGTCCAGATCGTCGTCCCGAAGCTCACCGGACGCGAGAGGTCCGGCGAGCAGGTTCGCCGCCGCGACCGCGTCCTGGATCGCCAGGTTGATCCCCACGCCACCGATTGGCGACATGGCGTGCGCGGCATCACCGATCATCAGCAGCCCGGGACGCGACCACCTCTCCAGCCGATCGACGGTGACGGTCAACAGGCTCACCATCTCGAACGAGGTGAGCGCGCCGAGTTCGGCGGCGAGCCGGGGCGCCGTCGCCGCGACCGCCGCGCGGAACGCCGCGATCCCTTTCGCCTTCACCGCTTCGGCACCGCCTTTCGGTACGATGAACGCGCACTGGTAATACGTCCCCCGATCGATCGTCACCACGATATTGCCGGGTCCCGTGTTGAGCAGCGGCTCGTCCTCGCCCGAACCGGATGACCTCGGTATCCGGAACCAGAGCACGTCGATCGGCGCGCCGAGGTTCCGGACCTCCAGACCCGCCCGGGCACGGAGGACCGACGATCGTCCGTCGGCCCCGATCACCAGCTTCGCCCGCACCTCGAGCGGTCCGTCGGCGGTGTTCGCGCGGACTCCCACGACCCGCTCGCCTTCCCGCAGGAGCTCCCTGGCCTCCGAACGCATCCGCACGGTGAACGTCGGCAATCCGGCCGCGACGGAAACGAGAAAGTCGAGGAAATCCCATTGCGGTACGAACGCGATGAACCGGCATGCCGCCGGGATCGACGAAAAATCCGTCACTTCCAGACGTTCGCCCGCGAAGATCCCGGCGATCCGACTCAGCCGACGGTGGGGTATCTCGAGAAACGCGCCGAGCAGACCGAGCTCACGAAGGATCTCGAGCGTCGACGGGTGAACCGTATCGCCACGAAAATCCCGGAGGAAATCGGCATGCTTCTCGAGGACGAGTGTCGAACAACCGGCGCGGGCGAAGAGCAACCCGGCCATCATTCCCGCCGGGCCACCGCCGACCACACAGCAATCCACCTCGATTGGGTGACTCATGATCGCCAGAGCGTACCCGTTCTCGAATACACCGTCAAGGCGCCAGCAAGCGGACCGCTCACCCCCCTTGCGCCCCGATACTTTATAGTACAAAGTACTTGTCGACCACGGCTCGTGGCGCGCGGACGCGCCGTTCCACACACCCGGTGTCTGACCCATGCCCGTCCCGGACGATAACGAAGCACTCGAAGAGCGGATCGACCAATGGCGTGGCTACCTGCGCCGGGGACGGACGACGGGAACGGCCGATCTGACGAGGCTCGAGGACCGGCTGCGCGAACAGGTGAGCCTCCTCGTCAGCTCCGGCCTCGCCGACGACGAGGCGTTCCTGGTGGCGGTGAAGCGCCTGAACGACGTCGATACCGCCTCACCCGAGAGGGTGGGCGCGCACACCGACCGCCTCTGGAAGCAACTCGTCGTTTCACCGTACGCCGGTGGGTTCAGCCGCGGGCGGCCAGCGAGGGACACGATCGTCGCCTTCTCGCTCGCGGTGCTGGCGGCGCTGCTCATCAAGACACCGGCCCTTTTCGGCGTGGGGATGGAGGACCAGCCGAGTTTCTATGCGCGGAACGCCAGCCTCTTCGTGCTTCCTCTCCTGACCGGCTACTTCGCCTGGAAACGGGGGATCGAGGCCCGCATCGGTAGATGGCTGCTCGCGGCGTTCGCGGCCGCCGCCGTATTCGCGAACGTCTACCCGTTCGAACCCGAAGGAAACACCGAGATCCTCATGGCGCTGCACCTGCCGATCGCGCTCTGGGTGGGCGTGGTGGGCGTCGCCTACGCCGGGACCCGATGGAAGCGGACGGATGGCAGGATGGATTTCGTCCGGTTCTCGGGAGAGTTGTTCATCCATTACGTCCTGATCGCCCTCGGCGGCGGGGTCTTCACGGCCTTCATGATGATGATCTTCCAGGTGATCGGGATCGATGCCGAGCCGTTCCTGGCGATGTGG
>CAZWJE010000047.1:19518-24193 GCA_964634395.1 uncultured Gemmatimonas sp. | reverse complement strand
TGGAGCGCGTTCGGCGACATCACGACGCTGATGGTATGGCAGGCGGGTCGGGCGGAATTCTTTGATTTCTACCGGATCATCGTTCCCTCGCTCGTCAACTGGCTGGTGCCGGCGATCATCATGTCGTTCGCGCTGCCGAAGGGCACGCCGACCAAGATCGAGGAAACGGTCCAACTGCGGCGCGGCGCGTGGGGTGTCGTCGGCCTCTTCGCCTTCACGATCGTGATGGCGGTGAGCAGCTACAACATCCTCGGCCTGCCGCCAGTGATCGGCATGACGACCGGCTTGGCGCTCCTCAAGTTCTACGGGTACTACCTGCACCGCACCGCCGGCGTGCACAAGGGCGAAGGGCGATACGCCGACACCGCGGACCCGCTCGGCGGAATCGACGCGCCGGAGGAGGACTCCTTTGATATCTTCGACATCCTGCGCCGTGCCGAGTGGGATACGCTGATGTTCTTCTTCGGCATCATCGTGGCCGTCGGCGGGCTCGCCACGATGGGCTACCTCGCGAAGCTCTCGGAGATCCTCTACATCGGCTTCGGGGCCACACCGGCGAACGTCGCGGTCGGCGTCATCTCGGCGGTCGTGGACAATATTCCGGTGATGTTCGCGGTGCTGAACATGAACCCGCCGATGGATCTCTTCCAGTGGCTGCTTGTCACACTCACGGCGGGGACGGGTGGCTCGATGCTCTCGGTCGGCAGCGCCGCCGGCGTGGCGCTGATGGGACTGGCGCGGGGTCAGTACACGTTCTTCTCACACCTCAAGTGGACGTGGGCGATCGCGCTGGGTTACCTCCTTTCGATCTGGACGCACTTCCTGGTGAATGGCGGGATGGTGGGGTGATCCCGGCCTGGAGCCGGACGGGGAGTTGAGCGCATGCCTGGCCGCGGGCTGAAAGCCGGGTCGTGAAAGTCGACGAAGGAGATCCATGTCCATGTCCGCGCCAGCGGGCGCGGGATGCGTGGGTCTCCTTCGTCGACTCCATATTCCTGACAGCCGAGATGAAACAACCCTGACCGCGGGGTGCGTTCATCGGTCCGATGTTGCGAGTCCCGAGAAGCCTTCGGCATCGACCTGACGGGAGATCCAGACCACAAACAGGAGGGGACGCCGTGGCCACCAGGGGAATCATCAAATCCATCCTCGTCGCGACAGATCTCACGGAGACGACGGAGCAGGTATTCCTTACCTCGCGGGAACTGGCCACCGCGACGGGTGCGGAGATCCAGGTGGTCCACGTGATCGAGGACGATGCCGTCGTGACTGACACGCTCGCCCGCCAACGGGCCGAACAGGTCGAGCGGACGGAGTTCCTGGACGCGGTGAAGAAGTGGTTCGAAGACGATCCCCGGCTCGCCGGGACACACGCCTATCTGGGCGATCCGGCCGAGGTCATCGTCGACGAGGCCGAGCGGGTGGGCGCGGACGTGATCCTGCTCGGCACCCATCATAGCCGCGGTTTCGGCGATCGTGTCCTGGGGAGTACAGCCGAGTCGGTGGTGCGGAAATCGAGGGCGCCCGTCCTGATTCTGAACGGACCGTTGAAACTGCCGATTCGGCGGATGGTGGTTCCCACGGATTTCTCCGATCCCGCGCGGCGGGCGTCATCCGTCGCGCTCGCGTGGGCCCGGGCGAGCGCCGAGCCGGCGGCGGTAACGCTCGTGCACGTGGCCGGCGTCGAGTTCGCCCTTTCTCGTGATGAGGATCTCAGGCGCGACCTCAGGGTCGAGGCTGGCGACGCGGGTCAGGGAGCGGCCCCGGCGGTGCGGATGGACACGAGGCTCCTTCGCGGCTCCGATCCGGCGGGTGCCCTGATCACCTTCGCCGAGGAGACTGAGACGGACATGGTCGTCCTCGGCACCAACGGCGAGAACGCGCTCAAGCGCGCGTTCCTCGGCAGTGTGTCGTCCGCGATGGTACGGCGGGCGGAGCTTCCGTTGCTGCTCGTTCCGCCGCGGCGGTAAACGAAGACCCCCCAGGTTTTCTTTGCGGCGACTGGCCGGAGCGGGTATCATCGGGTATGCCCACGATCACCGGCCCGTCGTCGTTCTCCGAACTGCGCGACCTCTATCCCTCCGACCGATTTCTGGCGAACTCCGCCCAGATGGCCGCCTACGCGTCGGACGCGCTCGCGGCCTTCCGGCAATCGCCTGGCGCGGTCGTCATTCCTGAATCCGAGGCGGAGGTCGTCGAGACCGTCCGAATCTGTCACCGGCTCGGGATACCTTTCGTCGCGCGTGGAAACGGAACGAGTCTTTCCGGCGGATCCCTGCCTGTCGCCGATGGGGTGGTGATCGCCCTCAATCGTCTGAACCGTATACTCAGGCTGGATCCAGCCGAGCGGATCGCGGTCGTCGAGCCGGGAGTGGTAAATCTCGCGGTGTCGAGGGCCGCCGAACCTCATGGTCTCTACTACGCGCCGGACCCGTCCAGCCAGGCGGTCTGCACGATCGGCGGGAACGTCGCCTTCAACTCGGGCGGCGCCCACTGCCTGAAGTACGGGATGACGAGTAACCACGTGCTGGGGATGGAACTGCTCCTCCCGGACGGGACGCTGACCGAAGTCGGGGGCCAGAGTCGCGACGGCGTCGGCCCCGATCTGACTGGCCTCTTCGTCGGCAGCGAAGGACTGTTCGGCATCGCCTTGAAGACGACCCTCCGACTGCTGCCGATACCCGCGCTCTACAGGACCGTCCTGGCCGCGTACGCGTCGCTGGAGGCGGCGGGTGACGCCGTGTCGGGCGTCATCGCCGCGGGGCTGCTGCCCGGCGCGATGGAAATCATGGATCGGCTCGCCATCCGGGCCGCCGAGGTCGGAGCCAGGGCCGGATACCCGGCGGACGCGGCGGCTCTGCTGATCGTCGAACTCGAAGGCGAAGTCGATTCGGTCGAGGCGGATTTCGTTCGCCTCGTCGAACTGATCCGGGCTTCAGGCGCGTCAGAAGTTCGGGTGGCGCGGGACGCCGACGAGCGCGCGCGGATCTGGAAGGGGCGGAAATCCGCCTTCTCGGCGGTCGGCAGACTTGCGCCTGATTACATCGTTCAGGACGGGGTCGTGCCTCGCGGCCGACTGGGTGAGGCACTCGCCGGAATCGAGCGTCTCGCTCGGGGTCACGGGCTCGAGGTCGCGAACGTGTTTCACGCCGGCGATGGGAACCTGCATCCCCTGGTGCTTTACGACGGACGCCTGCCGGGCGCGCTCGAGCGGGCGGAGGAACTGGCGGCGGAGATCCTCGCGCTCTGCGTGCGGCTCGGTGGATCGATCACCGGCGAGCACGGCGTGGGTATGGAGAAGCGTCGATACATGCCGATGATGTTCGGACCGCTCGAGATGGAAACCATGGAGCGGTTGCGGGCGGCGGTGGATCCAGCGGGAGTCGCGAACCCCGGGAAGATGTTGCCGACGTGAACGGGTGGGGTCGGCGGGTGACCGAGGCGCCGCTCGAAGGTAGTGGTCGGGGCCCCGCGTGACGGACGGGGCGATCGCTGTCCGCGACGCGGCGGACGTCCAGGAGGTGGTCCGCGCCGCCCGGCGCGTTCACGTCGTCGGCGGGCGGAGCAAACCCGCGCTCTCCACGTTCCTTTCCCTCGACGACGCGACCGTGGTCGACGTTTCGCGGCTGCGCGGTGTCATCGAATATGAACCCGGTGAGTTCACCATCACCGCCGGGGCGGCGACGCCGGTGGCGGAGGTCGTTGAGCTCCTCGCCGAGCATCAGCAGTGCCTTCCCTTCGATCCGCCATTCGCGAGCCGCGGCGCGACTCTGGGCGGGTCGGTGGCCGCTGGTCTCGCGGGCTCGATGCAGTACCGATACGGCGGTGTCCGCGATTTTCTGATCGGTATCCGGTTCGTGAACGGGCGGGGCGATATCGTTCGGGGCGGCGGTAAGGTCGTGAAGAACGCGGCGGGGTTCGATCTTCCCAAACTGATGACAGGGGGCCTCGGTCGACTGGGGATCCTGACCGAAGTGACGTTCAAGGTCTTCCCGTCATCCCATGAGACCGCGACCTTGCGGGTGAGCTTTCGATCCCTGGAAGCCGCCCTCGCCTCTCTCGTGAATCTGACACGCGGCCAATTCGACCTGGATGCGCTGGATCTGGCCCCCGCCGCGTTCACCGGCTCCAGGAGCGGCGAAGGCGACGACGAGGGCGCGGTCGTCGGGGATGATGGTTGGTCACTCTGGCTGCGGATCGGGGGTTCGGCCGGGCCACTCCGCGGTCGGCTCGAACGGATCGCGGAGTTTCTCTATCGCCAGTCGGCCGGAGCGGGCGGCGTGACGGATGTCGAGCGGTTCGTCGGTGCCGGCGAGGAAACGGCGGCGGGACACTGGGCGGAAATGGCGGAGATGCGCTGGGGGAATCCCGGAACCCGCCTTTTCCGGGTCCCCGTGACCCCCGGGCGGGTGGCCGCGCTCGACCGGGAGTGGCGTGAGCGAGGCGCGGCTCGCCGTTATGTCTCCGGCGCTCAGACCGCGTGGGTCTCGTGGCCGGATTCCGTTACCGAACTCGATCAGGCGCTCCGGGACGCTGGACTCGGCGGTCTGCACGTCGATGGTCCAGCCACCGGGCGGCCGTGGATCGGAACGATTCCGGGTCGGAGATTCCTGGAGCGCGTGGTGGCCGCCCTCGACCCCGAGCAGAGGTTCGGGCTGCTCGATGTCTGGCCCGG
>CAZWJE010000047.1:18297-19418 GCA_964634395.1 uncultured Gemmatimonas sp. | reverse complement strand
GTCCATTGCGGCTTCTGTCTCCCGACGTGTCCGACGTACCTGACGCTCGGCGAGGAGACGGATTCTCCGCGCGGGCGGATCGTGTTGATGAAGGGTGTACTGGAGGGCGACCTGCCACTGGCGGACGTGCTCCCGCACATCGATCGCTGCCTGGGGTGTCTGGCGTGCGAAACCGCGTGTCCGTCGGGGGTCCGGTACGGCGAACTCATCACGCCATTCCGGGAACTCGCTGAATCGCGCCGGGAACGCCCGCTCGCGGATCGTGCCGCGCGCGCGATGATGAACGCGACGCTTCCCTATCCGGACCGGTTCCGTGTCGCGGCCGTCGCGGGACGGTTGGCGAAGCCGCTCGCGCGGGCGCTCCCGGACCGGATCGGCGCGATGGTCGATCTTCTTCCCGATTCCCTGCCCGACGCGGTCGTTCTCCCGGAACTCGTCCCCGCGGAAGGCGCGCGGACGGCGCGAGTCGCGCTGCTCGCGGGGTGCGCGCAACAGGTCCTCGCTCCGGGGATCAACGAAGCGGCGATCCGGGTTCTGTCGAGGAACGGTGTCGAGGTCCTCATCCCGGCGGATCAGGGGTGCTGCGGCGCGCTGGCGATGCATGCGGGCGCGGCCGACCAGGCTCGCGCGCTCGCCGGCCGGGACCTGAAGGCGTTCGATCCGGCCGAGGTCGATGCCGTGATCACCACGGCGGCTGGATGCGGGTCGGGCATGCGCGAGTACCCGCTTCTCTTCGCCGGGCGACCGGAAGAGTCGCGGGCCCGGGCGCTGGCGGCGAAGGTCCGCGACATCAGCGAGTTTCTCGACGATCTCGGGATCCGTGAGCCACCTCCTTTGGCGCGACCTCTCGCCGTCGCCTACCAGGACGCCTGCCATCTGGCGCATGGACAGGGCGTTCGCGCCGCGCCGCGCCGCCTCCTCGACGCGATCCCGGGGGTGACGGTGGTTCCGATTCCGGACGCGGAACTCTGCTGCGGATCCGCCGGGACGTACAATATCGAACAGCCGGAGATCGCCGCCCGTCTCGGCGAGCGGAAGGCGAGGACGATCCTCGGCACGGACGCGGAGATCATCGCCAGCGGGAACATCGGTTGCGCGACCCAGATCACCAATCACCTGCG
>CAZWJE010000047.1:4455-18197 GCA_964634395.1 uncultured Gemmatimonas sp. | reverse complement strand
GAGGGATCGAACGTTTCCCTTGTCGTGGGCGGGCGCCCCCGTACCTTTCGGATGGTCCGCGTGACCGACGGTGGCTGAGCGCGAAGACCGCGGGAGAAATCCGATGGAATCCGAGCAGTCCGACCAACCCGAGAAACGCGGCCACGGTGCGGGCGGCATCGCGACCGCTTCGCCTTCCCCCATCGCGTCGTCCACGATCCCACCCGCACGGGAGTCACGTAGCGGCCTCCCGCCCTGGACCGTTTCCACACTACCGGATCCCCCTCGTCCGCATGGCCTGACCTGGCTGGGCGTGGTCGGCCCGGGTGTCATCGTACTCGGAGCGTCCGTGGGGAGTGGCGAGTTCCTTCTCGGTCCCGCCGCGTTCGTCCAGTACGGGTTCACGCTGATGTGGGTGACGGCGGTCGCGTCATTCCTGCAGACGGTGTTCAACCAGGAGCTGATGCGCTGGACGCTGGCGACCGGGGAGCCGGTGGTGACCGGTTTCATGCGCACGGCACCACGGGCCTCTTTCTGGGCATGGTTCTATGCGGGTCTCTATTTCCTGCAGATCGGGTGGCCCGGCTGGGCGGGTGCGGCGGCGGGCGCGATCTTCTTCCTCGTCTTCCAGGATCTGGCCGGTCCCGGGCATGCCGCGCACGTCTACTGGTTCGGGGTCGCCACCTTCGCGTTGTGCGTCGTCATACTCCTCTTCGGCCGGCGAATCGAGCGCACTCTCGAAATCCTGAACTGGGTGCTCGTCGTGACGATCATGGCCACGTTTCTGGGCCTGGCGCTACTCTTCGCGAGCCCGGAAACCTGGCTGGCCGGGTTCGCCGGAATCGCCGGCTACAGTCCAGCGACCGGCGAATTTTCCTTCATCCCGGCGGGTGCCGACTACTTCCTTCTGGGCGCGTTCGCGGCGTACTCGGGCGCGGGAGGGGTGATCAACCTGACCCTCTCGAACTGGGCGCGAGACAAGGGATACGGGATGGGCGGGGTGACGGGCTTCATCCCCGGCGCGGTTGGTGGAGAAAAGACTCGACTCGCGCATACCGGTTCGACGTTCGTGACCGATGCGGTGGCGATGGAACGCTGGCGTGGCTGGTGGCGGATCGTGCGGGCGGACCAATGGGTTGTTTACTTCCCGGGTGCTCTGCTCGGAATGCTGCTCCCGGGCGTCATTTACGTGACGTTCCTCGAATCGGGCACCGACATCCGCGGGCTGGCGATCGCCGCCGCGCTGGCCAGCGCCATGACCGAACAGGCGGGCGCGATCTTCGGCGGTATCATCGCTCTCGCCGCCGTATGGGTTCTCTTCAAGACCCAGCTCGATCTGCTCGAGGGCATGACCCGAGCCGTCACCGACATTCTCTGGACGGGAAGCCAGCGGGTACGGCGGTGGCGCGGCGGAGATGTTCGACTTCTCTACTACGCCGTTCTCGGCGTGATCACCGTCTGGGGAGTGATCGCGCTCCGGCTCGCTCAGCCGATCGTTCTGCTCCAGCTGGGCGCGAACATGGCCGGCATCGTCTTCGTCGTCTCGGCGCTGCATCTGTTGTACATCAACACGAAGTTGCTGCCGCCACCGCTGCGGCCGGCGATGTGGCGCCGGTTGTGTCTCGTCTTCGTTTCTGTATTCTATGCTGCGTTCGTGACGCTCTGGCTCGGTAGTCTGATCTGATCGAGCCCTGGTGACTCGCGAACCGTCCTTCCGCGAGGCGCCGCTATCGGGTGCATGCGCGGTGTTTTCCGTTTTCCGGCTTCGAATCACGAAATCATGAGTCCGTCCTCTTCCATCGATATCCGCGAAAGCACGACCGGGCTGGCCGCGCAGGGGTTGCGACCTGCCGGCGGGGTCTTCTGGAATCACCAGGCGCCTGAACTGGTTGGCGCGGCGATCCGCAACGGCGAAGGCGAACTGGCCGACATGGGTCCGTTCGTCGCGGTGACCACGCCGCACACCGGTCGATCGCCGAACGATAAGTTCATCGTCAGTGACCCTTCCATCGAGGACGATGTCGACTGGGGAGAGGTGAACCGCCCGATCAGCGCCACACACTTCGAGGCGCTCATCGCCGACGTCCGAGAGTATCTCGACGGGCAGCCCGAACTCTTCGTCCAGGATCTGTATTGCGGCGCCGATCCGGCGTACCGTCTGTCGGTTCGCTACGTCACGCCGAGCGCGTGGCACGCCGCGTTCGTCCGCAACATGTTCATTCGCCCGGAACTGGCCGAGCTGGCCGCCTTCGTTCCCAACTTCAGTGTCCTGCACGCGCCGGAGTTCCGTTCGGACCCGGCGAAGCACGGAACGCGGTCGGAAACCTTCATCGTCCTGGACCTCGTGAGGCGCATCATTCTCATCGGCGGCACCCGTTACGCCGGAGAGCTCAAGAAGGCGATGTTCACGGTCATGAACTATCTGATGCCCAGGCAGGGCGTGCTCTCGATGCACTGCTCGGCGAACATCGGACCGGACGGGGACACCGCGCTCTTCTTCGGCCTCTCGGGCACCGGCAAGACGACGCTCTCCGCCGATCCTCAGCGTGGCCTCATCGGTGACGACGAACACGGATGGAGCGAGAACGGCGTGTTCAACTTCGAGGGTGGATGCTACGCCAAGGCGATCAACCTCTCGAAGGAGCAGGAGCCGGACATCTACGCCACCACACAGATGTTCGGGACGATCCTGGAGAACGTCGTCCTGGAGCCGGCCACGAAGAAGGTCGACTTCGCGAACCAGTCGATCACGGAGAATACGAGGGCGTCGTATCCTCTCCATTATATCCGCAATTTCGTGGAAAGTGGCCGGGGCGGTCACCCGAAGAACGTGGTGTTCCTCACCGCTGACGCGTTCGGCGTCCTTCCCCCGATCGCGAAGCTGACGTCGGAACAGGCGATGTACTACTTCCTCTCCGGGTATACCGCGAAGGTGGCGGGTACCGAGCGGGGCGTGACGAAGCCGAAGGCGACCTTCTCGGCATGTTTCGGGGCGGTGTTCCTCGTCTGGCACCCGACTCGTTACGCGGAGATGCTCGGGGAACTCCTCGCGGAGCATGGCTCGAAGGTCTGGCTGGTCAACACGGGCTGGAGCGGCGGGCCGTACGGTGTCGGCTCGCGCATGAAGCTCGCCCATACGCGGGCGATGGTGCGCGCCGCGCTCGCGGGTGAGCTGGATGACGTTGAAACGACGGCGGATCCGATCTTCGGCCTTCACGTGCCGACGTCAGTCGCCGACGTGCCCGCGGAAGTCCTCGATCCGCGCGGGACGTGGGAGGACGCGAGCGCCTACGATGAGCAGGCGGCCCGGCTGGCGAAGATGTTCGCGGAAAACATCGGGCGATTCGGCGACGCGGTGCCGGAGACGATTCGTTCGGCCGGCCCGGTCATCGGCTGACCTCCCGTCGGCTGGATGCTTCTCGTGGGAGGGTGTGAACTCGATACTCTCACGAGAAGCCCGGTGGGCGCGGACCGCAAACGGGGCGTCGCGCGAGAAGCGTGATGCCCCCGCCCATGATCCGGGGGGACATGGTCTACTCGTCGGGCCGCCGCATGGGCCCCACTTTGCGACCGGCGGCGGAGTCCGCGATGAGTGTATCGAGGCGCCGGAACCTCGTGGCTTCCCGCCTGGCGCTGACTACCCACCAGATGGCGGTCTTTCGATAACCCGGGGGTGCGGCGGTCCACCATGCCCAGGCCTCGGGGTTGGCGCGGAAACGGGTCACCATCGTATCGTCCAGCTTCAGCTCTCCCCGCTGCTCGAAGGAGTAGCCCGCGGGCGTCGTCGTTCGGGCTTCGAATGC
This sequence comes from uncultured Gemmatimonas sp., assembly GCA_964634395.1. Classification (GTDB taxonomy): domain Bacteria; phylum Gemmatimonadota; class Gemmatimonadetes; order Longimicrobiales; family Longimicrobiaceae; genus WHSP01. The sequence goes on along the minus strand of CAZWJE010000047.1, from coordinate 14,415 downwards.
CCGTAGCCCCGCCGGCGCCATTCTGCCTCGCTCGGTCAGCTCGCGCACGCGCCGGATATTGACCTCGCTCCAGTTGCTCCCCGGCCTGCGTGGCGTGAAACGGTTCATGTAGCTGACCTCGTCGATCTTCTTGCGTACCCCGTCGATCCACCCGAAGCAGAGTGCTTCCTCGACCGATGAGGGGTAGTCGATCGTCGCTCGCCCCGAGCTTTTCCTGAAGTAGCCGACCCAGATCTCCGGGGCCGTTTCGTGGTGCCGTTCGAGCCAGACGCGGAACTCGGCGGGAGTGGCGAAGAAGACGGCGGTCATGGGCGGCGAAACGTGCTCATCGAGGTTTGAACGCGCCGAATGCGCGCCGCGAGGGCTCGACGAAGCGGCACGCGCTTCGCGAAATCCGGAGGAAAGGTCGGACGAGGCGCCACCCCTGTCCAGTGTCATGGCGTTCGCGATCGCCGCTCGTCCCGGATCGGCCACCAGAACGCCGCGCTGAGTCTCTTTCCATGTCTGAATCTCTCCAGGATTTGTCGGGTGCTCGGGTGCTCGTCGCCGGTGCGGGTCTCGCCGGCCTCTCGGCGGCGCGCGCCCTGGAAGCGGCTGGCGCCGAGGTGACGGTGATCGAGGCCCGTCAACGAGTCGGCGGTCGGGTCTGGACCATTCGGGACGGGTTCGCTCGCCGTCAACACGCGGAGGCCGGAGCCGATCTCATCGAAGGGACACAGACACCAGTCCTCGAACTCGCCCGCGACCTGGGACTCGACACGGTCCCGATTCTTCCTGGCGGGTTCGGCTGGTATGGGCCGCGTGCCGATGGACGCGACGCGATCCAGTCGATGAGCCGGGGGTTCGCCGATCTCTCGCGACGACTCGCCCCGGCCATCGAAGCATACCGGCTCTCGGGGCGTGCCTGGGAAGGACCGATCGCCGATGGCCTCGGACGACGAACGGTCGCCGATTGGCTCGCGACCCAGGACGACGTGGACCCCTCCCTCGAGGGGCAGGTGCGTGGCCTGCGCGGCCTCTTCCTCGCGGACCCGGACGAGATGTCCCTCCTCCAACTAGTCGACTTCTTCTCGGGCGAAACGACGAGCGTGACGGACGCGATCCATCGGATCGAGGGCGGCAACGACCGGCTGGCGACCGGCATCGCCGAGAGACTCGCTTCGCCGGTGCGGCTCGGCTCGGTTATGCGCGCGGTCAGGCAGACCGACGAAGCGTTGGCGGTCACGATCGAGACACGGGATGGCCAGCACGAATGGCGTGGAGAATACCTGATCGCGGCGATTCCGACGACGACCCTGCGTGATGTCGGTTTCGATCCGCCCCTGGCCGAACCGCGTCGTCGAGCGATCGAGGCTCTACGCTATGGAGACGCGACGCGTATCCTCCTGCAGTTCGCCCGGCGCTTCTGGCGCCGGGATGGAAGAGCCCGCGCGTTCGCGTCGGACCGCGCGCATGGGGCGGTGTGGGAGGCGAACGAAGAGCAGTCAGGGCGTCACGGGATCCTGCTTCTGCTCGCTGGCGGACGTGCATCGCGCGAAATCACGCGGATCCTCGAGCGCGAAGGAATCGAAGGCGTCATCGAACAGCTGCGCTGGCTGGGTGAGCCCGCCGAGTTGCTTGCGTCCCGGGTCATCCGGTGGGAGGAGGATCCGTGGGCGAGGGGCGGGTACGCCTGGTTCCACCCGGGTTTCGATCCCGCCTGGCACTCGTGGCTGGGCCGGCCGTTCGGGCGGGTATTTTTCGCGGGAGAGCACACGAGCACGCGCTGGCAGGGCTACATGAGCGGGGCGATCGAGAGCGGACGCAGGGCGGCGGCGGAGGTGCGGTTCGTCCACGAGAAGAATTGAGTCCCGATGAGCTTCCCCCTCGGTGGGCGCGAAGTCCGGAAATGGCGAGACACGGCGGACAAGCGGTGTTAGTGTATAGCCATGACTCTCGATCCCAACTTCTGTTATCGGGCGCTCGCCGCGAGGGATCCCCGCTTCGATGGGCTCTTCTTCGTCGGGGTGACAACGACGGGGATCTACTGCCGACCGATCTGTCCGGCCCGGGTTCCCGGGGCGGATCGCTGTCGATTCTATCCGAGCGCGGCCGCGGCTGAAGCGGATGGATTCCGCCCCTGTCTGCGTTGCCGACCCGAGAAGGCCCCCGGTCGATCGCCGGTCGACGCGACCACGCGCCTCGCCGGTGACGCCGCCGCGAGGATCGCCGCCGGGGCGTTGAATCATGGCGTGAGCGTCGACGATCTGGCCGCATCGCTCCATACCTCGCCGCGCCAGCTTCGCCGCGCGGTCCGGCGCGAATACGGAGTCTCGCCCGTGCGGCTCGCCCAGACACATCGGCTGCTCCTGGCGAAACGTCTGCTCACGGAGTCGTCGTTGTCGATCTCGGAAATCGCGTTCGCCAGCGGTTTTTCGAGCGTGCGGCGGTTCAACTCGCTCTTCCGGAGCCGCTACCGTTTCAGCCCCACGTCGCTCCGCCGTAGGCCGCGCGGTCATGTCATCGATGGTGACGGCCTCGCTCTCGATCTGGAATATCGCCCGCCGCTGGAGTGGAACGCGATGCTGGGCTTTCTCGCCGGCCGGGCGATCCCCGGTGTGGAAACGGTGAATGGGGCCCACTATGCTCGAACGGTCGCCATCGGGACGCATCGGGGATGGATCCGGGTCGGGCCGTCCGCGACGGCGAACACGCTTCGGGTCGAGGTGTCGACCTCGCTCACCCCGGTGTTGATGTCTCTTCTCGCCCGTGTCCGTGACCTCTTCGACCTGGACGCCGAGCCTCAGGTGATCGACAGTCAACTGGCCGGCGACCCGCTCCTCGCGCCGCACCTGCGACGTCATGCGGGACTTCGGGTGCCGGGCGCGATGGACGGGTTTGAACTGGCGCTCCGCGCCGTGCTCGGCCAGCAGGTGAGCGTCGCCGCTGCCACGACACTTTCCGGACGACTGGCGACCCGCTTCGCCGAAGCGGCCGATCCCGGCGTGCCGGGACTTTCCCGCTTTCCGATCGATGCGGCCAGGCTCGCCGAAGCGCCGGTGGAAGCGATCGCGTCGCTCGGGATTCCCCGTGCCCGCGCCGAGTGCATCAGCCATCTCGCGAAGGCTCATGCCGAGGGGGGGCTGTGTCTCGAGCCTGGCTCCGATGTCGAAACGGTCATACGCCGACTTCAGACGATTCCCGGGATCGGCCCATGGACCGCGCAGTACATCGCGATGCGGGCGCTCCACTGGCCAGACGCGTTCCCTCAGTCGGACCTGGGAGTCCGCCGAGCCCTCGGAGGCATGTCGGAGGCGCGACTTCTCGAGATCGCCGAAAACTGGCGCCCATGGCGCGCGTACGCCACGATGCACCTCTGGCGAGGCCTCGCGGATTCGCCGGAAGTCGATCAATCGCGAGAGGAGGTTGCGTGAAGAAGACCCGCTACTACGACCTGCGCCCGAGCCCGGTCGGTGAACTGCGGATGGTTTCCGACGGCGAATCGCTGACCGGAATCGATATGCTGGATGCGGGAGAAGACCCGGTTCCGGCTTCGGATCCGGGTATTGAGTGGGTCCGTTCTCCCGCCATGCTGCGCGTGGCGGCGGACCAGCTGGCGGCATATTTCGCCGGAGAACGGACCGACTTCGACCTGCCACTGTCGCCCAGCGGGACTCCCTTCCAGCTGAGTGTCTGGCGGGCTCTGCGTTCGATTCCCTACGGGGAGACGATCAGCTATCGGGAACTGGCGCGGCGGATCGGCAACGCGAAAGCGGTTCGGGCGGTCGGGGCCGCGAACGGGAGGAATCCGATCCCGATCATCGTTCCGTGCCACCGGGTGATCGGGGCGGACGGTTCGCTCACGGGATATGGCGGGGGTCTGCCGCGCAAACGGCTGCTGCTCGAACTCGAGGGTGCGGGCCACTGGAACGCTCTCGCGCTCCGCTGAGTCGTCGCCGGCGTTCAGTCGGCCGCTCCGCGCGTCCGGCACATCTCTACGCCAGGTTGCCTCCCTCGCCCCGCTTCGCGAATCGCGCGTGCAGGTGGACGGGCGTCGCCCGCTCTCGCGTCCGCAGGTTCAGCATTTCGACCAGCAGCGAGAACGCCATCGCGAAATAGATGTATCCCTTCGGGATATGCTGTTCGAACCCTTCGGCGACGAGCATCACGCCGATGAGCAGGAGGAAGCTGAGCGCGAGCATTTTCACCGTCGGGTGTCCTTCCACGAACTCACCGATCGGTCCCGCGAAGAACATCATGAACCCGACGGCCACGACGACGGCGGCGATCATGACGATCACTTCGTCAGCCATCCCCACCGCCGTGATCACGGAGTCGAGTGAAAAGACGATGTCGAGCAGGAGGATCTGGAGGATCACCATCCCGAACGTTGGCGGGACCCGCCGGGACTTCTCACCTTCCACGCCTTCCAGCTTGTCGTGAATCTCGTAGGTACTCTTCGCGATGAGGAAGAGCCCGCCGGTGATGAGGATGATGTCGCGCCCGGAGATTTCGTGACCGAGGATCGCGAAGAGCGGCGTGGTGAGCCGCATGATCCACGAGATCGCCAGGAGAAGGAGGATGCGCATCCCCATCGCCAGCCCGAGGCCGATGATCCGTGCGCGATGTTGTTGTTCCTCCGGCAGTTTGCCCGCCAGGATCGAGATGAAAACGATATTGTCGATCCCGAGCACGATCTCGAGCAACGTCAAGGTCGCGAACGCGAGCCAGGTATTCGGGTCGGTCAGCAGTTCCATGTCGGGCTATGGCCGAAAAGGATGATCAGCGGGGTCGATCCGAAGCTGGGAACGGCGAGGTTCGGGGGGAAGGGTAACCGGCGGGACGGAGACGACTATCACCGTCGGCCACGGCGCGTCTACCGCGGTGTCCCGCTGGCTTCCGGTGTTTCCGCGCTCAGGCTCGCGAGCAGCGCGCGCAACGCCGCCTGGCCTTTCGTGATCTCGACGAATGACAGGCCAGCGTGTATCCGTGAGTCGACTTCTCGACTCCACATCACCCGGGCCGACCCGGCGAACTCCGCGCAGTCGAAATCGACCTGTCGGCCCTCTTCGATGCGCTCGGGAAGAATCACTCGCGCGCCGAGCTCGGAGATATCCTTGACGAAGCCCGATGTCGCGTTTCGGTCGGGATTCAGTCTCAGCGTGATCGCCAGCTTCACTTCATGACGACGAGTCGCCCGTCGTTCGAAGAGTACGTCGCCATCCGCGCCAAGGAAATAGTGCGCCATTGTCTTGCAGTCGGAGGATTCGCCGGATCGAGGACGTTCATGGAGATTATCGGCGGCGCGGAGATTTTCGTTCACGCCGTGGAAGCGCGACCGGGAAAGTCGCGTCATTTCCGTGGCGATCCCTGGACGTGCTCGTCACTTCCTTCCGAACGCGAACAGGCCCAATCCCGCCACCACGGAGACGGCGCCACCGATGAGGTATCGCGTGGTGGTTTCCGTGAAGCGACCCGTGAACGTCTCCATCGCCTGCTCGGTGATGGATTGGGACGCGTTGTAGCCGAAGTACAGCAGCCCGATACCCAGCGCGAGGAGTACCAGGCCGATCACTCGCTGCGTGGTCATGACGGATCCTTTCGCGGAGTTGCTACAGCGGACGGCGTGCCGGCGTAGGGTACGACGACCCGTCCGCCAGGAAGAACGTAGCGCGCTGGTCGAAGCGCGTCGAGAAACAGGTGATCACGTGTCAGGTGAAAGAGTCGGGCCGGTGGTTCCCCGTTGCGCGTGCCGGGCAAGACCACCACTCTGATCTCCATGCGTTCTCTCTGGCGAAAGATCCGGCTCGTCTGGATCACCCTGGGCCTTGCCGCGACGGCGGTGTTCATCATCTGGTCGGCGATCGCTTACCGGGCGACCCCCGAGGGCCGTGCCGCGCTCGTGTCGGACGCAAGGGTGCGGGTGGTGGAAACCGATACGGCGATCGGGTTCCTGCCGACGGATACGGCCCGGTCCGCGGAAGTCGGATTCGTTTTCTTCCCCGGCGCGCTGGTGCAGCCGGAAGCGTACGCTCCGCTGGCGCGGGCGGCCGCCGAGGCCGGTTTTCCGACCTGGATCCTGCCCCTCCCCAGGCGGGGCGCGTTTGGTGGGGCCGACGATCCGTCGCTCACGGTCCGGGCGGAGGCGCTCATCCGGGCGACCGGCCCGTCCAGGGGATGGGTCGTGGGCGGACACTCGCGCGGCGCCGTGATCGCCACCCGCATGGCGGCGACGGCGCACGGGAGGATCGCGGGTCTCATCCTCATCGGCACGTCACATCCTCGGGACATCGACCTCACTCCCTCTCGACTCCCCGCCGCCAAGATCGTGGGAACCCGCGACGGCCTGGCGAGCCCGGAGGAAGTCCAGGCGAACGCCCATCTCGTTCCCTTGGAGACCGTCTGGACGTGGGTCGAGGGCGGCAACCACTCCGGCTTCGGCTGGTACGGATTCCAGCCCGGAGATCGGCGGGCGACGATCTCCGGAGAGGAGCAGCGGGCGGTGATGGTGGACGCCGTGATCGCGGCGTTGCGGCGGGCGGACGGGTGGCTGGCGAGATGACCGTGGCACCGGCCCGCCTTCACCGCTAACGGAACGGGTGAACGGGTGGGATCTCGACGGTACGCGGGCCCGCTCACGAGAGGCTTCGGCATCGCCACGCGCGCCGTCGGGATTATCGCGGGCGGAAGAGTCCGCCGAGGAGCCCACCCGCCAGGTCATCGATGAGAGAGCCGTCCCGGTCCTTGTCGAGCAGAGGGCCGAGCATGGAGGCGAGTCCCGATGCCGATTGGCGGGGCTCGGCGGTCTTCGCGACCTTCGACTTGGCCAGGCCGCCCATCACGACGGCCGCGACGACGGGGAGCATCTTCTTCAGAATCGCCGGGTCGATTCCCGTACGCTGGGACGCGTTCGCCGCGACCTGGCGGCTGACTTCCTTGCTGCCCAGGATATGCCCGAGAATCCCGTTCCCGTCCGCCGTGGCCGACGGATCACTGAGGGACTTCGGATTTTCCAGGTACGAAGCGTGGCCTCCGCCCGAGAGAGCACCGAGTAGCCCGGCGAGGCCCGCCTCCGTGGACATGTTCTTTTGCAGCCCCGCCGCGAGCGCCGGCATCAACGCGCCGACCGCCGCATTCGCCTGGTTCGGAGCGAGCCCGAACTGCGCGGCGAGTTGATCGACCACTCCCGAATTCTGGTTACCGGTGACCAGGTCGAGCAGATTCATGGCTACCTCCTGAGTGTCTTGGGGCATCCGCGCCCGTGACGTCACAGGCGCGGGCGGGAACCGACGGGATCACAGCGTGACGACGAGCGCCAGTCGGAAGAGCATGTCCGTTTTCTCGAGAGGCGTCAACACCTCGATGTCGAGCGGGCTGCCGTCGACCGGTGAATAGAGCTGCACCGAGGTCAGGGCGGGCAGATTGCGCCAGAGAAACTGCAGACTCGGCTTGAGCGCGATCACGTCACTGATCGAGACCGTCAGTGAATTGACGAGGTCGGCCCGGATGTCGTCGGTCTCGTCGAGGTTGAAATCCGCGACGAGCTTGCTCTCGAAGACGGAGGTCGCTGTCGCGCGCCGCCAGAACTCCCATCCCGCGCGGGCGCCGCCGAAGCGGTCAGCGACGTTCGGGTTGGCGACTACGTCCCGCTGGAAGCTGTAGGTGATCGCGTAGTTCGTGCGCAACCGCGAGTCCTCCTCGTCGAGCCAGATGTTACCGGCGCCGGCGGCGAGGACGGTCCGGCTGTCGATCCCCGAGAAGGTGTTGCGCATCCAGTTGGCGCCGGCATAGAGAAAGAAGCGCTCACTGACCGTGCGATCGAACCGGGCGCCCGCGTTGTAGGCCTCGGCGGTGGTCTCGCGGTTCTCGAGAACCTGGACCTCGTAGACCGAGGCGGATCCGACGGCGCGGCGGGTAATGATCGTGGACTCGGTGCGCAGGCCACCCGTTTCGAATTTGAGCAGGTTGGGGCCGTCGCGGCGTTCAATCGTCGAGCCGAGTCCGAAAGTGAACGCCTTGGCGTTCCCCATCGACATGACGGAGGTGAGTTCACCGAGGAACGACCAGCCATCGGGCGGCGGTTCCTGCGCGTGGCCGATCTGGGGCGTGAAGGTCGCGACGAGCGCGATCAACATGGCGGCGGCGCGGGTGCGGGATCCCGCTCGAGACGGGCGCCGCTGAAGCTGCAAGACCATCAATCCTCTCATGTTTGTACCAGGGTCATGCCATCGAATTTACCGGGATACGGTATCGCCGGGGCGCCCGTCAGGGCAACCGGGCCGCGCGATCCGGACTCGCGTGGGCCGGAGCCGGAGAGAGCGGCCGCCAGGTGAGCTCGGAGGATCTCTTCCCGCCGCCATCGGCAGTCATGCCCGATCTATCTGGAACCCAACCCGTACTTCCCGAAGGAAGCGGATCCGAGATCCTCCTTCTCACCGTGCGTTGCTCCGTGGGGTTCCGTCCTCGTCCACCATTCCCCCGGCATGACGGCCCACGCATACAGGGGGTGACCATCAGTATGCGCCATCGAGGAAGCGAGCGTTCATATCTACCCGCGCTTCCGGCGGATGCCTGGAATCAGTGCGTCACCACGCGCTTGAGCCCTTTGGCCTGCTCGATCCATCGTTCGATCTCGCGGGATGAGGGTACCCGACGGACCAGCCTGCGCTCCGTGTTCATCGCGCGGATCGCCCGGGCGAGGTTCTCGGCGTTGCGCCGCGCGAGTTCGGGCACCGAATCCACGCCGGCCGCCTCGAGCGCTTCAGCGAACTGACCACCCACGCCACGGATGCGCATCAGGTCCGCGTGATTGACGAAGCGAAGGAGGCGCGGATAGTCGATGCCGGCGGATTCCGCGACCTTCTCCCGGCCGCCACGATCGCCGCAGGCCTTCAACAGTTGACGGGTCGAGCTGATGCCGATGGACTTCAGCTTGCCCGCCAACACCTCGCCGATTCCCTCGATCGTCATTACGTTCGCCATCTCCGGGGTCTCCTTGCGTTACTGGGTCGTGAGGGGAGTGAAAACCGCCGCCGCGGCATATCCGCGTGCCCGTCACCGCTTCTGACCGCGCGGATCCCGGGAAAGTCACATCATTTCGTCGCCCGTCGCGCTTCGGGTGGGGTGGTTCTTGTGGATATCGAAGGGGATCGGCGGGTTGGCCCGGAGAACCCGCGTCGGCGCATCTCGATACTGAGGTCCGAGAATATGGAAGGAGAGAGCGGATGCGAGATTCGCGATCATGGAGATCCCGATCCCGGATCGTGGTGTTTTCGGGGGACGGACCCCGACGGCCCGGCGCGACCCGTTTCGTCCGGTCGGGGCCCGGGGACGCGCGTTCTCCGACCGGCGTTCGCTGGCGAACCGTGTGACCGAATCCCTCTGACTCGGTCCATAGTCACATGACGGGCGGGGCCGGTTTCGATCAGTTCACCGACGAGGAGTTGGTGCGGACCGTTCAGGAAGCGGGAGGCGGTGACCTGCGGGCGTTCGAGCTGCTCGTCCATCGACACCGCGGTCGAGTGCTCGCCAACTGCCGGTACCTGACGAGGGCGGTGCACGAGGCGGAGGATCTGGCGCAGGAGGTATTCGTACGCGCCTATTTCGGCCTCCCCGGATTCAGGCGGGACGCCGCGTTCGGAACCTGGTTGAACCGGATCAAGGTGAATCACTGCCTCAACTTTCTCGCGAAACGAGAGCGCCGCGCGCGACACGTCCCCGTCGACGATCCCGAAGTGAGTCGTCAGCGCGAACTGATCGCCGAGCCGGTCGGCGAAGATCGATTGGTCGCCCGGGATCGACGGATCCGGATCGGCGCGGTGCTCGATTCGATGAATGAAACCCTCCGGGTGCCGCTCCTCATGCGCGACCTCGACGGGCTGTCGTATCAGGAGATCGCGGAGTCGCTCGGCGTGGGCCTGTCCGCGGTCAAGATGCGAATCAAGCGGGCTCGCGAGGAGTTCCGGGAGCGATACGCGGCGC
>CAZWJE010000047.1:0-4355 GCA_964634395.1 uncultured Gemmatimonas sp. | reverse complement strand
CGGTCTCGACGCGGTGACCCCGAGTTCGTCGATTCCATTGACGACGATGAGATCGACACCGGTGAGCCGGTCGATCAGCTGCGTGACCTCGCGCTGACCGTATCACCGGAGTTCTTCGTTCGCGTCAGGGGAACGATCGGGCGACGCGTACTCTGGTCGGACCTGGCGACGTTCACGTCCGAGGCGTTCGGTTACACGGCGCTCGAACACCTTTCCATGCTCTTTCATTATCTGCAGCCGCCGAACCCGCGAGGTGAGGCTGGGCGATCCCCGGGCCTGACGAGAAATGGTGTGAGCGGACGGATCGCGAGCGAAGAGACGGACGGCGGCGGGGACGATATCGGAGGCCGCGGTAAGGAGTAACGCCGGGTCGGGTCACGACCGGCGCGTCGTCGACCGCAAGCGTTCACGAGAACGGAGACGGAGATGGAGCAGATAAGAGCGGAGCTGGTGACGGCGTTCCAGGGTCTTCTCGAATCGATCGTGGCGGCGTTGCCGAAGGTGGTGGTGGGGATCGTCCTCTTCCTCGTCGCGCTCTTCGTGGCCCGGGTCATCGAGCGCGCGATCCGCGCCACGCTCGTCCGACTCCGCTTCGACGGCGCACTCGAAACACTGGGGCTCGGGGAAGTGCTTCGCCGGATCGGCGTGACGCGGTCGGTATCGGATCTCCTCGCTCGCTTCGCCTACTTTCTCCTCCTGCTCCTCTTCCTCAGCACCGCTTCGGAGGGGCTCGGGCTGCAAGCCGTGAGCGACGCGGTCAGCGCGATCGTCGGGTACCTGCCGAACATCGTCGGGGCGGTGCTCATCCTGCTCCTCGGTACCGTGGCGGCGCAGGCGGCGGGGCGTGTGGTGGCGAGGGCGGGCGAGAGCGCCGGGATCGAGTTCTCCTCATCGCTCGGGAGTGCCGCGACGGGCGTGCTGCTCTTCGTGGTCGGGATCATGGCGATCGGACAGCTGCGGATCAGCACCGAGATCATCCACCTCGTGACAACCGGCCTGCTCGCGGCGTTCGCCCTCGCGTTCGGGCTCTCGTTCGGATTGGGTGCCCGCGAGATCACGCGGAATATCCTGGCGGGTTTCTATGCGCGGAAAACCTTCCGAATGGGCGAGCGACTCCAGGTAGGCGAGGCGAGCGGCATCCTGAGTTCGATCACCCCCACCCAAACGATCCTGCGAAACGGTGAGGAGATGGTGGTGGTCGCGAACTCGGTGTTCCTGGAAGAAGTGGTCCGGCAGTAGGTCAGGTCACACTCGGAGAAAAGTCATCGGATCGCCGCCACGGCCAGCGCTCACCGGGACCGCGACCGTCATCGTCGGGCAGTTACATATCCATCACTTTCACCTCAGGCGCCGCGGTTGGTGAAACGGGCGCGGCGCTCACGAGATTCGCCCCGCCGAAGGCGTCCAGCCTCCATGCGGCGGGATCTCGAGCTGGTGGAAGAACTCCTTCATCCGGCGAACATAGGAGTGGAAGTCGTCGTACTCTCCCTTCCTGAATGACCGCACGTACTCATCCTCGAGCGCCTGCCTGCTTCGCAGGTATCGTCGAAACGTCTCGCGTGAGGCGGGGTTGCGCAGGCCGATGTCGTTGCCGCCGGCGATGCGCGCGAGCCACCGCTCGGTCGATCGAGCGAACTCGGTTCCCGATTCCGGACGGTTGCAGATCGAACCGGCCACGCGGAAATATCGGTACGTCGGCTCGGGAACATGCCAGATCGCGTCCAGATCGTCGAAGCAGCGCACGTAGAAGTAAACGTCCTCCCACTGCTCCGGCCAGGCGGGCCAGCGGCTCGCCACCCGCATGCGGTCGAAGGCGATACCCGCGAAGGTGTGAATCTGGCTCGTGAGGATCTCTTCGAGTGTCTTCGGCCCCTTCGCGAGCCGCCGGTCGAAGCTCTCCAGCCGCGCGCCGGTGGTCTGGTCGATGAAGTGGACACGCCCGTAAGCGGCCCCGTGTTCGATCGCCGGGGGGATCAGGAACTCGAGCGCTCTCGGTTCGAGCATGTCGTCCGCGTCGAGTGTGGCGATCACCCGTCCGCGGGCCGCGTCCAGTCCCACGTTTCGGGCGTTGGCCGGCCCGCTGCCGTGGCGTCCGGTGTTGACGAACCGGAGCCGGGCGTCGACGATCCCGGCCCGCTCCAGCACATCCCGGTAGTCGGCGCCGTCGTCGGATACGATCACCACTTCGGACACCGGGAAGGTCTGGACAAGCGCGCTGTGGACCGCGCGACTCAGCAGATTCTCAGCCCGGAACGCCGGGATGATGACCGATACGCTTTCGTTCATTCGCTTCTATCCTGAGTGGTCTTCGCCTGGACGAGACGCGGGGTGCGTCGATTCGGAGAAATCGCGAGCGGCCGGAAATCGAGAGGACGAGGTGTCACCGCCGCTCGGGTTCGTAGACTTCCCCGTCGAGGTCCCCGAGCTTCTCCTGAAGATAATCGCGGGCATCATGAACTCCCTGGTTGTACACCGCCGGGCCGAGTTCCGCCAGAAAGAAGTCGAGCAATCCCTCCGCGCGGAACTCACTCAGGGGTTCGTCGAGCTCGTCGTCGAAGTATCCCCGGATCTCTTCGATCAGGCGTTTCCGGCGCTCCGCCGAGAGGCGGATGCGGAGGGGCGATTCCGAAGGCGGCATCAGCTTCCGGGGTTCACGGCGTCGCCAGGACTCACCTCGCCGTCCGCTCAGACTCCAGCCGGCGAGCCAGTCCGTCGCGCGCGGTCGCGGCGTACCGCCGGCAGGCGTCCGGGTCGACGAGGCCCGCTCCGCCCTCATATCGCTCCCAGAGCGAAGACGCGGACGGGTGTGGCGTGATCAGGATGTCACAGGACAGTTCCTCGATAGCGGCGTAGCCTCGTTCGAAATCGGCGAGCGCCGGTGAATCCGTGAAACGATACCCGTCCGCCGAGATCGAACTCTGGCTGTCGGCGTAAACGATATCGAAGCAGGAATCTCCCTCGCAGGATCGCCATGACCAGGTCGTCCCGCCGGGCATGTGTCCCGGTGTGCCGTGCGGCGTCATCGAGACCGGCCCGACCATGAGCCTCTCCCCGGGCATGAACTCTTCGACCTCCGTGACGGGAGGGAAGTCCAGGAGAAGTCCGAACTGTGGGTCGTTCGGATCGGGCTTGCCCGAGCGGAGCGCCGCCGCCGTCTCCGGGCTCGCGGCCACCACCCCGCCGGAGGCGGCCTGGAGCGCGGCGATCCCGGCCCCGTGATCGTGGTGCGCGTGGGAGTTGAGGATCAACTCCACGTCGTCGACGTCGAATCCCAGCGCGGTGATGTTCTCAAGGATCTGGGGCGCGGTGTCGGGCAGCCCGCCGTCGATCAGTACGTGACCTTCCGACGAGGTGATCAGAATGGAGGCGAGCCCGCGTGTCCCGACGTAGTAGGTGTTCCCGAATATCCGGAATGGAGCCTGGGGCTCGTTCCACTCCGCGCAGCTCCCGCATTCTTCCGCCGAATAGCCACGGGTGAGGGATGCATCGACGAGGCCGGCTGGTCCACCGGGCGCGCCAGAGGCCGCGAGTGCGCTCTGGTCGTTCAATGATCGTGTGAGTATGCCTGAGTTCTCATCCGACGAATCCGACGAGGCGGAACCACAGGCGGCGATCGCCGCGAGCGCGAGGCCCGGGATGAAACGGAGGGCGGCAATCGCACGGGGCATCGTGGGGGCACCTTTCTCATGGCGCCGGAGGAGGCGGCGCCCGCGGGGGGTCTGATGGCTTCGCCGGCGGCGAAGAGACTCGTGGCCGGTAAGGGAAATCCGCCGGCAGCTCCGCCAGTTCGGCCAGAAGGTTAATGAGCGGTCCGATCGCGCGCCACGACCTCGGAAGCTGAGGCCACCATTCGAAGCGCGCGGCGTTGAATCCGTACTCGATGTCCAGGCGCCATCGGGTGCCATCCAGTCCGGATGCCATCGGAGGCGAAAGCGGGATGTCTACCTTCAGGCACTGCTCCAGCCATTCCACCTCGGATCGGGTCAGCATGCGTTCGATCTGAACCTGGCCGACGGGTCTGGTCCGTCCGGGCGACGCTGTAGACCGGGTGGTCGGCTCGATCGCGTCCGGACCGGCCACCGGTCCGTACGGTGGGGGATCACGTGTCGCTCGTAGCGACCACTGACGATTCACCAGATCACGTTCCAGGTCGACCCGCCAGGAGCCAAACCAGGTTGGCCTGCAATCAAGCCGAATCCGCATCGCGTCGTCTCCAGACATCCGGGTCCCGGTCCGGCGGCTCTACGCGGTAGAGTCGCATGCGGGGACCCTCGGCGGATCTCCGACGCGCGATCGTCCGTCCGGCCCATCCCGAACGCGGCGACGCCAGCGACGACGAAATCAGGAAGACCAGG
>CAZWJE010000046.1:0-24764 GCA_964634395.1 uncultured Gemmatimonas sp. | reverse complement strand
TCGCTCTGGGAGCGGGTCACCTCGGGCATGATCAGGTAGCGCCGCTCCATCCATTTCTCGTTTCGCTCGATGGCCAGGGCCGACGTGAGCCGCAGTAGACTAGCCTCATTCGGGAAGATCCTCACGACCCGTGTTCGCCGCCGGATCTCCGCGTGATCGTGTTCCACGCTGTTCGTGCTCTTCAATCGTTTGCGATGCTCTCTCGGCAGGGCGAATACGGCGAACGTCTGCTCCGCCGTCTCTTCCAGCCAATCGGCGACGGCTGGCGCCTTCTTCTCCCGCATCCGATCGATCAGCCGGGTGAGCCGGGCCCGTGCGTCCTCCCGTGTGGAGGCCGACCAGGTGTCGTTCAGGCCCGCCTTCACCTCCGCCCGCAACGCGTCCGTGCTCACGTAGGTGAACGCGTTGCGGAGGTAATGCACCTGGCATCGCTGGTGCGCCGCCTCCGGGAAATAGAGCCCCAGAGCCTGGACCAGCCCCACGTGCTCGTCGCTCACCACGTAGGTGACGCCCTCGAGGCCCCGCTGCGTCAGGTCCCGGAAGACGCTCGCCCAGCTCTGGCGGCTCTCGCTCGCAGCGATCCACAGCCCCAGATGCTCCCGGTAGCCCTCCTCGCCGATGCCGATCACCGACAGAACCGCGGTCGAGAGCACCCGCCCCTCACGGCGCACCTTCTCCTGGTGGGCGTCGACGATCAGGTACGGATACTTCCTTCCGGACAGGCTCCGGCGACGCCAGGCCTCCAGTTCGGCGTCCAGACCCTTGGTGAGCGCACTGACCTGACTGGCCGAGACCAGCACGCCGCAGAGCTGCTCGACCACCTTCTGGACCTTCCGCGTCGAGACCCCCTGGATGTACATCTCCACGAGCGCGAGCACGAAGGCCTTCTCACTGCGCTGGTAGCGCTCGAACAGGCTCGGCTGAAAACGGCCCTCCCGGTCCTTCGGAACCCGCAACTCAATGGTGCCGACCCGTGTGTGCAACCGCCTCCGTTTGCTCCCGTTGCGCCAACCCCGCCGCTCACCGGTGCGCTCCCACCGTCCCGCGCCCAGGAACCGATCGAACTCCTGCTGCAGGGCCGCTTGCATGACCTGCGTGACCATCGCTCGCAGCGCGTCCGGCGGCGCTTGTTCCAGGCCATAGCCGAGTTTACTTTCCAAGGGAAAGGTCATCGTATCTCCTCCGTGCTGTGGCGGGCGCCAACCCGCCGGTTCATCAGCGTGGACCGGAAGAGATTCGGTGGCCTTTCCTTTTCGCGCAACCCTCTCGCGAGGCTACCGCCGCGGCTCCGCCGCTTTGGTCTCCCCCTTCAGGATACAACGAAAATTCAGACTCTCCTCAAACTACAGAAAAATACGCACACACCCGTCCGTCCTGAATTCATGAGTGGTAAACACCCATTCAACCGGAGGACATTTCTATCCGCGCATGTCAATCCCGGTCGCTGGCGTCTACGGATGGGCCCGGTGTGTATGATCTTACGGGTAAGATTATCCGACAGAGGGGGAGACATGCGCGAAGCGGCCACGACCAGACTGTCGGCGAAGGGATAGGTGGTGATTCCGGAGGAAGTCCGTACGCGTCTCGGCCTGAAATCAGGCACCCGACTCATCATCCTTTCGTGCCGCCGCACATCGCCGCCCGCGCCGGTCTTTCCGCTGGGAACGGAGCGGAAGACAGCGCTGGACCCCTCGCCAAGCGAGGTCCGGGCCGTCCGCATCCGGCCGTCCCGCCCGATTGACACCCCTCCGCGCCCCGCCTACATTTCCCCTAGGATACGTACCTCTCACGACGGTCCCACCGAACTCGGCGGGGCCGTCGTTTTTGCGCGCGCGAAAAACCGATCGAGATGCCTGCGGGCGGAAAGAAGAAATGACACACCGGTGCGTGGTGATCGTCGGCTCCCAGTGGGGAGACGAGGGGAAGGGAAAGATCGTGGACGTCCTCGCGGAGGATGTCGACATCGTCGCCCGGTACCAGGGCGGGGCGAACGCGGGCCACACGGTGCATGTGGGCGACGACGAGTTCGTCCTCCACCAGATCCCGTCGGGGATCCTGCACACGGGGCGCCAGTGCCTGCTCGGCAACGGCGTCGTGGTCGACCCGTTCCAGCTCTTCGAGGAGATGGATCGGCTGATCGCGCGCGGGATCGACGCGGAGGCCCGTGTCGGGGTGAGCAACCGGGCGCATCTCCTTCTCTCGTATCACAAGCTCCTCGACCAGGCGGCGGAAGCGGGGCGGGGCGAGAACCGGATCGGCACGACCGGCCGGGGGATCGGCCCGGCGTACGAGGACAAGGTGGCGCGCCAGGGGATCCGGGCGGGCGAGCTGCGGAGCGAGCCACGGGCGCGGGCGCTGCTGCGGGCGGGCGCCGAGCGGGCGAACGCGAAGCTGGCGTCGATCGGGGCGGACGCGCGGGTGGACGTGGACGGGGTGATCGACGAGGTGATGGCGATCCGCGCGCGGCTCCTGGGCCTGCTGATCGACACCGGTCAGGTGGTCGACGACGCGCTCGCGAGAGGGGAGCGCGTGCTTCTGGAAGGCGCGCAGGGGGCGCTCCTCGACGTCGACCACGGGACCTATCCGTACGTGACCTCGTCGAACACGACGGCGGGCGGGGCCGCGCTCGGAGTCGGCGTGGGGCCCACGCGCATCGACGCGGTGGTCGGTGTGGTCAAGGCGTACACGACACGGGTCGGCGAGGGGCCGTTGCCGACCGAGCTGCCCTCACCGCTCCAGGAACAGGTGCGGGAGTTGGGCGGTGAGTACGGCGCGACGACGGGCCGGGCGCGGCGATGCGGATGGTTCGACGCGGTGGTCGTGCGTTTCGCCCGGCGGGTCAACGGGCTGACCGGGCTGGCGGTGACGAAGCTGGACGTCCTCGACACGCTGCCCGAGATCCGGATCGCGACCGGCTACCAGCTGAACGGAAACGGCGACGAGATCACCGACTTCCCCGCCGACCTGGAGCAGCTGGCCGAGGCGAAGCCGGTCTACGAGACGATGCCCGGGTGGGGAAGTTCGACGCGCGACGCGCGCCGGTGGGAGGACCTGCCGGAAGCGGCCCGCGCGTATCTGCACCGGATCGAGGAGCTGACCGGAACCCCGATCTGGTACGTCTCCGTCGGGACCCGGCGCGACCAGATCATCCCGGTGGGACGATAGCCGCTATACGCCCTTGGTGCCCTTGGTGGTAAGCGGTTGCCGTCGCCCCGCGCAACAGACGATTGAATGAACGAAGGAATCACGAACGGGATGATCGCCGGGGATTCCGTCGAGGCCGCGCTCCGGCTGGTGAAACCCGCGGTGCGCGGGCTGGGTGCGTACACCCTCCGGCCGTACGAGCCGCGGATCAAGCTGAACCAGAACGAGAGCCCGTACGACGTCCCGGAGGCGTTGAAGCGGCGGCTCTGGGAGCGGCTCGCGTCGCGTCCGTGGAACCGGTACCCGCCGTTCGTGGCGGCGGACTTCATCGCCGCCGTGTCGGAAGCGACGGGGTGGCCGGAGGCGGGGGTGCTGGTCGGGAACGGCTCGAACGAGCTGATCCAGGCACTGCTGGCGGTCGTCGTCGAGCCGGGGGTGAGCGTGGTGATCCCCGAACCGACGTTCACCCTCTACCGGCTGGTCACCGGCGTGAACGGTGGCGCCGTCGTCTCCGTGCCGCTCGACGAATCGCTCCGGTTCCGAGTCGACGCGATCGTGGAAGCCGCCCGGACGAGCGATGCCGCGGTGGTCGTTCTCTGCACCCCGAACAACCCGACGGGCGGGTCACTCCGTCGCGAAGAGATCGAGCGCATCCACGACTCGACCGGGGCGCTGATCGTGCTCGACCAGGCGTACGTCGAGTTCGGTGGCGACGACGCGATCCCGCTGCTGGCGGAGCGGCCGCGGCTGGTGGTGTTGCGCACCTTCAGCAAGGCGATGTCGATGGCGGGGATGCGCGCCGGATACCTGCTCGCGCACCCGGAGCTGGCGGCCGAGATCGCCAAAGCGAAGTTGCCGTACAACCTGAACTTCGTGACCGAAACGGTGGCGGCGGAGGTGCTGCGCTCGCGGGATCTGCTGCGCCCCGGGGTCGAACTGCTTCGCGCCGAGCGGGACCGGCTCTTCGCCGGGCTGAACGCCATCGACGGCGTGACGGCGTATCCCTCGGACGCTAACTTCCTGCTCTTCCGGGTCGAGCATCCGGACATCGACCACACCACCCTCTTCCGAAGGCTGCTCGATGAGGACGGGGTGCTGGTGCGCGACGTGTCGAAGTATCCGATGCTCGACCGGTGCCTGCGCGTGAGTGCCGGCACCGCCGAGGAGAATGACGTGTTCCTGGCGGGAGTCCGGCGGATCCTGGCGCACTGATCCGTCACGACCCGAAGGCATCCATCGACTCTTCGCGTCTTTCAGTTTTCCTTAGCGTCTTTGCGTTGAAGAAAGGCGCGCCGTACCCACGACCGAACCATGTCACGCACCTCGAAGAAGCACCGGGTAACCCGCGAGACCGAGATCGACCTGCGTCTCGAGCTCGACGGCAGTGGTGAGAGCGAGACAAACACCGGGATCGGTTTCTTCGACCATATGCTCGACGCGTTCGCGCGCCATGGGGGGTTCGACCTCGAGGTGAAGTGCCGGGGCGACCTGCATATCGACGCGCACCACACGGTCGAGGACGTAGGGATCGTGCTGGGCGCGGCGGTGCTCGAGGCGCTCGGCGACAAGAAGGGGATCACCCGCTTCGCGGACGCGACGGTGCCGCTCGACGAGGCCGTGGTGCGGGCGGTGGTGGACATTTCGGGCCGGCCGTTCATCCACTACGGCGTGGAGATCCCCGGCGACCAGCCGCGGATCGGGGAGTTCGATGCCGCGCTGGCGGCGGAGTTCTGGCGCGCGTTCGCGACGGAAGCACGGATCACCCTTCACCTCGACAGCATTCGCGGCGTCAACGCGCATCACATCGTGGAGGCCGCGTTCAAGGCGGCGGCGCGGGCGGTGGGCGCGGCGACGCGGATCGACCCGTCACGGGCCTCGGTGGTCCCGTCGACGAAGGGGGTTCTGTGAGGCGGACGTCGGTCGTCGCGTCCACGAAAGGCGTTCCGTGAGGCGAGCCTCGGTGGCCGTGTCCCCGAAAGGAGTTCCTTGAGGAAGGAAGACCGGTGACGAAGGTCGTGGTACTCGACTACGGCGCGGGAAACTCTCGATCGGTGGTGAAGGCGCTGGAGCACCAGGGCGTCGACGCGGTACTGACCTCCGACCCGGCCGTCGCGCGCGCCGCCGACCGCCTCATCCTTCCCGGGCAGGGACATTTCGGACAGTGTGTCGGCCGGCTCGAAGAGAGCGGCCTGGCGGACGCGATCCATGAGGTGGTCGACGACGGCCGACCGTTCCTGGGGATCTGCGTGGGGATGCAGCTGCTCTACGAGGGGAGCGAGGAGGCGCCGGGCGCGTCGGGGCTCGCCCTGCTCCCCGGCGAGGTCCGGCGGATCCCCACGAGACTGCACCTCCCTCATGTGGGGTGGAACTCGGTCAGTTTCACGGCTCGGGGGATGGAGAGCCCATTCCTCGCCGGAGTCGCTTCGCCGGAAGCCCGGTACTTCTATCACGTCCACAGCTACGCCCGGCTCGAGACGGACGATCCGTCGGTGCTCGGTATCTGCGAGTACGACGCGCCGTTCGCGTCGATCGTGGGGCGCGAGAACGTGTGGGGCGCCCAGTTTCATCCGGAGAAGAGCCAGGAGTACGGTCTGGCGATGTTGCGCAACTTCGCGCGCCTGTAACCGTGCGGTTCGTGTCGGGATCGATCCCCTCGACAAGGTGAGGATGGCATGAGCGACGCTGAACGCCGGGCCGACCGCTGGTTCCGCGCGCACGGGCTGGGGAACGACTACCTGGCGATCGATGAGGAGGGAGTCGGTTTCGACCTTACGCCTCCCGCCATTCGACTGGTCTGCGATCGGCACCGCGGGATCGGCTCGGACGGGATCCTCGTCGCGGTCGGCTCGGAGGTCGCGCCGTTCGGCTTGCGTATCTTCAACCCGGACGGGAGCGAGGCGGAGAAGAGCGGGAACGGCCTGCGGATCTTCGCGGCTTTCCTGCTGAGCCGCGGCCGGGTACGTCTCGGCACGCCGTTCGGGGTCGAGACGAAAGGGGGGCTGGTGTCGATGACGATCCTCGATGAGTCGCCGGCGGGGGTGTTGATGATCGAGGCGGAAATGGGGACGGCGTCCTTCCGCAGCGCCGCCGTGGGGCTCTCCGGACCGGACCGCGAGGTCGACGGCGAGATGCTGGAGCTGCCGGGCGGCGACCGGATCGCGATCAACACCGTGTCCATGGGGAATCCGCACTGTGTGTGTTTCATGGACGAAGTCGTACCGTCGGAGGCGCGTCGACTCGGGCCGCTGATCGCGACGCACCCCTGGTTCGAGAACGGGACGAACGTCCAGTTCGCGACCGTCGTCGGGCCCGCCGAGGTGCAAGCGTTCATCTGGGAGCGCGGGGCCGGCGAGACGCTCGCGTCAGGGTCGAGCAGCTGCGCGGTGGCCGCCGCCGCTGTGAGGCGAGGGCTCGTGCGTGAGCGCTCCGTGGACGTGGTGATGGAGGGTGGCACGCTCCGGGTAACGGTCGGCGACGACTGGGGAATACTCCTGCGCGGCCCGGTCGAGACGGTGGGCGATACGGAACTCACGCCGGGCTTTCGGCGGCGACTGGAGGAAGTGGGATGACAGGAGGGATGGCAGGGGGATGACATCCGGAATGAGAACGGGGGACGCGCTCGGCATGCCAACCAGGCATCACGCCTCATGAGCCTCGCCAAACGCATCATCCCGTGCCTGGACGTGGCCGATGGCCGCGTCGTGAAGGGGATCCGGTTCGTCGATCTGCGCGACGCCGGCGACCCGGTCGAGCAGGCGGTCCGCTACGACCAGCAGCGCGCGGACGAACTGATCTTCCTCGACATCACCGCGTCGCACGAGGGTCGGGCCTCGATGCTCGACGTGATCGCGCGGACGGCGGACTCGATCTTCATCCCGTTCACCGTGGGCGGCGGGGTCCGCTCCGTCGACGACTTTCTGGCGATCCTGGGGGCGGGGGCGGACAAGGTCGGGGTGAACACCGCGGCCGTGCGGGATCCGGACCTGATCGCCCGGGCGGCGGACCGGTTCGGTTCGCAATGCGTGGTCGTCGCGGTCGACGCGCGTCGACGCACCGGCGACGACGAAGCCGAGGGCGCTTCGTGGGAGGTGTTCACGCACGGTGGCCGGCGTCCAACCGGCATCGACGCGGTCGAATGGTCGAAGAAGATGGAACGGCTCGGCGCGGGTGAGATCCTCCTCACGTCGATGGATACGGACGGCACGCGGTCGGGCTACGACCTCGCCCTGATCGAGGCCGTGTCGGGAGAGCTGGGGATTCCGGTGATCGCGTCGGGCGGAGCGGGCACGCTGAACCACCTCGACGAGGCGCTGGCCGCGGGCGCCCACGCGGTGCTCGCCGCCTCGATCTTCCATTTCGGCGAGATCACGATCCCCGAGGCGCGGGCGTTCCTGGCGGAGCGGGGCCACGAGGTCAGGCGATAGCCTGAACATCGACCACGGTGTGCCGTGGCAACCCCTCCCCATCCCGACCAGGTTCCTGTCCGTCCGGATGATGACACCTCCGCGGTGACACCCGGCGGTGCCCGCGGTCGCCGTCCCGGCACCTCGCTCGCCGAGGACGGATCGCGTGGGAACCTCGGTGATTTCGACGACTACTGAACGACAAGGTTCGTTGACGTTGTCCCCGGCTTCGAGGTGAGTCATGCGACCAGGACGATGGTTCGCGGGATCCCGAGCAGGGCTTGCGGTTCTTCTGGCCCTCGTCAGTTCCGCCGTACCGGCACACTCGCAGAGCGAGGTTCCGGTCCCCGCCGGAGCCGGCTCGTACTTCGGTGGCGTGATCACCCTGGAGCTGGAGGCTCCCTCCGAAGTATTCCAGCACGAACAGCTGGAGGGCCTTCGTGTGGTGATGACGAATCACGGGGACGAGCCGTTCCCGTTTTCGTTCAGCGGCGACTTCGTGGATTTCGTCGTGCGGGACTCCCGCGGCGTGGATTTGTGGAAATATCTGACCGTTTCGACGACTCCTCTGTTACGGCGAACTCTCGCTCCGGGGGAATCGATCACCGTTGGCGATGCTCGTTGGGATCTGCGTTTTCGCGACGGGTTCCCGGCGGAGCCCGGGACTTACCAGGTGAACGGCGTTCTCAGGTTTTCTCCGGGCGAGGTGGCCGTAAGCCGGGAGGACAGAGTCCATGAAACCGCGGCACATGACCTGGTCATCCGTGAGGCTCCGCTACCTGAGTATGCACGAACTCTCCAGCTCGAACTGATCGTTCCCGCGAAAGTGAGAGTCGACGATCCGACCCCCATGGATCTTCGACTCAGCAATACAGGCGACGAGCGGATCCGACTCCGGTGGAGTCAGACCAATATGGTGCCGAGAGAGAACGCTCTCGACATCGTCATCTTTCGTGATGGCGTGGAGATCTGGCGCGCAACCCACGCCAACAACATCCGGTCGAGCGGGCATTTCACGCTGGAGGCCGGAGAGTCGCGGTTGATGAGCGACGTCTTCGACGAGGCGGGCCGGGTTCATCGGGCGAACTGTGAGCAGCGCCGGCTCTCCAACTGCGACGACCCCGTGTTGTCTGTTCCCGGGGAATGGGATCAGCGTGTGCACTGTGGCCGATATATTCGGTTTGAGCCCTGCGCGGAGCCCATTGGGCCAGGGGTGTACGCGGTGCGGGCGATGGCCAACGTTTCGTCGCCTTTCGAATCGCGGGAGAAGGCAACCGTGGTTGCCGCGCCCCGTCAGCTTACGATCATCGAGTGAGATCGTCCGTTATCGTCCGATCCTCGTGCCCCCGGCGGAACGAAATCGTCGGGGGCATGTTGGTTCTGAGGCTCACCGTCCGTTCCCGTCCGACCAGCGCCCGGCCTCCTCGCCGAGCAGGTACCGGTCGAAGAAGTCGTCCATCGCGTGGAAAGTCCGCATCCACCGGTCGTGGATGAGGAAGGTATGTACCTCGTCAGGGAAGACGATCAGCTCGTGGGGCACGTCGTGCGCGCGCAGGAGCTGGACGAGTCCGACGGTCTGTGAGAATGCGACGTTCCTGTCGTCGTCTCCGTGGACGAGGAGCACCGGAGACGTCCAGTTCTCGATGTTCGAGGACGACGATGAAGCGAAGTTGACCGTTTCCGGGTCAAGGCTGTCGCCCCAGAAATGGACCCCGGCGAGGTCGGCGCCAGCGGCGAAGAGCTCCGAATTCCGGGCGAGCGCCTGGGCGGTCAGGATGCCGCCATAGGAGAGCCCCCAGAGGGCGATTCGCGAAGCGTCGACGTTGGGATGGTCACGCAGGTACTCGCCCGCCGCCAGGATATCCTGGTACTCCGAGTTGCCGTTCCGCCCCATCTCCGGCGCGCTCCGGAACTCCTTGCCGTAGCCGATCCCGCCCCGGTAGTTCACCGAGAGAACGATGTAGCCCTTGCTCGCCAGGTACTGGTTGAACGCGAAGGCCGTATGGTAGAAGTGCCCGTAGTTGTAGGTGAGCAGCATCTGCCTGCGCGGCCCGCCGTGCATGAAGATCATCGCGGGACGACGCTCACCCGGTTGGAGATCGGGGGGCAGGAAGAGTTGGTTGTGGAAGCTCAGCCCGTCGGCGGCCGTGAGCGTCACGTTGGTGGGCGTGACGTGCGCGTCGGTGGGGAAGGCGTCCGGGAGAGGTGAGATCACCCGCGGCTCGCCGCCATCGGCGGCAAGGATCGCGACCGACTGCGGCCGGCTGGCCGAGGCACTGAGGATCGCGACCTGGTCGCCCGACGCGATCACCGCCGGGAACGTCTCGGACCCGTCACCATCCGTGAGCCGTTCCGGCGCTCCACCGGTGACCGCGACTCTCCAGATGTGCCGCCGGTCGATATCGCCCGCGTTCGTCGAGACGTAGAGATATCGTCCGTCCGCCGAGAAGGCCGACTCCTCGGGGAAGCCGATGTCGTGCGTGAGCGGGATCGGGGCGATGGCCGGCTCGATCGTGGAGATCGAGAAGAAGCGGAGCCAGTCCTCCGGTTCGAGGCTGAACACCAGGTGATCGTTCCGCCAGTTGAGCGTGCGGATCGCGGAGAACGGATCTTCTTCTTCGCTGGTCGTCTTCCAGAGGACGGAGCCCTCGCCGGTGGTGGCGTCGGCGATCCAGATCTCCAGCGCGTGGCCGCCGGCGAACCGGGCGTTCCGGAAGCCGGCCGGCACCTCGGTGCCCTCGGGAACGCGGATCTCGTCCCCAAACGCCCTGCCCGGTCGGCGCGTGAAGGCGAGCCGTGACCCATCCGGCGACCATTCGGGGTTCGCGTCACGGTCGACGCCGGGCGCCATGTAGGTCACCTCGTGCTCAGCGAGGTCGTAGACCGCGACATAACTGTGCGTATCGCGGTCGGTGACGAAAGCGATGCGCCGGCTGTCGGGCGACCAGCGAGGCCCGCCGGGGCGGCCCCAGACCCGGAAGAGCGGGCCAGCCGCGTCGGCGGCGGCGGGGTCGGCGTTGCGATCGACCGGCGCGAGGTGAACCTCGCCGTCCTTCATGTGCACGAACCAGCGACCGTCGGGCGACAGGGTGCCGCTATTCGTTCGCGCGACGCGCCACGGGTCGCCGCCGGAGGTCTGGATCGCCCAGATCGCGCGTTCGGCTCCGCTCGCGAGCGAGGTGGGGTTGGCGACCCAGCCGCGATTGTTCGGCGAATGTCCGCGGACGAAGGTCACCACCGCGCCGTCGTCGGAGATCTGCAGGCCGGTGAGATCGTTGCCGTCGTCCTCCATGAAGCTCGTGAGGCGGGTCGGCTCGAAACGCGGCCCCCGCGCCGTCCAGACGTTGCGCATCCCCCGCTCGATCTCGATCCACGCGATGCGGTCCGCCTTCGCGGCCGAAACGAGGTCGTAGGGGAACGCCGGACTCATGATCTCCTCGAGCGTGTACGACTGCGCGGTGAGGATGGGGGGCGCAACGGCCGCGGTGGTGACCGCCGTGAGCAGGATGGCCAGAGCGGGACCCCACGCGGCGTTCCGGGCGGGGTGATGGCGAGCCGGTGACGACATGGTTCGTGGACTCCTGTCCGGGGGTGGTCGCGCGGGGCGGGAAACGTCGCGTGGCAGTGTACGGACGGGTGGGAAGAGCGTCAAGGAAAACTTCCGGTTCCAGGGCGAGACCTTGACACGGACTCGTTCCGCGTTCCATTCCACCCGAACGGGAGGGATGGTCCGACTACTTTCACCGCCATGTGGCGATCGAGGTGCTTTCCATGAGGATGCCCGGTATGAAGAACGGGGCGGGATTCGCGGTCTGTCTGGCGACGGCGCTCGGCGCGGCGGCGATCGCCTCGCCCGTGGACGCGCAGGATGGTTCGCGGATCGATGAGATCGCGGCGGTCGTGAAGCCGCTCGTGGACGCGGCGGCGGAGAAGGGCGTGCGCGTCTCGGTCGGCCTCGCCGATATCTCGGCGCCGAACGGGGCGTCCGTCGTGGTGGGTTCGACCGAGCCGTACAATCCCGCGAGCACGATCAAGATGGCGCTCCTCGCGACGGTGATGCGGCAGGCCGACCGCGGGCTGCTCTCCCTCCAGGCGCCGGTCACGGTGTCGCCGTACATGGTGGTCGGAGGGTCCGGCGAGATCCAGCGGGAAACGATGCCGTACACGACCACCGTCGAGGAACTGGCCAGGCAGATGGTGATCGTGAGCGACAATACCGCCACCAACATGCTGCTCTATTATGTGGGGATCCCGACTGTACAGACGTTGCTGGACGATCTCGGGCTCGGGACGATGAAGTTCCACCGCCAGATGTTCCCGGGCGACCGGATCTCCGATCCCGCGAACGTCATCGATACCGCCGACACGATCGAACTGCTCCGCGCGATCCACGAAGGGAACCTGCTGAGCGAGGGCTCGCGCGCCAGGGTGCTCGAGTGGATGCTCGACCAGCGCGTGGACACGAAGTTCGGCGCGGTGCTCGACGACGCGCCCGTGGCGCACAAGACGGGCGAGTCGGGGGCGGTGACGCACGATGTCGGGTACTTCCTCGTGCCCGGAAGGGAGACGATCGTCGCCGTGTTCACCGAGGTGACGACAACGTCGAACTTCAACGAAGTCGCCGCGATCGGAAACCCGATCATCCAGGAGATCGCCATGGCGGTGTATGGGGGGCTGACGGCGCGGTAACTACAACCGCTTCAACGCCAAGATCGCGGTCATTCAGGCAACCGCAACGCCGCCAGCGACCCGGGGATGCCGCCGCCCGCGATGGGGAGCACGATGTACTGGCGGCCCTCGTGAAGGTAGGTCATCGGCGCGGTGTTGACCGGCGCCGGGATCTCGACCGTGCCGATCCGCTCACCGGTACGCTTGTCGACGCCGTACCAGACCGCGCGGCCCCCGCGGCCCTCGGCGTACATCAGGAGGCTGCGGGTGACGAGCACCGTCGCGTCGCCCTGATAGCCGGTGTTGGGGAGGTTGTTGATGTCCACGAGCAGTGGGTGCGTGGCGATCCGATCGGGTGTGTCGCCGTTCGGGATCCACCAGAGGTGCTCGCCGGTGTTCATGTCGATCGCCGTGATGCGGCCGTAGGGCGGCTTGAAGATCGGCAACCCGTCCACCGAGGTGAAGGCGCCGCCCGTGCCGGCGGTGAAGTCGGCGACGGTGAGGCCGGGAGCCACGCCTTGGCCGCCATCGTCGCGCAGTGACCCCGCCGCCAGGACTCCGCCGGAGCACGCCTTGCGCGACTGCACGTAAAGGATCCCCGACTCGGGATCCATCACCGGACCGCCGGGGATGTTCGTGCCGCCGGTCGCGCTCGGGCATTGCGCGGCCGCTCGGAATCCTTCGTCATTCCCCTGATGTACCCAAGGCGTGAAGATCGGTCCGAGCTTGATGTCGGCGACGGCCTCGAGCGCGAGGGCGTGCAGATCGAGCGTGAAATCCATCAGATCATCTTCCGTGAGACCCTGCAGCTCGTAGGGGGCGGGCCGTGACGGAAATGGCTGCGTGGGCGAGTACCATTCGCCGGGTACGTCACCGGCGGGTACGGGCCGCTCGACGATCGGCCAGATGGGTTCCCCGGTCTCACGGTTGAACGCGTAGATGAACGCCTGCTTCGAGGCCTGGACGACAGCGGGAATCTGGCGGCCTTCGACCTCGAGGTCCACGAGGATCGGCGCGACGGGCAGGTCCCAGTCCCAGATGTCGTGGTGGATCGTCTGGAAATGCCAGCGGCGCTCCCCGGTGCGCAGGTCGAGCGCGACGAGGCTGCTTCCGAAGAGGTTCGCGCCGGGTCGGAAGCCACCGAAATAGTCGTTCGTGGGGGCGTCGGTGGGGAGGAAGACGAGGTTGCGCTCGGGGTCGGCGGAGAGCGGCGCCCATACGTTGACGTTCCCGCTCCACCGCCAGGCGTCGTTCTCCCAGCTGTCGTTACCGAACTCGCCGGCCTGAGGAATCGTGTGGAACGTCCAGAGGTACTCGCCGGTCCGGGCGTCGAACGCCTGGACGTCACCTCGCACGTTCTCGATCCGTGTCTGGTTCCCCCCTCCCTGATGCGCCGAGTTGCCGATGACCAGGACGCCGTTGGCGACGAGCGGCGGGGAAGAGGTGGTGATGAGGCCACGCGCGGGGTCGATACCCGTCTCGACGTCATAGGGATAGCCGAGGGTGGCGAGCATATCGACGACGCCGGTCTCGGGAAATCCATCGATCGGGATCGCGCCGCCGAAGCCTTCCAGCGGGCGCCCCGTCTTCGCGTCCAGCGCGTGCAGGAAGAACCCGGGGGTGACGAGGTAGATGACACCCCGCCCGTCGATCTCTCCATAGGCGACGCCTCGACCGTAATTTTGCCGCGGCGAGTCCTCCCAGCGTTTCGTGTTCGGCTCGCGGTACGTCCAGAGCGTTTCGCCCGTGGCCGGATCGATGGCGATGACCTGGCGGCGCCGGCCGGCGACGGTATAGAGAATCCCGTCCGCGTAGATGGGCGTCGAGCGCATCAGCCCGTCCGGGTTCGGACCGAAGTTGTCTCCTCGCCAGACCCAGGCGACCTCAAGGTCGGCGAAGTTGGAGGCGTTGACCTGGTCGAGGGGGGACCAGCGGGTACTCGAGAGGTCCGCCCCCCAGTGGCGCCATTCGCCGTAGGGGTTACCCGGTTGCGCGCCGGAGTCGGCCTGCCCGTGGGCCGCGGTGGCCGACATCGTGGCCAGGCCCGTCACGATGGCCAGAGCGCGGAACGTCGCCGTGCTCGGGAAGGAGAGGATCTTCCGCGGTCGGGCGCGCTGGCGTGCGGTGACTCCGCCGCCGTCGGTGACCGGGTCGCCAGCGGATGACCGGGGTCGACCCGGACACGGGCTGGCCCTCAGGGCGTCATCCCGGGCCGGGGATACGGGATTCATCGGATCGAGCTGGGGCTGCATCGGTCACTCCCGGGCGGAAGGCGGCGTAACGATCGGCATCTGGCCTCGCCGGGAAGCTACGCGAGCCCACGGCGAATTCAATCCCGGGACGTCCGCCATGGGATTCCCCGGGGGATCGGGTCCATCGAGTCCATCGGGTCCATCGAGTCGGTCGCGTCGGTCGAGTCGGTCGAGTCGGTCGAGTCGGTCGAGTCGGTCGAGTCGGTCGAGTCTACCGGGCGATGCAGACTTCTCCCGCCCAGATCGCGGTGACGCGCCCCTCCGGCCCGTCCTCATCGAAGATTCCCGCCATCCCGCCCGCCGAGAACTCCACGCCGAGTGACGATTCCGCGACTTCGATATCGTACACGGAATCGACTCGCGAGCGGATCGAACCGATCCCGACACCGCTGGCGGTCGTCAGCACCGCTTCCGTGGAGGAAGGCCGGAGCGACCATCCGACGAAACGGCCGCCCCTGCCGGTGATCGTCAGGCCGTTTTCCCAGGAGGCGTAGGCGAGCCCGCAATCCGGTGTTTCACCGCGTTCAGGCGGGACGGCACTCGTGATGCCGGTGACACCGTTGACGGTATCTTCGAATGAACCGCCGAAAGGAATGGGGCGTGCCGCGCCGGTCACGGCGTCGAAGGCGCGGAGCCCCTCTCCGTCGACGGCGATGAGGAAACCGGTGGCCTCGACGCCGCGCGGGGGTGGTGCCGCCGTGTCGGCCGCCACCGCGCCGTCGCTCCCGCCCGACGTCAACGCCGGATTGGTTGCCGCGCCGGTGTCGGGGGCCTCCGCCGCCCGGGGAGGCTCGGGCCGGTCGTCGCCGCAGGCGGCGAGGGTTCCGGCGAGCAGGAGTATCCCGACGAACTGGAGCCGGCGGGCGCATGTGGAGAACGTCGCTTTTTCCCCGGTGTACATGCTCGCGACCTCGATTCCCAACCTCGAACCAGCACTCTTCCCCGATGACCTCATCTCCAACCTCCGGGGCATGGATCCGCCTGCGCGGCCATGAAGCGGTCGCCGCCTGCGTTGACCTCGTCTATCGCTCCCCCCGTACCCGTCTGACGAGCACGGTGCTCACCATTTTCGGTGGTCTCGTACTCGCTCCGGTCCTCTTTTTCATTCCGCCACACGTGCCGTGGGTTCTGCTGGCGGTCGGCGGAGGCACCTATCTCGGAGTCCGACAGTGGCGCGGCGAGTACGTCGTGAGTTCGTTCACCGGTGAGTGTCCGCGCTGCCACACGGCGCTGACGATCGCGCCGGGCACGAAGATCCGGCTGCCCCATTCCATGGACTGTTTCCAATGTCATCACGAGCCGGTCCTCGAGGTGACGGGAGCGGCCGACGCCCCTGATCGGATCGCGACCTGATCTCGGTCGACCGACATCGCTTCCCCGTCCTTGCGACAAGGGATGCGGGAGGGCGGGCGCCCGCAAGGGATGATACGGATTGAGCGCCGCCGGGACGAGCGCGCGGATGAGGACGACGCGGGGATAGGGATGACGCGGGGATAGGGATGACGCGGGGATAGGGTCGACGCGGGGATAGGGTCGACGCGGGGATAGAGATGACGCGGGGATGCGGCCTGGTCCGGAACCGGGTGGACGCGTCGGTCCCGGACCAGGCCCGACCGATCAGCGGTCCAGGTGTG
The DNA here is from genome assembly GCA_964634395.1 of uncultured Gemmatimonas sp. Classification (GTDB taxonomy): domain Bacteria; phylum Gemmatimonadota; class Gemmatimonadetes; order Longimicrobiales; family Longimicrobiaceae; genus WHSP01. The sequence goes on along the minus strand of CAZWJE010000046.1, from coordinate 8,663 downwards.
GTCGGAACTCGCCCGGCTGACTGGCGCGATGCCACGCCATCTCGTCTTCGGTGAGCGGCCGGATCCAGATATCGTTCGCGAGCCAGAAGCCGAGGGAGAACGGATAGAAGATGAAAGGGACGATGACCATGAGAGCGGTCGTCCCCCACTGGAGCAGCGTCCAGGGTACGTCCGGCCAGGTGAGGATACCGACCAGCAGGCCGGTCGCCAGCAGGCCGCCTTCGGAGAAGACGATGTTCCACATCATCCCCCCGTTGAAGAAATCTTCCTCGCCCCGGTCGGTACGCAGCCCGCACGCCGGGCACTTGGGTTTCAGCTTGAGCCAGGTCTCGCGCAGGCGTCCCTCACCGCAGTTCGGGCACCGCAGGCGGATCCCCCGAGAGAGCAGCGTCGCCGCGCGGGTCGGGCTGAGTTCCTGAAAGTCCACGGGTCCTTCTCGAATCGTCGTACTCATTCCATGGGTCACGGTATCGGACACGATGATCACCGTGTCGTCGGGTGAAGCCGACCGTCGTGGGTCGGTCGCACTCGGCGGGATCGCTCCTGGCGATCGATCACGAAGCCTTTCGGCCCCCGCCTCAACCGTCAGCGGCCATCAGTGATCGGGCGTGTCGTCCGCCTCACCGGAGAGGTTTCGAAGGTACCAGGCGAAACCGAGAAACGGAACGGACGCCACACACAGGCTGGCCATCGCCGGAATCAACATTACCGGGGTTCTCCCGAGGAACACCACCACCGCGATGGCGGGGAGGGTGATCAGCAGTGCCGAAAGGACGATCATCTTCATGAGCGGGTTTCCCTGTGAGAGTCGATTGACGCACGCGGACCTTCGTGGCTCCCGAACGGTTTCGGGTCGCCACGATCTTTCGTGACCGGCCGCGACGAGCTGGAGGTGAGTCGCGATAAGCGACTCAGGCGAAGGACGGAGGCCCGATGGGGAAGGGGAACAGGCGAAGGAACACACGGGCGACGTGGACCCCGCTGGCGGGCGAGGTCCGGAACAGCCGGAGGAGGGGGAGGGGGTCGGTCGGAAAGGTCACACCGGGGTCCGGAGGTGGAACCCCGTAGTCCGGGCACCCCTTGTCGCGAAGGCGCGGCGGGATGTGCTCACCGTGACGATACCTCGCTGGTCGATCGGCCTCCGCGTCAGACTCGTGGCGGGCGGACAGAATGAACTCGCCCACGGGCCGGGGGACCGGCCGCGCGCCGCGCGATCCGCCTCGTGCGCGGCACGCGCGCCGCCCGGACATGGCCCCGTCGCCGCCGAGCGGAAGCGGGGCGGTGAGCGGGCACGTGCCCGGGGATCGCGGGAAGGCTCCACGCGGGGCGGAGAGCATCGGAGTCGCCTTCATGGGCTTGAACATGGCCCCGAAAGCTCCGCGGCGCCATCGGGAGTTTCCCTCTTCCCCAGAGGGGAAGGTTCCCAATCCGCTTTCAGCCCTCAAACCTCCGGCGCGGTGGCTTTCCGACCGATCGGATCCATAAAGGTCCGTGTCGGATCGAACCCGGCACGGGCGATCCGGCGGAGGCGGCCCGGAGACCGCGCCCATGAAACGAAATGCCACGGATGATCGGGCCGACACCCCCACGGACGTCGGCCCGATCATCTTGCCAACGGGAAAATTCGGTGGCGGGAGCGGCGTCAGGTTCGGACCCGCCAGAAGAGAATGATCGCACCGATCAGGAAGATCACGTTCGGCGCCCACGCGGCGACCATCGGGTCGACCGCCCCGCTCGCGCCCACCGCTTTCCCCACACGGAACATCATCAGGTAGATCAACGTGATGATCAGGCTCACCCCGACCCCGTACGCCGTCCCGCCGCGTTTCGAACTCGTCGCGAGCGGCGCCCCGAAGAGTACGATCACGAAGATCGCGAGGGGGAGCGATACCTTCTGCGCCAGGTCCACCCGATACTCGCCCGGATCCCCGCCCGACCGGTCGATCGAGCGGATGAACCGTTCCAGTTCCCGATAGGTCATTTCCTCCGCGTCCTTCGGGATGGCGAGCAACTCCTCCGGTCGCTCCTCCAGCTCCCGGATCTTCATCGACGAGAACGCGAGGCTGCGCGGCGGACCGTCCTCCGGGATCCAGCGGAAATGACCGTCGTTGAACGCCCATCCGCGGTCCGGATAGTAGACGGCCCTCGCGGCGGACATCTGATGACGGAGCCCGTCTTCGGCGGGCGGCGTCTCCACCACCACCCGCTCCATGTCACTCTGCAGCGTGCTCACCCGGTTGGCCGCCAGCGTCCGACCGCTCTCGGTGCGGAACACGATGTTGTCGCGAAATGGGGTCACCACGCGCTGCCGTTCACGCAGCGCCTCCGCCCGCTTCTGGTTCGCCACCGGCACCAGTTCGCCGAGCCCGAGGGCCGCGACACTCAGAACCGTCGCGCAGAGGACGAGCGGCGCGGCCAGCCGATAGAAGCTGACCCCTCCGGCCTTCGCCGCCGTGATCTCCTGATAACGAGTCATGTTCCCGATCGTGAAGACAGTCGCGATCAGCGACGCGATCGGGAATCCCCAGAAGACGAGCTGCGGGAGGTAATAGAGGTAGGAGAGCGCGACGACGGCGGCGGGGATCCCGCGGCTCAGGTAGTTGTCGAGCTGGTCGGTGAGGTCGGTGATGACGAAGAGCACCGGCAGCCCGAGGAGGAGGACGGCGAAGGTTCCGAAGAACTGCCGGAGGAGGTACCGGTCGAGGAGTTTCACGGCTGGTTCCGCGCGCGGTTGACACGACGGCGGATCCATCCCGGCAAGCGGGGCGCGTCGCCCCAGCCCGAGCCGCGCGCGGTACCCTGTTCGTTGCCGAGTCGGATGAAGCCGATGAGGCCGAGGACTCCGAAGATCGCGTTCGTGCTCCACATGGCGATCGCCGGCGGCACGTACCCTCGGTCACCGAGGGATTCCCCGCCGATGAGGCCGACGTAATAGATCCCGAAGATCGCGAGGCTGGTGGCCACGACCATCCCGATCCCGCCGCGCGGAAAGCGGAGCGCGAGGGGAATACCGATCAGGACGAAGACGAGCGTCGCGCCGGCGATCGAGAACTTCTTGTGGATCTCCAGCTGATACTCGCGGATCTGGAAATCGATATTCTCGATGCGGCCCTGGGTGAACCGGTCCAGCTCGGCGGGCGGGATCGCTCCGGCGGCTGACCGCGGGTCCGTGGCGGAGGATCCGCTCGCGACCGTGTCGACACCGCCGAGGGCGGCGCTCGAGTCACCGCCGACCTGTTCACCCGCCGTGACCGTCGGTTCAGCGCCGTTCGGATCTTCCCCGACCACCTGTATCGGATCCTCGGTAAGGTCGAACGCCGGCGCGTTCGGGTCGACGGCCCCCGCGTCGACCGTCTGCGCCGGGAGCCGTGCATCCTCGACCGGAGCCTCGACGGCCGGACCGCTTTCCACCGCGCGGCCGGTTCCCGCCGGGGCGACGAGCTTCGCGCGCTCCGCGCGGAGGCTGTCGATCGCCGCGAACATCATCCGGCTGGTCATGTCGCGGTCCGTCCGGTAATCCGAACCGAAGTTGCGCTCGAGCCGATCCGAGACGCCGCGTATCCGCATCACCTGCGACTGGAACTCGATGACCTGAAAGTTCTGCGGCTCCTCGAAGTTGACCTCTCGCACGTGGCCGTTGTGGAGGGTGAGGAGGAGGTCCGTCTGGTCGTGGTTGAGCACCATCGATCCGGAATCGGCGTTGATCGTCCGGATGATGCTGGGGTCGCTGACGTCGTAGATGGAGACTTCGCGGAGCTGTCCCGTTTCCGCGTTCACTTCGCGGGATTCGAGGAAGTAGGCGGTGAGGCCGTTCGCCGTCGAGATCCCGTTGAGTGTCTGGGGACGGACGGCGAGGAGCGGCCGGGCCTGGGCGACGTCGGTCATGAGGACGCGCCAGCGCAGGTTCGAAGCGGGGAGGACCCGGTCGTTGAACCACGCCATGCCGCCGGCGATGAGGCCGGCGAGCACGACGAGCGGGAGCGCGGCGCGTCGCAGGTCGACCCCGCTGGCGCGCAGGGCGGAAATCTCGTTGTCGGCCGCGAGCGTCGAGAACGTATAGAGGACCGCCACCAGAACGGCCATCGGCAGCGTGAGCGCGATGTTGGCCGGCAGCGAGAGAAGGAAGAACTCCACGACCACGTCGAATGGGAGACCCTTGCCCGCGAGGTTCGCCAGCTCCTTCGCGATCACGTTGATGAGCAGGACACTCGTCAGCGCGAAGAACGCGAAGAGGAGGGGCCCGATATGGGTCCGGATGAGGTAGCGGGTGAGAACCTTCATCGGCGCGGCGCGGGGTTCCGGCGATCGATCAACGGCGGGCTACTACCCCTCAGGAGGATGGGTGTTCGAGACCGATTGGCGTGTTCCGAGGCGATCGGGACACGAGGGAGACGCGCGCGGCGCGGGGGAGGCGTGCGTCGTGTCGTGGGCGCCAGATCCGATCCGGCCGAGTCCACGACGAATGGGGGTGGATCCGGCAGATTGTTTGGGCGAGAGATCCGGGGCGTCCTTCGTTCGAAACGACATGTTCACAGACCTCACACCCCAGGAGCGGCAGGCGCTGTTCGTGATCGCCGTGTTGCTCGCCGCGGGCGCGACGGCGCGGCATTGGGCGACACGGGCGGAGGCGGGGGAGTGGTTGGCCTATTCGGCGGAGGCGGCGGACTCGATGGGGCCGGGCGCCGGAGCCGGGCTGCGGGATCGGGTGGCGGCCGAGCTGTCGCTGGAGCGCATCCGCCGGGAACCGTTGGGTCCCGACGAGAAGATCGATCCGAACCGCGCACCGGCCGAGCAGCTGGATCGGCTGCCACGAATCGGACCCGCTCTGGCGGAGCGGATCGTGGCGGAGAGACAGACGGGCGGGCCCTTCCTCTCGGTCGCGGACCTCGAACGCGTGTCGGGGATCGGGCCCGCCATGCTGGAGGCGATCGGCCCCCATCTGGATCTGCGGAACGCGCCGGTCGTCCGTGCGGGGCCGGGAGGGGCGGTCGCGCCGGTCGCGAGAGGAACACTGTCCGAAGGACCGGGCGCGGCGGCGCTGTCGTCGGGATCGGGGGCCAGGGGGCCGCCCTCAACCGGCGGGGGAGCGTTTTCCCGGGCGGGTGAGGATCCTCGCGTCGACCTGAACCGCGCGACGGCGCGGCAGCTGGAGGCGTTGCCCGGTGTCGGACCGGCGATCGCCGAGCGGATCGTCGAGTACCGGCGGACGCATGGGCTCTTCTCCACCTTCCAGGAGCTGGAAGGCGTCTCGGGGATCGGGCCGCGGCTCCGGGAGCGGATCGAGGGCGCCGCGCGACTGTAGCGGGGCGGGGCGGTGAAGCGGATGGGGGAGTCGACCGAAAACGCGCCGGGAGGACGAGGATCGCCATGGTGGAACGCCTGGGGGAAACGCTGCTGCGGGACGGGGTGATCACGCGGGATCGCCTGGATCGGGCGCTCGCCGACTCGCGGACGAGCGGGACCCGGCTCGGATTCAGTCTGGTGAAGCTGGGCTACCTCGATGAACGGGAACTCGCGCGCTATCTCGCCCGACAGCATCGGGTTCCGGCGGTCGATGTGGAGCGCGCGACCCTTGACGCGAAACTGCTGAAGCTGGTGCCGGCGGAGACGGCGTTTCGTTATCTGGTGATTCCGCTCCGGCGCGTGGGCCGAACGCTGACGGTCGCGATCGCGGACCCCGGGGATGAGGCGGCTCTCGCCCAACTGAGATCCGTCACCGGTCTCGACATCGAGCCGGCGATCGCGGGAGAGTATGGGCTCCGGCGCGTGGTGGAAAGGGAGTACGGGGCCGTGGACGACCGGATCCGGGACCTGCTCCGGCACTTCGAGGGCCAGGCGGAACCGGGTCGTCCGGGAGATGGGGAGGATGACGACCGCGCATCGAACGGTGGACAGGTCGCGGTGGATGAGGCGCCGATCGTGCGGCTCATCGACGGGATCCTGCACGACGCGGTCGGTCGCGGTGCCTCGGACATCCACTTCGAGTGCTACGAGAAGGAGATCCGCGTCCGTTATCGCATCGACGGCGCGCTGCACGAGATCATGCGCCCTCCCGCGAAGATGAAGGCGGCGCTGATCTCCCGGTTCAAGATCCTGGCCGACCTCGATATCGCGGAGCGCCGTCTCCCGCAGGACGGGCGGATCCGGCTGCGGGTCGGGGCCCGGACGATCGACTTCCGCGTCTCGACGCTTCCCACGCTGTTCGGCGAGAAGATCGTCCTGCGGATCCTGGACAAGGGAAGCGCCCCGCTCGACATCGACACGTTCGGGATGGGACCGAAAGCCCGGACGGATTTCCTCGAGGCGATCCATCAGCCCCACGGGATGGTGCTGGTGACGGGACCCACGGGGTCGGGCAAGACGACGACCCTCTACGCCGCACTCGCCCGCGTCAACACGCCGGACGTGAACATCCTGACGGCGGAGGACCCGGTCGAGTACAACCTGCGCGGGATCAACCAGGTCCAGGTCCGGACGGAAATCGGGATGAGTTTCGCGGCCGCGCTGCGGGCGTTCCTGCGTCAGGACCCGGACGCGATCATGGTTGGCGAGGTGCGCGACCTGGAGACGGGGTCGATCGCGATCAAGGCGGCGCTCACCGGGCACCTCGTGCTTTCCACGCTCCACACCAACGACGCGCCTTCGGCCGTGCTCCGGCTGGTGGATATGGGAATCGAGGCGTTCAACGTCGCGTCCGCCGTGAACCTGATCACGGCTCAGCGCCTGGTGCGGCGGATCTGTGGATCGTGCGCCGAGCCCGCGACCTATCCGCTCGAGTATCTCGTCGCGGCCGGCGTGCCGGACGCGCGACTGGAGGCTTCGTTCTCGCGGGGCCGGGGGTGCGAGGCGTGCGGCGGAAGCGGCTATCGCGGTCGCCAGGGCCTCTACGAGGTGATGGCGATGTCTCCCGAACTCCGTCGCATGGTGCTCAGGGGCGCGGCCGTCGCCGATCTCCGGGAGCAGGCCATCCGCGAGGGGATGTTGACGCTCCGCATGGACGGTCTTCTCAAGATCGACCAAGGCTTGACGACACTGGAGGAAGTACTCCGCGAGACGGCGCGATGAACGATTACCGCTGGTGCCTCGCGCGGAGCGCGCGGATACGCCCCTCATCCTCGCTGAGATCGCCGTCCTTCGCGCCCTCCGCGAGAACCCGAAGTTGAGATCATGTCCCAGACATCCGAAGTTCCAGACTTCCTGCTCGACGAGGCCCCGGACGTGGCGCCACGCGCGCCGACGTTCGACCTGCGGTCGCTGCTCGACGAGATGGTGCGGCGCGGCGCGTCGGACCTGCACATCACGGCCGGTGACGGGCCGAAGCTGCGGATCGACGGATCGATCGTGGACAGCGTCGTCGACGTGGTCCTGACCGCGGAGGACACGCGCGAGCTGACCAACTCGATCCTCACCGACGGCCAGCGACAGCGGTTCGAGGACGACGACGAGCTCGACTTCTCCTTCGGGGTTCCCAACCTCTCGCGGTTCCGGGCGAACGTCTACCGCCAGCGTGGGTGCGTGGCGATGGCGGTCCGGCGGTTCCCGTTCGCGATTCGCCCGCTCGACGACCTCGGCCTCCCGCCCGTCGTCGCGACACTCGCCGAGCGGCCGCGCGGGCTGGTGCTCGTGACCGGCCCGACGGGATCCGGCAAGTCGACGACGCTCGCCGCGATGGTCGACAAGATCAACCGTGAGCGGTACGGCCACATCCTCACGATCGAGGATCCGATCGAGTTCGTGCACAAACACCGCAACTGCGTGGTGAACCAGCGCGAGATCGGGTCGGACACGAAGTCCTTCGCTTCCGCGCTGCGTCACGCCCTCCGGCAGGATCCGGACGTGATCCTCGTCGGCGAGATGCGCGACCTCGAGACCGTGCAGGCGGCGATCACGATCGCCGAGACGGGGCACCTCTGCCTCGCGACGCTGCATACGAACTCGGCGGTGGAGGCCGTGAACCGGATCATCGATATCTTCCCGGCTCACCAGCAGGCACAGGTCCGGGCGCAGCTGGCGTTCGTACTCGAAGGCGTCGTGACGCAGACGCTCCTGCCGCGCGCGAGAGGGATCGGCCGGATCTGCGCGGCCGAGGTCATGCTCTGCACCCCGGCGGTACGCGCCTGCATACGCGAGAACCGGCTCCACCAGCTCTACTCGCAGCTTCAGTCGGGCAAGAAGCACGGGATGCAGACGCTCAACGACGCGCTCTTCGAACTCTACAACCGGCAGGAGGCCCGACTCGACGACTGCCTCAAGGCGTCGAGCGATCCGACCGAACTCCTGCGCATGATCAAGGGTCCGTCCTACGGGTGAGACGAGGCGCTGACCCCGGGCGGTGAGCCCGTGGTCGCCAGCCTGGTTTGCTCGAACGGCGCGCGGCCGGGCGGCCGCTGGCGACTCGAACGATTCATCGTCGCCGCATTGATCCGCCGCATCGCGGACATCCTCTGGTCCGGCGCTGACGGCCCGTCGCCCGACGTTCTCCGGCGCCATCGCCGCGCGGAATCCGCGTCGCCCCCGTCCACCGCGTCGCCCCCGCCCACCGGATCGACCGCACCGACCCCGCCACACGATCCCGGGCTCTGACCGATCTGATCGTGCGTCCGTACTCAAGGCTGGCGGGCCGTTTGTACCAACCGCGTGACCGCCCGTCCGAGACCTCTGAG
>CAZWJE010000045.1:0-24964 GCA_964634395.1 uncultured Gemmatimonas sp. | reverse complement strand
CGCTGTTTCTGCGGGGCGGCGGGGCGGATTCGGACGCGCGGGAAGACTGACGGAGGCGGGGCCGGTGGGCCCCGGTGTCCTTTTTTCTACCGCCAGGAACGCCCAGACCGCCGGGAAAGACAGGAAGCCTCATCGCCATTACGAATGGGTGAATCGAGTGCGAGCTTACCGGTGACGGGGTTGAACCTCGACCTCCGCCACACCAGTCCAAACTCGTCGACCCCTTTCTCACGGGGGAAATCGACCTCTTGTACCTCTTGTGCCTTCTGTGGCCATACCCATCGGCCTGAACCGCGCAGGCATCCTTGACGGACGGAACAGCCACCCCATAGAGCACGGAATGCACAAAGGGTTCGCCATTCCATGCCGCCTCTGTCCTGGTGGTCTTGGTGATCCTGGTGTTCTTGGCGGTAAGATAAAGGAAGCTTCGGATTCGGTGGGGCCGCCTGGCACGGCGATGCCGCGGCTTCACCGGCGCGCCGTCGGAACATCCGCCCGGCGCGCGCGCTACAATTCGAGCGGCCGACCGTGCGGCACGGCGCGGGTCGGGATACGGCAACCGGAACCGGGGAGAACGGAATGATTGGGAAATCGAGCGCCAGACGCGGTGTCGCGCGGGCCGGCTTCGCGTTCGTACTCGCGGTGGCCCTCAGTGGATGCGCGTCGACGGTCCGCATCAGTGACCTGATGGCCGCTCCTCAACGTTACGATGGCCAGACGGTACGCGTGGAGGGGACGGTGACCCGCAGCGCGGGGGTCCTGGGGATGGGTGGATACGAACTCGACGATGGAACCGGTCAGATCTTCATCGTCGCGCAGAGCGGCGGCGTCCCATCCGAAGGCGCCCGTACCCGGGTAACCGGACGTTTCCAGTCGATCTTCAGTCTCGCCGGTCGTTCGGTCGCCGCGATCATGCAGGAGATGCAGCAGCCCCGGTAGCCTCCTCCACCTCTTCGCGGTCGGTGTCGGGTCCCATTCGACGGCGCCGCCCGCGCGGTAGCCGTACCCGCGCTCACTTGCCTCTGCACCTGCCCACGCCCACGCGAGGCGTGGCGGGGCGGGGGCAGAGGCAAGATAAGGTTCTCTCTCAGCCGCCCAGCAGGATCCGCGCGATCTCGGCGCGCACGTCCTCGAGGTGGATCCGCGTCATCGCGTCCCCCGCGCGGCCCTGCGCCGCCGCCGCGCGCCGGTCGATCTCACGCAACTCCGCGCGCAGCACCGGCCGCGTGTCCGAAGCGGGCGGTGGGGGCGGCGGCGCGGTCGTCCCCTGGCCGGGGGGACGGGGCGGGTTGAGGAGCAGGTCGATCTGCCGCAAGTGCGCGCGCTGCAGGTTCCGGCGGTAGACGTCGACGCGCACGGAGCCGGCGCCGAGTTCGCTCCAGATGGCATCCCGCATTTCCGTCATCATCTCGGTGACGGTATAGCCCGCGTTCTCCTCTCCGTCGAGCGCCTCGTAGTCGATGAGCCGGGCGATCCGCGGCTCGCTGATCAGCGTGGAGAGCACCGACGCCTGGGCGTCGCGGATGCGGTTCACCGCGCCCTCCGGTTCGATCCGCATCAGGATATCGCCGCGAATGAACCGTCGCGGTGTCGCGAAGGCGTTCTCGCGCAGCCACTGCATCGCTTCGCGCTGCTTCTCCCGGGGGATCGGCACGAACCGCTCGCCGGTTCCCAGCAGTTCCCGCGACTCGACGCCGCCGATCACCGCCGCCACGTGTCCGTTGTACCGGCCCCACTGCTGTACCGCGTTCCCGTAGAGCTCCTGGAGACGCGAGTAGTCCTCGCCCGGTTTTTCCGCCGCCGGGATGAGCAGGTCCATCACCCGGTCCAGGTTCCGGAGCGCCAGGGTGCTCGAGTATACCGCTTCCGCGTCTCCAACCGCCTCGGTGAGCTGACCGGGGTCGTTGGGCACGTCCGGTGTGGTGAAGCGGAACCAGGGGATGGAATCCTGCATACGCGCCAGCTGGTCGAGCGCCGGCTTCTCCTCGTCAGGCGTCCGGGCTCCCGGAACCGGCGCGTATCCCCACTTCACGGCGAACCGGTCATAGGGTCCGACCTGCGGGATCAGCAACTCGACGGGGATGCCGTCTTCCGGCTGCGCGACGTAGTTGAAGCGAGAGTAGTCCATCAGCGTCGCGACGTGGCCGTTCATGCGCCGGAGGAAATCCTCGTTGCGGAGTGAATCGGCGGGATACATCGACGACGCCTTGAAGTTGTGCGGGAACCCGAGCGAGTGGCCGACCTCGTGCGCGACCACGTACTCGACCAGCTTGCCCATCAGCGAGTCGGGGAGCGGCAGCGTCCAGGCGCGCTGATCGAGCGGTCCGACCTGCGTGAAGTACCAGTTGGCGATCAGGTTCTGCACGTTGTGGTACATGTTCACTTCGGCCTTCAGGATCTCGCCTGAACGCGGATCCGGTACACCTCCGCCGGTGGCGTTCTGGATATCCGTGGCGTGCCAGTAGATCACCGAGTACCGGGCGTCGAACATCGAGAAATCCGGGTCTTCCTCGGGCGACGGCGCGAGCCGCCCCTCGATCGCGTTCGAGAAACCCGCCTCCTCGAACGCCTGGACCCACTGCTTCACGCCCGCCAGCACGTAGGGGATCAGCCACTCCGGCGTCGCCCGGTCCACCCAGTAGACGATCGGCTCCACCGGCGCCGACACCGCCGCCGTCGGGTCCGCTTTCTCCAGCCGGTGACGCAGGATGTAGCGGCGGGTCGCCGAACGGTGCTCTCGCGAGGAGTAGTCCGTGAAGCTGAGCGAGTTGAATCCGACTCGGCTGTCGTGCAGCCGCGGCATCATCGGCGTCTCGGGAAGCAGCGCCAGGCTCCAGTGGAACCGCTGCGTCGATGCCTGCGCCTGCGCGCCCGCCGGCGCTCCCTGCGGAGTCGCCACCCCGGTCTGCGTCGCCACCACGTTCACCACATCGGGGAACGCGGTCGCGGATTCGACGTACGACCGATCCTGCACGATGCCGCGGATCGCGCCGAATTCCGTGATGTTGGTCGTGTAGAGGCGCGTCACCTCGATCACCGCCGCGCTGTCCGCTCCGAATGCTTCGATGTTGAATGAGGCGATGAGCGGTCCCTTCGCCATCGCCTCCACGGAGCCCGTAAGGTTCGTTGGGTCCTCGGCGCGAATGGCGTACTGCTTCTGCCAGAGCTGGACCCGGTTCCCGCTCCGCTCCCAGGTGTAGTAACGGTTCGGCGGCCCACCGATTCCGATCATGTCACGGATGATCAGGAGCATCTCTCTCCCGTACATCTCCGAGGGGATCTCGAAGTAGAGCCGCTCGTCGACCATGTGGGTGCGGAACATCCCGTCGCGTGTGACCGCGCGCTCGGGAATCACCTGACGGTACGGCCGCGGTCCGCCGCGTGACGCGCTCGCTCCTGATCCCGTCTGGGCTTCGCCGGACTCCTGGCCGGACGCGGGCGCCAGCCCGGCGGGCGATCCCCCGAACCGGCCGCAGGCGCTCACCGCCAGCAATGCGACGGCGAGCGCGATGATCCTTGCGTTTCGAAACATGTAGTACTTGCGGATGAAGTGATCCCGGCCGCGACGGCCTCGTTTGGAAAACAGACTGACGTGGGGTGGAGGTCGTGTCGCCACGGCTCCGGTCCGGCGGCCCGATCGGGTCGAAGTGCCCGAACAGAAAGATTTTCCGGTATGATGGGGCGGTGGAGGGGCGTTGTCCAGAACGAACGATCGTTCGTGAACCCGGGACCGACCGTTCGTGGCGAGGTGCATGGGGGCATCCGCCTCGCTCCGACGAGGCGCCCACCGCGGGGAACGGCGGGCGCCCGTCCGGCCATCACCGGTTGAACCAGTAGGCCAGCTTGATCAGGAAGGTGTGCTCCGGACGCAGCTCCAGGAGGTCCCGGTATTCGTCTCCCCAGGAGCGGCTCCGGCCGTCTACGTCCGACGCCTCGCGCCCGTGCGCCCAGACGAGGAAGAGCGTCGACCCCGGCCGGAACTCCCAGCGCATCACGGCATTCGTCCGTACCTGGCGGACCCTCAGCTCGGTGTCGGTCGACTCGGGTGGAGTGAACGGCATGTACCGGTCGAGATAGGCCTCGGCATCGGGCGTCGGGCTCAGTTCCCGGAAGTCACTGTACGTCCCGGTGCTGACGAAAGGCTGGCCATAGAACTCGAAGGTCAGGTCCGGCGCGGCGGTATAGTTCAGCCGGACGCTGAACGAGAGCGTTTCCTGTTCGAGACGCGCGAAGGAATGGTGGATCGACCCATCCGGATCTTCCACGTTCTCGACCCACTGGACGTCGTCGTCGTTACGCGACCAGTTCACGCCGAGCCGCGCCTGCAGGGCGGTCGACGCGTTGATCGCGAGTTGTGGGTTGAGTGACACGTTCCGGGTACGTCCCTCGTGGTTGAAGCCCAGGTTCACCCAGATCGACGGTGCCAGGAGACGGCGGCTGTCGGTGTTGAGCCCGAACCAGGGATGGAACCCGGTCGAAGTCCGGACCGCCGGGCCGCCCCGGGAACAGCGATCGCAGTACGCCTCGCCCAGTCCGTCGAGCGTGGCCCCGAGATGAGCGTCCCAGTTGTTGTGCAGCCCGACGTGGCCGTTCAGGTTGATCGCGTTCTGAAGACGCCTCCCCGAAGTCGTCCACGTCTCCCAGTGGTTCGCGTTCAGCTGCGCCCACCGGTAATACCGGCCGGGGTCGTTGAAGCGCAGCGACATCCAGGTGCTCCAATCGGCCTGATCGGCCCGTCGCAGATAGCCGAGGTCGTTCACGTCGAATCCCGCCGAGCTTCGCGCGAGGCTCGTTTCGAATCGCGTGATCCCGCCGCCGTACTTGCCGAACCGGAGATGGAGCGAATGGCCCGTGAGAGAGTCCCGGGTCGGGTCGTATTCCGCGTCGTCATCGGGTTGCTGGAAGTAATGGACGGCGTTTCGTTGTGTCCGGGCGATCGCGTCCGGCGTCCCCGCGACGCGCGACGCCGCCGCCGAAGCCACCACCTCGTAGTTCCCGCCGAACAGACGGCTCCGACCGTTCAGGCCCACGGCCTGGGCCGACGCGTGCATCGTCTCTTCCGTCAGGTCGTCCAGCGACCGCGTCACACTCGTCGCCAGCAAGCGGATTCCCGCGTCCCCTTCGCGGAAGTCCTGCTCGGCGCTGACCACCGCGAAGTTGGTCAACGGTTCGATGGTGACCTCATCCGCGCCTTCGACTCTCGGCGTGAGCGCGTGCAGCACTCCGAACGAGAGGCCGCTCCCCGTTCGTCCCGTCACCTTCGAGGCGGCGGCGATCGGTGTCGTCGCGGGTGTGTCCGGCAGCCCATGGTCGGAGCGCAGTGACGGCGCGCGCCCGATCCGCCGGGAGTAGAAGAGCCCCTCATTCGTTCCGCAATCGACGACGGCGTAACAGTTCAGCGCGAACCGGTACAGCCCGGTGCCTTCCAGGAAGAACGGCCGGCGCTCGCCCAGAAACGTCTCGAAGGCGGAAAGATTCAGCACCGCCGGGTCGGCCTCGACCTGGCCGAAATCCGGGTTCACCGTGGCATCGATCGTTATATTCGGCGTCAGCCGGAGCTTGAGGTCCGCGCCCAACGACAGACGACTGGCCCGGTCGAACTTCGCGTCGTCCACTTCGCGGCTTTCGTTCTTCGCCACCGTGTACGGCGTCACTTCGATGCTCCGGACGTTCGTGAGCCGCCGCAGGCCGGAAATCTCGCCGAACTGCGATACGAGCCCCGGACGGTTCCGGTCGATCGCCGGCCAGGTCACCGTCTCCCGGTATCGCTCCATCATCCGCACCACCGCCAACCCGAAGGTATGCTCCGGCGCGTCCGCGTAGCGAAGCTGCGAGAGCGGGATCTGGAACTCGGCGGCCCACCCCTCCCCGTCCACCAGCGTCCCCACCTCCCAGATGCCGTTCCACGACCAGTCCTCGTTGCCGTCATTCGCCAGCGCGGCGTCCCGCTTCACGCCGTCCGGATTCACCGCGAACCAGTATCCCGTTCGTCGATCGTGGTACGAATCGATGAGGATCGAGATCTCGTCGGACGGGCCGCGCACGTCTCGCCGCGTCAGCGCGCGCGGGATGCTGTCGGGATGAGGATCCCACGCGCGAACGTACACGTACAGATTCCGCTCGTCGTAGGTCACGCTGAACTCGGTCGGGAGTGTCGGCGCCGCCCGGTTGTCGGGTTCATGCTGCACGAACGCCGACTGCCGGAACGCCGCCAGCCACGCCGGATCATCGTCACGACCATCGATCGCCGGTGTCTCGATCGCCAACGACGCGGACATCGTGGTGGCGCCAGACGCTCCGGGCACCGCTGACACCCCCGCCGACGGGTCGTCCGAGGACCCTTCCCCCGAAGAGCCCGGGACGGGCGACGTCCCTCCGCTGGAAGTCTGCGCCTGAACGGATTCGGTGACCGCGAAGAGCGCCATGAAAAGCGCCAGGAAGAGGTGCGCGCGCATGAGGTCTTTCCTTCCCTTGTTCGGACGTGACCGGCTGACCGGGGGGAACGTGCATCACTAATGCTGTTTTTTCAGCATAATGCTAAATATTTAGCACTTCTTCCGCTGGCGGGCAATCGCGAAGGCGTGCGTTCGCCCTTCGATGCCACCCTCTTTTTCGCTCGGTCCGGGCCGGGAACAGGCGGCTGGAACGCCCGGGCCGAAGCGTCGAATTGACTCTACGGAGGAAAGGACCCTTCAGGTGTCAGGATGCGGATATCGCCGCTGAAAGTCTCGAGTTCGATGACCGCTGATCCGTTGCCGACGGTGTACGTTCGTCGTCTGCCGGGTGAGTGGTCGATGGTGGTGAGCGAAGGGATGGTGGTCGAGAACCGGCCGGAGTTGGTGGCCAGGGTAAGAGCCGCGTCCGGGGCTTCCGGCGTGACGAGGGTGATCGATCCGCTGTGGGTGGCCAGGGTGTAGATTCCGTTCGGGTTGAGTGACCCTTCGAAACGGATCCGACCGCTGACGGTGTAGGCCTCGACATCCGGTGAGGAGATCCGCTCGAGGATCACGTTTCCGCTGACGGCCCGGGCGTCGAGGGGGCCCGAGGCGTCGCTGATGAATACGTCTCCGGAAGTGGACATGGCGGTCACGGTCTCCGCCGCACCCTCGACCTCCACGTCGCCACTGACCGACTGGACCACGACGGCGCCTCCGAGCCGGCGCGCGACGATTTCGCCGCTGACGGTCCGCGCGTTCAGCTGACCATCGCCGCCGATGACCTGGATGTCGACGTTCATCCCGGTGAAGTCCAGGTCCATCGAATGGGGGACCGTCAGACGATAGTTGACCGTGTTCGAACCGGGGAAGCCGCCTTCGCGCCGCGTATCGATTCGCACCACGGAATCGCTCGTGCGGATGTTCAGTGTTTCACGGCGTCCATGTTCAGCGAGCACGCGGATTTGGTCGGCGTCCCAGGTGTCGACTTCGACCGAGCCGCCCATGACTCGCATTTCCAGCCGGGCGCCGGGCGGCACGCTGACGGTGGTATCGGCCAGCTGGAACGTCGTCGTGGTGAAGGCGGCGATCAGGATCGCGATATTCATGAGCCGGTGGAATGCCTCGAGGCGAATGAAGTCATCATCGTGGTCAACGCTCGTCAGATCTCCGTCGAAGGAATGACGCCGGTCGCCGCGCGGAGTACGTCCAGTTTGGTCTGGCGATAGATCGTGATGCGGCGGCGGAGGTAATCGCTGGCGGGGTCCGCCGCCAGAGCCTCGCGCGCCTCGTCGATCGCCGCGTCGATGATGCGCAGGTTCTCTTCGATCGTGGCGACCGTTTCGGGTCGCAGCTCGTTGGCCATCGTGGCGAGCACCGCGTGCAGCTCGGCCACCGACTGGTCATAGGCGGGATCGTCGTCGACCAGTGTCACTGGCCCCGGGCCAGACGATCGCGGCGTCGCTGACGAGGACGACGGGACACTCACCTCGGCGAGCCCGTTCGAGCCCGGATGGGAGAGCGTGCGGCCCAGCGCGACCCCGATCAGCAGGACCGCGGCGGCGGCGAGCCCGGTGACGGTGAATCGACGCCAGCGCGGCGAGCGGCGGATCTCCGGGGAGACCCGGCGGGCCTCCGCGCCCGCCGCCATGACCACGTCCTCGACGATGCGGTCCGAGATGCCGCCCCAGAGGTCGACCGGCGGGCGGATCGAGGTGGGGAGGAGCCGGAGACTCGTCAAGACCTCCTCGAGCCGGACGTGTCGGTCACGGCACCGCTCGCATTCGGCGAGGTGCGCCACGACCCTTGCGCCGGCTCGCGCGGAGAGCCGCCCGTCGACGTGGAGCTGCAGCAGGTCATCGTTGGGGTGCGACATTCTCATCTCTCCATGAACTTGCGGAGGAGCCGGCGGGCGCGGTGCAGATGGGCCTGGATCGTTCCCACCGCGGTGCCGGTCAGC
The DNA here is from genome assembly GCA_964634395.1 of uncultured Gemmatimonas sp. Taxonomy (GTDB): domain Bacteria; phylum Gemmatimonadota; class Gemmatimonadetes; order Longimicrobiales; family Longimicrobiaceae; genus WHSP01. The sequence continues at coordinate 16,570 of CAZWJE010000045.1, read as the reverse complement.
GCCGCGACCTCGTGGCATCGATATCCGTGGATGTCGTGCAGCACCAGGGCATTCCGCGCCTTCTCGGGAAGCCTCGCGATCGCCCGCTCCAGGTCGATCCGGGACTCCTCGTCGAGTCCCCTGGGGGATGTCAAGCCGAAATCGGTTTCGGCGGCATCGACATCGACCAGCCTCGCGCGACGACGGGAATCACCCCGCTGAGCGTCCCTCGCCACGTTATGGGCGATCCGGTGGAGCCAGGTGGCGAACGAAGCCTCGCCGCGGAACCCGCCCAGCCCCTTCCAGGCCCGGACGAAGACCTCCTGGGTCATCTCCATCGCCACCGCTTCACCCTGGCCACTCAGGCGGACGCAGAGCGCGTACACCACGCCGACGTGTTCGTCGTATAGCGCTCGGAACGCTTCCGCGTCCCCGTTCCGGCTTCTCGTGATGAGTTCCGCGGTTTGGGGGAGAGGGCTCACGACTTCGCGTTCGATCGTGTGGAGGTGCACTCGTTGAAGCGGGTTGCGAGGTCGCCCGACGTCCTTGTCTACTTGGACGAGTGTGAGGTGGATTTTGTTTAGGGACGGTTGTCGCGAACGCGAATGGATGGCTGATCCGGGAAGACGGCGATCCCCCGGAGAGCGCCGAAAATCGTCTCTCCGGGGGATGTCGCGTCGCGCGATTCGTCCGGGGGGAGGGGCTGGCTACTCCGCCTCGAGTGACCGATAGGCCCGGACCAACTCCAGGAACTCCGCTCGATGGCCCTCTTCATCCGCGCCAAGAGCGCCCCGGGCGAGCGATTCGATGCCGTCCAGCGTGGCGGAGCCGCTGTGCTCCGAATCCCGCAGGATCATCCCGAACGCCGCGACCGCCGAAGCGAACCGGAAATCAGTCGATGGTTCGCCGGTCGCGTCCTGGACCGGGTGTTCGAGCAGCAGGCTGGTATCCGCGGTGGGCGGCTTGTAGCGCACCCGGACGAAGGCGATCTCGTCGTCGCCGCTCAACGGCCGCGCGGGAGGTGTCTGGTAGCGGAGCGGATCCGTGCCGCGGATCTCCACCTCGGTGGCCACGCCGACGGGAACGATCTCGTAGAGCGCGGTGACCGCGTGCCCCGCGCCGAGTTCGCCGGCATCCTTCGTGTCGTCGTTGAAGTCCTCCGCGGCCAGCAGCCGATTCTCGTAGCCGATCAGCCGGTACCCGCGTACCCGCGCCGGGTTGAACTCGACCTGGAGCTTGACGTCCTTCGCCACCGTGAGGAGCGTGCCGCCGATCTCGCTGACGAGCACCTTCCGCGCCTCGAGAAAGGTGTCGATATAGGCGTAATTGCCGTTCCCATGGTCAGCGATCCGTTCCATCTTCGCGTCCTGCAGGTTCCCGGTCCCGAAGCCGAGGACGGTCAGGAAGGTCCCCTGGTCGCGCATCCCCTCGATGAGGCGGATCATTTCGGAATCGCTCGACGGGCCGACGTTGAAGTCGCCATCGGTCGCCAGGATGACCCGGTTGTTCCCCCCGTCGATATGGTTCTCCCGCGCCACACGGTACGCGAGTTCCAGCCCCCCGCCGCCGGCCGTCGAGCCGCCGGCTTCCAGCTCCTCGATCGCCCCGAGGATTCGTGACCGCTGTTCCGCCGCCGTCGATGGCAGCACCAGCCCGGCGGCGCCCGCGTACACCACGATCGCGACCCGGTCATCCGGTCGAAGCTCATCCACGAGCAGGCGCAATGACCGCTTCACCAGCGGCAGCTTGTCGGGCGAGTTCATCGACCCCGAGACGTCGAGCAGGAAGACCAGGTTGCTGGGGGGAAGGTGCGTGGTCTCGATCGGGGTGCTGGCCAGGCTGATACGCAGCAGCTGGTGCTCCGGCCGCCAGGGGGCGGGCGCCACCTCGGTCGCCACGGCGAACGGATGCCCGCTCGCGCGATCCGGCCGGGGGTACGCATAGGGGAAGTAGTTTACCAGCTCTTCGATGCGGACCGCGTCCGTCGGGGGGCGCCGCCCGTCGAGGAGAAATCGCCGGACGTTGCTGTACGATGCCCGGTCGACGTCGATCGAGAAGGTCGAGAGCGGGTTCCCCGCCGCCGACTGGAAGGCGTTCTCGACGATGTGCGCGTACGCTTCACGGTTCCAGCCGGGCGGTGGGGCGGGGTAGGGTGCGGGCGCCGCCCCACCGATCGAGCCCGTCGGCACGACCGCGTCCAGCGAGATCACGCTCTCCGCCGTGACCGCGCGTCGTGTCTGGGTCGGAGCGCGAACGGCCTGCTCGACCGGCGGGACGTTACGCTTCTCGTCGGCGAGAGAGCGCGGGACGTTCGCTGAACGGAGGCGAAAGTTCACGCGTACCGCGTCGCCCGTGGGGTCCACTTCCCGGCTGGCGTCCGCGTAACCCCCCGCCCGGGCGGTCAACACGAGCCTGGCTCCAGGCGGACTCGGGTGGGGTACGACGAGCGCGTACTCGCCGTCGGTGTTCGTGACCGCGACGTTCGCCGTCGCGGTGAGGCCGACCTCGGCGCCCGCGACGGGGGCGCCAGTCGCGTCATCGATCACGATTCCCATGATCGAGATCTGAATGGAGTGCGGCTCGGTATCCTGGATCGCCAGCAGCGAAGCGGCGGCCATCGGCAGAATCGCCAGGGTGGTGAATAGCGTGTGTTTCATCGGCTCCTCCGGGAGCGAACGGGACGTGTGAAAACCGCTCTGCCCTCTGTGACGACGTGCCCGGCGGCGGTTGCACATCCGCCACGGACGCGGTGCCCGGGTGTCTTCTCGCTGGACGCCTCCGTATTCGTCACGGGGAAGGCTGACTGTGCAACCGTCGCGCGGTCGTTCGTCACATCATTCGAAAGGCACGAGTTTTCGATCTCGGGGAGAACCGTTGAGTATCGATTGGGCTGACCTCTTCCGGACCACGTACCCTGAGCTCGTTCGCTTCCTTCATCGAAAGGTGTGGGACGAGGAACGGGCAAGGGACCTCGCGCAGGAGGCGTTCACCCGCGGGCTCTCGCACGACCCCGCGAACCCGCGCGCCTGGCTCTTCATGGTCGCCGCGAACCTGGCGCGCGATGAAGCGCGGCTCGTCATCCGCCGGAAGAAGCACCTGACGTTGCTGCGCGCGGACGCCCAGGCCGCCGAGGCCGCGCAACCGTCTCCGGATCGTCAGCTCGAGGAAAAGGAGCGCGCCGACGGAGTACGGCGCGCCCTCGAGGCGCTCAGCGACCGGGACCGGGAAGTCCTGCTTCTCTGGGACGCCGGACTCAACTACGACGAGATCGCCGAACAGACGGGACTGGCGCGCGGAGCGGTAGGGACGACGCTCGCGCGGGCCAGGAAACGACTGGTGGATTCACACGATGCGCTTGAGGGAAGTCATGCCGCACATCGATGACGGAACACTCGAGGCGTGGCTCGACCGCGATCGGTCGGGCCTGACGCCGGCCGAGGTGGCGGCGATCAGCGGCCATCTGGCCGAGTGCGTCGAGTGTCGGTTACGATTCGAGGAAGCCCGCGACATCCGCGACCGGGCCGACGCGATCCTCGCACGGAGCGGTCCGGCGCGGGTCGCGCCGCCGGATTTCGGGGTCATCGCCGCGCGGGCCGCGAAAACGCCGCACGAAGACGCCCCGCGAGAAGGGCGCCCCGACGAGCGGGATGCCTGGGCCACGCCCGTCGCGCCACCGACCGTTCCACCACGAATCACGCCGCCATCCACGGCGCCCGGCTGGCGTCGGCGCCTCGTCGCGACCGCGTGGGCCGCGAGCGTCGTCGGCGCGATCGGGCTCGGCTGGCTGGGTCGGGAGGTCTCGCGCTCCGGGCGGCTGGCGGTGCTCGACCGGACCGAGAATACCGAGATCTTCACCGAATCGTCGCCGATCGATCTTCCGAGTCCGGAGGTCAGGCCCTCGTCGGCCGCCGAGCCATCGATCGCGGCTGGCGCCGCCCGGTCGTCGGCACCGACGGGTTCGGGTTCGCGGGTGGAGACCGTGATTTCGATGGACGCGATCGTGCCGACTGGAGGTGCCGCACCGGTCACCGCCGGGGCGGAGGCGGGTGGGCCTGGAACGGACGCCGCGCCGACGGGCGGCGATCCGGCACCGGCGGTCGCGTTCGGTGCCCGCCCGCCCGAGGCCGGCATCGATATTCCGATCCGTGAGCCCGACGTGGGCGCCTCCATCGCCGAGGAGCCGTTGACGCGGATCGCCGCCACGGGGGTCGCGCCGTCGGACCCGGTCGCCGCACAGGTGACACCCCCGTCCATGGCGGCCGCACCGTCCGGCGTGGCGCGAACTCTTCCCGCCGGGTCGTCCGCCACGCTCGACGATGACCCGGTCCCGACGGCATGGTCACCTTCGAATCTGATCAACGCCGCCACCTGGCTCGGCGCGCCGATCGTGACCGTCTCCGGCCGATCGGTGGACGCGGTGGAGGTCGCTTCAGACGTCGAGGTGCGCGCCGTCCGGGTTACCCAGACGCTCGATGACGGGACGCCCGTCTACCTCGTCCACCGTGCCGAGCGCGCCGATCCCGACATGACGGCTTCGACCAGCGCCCATCAGGCGATCGCCCGCGAAGTGGAGGACGCAGACCCGGTTGCCCTCAACACGTTGACGGTCAGGCGTCCCGGCGTCATCATCACCGTGTCGGCACGCCTCCCGGCCGATCGACTCGAATCGCTACCGTTGACGTCTCCCTGACACGCCGGCTCGGCGGGCGTCGGGCCCGTCGATTCCGGCCGCCTCGTCTCTTCGCGAGCGATTTTCCGGTTTCTGGTACGCGAATCGCGGGCGGATCCCGGTCCTCGCGGGATTCCACGCCCGGCACATCCACTCGAACGCGTCCAGATGACCCCTGAACGACCCACCCCAGGCGGTTCCACGGCATCGCCGGCGACGGAGCCGTTGACCGCTGGTTCACTTTCCAGCGCGTCGACGCGAGACGGTGTCGCCTCCGCTGATCCGGGATCCGTCAGCCCGGTCCCGGCCGCCTCGGCCTCCCTCGCCGAAGAACCGCTCCTGGCCGAGTGGAGCGGTCCGTTCGGAGGCGTACCTCCATTCGATCGCATCGAGGTCGCGCGCATGTTACCGGCGATCGAGGCGGGGATCTCCGGGATGCTCGCGGAGATCGAGCGGATCGCGAGCAATCCGGACCCTCCCGACTTCGCGAACACTCTCGAGGCGTTCGAGCGGGCCGGAGCACCGCTCGACAGGGCCCGCTCACTCATCGGCGCCTGGCGCACGGTGATGAGCGACGCGGTGTTTCAGGAGATCGAGGGGGAGATCATGGTCCGCTTCACCGAACTGGCGGACGCGATCACGCAGAACTCTCGGCTCTTCCAGCGGATCAGGACCGTCCATGACGAGATGGATCGGGCTGAGCTTACGCCCGAGCAGCGCCGTCTCGTATGGCTTCACTATACGGATTTCGTGCGGGAAGGCGCCGAGCTCGAGGGCGCCAATCGCGAGCGACTCGCCGCGATCAACCGTCGCCTCGCCGAACTCTCCACGAGGTTCGATCAGAACGTTCTCGGTGACGAGAGCGAACGATACGTCTCGATCGATGAGGAAGACGATCTCGCCGGGCTGCCGTTGCCCCAGCGGGAAGCGGCGGCGGCCGCCGCCGAGCGCCTTGGACTCGCCGGAAAATGGGTGATCTCCAACACCCGGTCCGCCGTCGAGCCGTTTCTGACCTACGCGCGACGTCGCGATCAACGGGAACGGGTGTGGAGGATGTTCGTTGCGCGTGGTGACGGACCAGGACGAGACAACCGGCCCGTGATCATCGAAATCCTCGCGCTTCGCGCTGAACGCGCGGAGCTCCTCGGGTACCGGAGCCATGCGCACTGGGCGGCAGAGCGGCAGATGGCCAGGGTGCCGGCCCGCGCCACCGACCTGATGGGGGCGGTCTGGCCGGCCGCCGTTCGCCGCGTCCTCGACGAGATCGAGTCGATGCTGCCGGCCGCGCGCCAGGACGGTATCGACGGGATCGAACCGTGGGATTACCGCTACTACGCCGAGATCGCCCGCCGCCCCCTGGCCGACCTCGACTGGGACGAAGTCAAACCCTACCTCCAGCTCGATCGGCTCCGCGACGGCATGTTCTGGGTCGCCGGTGAACTTTTCGGGATCGACTTCCGCTCCGTCTCCGTCCCCGTATACCACGAGGATGTCCGGACGTGGGAAGTCATGGATCGCGCGACCGGCCGCCATGTCGGGCTCTTCTATTTCGACCCGTTCGCCCGTCCCGGGAAGAAGTCAGGCGCCTGGATGAACCATTACCGGCACCAGCAACGCCTGGGAGGTCAACCGGTTTCACCGATCGTTTCCAACAACTGCAACTACCTGCCCGGTCATCCGGACGAGCCGGTTCTCATCTCCTGGTCGGACGCGCGTACGCTCTTCCACGAGTTCGGCCACGCTCTCCACGGCCTGCTTTCAGAGGCGACCTATCCGTCGTTGTCGGGGACCTCGGTGCCGACGGATTACGTCGAATTTCCATCCCAGCTGCTGGAGAACTGGCTGAGCACGCCGGAGTTCCTCCAGCGTTTCGCGCGCCATTTCCGGACCGATGAGCCGATGCCGGACGAACTCATCGACCGCGTCGACCTCGCGGCGAAACTCGGTCGCGGATTCTCGACCACCGAAGAACTCGCGAGCGGCATCTTCGACCTTCGCGTGCACCTCGAAGAAACCCCGATCGCTGATGTGGACGCCTTCGAACGTGAGACGCTCGCCGAACTCGGCATGCCGGACGAAATGGTCATGCGGCACCGACCCGCCCATTTCAGCCACGTCTTTTCCGACGATCACTACGCCGCCAAGTACTACAGCTATCTCTGGGCGGATGTCCTCGCCGCGGACGCGGCGGAGGCGTTCCGTGAGGCTGGCGGGATGTATGACCCGGATGTCGCTCGCCGTCTGCGAGAGAACGTGCTCGCTCGCGGAAATACCGTCGATCCCGACACCGCGTGGCTCCGCTTCCGTGGTCGCGAGCCGAACGTGGCGGCGTTGATGCGCAAGCGCGGGTTCCCCACCGCATAGCTTCTCGCGAGCCGAGAAGGCGGCAGGACGAACGGCTGGAAACGCGAGGAACCGCCGGGTCTTGGTCTGACCCGGCGGTTCCTCGCGTTTACGTCACTTCCCTGGATACCGCGTCCCGCGGGGGGAGCTACGGAAGAGCCAGCGCCGTATATCCGCCGACGACGGGAAGGACGACATACTGCTTGCCCTCATGCATGTACGTCATGATACCGTACGCGCCAAGGGCCGGCGTGGCGACCTGACCAACTCGTTCACCCGTCCGCTTGTCGATCGCGAAGAGCGATGGGGTGTTGTCGGCTAACATGCCGGTGGCGAGCAGGAAGTTCGGTGTCACGAGCATCGCCGAGTGGCCGTTTCGGCCATTGTTCACCGGAACGCCCTCAACACCCTGAAGGAGCGGGTGGTTCCGGATCACGTCCTGCTGCGCCTGCGGTGCTTCACCGTTGGGGATGACCCACAGGTATTCACCCGTGTTCATGTCGATCGCGGAGATCCGACCGACCGGTCCCTTCCAGATGGAAAGGCCATCGATCGACTCGGGGTTCTGACCGCCGCCACCGCCGCCACCACCGCCACCGCGGGCCCAGTCCACCACCGTCGAACCGGTCTGCTGGTCGTGGTCGCGTTCGATCGCCGGGATCAGAAGCGCGGAGCCACAACCCGAATGCGAGGTGATGAACATCACGCCCGTCGTCGGATCGGCCGCCGCGGGACCGGTGATGTTGACGCCGCCCGTGTCGCCCGGGCAGATCCGGGCCGGGTTGTCACCGCCCGGCGCGCCTCGGTGCGTCGGCGGGTTGAAGAGCGGAGCGAACGAGTTGTTCGCCTGAGCCCGCTCGAGCGCGAGCTGCCTGATCTCCGGCGTATAATCGATCAGGTGATCCTCCGTGCGTCCCTGGAGATCGTACGGGGCCGGCCAGGTCGGGTGCGGCTGCGTCGGAGCGAGATGCTCGCCCGGAACCTGGGACTGCGGCGCGGGCCGTTCCTCGATCGGCCAGATCGGCTCGCCCGTCTCACGGTTGAACGCGTAGAGGTACGCCTGCTTCGTCGCCTGGAAGACGCCCGGAATCACCTGCCCGTTGACCGTGACGTCCATCAGGACCGGCGCGGTCGGCGTGTCGTAGTTCCAGATGTCGTGGTGGACGAGCTGATAGTGCCAGACCCGTTCACCCGTCTCCACGTCGAGCGCGATCAGGCTCGTGCTGAAAAGGTTGTCGCCCGGACGGAAGCCGCCGTAGAAGTCCATCGTGGCGCCGTTCGTCGGGATGTAGACGATTCCGCGCTCCGGGTCGGCCGACAGCGGCGCCCAGGACGAAACGTCACCCGTCCACGACCACGCATCGTTCTCCCACGTCTCGTGGCCGAATTCACCCGGGCGGGGGATGACGTGGAACTTCCACTTGAACGCGCCGGTGCGGGCGTCATAGGCCAGAATGTCGCCCGGGATGTTCTCCTGGCGGGTCTGGTTGTATCCCTGCTCGGCCGAGTTCCCGACGATCACCGTGCCGTTCACGACCAGCGGCGGCGACGATGTGGTGATGTACCCAAGCTCGAGCGGGATGCCCTGGTACGCGTCGTATTCCAGCTCGGCGTTCTCCCACGGGCCCCATCCCTCGATCAGGTCCGCGAGCAGATCGACCGATCCGCTCGCCGGGAACCCCGGGACGGGAACGGCTTCACCCCAGCCCTCGAGCGGCTGGCCCGTTTCGGCGTCGAGCGCGTGCAGGAAGAAACCCGGCGTCGAGATGAAGACCACGCCACGGCCGTCGATCTCCGCGTAGGCGACGCCCTTGCCGTGGTTGTTCCGCATCGAGTACTCCCAACGCGGGGTCTCCGGCTCCTGGAACGTCCAGATCGTTTCACCGGTCGCCGGATCGAGCGAAACGACCGTCCGCTTCGGGCCCGAAGTGGTGATCAGCCTGCCGCGGGCGTAGATGGGTAGCGAGCGGGCGTTCACCGAGCCGCCGAGGTCGACCCCGGCATCCTCGTCACCGTGCCACTCCCAGGCGACCTGGAGGTTGTTGAAGTTGCTCGCGTTGAGCTGTGTGAGCTCGGAGTAGCGCGTCGAGGACTGGTTGCCATTGATGTTCCACCATTCCTCTTGTGGCGCGACCACGCTCTCGACACTGACGGCCTGGCCGGATTCGCAACCCGTCAGGGCTACGCCCAGCGCAAGCGCCAGCGTGGTCCCGGTCGCGAAACCGGAACCGGTTCGACCCCTTCTCAACATAAATCTTCTCCGAGTACCCGGGGTGAGTGAAAAGTCGGCGGCCGTCAGGCCCGGGAAGACCTGACTGTCGGGTTGGGGGTGACCGCCGCGCGCAACGCGATCCGATCCCGCCGGATGCGGTAAAAATGTGCTCCCTTATCGACTTGCGCTAGCCCCCCGCATTTCGCGAACTCGCATACTATGGCGGTTAACGCAAGATGGAAAGGGTCTCGCGATCTGGCGGGGCGGCTGGCGAGGGGTGAACTCGGGGTCCGTATCGGGCCGGATCCGCCCGCTTCCTCGACGGATCCGGCGTATGCCCCCCGGGCGCCGGGGATGGGGTCAGGCGCGGTTGGGGCGAGGCTACCGCGGGCGCGGCCTCGCCGTTCGCGTCGGAGCCGGTTCGCTCGAACCACCGGACGAGCTCGAACCTCCCGCGGACGGACGCGACGTCGCTCCGCTCGATGGGCTGGCGGTGCTCGACGGGCGTGAACTCCCGGCGCTGGAGGATGGCTCCGAGCTTCGTGACCCGCCACTCGATCCGGATTCCGCTCCGCCAGCCGTGGTTCCCGTGCTCCGCGTGTAGCCCCGACCCCGGACGAGCCGGGTCCGCGAGGGGGATTCCCCGTCGCCCGGGTCCTGGATGATGATCACCGGCGGGTTCCTGCTCGGATAGTAGTAATATCCACCGTAACCGTAGCCCCATGGATCGTAGCGGCCCCAGCGCCCGTACCGGTCGTACCAGGGGTCGTAATATCCGCCGCGCGGGCGTGGCGCGTCGAAGCCGGCTTCCTCCGGTCGGAACTCGCCTTGCCGGCTGCTGAGGTCGATCGCGAAAACGCGGGGGTTCGAAAGCGCCACCACGAGGTCGATCACGCCTTCCGGCACGCCGGCCTCGTCGAGGGCGACGAGATCAGTCGCGGTGAGACGGAAGCCCTGTCCGTACTCGATCAGCCACGCTTCGACGACGGACGGGTGCGTTTCACGCGAAACTTCGATCACCTCGGCGAGCGAAAGCGGCGCTCCCGCCGCGACTCCGGCGGCGCGTATCGCGGTTTGCCGCCCAGCGAGTGCGTCCGCGATTGCCGGATCCAGCGAGGCCAGGTCGGAAACACGCCGGTGACGAACCACCTGGATCTCCGCGTACTCGCCGGCGGCGACACCCTGTACGCTCAGCCACTCACCGCTCGGCAGCATGCTGAAGATTCCCGAAGTCGTCCGCGAAAAGGGTCCGGGACAGGAGTATCGCGATTCCTGATAGATCCGCCGGCCGTCATCCGAGATGCGGGCGCTCTCGGTTCCGAGGCAACCATCGCGATCGAAGGCCGTCTCGACGCCCGACGCGTCGACCATTTCCCGACTCTCCAGCATACCGTCCGCGAAGGTGACGAACTCCACCTCGCGCGCGTCGGCGGCTGGCAGGATACAGATCATCCGGTCTTCGGGTGTCATGCCCGGTTCGAGCGCTTCCATCGGCGACGCCCGCCAGCAGCCGAGTAGCGCGGTCCAGCCGCCTCCGGACTGCGCCGCCGCCCCGGTTGTGGTCGCGAGGGCTCCGAAGAGTCCCATCGTCACCGCCGCCCGCATCAGCGGGATCGAGATCGTGCTCATCGTTCCTCGCTCAGATCCGCAGGGAAAGACCGATCGTCGCCGCGAACCCCGACAGATCGATCGGTTCGAAATCCTCGAACCAGGTCGGCAGGTCAGCCGAAGCACGCACGTAACCCGCTTCACCGGTCAACATCAGCCGCGTGTGGAGGTTGTAATCGAGCCCGGCGAACAACTGTGTGGCCGAGGCCCAGCCCGTCGCCTCGATCGAACTCGTATAGATGGGTGGGGAATCGCCTCCGCCGAAATCGACGAAATCGCCGGCCTGCTCATACCTGTAATGGATCCAGCCGGCACCCGCGCCCACGTACGGCGCGAACGTGGCCGGCACCCAGGCGAAGTTCCCGATCTCCCGGCCGCGAGGGGTGACGTACAGCTTCAACCGCGCCAGAACGGGCACCCGGGTGAAGAGCGTACTCTGCTCGATCGGCAGGCCCTCGTCGGCGTCACCGACATACTCGAGCCAGTCGATATACTCCGACCGGACCGTTCGCCCGGTGTAGCCCACCGTCGCGCCGACGGCCACCCGCGACCCGACATTGACCGACAGGCCGGCGCTCACCGCGCCCCCGAGGAAATCGCCCGGCTCGATCGTCAGCCGCTCCGCGGCGTCCGTGAACAGGTCACTCGACGCGCTCGGACGCGCGACGCCACCGTTGACGAACAGCGTGAGGACCGGGGGCCGGAAGAGATAACCGTCGCCGGACTGGGCGTTCGCGGGGGAGGCCGCCAGGAACGGCACGGCCAGCAAGGGGACTCCGAGGAGGAGAGCGATGCGATCACGCATGGTGTACTCCAGGGCCCGCGAGTTCGCGGATCGTGTTGCGGTGCCGGGGGCGCTCCCCGGCACCCTGAGATACCAGTACGTTCTCGACGGTGTTCCAGTGGTGACCATGACGGGAGAGCAACGAAAGGAGGGCCCGGCGGACCGTGATTCCGGTCCGGTTCCGGTGGCCTTTCTGCAACGTGTTCCGGCGAATAGCTTTAGAGACATGGACAACCCACAGCGGGAAATCGCCGCGCCGATCGATCTGGCGCACCATATGGCCACCGCCCTTCGCGAGTACGGAATCTTCGCGATCGACGCGAACGGGTCGATCACCACCTGGAGCCTCGGTGCCGAGACGATTACCGGGTTTCGCGCGGAAGACGTGCTGGGTCATCCGGTTTCGCGATTCTGGCGGCGGAGCGGTGGCGAAGACGGCGGCGGCGCCCATGACGAGATCGATCTCGCCGATCTCCTCTCGCGCGCGGTGGCACGGGGCGCGGCGATCCGGGAAGGGTGGTCGCTCCGGCGGGATGGGGAGGTCTACCGCGCGCACGAAAGCTACAGCGTCGTGTCGGGCGCGGGCCGAAGCGGTGTCGAGGGCTTCGCGGTCATCCTGCGCGACGATACCGCCCGCTGGCGCGAGGCGGAAGCCCTGCGGCTCTCGGCCGTGCGATTCGCGGGTATCCTGGAAATCGCGTCGGAAGCGGTCGTCTCGGTCGACGAATCGCAGCGAATCACCTTCTTCAATCGGGGTGCCGAGGCGGTGTTCGGCTATGCCTCGGAGGAAGTGCTGGGTGAGCCGCTGGCGATGCTCATCCCGCCCTGGGCTCGGCCCGCGCACGGCAGGTGGATCCGTGAGTTCGGCGCGTCCGGCGTGGCCGCCCGCCACATGGGTGACCGGGGAGAGATCAGCGGGCGACGGAAGTCTGGCGAGGTGTTTCCCGCCGAGGCGTCGATTTCGACGCTCGTCGTGGGCGACACGCGCGTGTATACGGCGGTGATCCGCGACATCTCTCGCCGCCGACGGATCGAGGACGCCGCGAACGCCAACGCGCTCGAACTGGCCCGGTCGAACGCGGAGCTCGAACAGTTCGCCTACGTCGCCTCGCACGACCTCCAGGAGCCGCTCCGCATGGTGGCCAGCTACACGCGACTGCTCGCCCGCCGGTACCAGGGCCGGCTCGACGCGGACGCGGACGAGTTCATCGGCTACGCGGTCGACGGGGTCAACCGGATGCAGGAGCTGATCAGCGATCTGCTTGCCTACTCGCGCGCCGGCAGCCGTCGTCGGGAGCCGGAAGACGTCGCGATGGATGACGTGCTCGGTCCCGTTCTCCAGTCTCTCGGGCCGGCGATCGAGGACGCCGGCGCGACCGTCGTGAGCGAGCCTCTCCCGGTGGTGCGCGGTGATCCGGGCCAGTTCGCCCAGCTCTTCCAGAACCTGATCGCCAACGCCATCAAGTTCCGTGGCGAGAAGGCGCCGCGCGTCGAGATCTCGGCACGCCGCGACGGGGACGAATGGGTGTTCTCCGTCGCCGACAACGGGATCGGTATTTCGTCCGAGTTCAGCGAGCGGATCTTCGTGATCTTCCAGCGGCTGCACAGTCGCGCCGAGTATCCTGGGACGGGAATCGGTCTCTCGATCTGTCGGAAGATCGTCGAGCGTCACGGCGGACGGATCTGGGTGGGATCGGAGTCGGGCGAGGGTACGACCTTCCGTTTCACTCTGCCCGCGGCCCTGAACGCCCGTCGGGAGGAAGAATCATGACGAATCACCAACCGTCGTTCACGGGCCGGATCCTCCTGGTCGAAGATAATCCCGGCGACGTTCGGCTGGTGCGCGAGGCGCTCCGCGAGGGAGGGTGGCGGAGCGACCTTCACGTCGCGAACAACGGTTCCGTCGCGCTGGCCTTCCTCCGTCGGGAAGCGGGCTACGAGGACGCCGTCCGGCCCGACCTCATCCTGCTCGACCTGAACCTGCCGCGGATGTCCGGCCGGGAACTCCTGCGGGAGGTCAAGGGCGACCCGCGCCTGCGCTCCATCCCCGTGGTGGTGCTCACCAGTTCAGAAATCGAACAGGATATCGCCGGCGCCTATGACCTGCACGCGAACTGCTTCGTGACGAAACCGGTGGATCTCGACCGCTTCATCGCCGTCGTGCGCGCGATCGAGGAGTATTGGTTCTTCGTGGCTCAGCTTCCATCAGCGGAGTGAGGGACGCGTGACGATAGAGCCGATCCGGATTCTGCTCGTGGAGGATAACGACGGAGACGCGCGGCTGCTCGCCGAGTACCTGCGTGAGGCCGTGTCGCTGCCAACGACACTCATCCGCGCGGACCGATTCGAACAGGCACGCGACAGGCTCCGCGCCGGACCCACCGACCTGATCCTGCTCGACCTCTCGCTCCCCGACGCTCATGGGATCGGGACGGTGACCCTGGCGACCGAGGCCGCACCGGACATCCCGATCATCGTGCTCACCGGCCTCGACGATGCCGAACTGGCGGTGCGCGCCGTGCACGCGGGTGCGCAGGACTATCTCGTGAAGGGACAGGTCGACTCCGCGCTCCTGGCACGCTCGATCCGCTACGCGCTCGAACGACACCGGCTGGATCGGGAACGCCGGCGCGCGCTCGCCGAGGAGCAGGCGGCGCGGGAACGGGCGGAGGCGGCGGTGCGTGGCCGCGACCAGATACTGCGCGTGGTATCGCACGATTTCGATAATCACCTCGCCGCGATCCGGATCAACGCGACGGTGCTCGCGCGCACGATTCCGGAAGGTCCGGGGTCGGGCCCGATGCACGATCGCGTCGCGGGAATCGTGGATCAGGTGGATCGACTGCGTCGCCTGCGCAGCGATCTGCTGGACGCGAGCGCGATCGAGGCCGGCCGGCTCTCCATGGATACCGCTCCGCTCGACCCCACCGTCCTGCTCGCCGACGCGCACGACCAGATGATGCCGCTCGCGGCCGAGAAAGGGATCGATCTCGTCGTCCGATTCTCGTCGGGACTCGGACCCGTGTGCGCCGACAGGATGCGTCTTCTGCAGGCGCTCGGAAACCTCATCGGGAACGCGATCAAGTTCACGCCCTCGGGTGGTCGCGTGACGATCGAGTGCGTGCCGGAGGAAGAAGGCGTGCGACTGAGCGTGGCCGACACGGGTCCGGGCATTTCACGCGAGAACCTGCCGCGGATCTTCGATAGCTTCTGGCGTCAGCAGGACGAAAACCCGCACGGAGCGGGTCTCGGTCTGGGGATCGTCAGGGGAATCATCGAGGCCCATGGCGGGCGGATCTGGATGGAGAGCGAGCCGGGTGCGGGAAGCGTCGCGAGGTTCACCATTCCGGCGGACGGAGGCGCGGCGGAGGGCGGCGCGCTTCCTCAACGCTGACCTTTCCGTTCACGGCACTTTCAGGAGCCCCGTGCTCAGCGCGAAGCGGACCAGCTCCGAACGGTGACTGATCCCCAGCTTCCGCATCAGTCGGTAGCGGTACGTATCCACCGTCTTGGGCGAGAGAAAGAGTTTCTTGCCGATCTCGGCCGAGCTGAACCCTTCCGCGGCGAGAGACAGTACCTCGCGTTCACGATCGCTGAGTTCCTCGAGGGGGCTCGCGTCGCCTTTCTCCTCCGCGCGGCGGTATCCCTGCAGGAGCAGTTTCGCCGCGTGCGGATAGAGGAACACCTCGTCGCGGGCCACGGTGCGGATCGCTTCGATCACGTCATCCTCGGCGCCGCTCTTGTGCACGTAGCCGCTTCCTCCCGCTTCCAGGACCGGCATCAGGTTCTCCGCCTCGGAGCGTGAGGTGAGCACGAGCACGCGGATCCCCGGTTGTGACTCGACCAGCCTTTTCGTGGCCGCGAGCCCGCCCATCCCCGGCATCTCCAGGTCCATCACGACCACCGCCGGCCTGACGAGCGGCGCGCGGTCGATCGCTTCCTCCCCCGACGACGCCTCGCCGACGACTTCGAGGTCGGCCTCGAGTTCGATCAGCGCCCGCAGGCCGGCGCGGAGCACAGCGTGGTCATCGACGAGGAAAACGCGAATCTCTTCAGCCATGTGTGGGCCCTTCTCTCCGGCCAAACGGGGGCCTGCTTCGGATTGGTGCGTGACGCGGGCGATCAGGAAGACATGAAGTTGGCTCCGGCACCGGGTCTCGCGCCAGCGCCCGCGACCCGAGACGTCGTCCCGCCGGCGAACATGACGGGACCCGCCGTCTCGGGCCGGGCGAGCGCGGATTTCGCCGGGCCGGGTCGCGGCGCCGCGTCGAAGTCGGCGATGGTGACGGGGGTGTCGCTCCCGCCGCCCGCGTCGACGTCGGGTGCGGCGGGACCATCCGGATCGAGCGTCGCGGCTCGGCCGGTCACTTCCTGGACCGCGATCCGGAAGACGACGTCGAGGGCCGGCGTCGGATCGTCGGGAGTGAAGGCCGTGGGGACCAGGCGTCGAAGTCGTTCGATCGCCCGGGTGCGCTCGGTCCTCTCCCAGTCCGTTCCATCGTCGGACAGCGTATAGAAACCGCCGTGCACGATGACGGTCCGCCAGTCGAACGCGCCGTCGATCTCATCCACCTCGAAAGCGGCCGGCCAGCGGCCATCCCCATTCATGCCGGGCAACGCGACACGTGCCACACGTCCGTACAACCATCCGCCATCATACAGGTACTGGACCGGTTCCACCTCGAGACGGCTTCCTCGCGGGTACAGCATCCTGCCCACCTGGTTCCTCACCAGTATGGCCCGGATCTCTCCGCGATCGAGTTGTCGAATCGTGGGCCTCGTCGGCCGGTTCATGCTCATCCACCTCACGACGCCAGGGAACCGGAGGCGCGTCGTTATCGGCGTCGCCGGTCGGTACGAATAGTGGCGCTCGGAGTATGGCCCACCCGCCAGATCGGTTGCGCCGTCCGGGATCGGTATTCCGTGTAAGGGAAGTTCCCTCGATCGGGCATCCGGGAATCAAAGAAACCCTCAC
>CAZWJE010000044.1:20923-25395 GCA_964634395.1 uncultured Gemmatimonas sp. | reverse complement strand
GCGCGGTGGTGAAGCACACACGATCGTCAGGTTGGCGCCTATCCCCGCGACGGAAACCTTCAGTCTATGCGGGACCGGTTGAGGCGGGATATCTTTGGCGCATGCATCGCTCCGGGAGGAGCGGTCATGGTTCGAAACAGAATACGGCCGTCGTTCTACGGCTCGATCGATATGTCCAGGACAATAGTGGAGGAGCCCCGTGGCGTGCCCGCGGAGCAGACGGTGGTGCTGGTGCTGGTTGCGCTGAGTACGTGTCATCTCCTGAACGACACGATGCAGTCACTGCTCGCGGCGCTGTATCCGGTCTTCAAGGAAAATTACGGACTCACTTTCACCCAGATCGGGTTTCTGACCCTGACTTTTCAGGCCACCGCGTCGTTGCTGCAACCGGTGGTGGGTGCCACGCTGGACCGCAGGCCGCTCCCGGGCCTCCTCTCGGCGGCGATGGGATCGACCTTCGTCGGCCTGCTGGTGCTCGCGTGGGCCGGGCACTATCGGTTGCTGATCCTGGGAGCCGCGCTGGTGGGGCTCGGTTCGGCCGTGTTCCACCCCGAGTCGTCGCGCATCGCCCGGGCCGCTTCCGGCGGGCGGCATGGGCTGGCACAGTCCGTCTTCCAGGTGGGGGGCAACGCGGGCACGGCGATCGGCCCACTGCTGGCCGCCTACCTGGTACTCCCCGGTGGACAGCGGAGCGTGGCGTGGTTCTCGATCGCGGCCCTCACCGCGATGGCGATTCTCTGGTGGGTGGGAGGATGGGCGCGCGACGCGGCACTGCGGGCGAGCGCGCGCGGGGCGGCGGGAGGATCGACGCTCCGGCTTCCGCGGCGCACGGTGGTCGGCGCGATCGGTGTGCTGATCGTGCTGATCTTCTCGAAGTACTTCTACCTCGCGAGTCTGACGAGCTATTACACCTTCTACCTGATCGAGACGTTCGGGGTGTCGGTGGCCCAGTCGCAGATCTGCCTGTTCATCTTCCTCGGCGCGATGGCCGCTGGCACGCTGGTCGGGGGTCCGGTCGGCGACCGATTCGGCCGCAAGACGGTGATCTGGTTCTCGATCCTGGGGACCCTGCCGTTCACGATCGCGCTGCCACACGTCAGCTTTTACTGGACGGTGGTACTGAGCGCGCTGATCGGGCTGATTCTGTCGTCCGCCTTTCCCGCGATCATCGTGTATGCCCAGGAGCTGGTCCCGGGGCGAATCGGTGCGGTATCAGGCCTCTTCTTCGGATTGGCGTTCGGACTCGGCGGCATCGCGGCGGCGTTTCTCGGAGTGGTCGCCGATCTGAAGGGGATCGAGTACGTGTATCGTGTCTGTGCCTATCTCCCCGCTCTCGGCCTGGTGACCGTATTCCTTCCGGCGGACGGACGGGGCGTGGATCCGCGGGCGCCCGATCCGGCGACGGCATCGACGCTCGTGTGACCTCCCGACGGCACCCCGGACGCCGGTCGCGTTCCGCGGGCCGAGCGTGTCCTCCCCGCCACGTCGCTGAACCGGACGTCCCGCCCGTGGCGCTCGCGGCGACTCCGGACACTCTCGCGGGAGCCGACCGAAAGCGGTAACATGCGGCAACTCACCGACGGTCAACAACTTCCGGACATCGTTCCCTCCGGGTCCACGAGATTCACGGATCCGATGACTCCGCCCCCGATCCATCGAACCATGAGCCGACGATTGTGCCACGGGCTCGCCGCCGCCTTCCTGGTGGCCGCCGCCCTCCCCCTCGCCGCCCAGCAGCGCTCCTATGGTGACGTCGTGCCCCGCTCCGCCGAGACCGACCGGGGCCTCTTCGACGTGCATCGGGTCGGCGAACAGCTCCTCTTCGAGATACCCGACTCGCTGCTCGGGCGCGACATGGTGGTGATGAGCCGCTACCACCGCACGCAGGACGGTCTCGCCAACGTGGGCGCGAACATGGCGCCCAACATCGTCGTGCGGTGGGAGCGGCGCGGTGAACGGATCCTCCTTCGCGCCGTGTCTCGCGTCGGCACGGCGGACGAGGGTTCGCCCGAAGCGCTCGCCGTGGAGAACGGCAGTTTCTCGCCGGTCCTCGCGTCGCTCTCGCTGCTGGCGCGGGGTGACGATGCGTCGGTGATCGACGTGACGGACCTCTACCTGGGCGATACGCCGGCGTTCACCATGCCGCAGAACCAGCGGACATCGCGCAACGTGCGGCGGTATGACCGGGACCGGAGCTGGCTGGAATGGTCGCGGAGTTTCCCGATCAACGTCGAGGTTCGCGTCGTTCAGACCTATGACGCGACGACTCCGCCGTCGGCGAGCCGAGGCGGAGCGCTCTCGTTCGAGGTCAACCACTCGATGGTGCTGCTCCCCGCTGAGCCGATGCGCCCGCGGATCTGGGACGAGCGGGTCGGGTTCAGCTCGGTCAGTGTCACGGATTACTCGAGTGATTTCCAGGGTGTGCGCCCGCGGCGGTACGCGGCCCGCTATCGACTCGAGCCGTCGGACACGGCGGCGTTCCTGCGTGGGGAGCTCGTCGATCCGGTGAACCCATGGATCTGGTACATCGATCCGGCGACGCCGCGGGCGTGGCTGCCGTACGTCGAGGCGGGCATTCTCGAATGGAACGCGGCGTTCGAGGGTGCCGGCTTCCGCGACGCGATCCAGGTGCGGTACGCCCCGACGGAAGAGGAGGATCCCGAGTTCAGCCTGCTCGACGCACGACACTCGGTGTTGCGCTTCGTGCCTACCTCGGTGCGCTCCGCGAACTCAGGCGGAGACGTGGTCGATCCGCGTTCGGGTGAGGTCATCCGCGCGCACACGAACCTCTATCAGGGGGTCGCGGAACGCATGCGCTGGCAGCTCCTCTCCCAGGTCGCCACCGCCGCCGATGACCCGCGTTACCGGGACAACGAGCTACCCGAGGAGCTGCTCGGCGAGGCGATCCGCTACGTGATCTCGCACGAAACGGCGCACTCGGTCGGGCTTCCCCACAACCAGCGCGCGAACTTCGTCTTCCCCGTCGACTCGATTCGGAATCCCGACTTCGTGCGGCGGATGGGTCACTCGGGATCCTCGGTCGGCCGCACCCGGTTCAACTACGCGGCGCAGCCGGGCGACGGAGTGCCGCCGGAACGGTACATGGGCGTCTGGGACGCCTGGGCGGTCTACTGGGGTTATCGCCCGATCATCGACGCCACGAGCGCGGACGACGAGTTCGGCACGCTCAACACCTGGGTCGTGGAGCGTGCCGGGGAGCCGTGGTTCCGCTTCGCGAGCGCGCAGTTCGGCATGGACCAGGAGTGGGATCCGTACCGGATGACCGAGGGGATCAGCGACGATCCGGTCGAAGCGGCCACGCTGGGAATGGCCAACCTGCGGACGATGGTCGACAGTCTCCTCTCGTGGGTGCTCGATGAGGGCGACGACTACTACGAGCTGGAGACGCACTACCTCCAGTCACTCACGCAGTGGAACCGTTACGCCGAGCACGCCGCCGCCGCGGTCGGCGGGTCGTGGACGCATCACAAGCGCTACGGAGAAGACGGTCCGGTCTACACGGCCGTCGAGGAGGAGTACCAGCGTCAGGCGATGGACTTCATCGACCGCCACGTGCTCCGGACGCCGACCTGGGCGCTGAACCCCGACGTGCTCCGGCGGATCGAGCACGCGGGCGCGGTCGAGAGGATTCGCGCCTACCAGGAGCTGGCGGTGCGACGGTTGCTCAACCACGCCCGGATTTCGAGGCTGATCGAGCACGAGGCGTTCCTCGGCGCGAACACCTACACGCCGACCGAGATGCTCGATGACGCGCGCCGGATCGTCTGGCGGGAGCTGACGGATGGCCGCGCGATCGACACCTACCGACGCAATCAACAGCGCGCGTATCTGGAGCAGGCGCACCGGCTCCTCCATGATGAGGAGTTCGCCTCGTGGTCGCCGCCATCCTCGGGAGACCTGCGGGTGAGCAGCGAAAACGATCCGCCGCTGAACGGGCCGCTCCACCTGGGACAGTCGGACACGAGGCCGCTCATCCGCGAGCAGCTTCAGCTGCTGCGAGCGGAGATCCAGTCGGCGCTGGGCGAGGGGGGAGCCGAGGAGCGGATGACCCGGATCCACCTGGAGGACGCGCTGGTCCGGATCGGGGTCACGCTCGGAGAGTGAGCGTGGGTGGTGTGAGCCGTCTTGAAGGCCTCTGGGGGAAGTACCCGGTGGGGACGCTCGCGACTCGGCTCACTTCGTGTCGAGACTCGCGAGCACCTCCAGGATCTCGTCGCCGTAACGGTCCAGTCGGGCCGGCCCGATCCCGGGGCATGCCCGCAGTTCCGCGGGTGTGGTGGGGCCGCGCTCGGCGATGCCTTCGAGATGCCTGTCCGATAGGACGACGTAGGCCGGGACCCTGTCGCTCCTGGCCCGAGTCAACCGCCAGGATCGCAGCGCGGCGGCCGCGGCGTCGACTCCAGGGTCACTGGCTCGCGTCTCTCGATCCGCCGGGTCACGGCGAGCGCCGG